>JASJPB010000068.1:0-13082 GCA_031426915.1 Sulfuricellaceae bacterium | reverse complement strand
ATTCCGCCAGCGTTCAATCTGAGCCAGGATCAAACTCTTCAGTTTAATCACTGCTTAATTTAAAACATTTTTGCGCTTATTACAGTAACAGCAATATTTTCATATCACCGTCACAAAGCACTTGTATCTTGTGAGTCGCCTAGATATTTAAATTACCCGAAAGTAACTCAAAACCTACACTTCCCATCCGACAAGCGCCCACACTTATTGGCTGTATTTTTTTAAAGAACGTTTGCTGCTTCGCTTCACTTACCGCTTCTCGCCTTAGCGAGAGGTGCGCATTATACAGTCACCGCTCGCCGCGTCAAGAAGTTTTTTTAAGCTTTCTTCTTGCTTCGTCGCGCTGTTCTGCAACGAAGGTGCGCATCTTACAGGGCTTAAATTATTTGTCAAACCCTTTATTTTCGCACTTCCCGGCGGTTTTCGCTGTAACGCTTTGCCGTCGAGAGGTGCGCATTATACGGGGTCAGAATTCGCGGTCAAGCCTTTTCCGCAGGTTTGTTACCAAATGATGACGGACCCCATACAAATCAGTCCGTTAAGCTTTTACGATTTCAGCGGCAGTCCTTTAGATAATGGCTACACGTGCAAATTTCCGCTTGCCCACCTGCAGCACAACCGTCTCGCCTCTGCGAAGAAGCAGTGATTTATCGCTCACTTTCTCTCCGTTCGCCTTGACCCCGCCTTGCTGGATCATTCGCATTGCCTCCGAGGTGCTGGCGGTCAGCCCAGCCTGCTTGAGCGCTTGGACAATAGACAATCCCTCACCATCTACCGGCAAATTGAATTCCGGCATCTCATCAGGCACGGCCCCTTCTCGAAAACGGGCTTCAAATTCTGACAAAGCCCTTTCTGCTGCCGGCCCATCATGGAAGCGGGTAATTATTTCCTGCGCCAGCATGACTTTGATGTCGCGCGGATTACGCCCTTCGCCCACTTCTTTTTTCCATTGCGAAACCACGTTTAATGGCTCGAATGACAGCAACTCTATATAGCGCCACATCAGATCGTCAGAAATGGACATCAATTTTCCGAACATGCTATCTGGCGATTCGTGGATACCTATGTAGTTTCCAAGGGATTTTGACATCTTGTTAACGCCATCCAGCCCTTCCAGAATCGGCATGGTCAGCACCACCTGGGGCGGCTGCCCATAATGCTTTTGCAATTCCCTCCCAACCAGCAAATTGAACTTTTGATCGGTCCCACCCAATTCCACATCGGCTTTCATCGCCACCGAGTCATAGCCCTGAATCAGGGGATAAAGAAATTCATGCACCGCAATTGGCTGACCGGACGCATAGCGCTTGTGAAAGTCGTCGCGCTCCAGCATGCGGGCCACCGTGTGTTTTGCCGCCAGGCTTATCAAATCGACGGCGCTCATTGAGCCCATCCAACTGGAGTTGAACATCACCAGCGTTTTTTCCGGGTCGAGAATCTTGAAAATCTGCTGCTCGTAAGTTCGCGCATTCTCGATCACCTGGTCGCGCGTCAAGGGCTTGCGCGTCACGTTCTTCCCGGTAGGATCCCCAATCATGCCAGTGAAGTCGCCAATCAGGAACATCACCTCATGCCCCAGATCCTGGAACTGGCGCAACTTGTTGATCAACACTGTGTGACCAAGATGCAAATCCGGGGCTGTGGGGTCAAACCCCGCCTTGACCCTTAGCGGGCGGCCGGTGGCTAACTTATCCACCAGCTCCTGCTCCAGCAGAAGTTCATTACATCCACGTTTAATGATCTGGAGAGCCTCGTTGGCTTGACTCATTTCACTTCCCAATTTGGTATAAGTTTAACTTTCCGCTACCTGGGTTTTTTGCTAAGCTTGCGCGCTACTCTACAATACAAACCTTAACAGGCAACATGCGGAACCATAGAATCGGCATTTTATCCCAAAAGCTTTTTCAGACCGAACGAAAAATCCCTTTGCGCTGGCTGGTTAGCCTTTCTGCCCTGCCACTTTTCGGTGTTGTAGCCGCGTTCGGTATCGCACCGGATACCGATGTCCAGCATATTCCCGCTCACACCGTGATTGCGTCCCTGACACTACCAACCGGCGCATCGACAAACCCCGACAACCAGACATTCTGGCGCGAGGAGCGAATCCAGCGCGGCGACACGGTAGCCGGGCTTCTCTCCCGACTGGACGTCAACAGCGAAGATATTCAATCTTTCCTGAGCGAAGCAAAGCACGCCCAAGCGCTGCACCAGCTGAAACCGGGCAAGACGCTTCAGGCACAAACCACAGACAATGGCGAACTTCTTTCACTCCACTATCACTATGGTGGCAATACCATACTCCAGGTAGAAAAACAGGACGGCCATTTCAAAACAAGCGAACAAGCTTTGGCACTGGAACGGCAAACAGTCATGAGCTCGGGACAAATAAGGAGTTCCCTGTTTGCTGCAACGGACTCGGCAAACATGCCGGATGCCGTCGCAATCCAGATGGCTGAAATCTTTTCCACCGACATCGATTTCCACCGCGATCTTCAGCGCGGAGATAAATTCACCGTTGTATATGAAGCCTTTTATCACAAGGGCGAACTGGTTAAAACCGGCCACATCCTGGCGGCGGAATTCGTCAACAACGGCAAGGCCTACCGTACCGTGTACTTCCAGGATCATGAAGGCCATGGTGGCTACTACACGCCGGATGGCAAAAACCTGCGCAAGGCATTTCTGCGCTCGCCCCTCGAATTTACCCGTATCAGTTCCGGATTTACCAGTGCCCGCTATCATCCCGTTCTGAAAGAATGGCGTGCCCACAAAGGAGTTGATTATGCTGCTCCGACCGGCACCCGGGTTAAGGCCACAGCCGACGGCTCTGTCGCCTTCGTTGGCAAACAGAATGGCTACGGCAATATCATCGTGCTGCAACACCAGGGTAAGTTTGAAACCGTGTACGGCCACCTTTCCGGCTTTGCCGGCGGTCTGCGCAAGGGACAGCGCATCAGCCAGGGCGATGTAATCGGCTATGTCGGCATGACCGGCCTGGCTACCGGCCCGCACCTGCACTATGAATTCAAGGTGGCCGGCGTGCAACGCAATCCACTTTCGATTGAGGTTCCGACCGCATTCCCCATCGCGGCAAGTCAGAAGGGCGAGTTCAACCGTGCCTTACAGCCGCTGCTGGCGCGCCTGGAACTACTGCGTGGCACCAATCTTGCCGCACTTGATTAATCCACCTTGGCCCAGGCGCCCGCACCCACCGAGTTCTATATCGGCCTGATGTCTGGAACCAGTCTTGATGGTGTCGACGCGGCACTGGTCAGGATGGATGCACAGTGCCCGGTCCTTGTGGAAACCGTTTTCTCCCCCTTTGACGCCGAACTGCGTGAGGAGCTTTTGGCGCTCAACCGCACCAGCCACGACGAATTAACGCACGCGGCCCTGGCAGGGAACATTCTTGCGCAACGATATGCCGCTTCTGTTTCCGAACTACTGGATAAAGCGAATCTTGACGCAACACAGGTTTCCGCTATCGGTTGCCACGGCCAGACAATTCGCCATCGTCCCGATTTAGGCTTCACCATCCAGATCGGCAACGCCAGCCTGCTAACCGAACTCACCGGCATTAACGTAATAGCGGACTTCCGCAGCCGCGACATGGCCGCTGGAGGGCAAGGCGCACCGCTCGTGCCCGCATTCCATGCGGCCATATTTAGACATCCTCGACTCAAACGCGTCATTCTCAACATCGGCGGCATCAGCAACCTGACCTGGCTACCCGTCTCGGGTGCAATCACGGGTTTCGATTGCGGACCAGGCAACCTGCTGCTCGATGCATGGGCGCAATTGCACCTGAATATGCCATTCGACCAGGATGGCGTTTGGGCTGCCAGCGGCAACGTCATTCCCGACCTGCTGCAGGAATTGCTTGCTGATCCTTTTCTTGCCCTTCCGCCGCCCAAAAGTACAGGGCGCGACATGTTCCATCTTGAATGGCTGCAGTCGCGGCTTGCCAATAATCATATTGCAGCAGATGTGCAGGCAACCCTGCTGGAGTTCAGCGCCCGTGCGATGGCGGATGCAATCACACAACATTGCCCTGGCGCCGATGAAGTTTACTTATGCGGAGGAGGTGCGCGTAACTCCGCATTGAGAGACCGCCTGACGAAATTGCTACCTCATCTATCAGTAGCCCCAATAGATGTGCTTGGAATTGGCGCGGACTGGGTAGAGGCAGCCGCTTTCGCCTGGCTTGCACACCAAACCTGGCACCACCGGCCTGGCAACCTTCCAGAAGTCACTGGAGCGAAGGGTTCAAGGATACTGGGCGCAATTTACCCCGCATAGATGCAAAAAGGGGGCCGAAGCCCCCTTGTACCCGCATGCAAACTGCATCAGGCGGAAAAGGAAGAACCGCAACCGCAGGTAGTAGTGGCATTCGGGTTCTTGATCACGAACTGCGCGCCCTGCAGGCCTTCGGTATAGTCAATCTCGGCGCCCAACAGATACTGGAAGCTCATCGGATCGATCAGCAGCGTCACGCCATTTTTCTCGACTACGGTATCGTCTTCATTGGTGACTTCATCAAAAGTAAAGCCATACTGAAAACCGGAACAACCTCCACCTGAAACGAATACGCGCAGTTTCAAGTCGGCGCTACCTTCTTCCTCGATCAGGCTCTTTACCTTGGCCGCTGCGTTATCGGTAAAAGTCAACGGACTGGGCATTTCGGTCACTGCGTTCATATTCGTACTCCTGGATAATATATATACAAAACCGTATTTTGCTAAACTAAAGCAAATTAGTCAACTACTACCTGACCCTCGATGGCCACCGAATTTGGCGCAGGTAACGCCAGTTTTTCCTGATGCACGAGCTTGCCCTCGACAATCGCTCCAACGTGCATTTCCAGGGTTTTATAGTGAACGTCACCTGTGACTCTGGATTTTGACTGGAGTTCCACATATTCAGAAGCGTAAACCGGCCCCACCACGGCACCATTTACAACCAGATGCGACACTTCGATTGCCCCCTCGATGCGAGCCTGTTCGGAGAGCACCAGCGTACTGGCCTGCCCGCCATCTGCGCGCACATTCCCCTTGATCTCGCCATCCACGCGCAAGCCCCCGGTGAAAAAGACATCACCCTCGATGCGAGTACCATTCCCAATCAGACTATCGATGCGACTTTGTGGTTTAGGGGTCTTCTTTCCGAACATACTCATCCTCAATACGCTATCACGACAAACTCACCATCTTGGTTAATTTTGGCTGCACTGAACCGTCACCGAATATGCGCGCCTCGACGCTTTTTACCACAGCGGCAGGTGGCAACTGGAAAGCGCCTTCCAGTTTCTGGTAGGACTTCAGGCTGACAGCGAATTTCTCGCCCGCAGCCGCATCGTCGGGAAAAATCATGACAGTTTTCCTGGCACCCTCTTGCGCAGTAACCACCAGCTGCAGACGCCCCTGAAACACTTTTTCCCTTTGTCCGGCCTGAACCAGGAGCAATTGATAGCGATATGAACCAACCGCACCCCGCTCCACTGTAAAGCGGTAAATATTCACCCCCGCCGCGTGGTCGCCAGACATCATACCGCGAAAAAACGCCAACTCCTCCTTGAGCAAGGCATTCTCATCCTGCAATGCTTTCAGATCCCGTTGCAGATCCCGCTGTGCCGCATTGTCAATCTGGTTATGGCGCTCGGTTTTGACCTGGGCCGACTCCAGTCGACCGTTTTCCAGCTCAAGCCGTTTGACCTTGTCCCGCAGTTGCGCCTGCTCATGATCGGCGACCCCCCTATCAAATCCTGCAAAACGACTGCCTATGTCATACATCCACCAAGCCAGACCAACTCCAATAGCGAGAGCCACTGCCATAAACAAGCCCCGCCAATGCCACGCAACATGGGTGCGCACCGCCATGGGACGGGATGCCATGCCGTATCTGCGCTTAACCGCGCGGATAAATTTCATGGCAGCACAGGAATTTGCTCAAGCCCGGTCGCCTCCGGCAAACCGAAGAGAATATTCATGTTCTGTACCGCCTGCCCCGCCGCACCCTTAACCAGGTTATCGATCACAGACAGAATGACGACCATATCGCCACCTTGCGGTCGGTGTACGGCAATGCGACAGAAATTGGCGGAACGTACCGATCGCGTCTCAGGATGCCCCCCTGCTGGCAACACGTCGACAAAATACTCATTGGCATAACGCTGCTCGTAAAGCGCCTGCAAATCCACATCCTTGCTCAGGCGCGCATAAAGCGTGGCATGTATACCGCGAATCAGGGGTGTCAGATGTGGCACGAACGTCAGTCCGACTGGCTTGCCGGCGCGGCGCGACAGACCTTGCACGATTTCCGGCAAATGACGGTGGCCGGCCACGGCGTAGGCCTTGAAGTTGTCCGAGGCTTCACTGAACAGCGTGGACACTTCGGCCTTGCGCCCGGCGCCGGAAACCCCGGATTTGCAGTCGGCGACAAGCCCATTCAGCTCAATCACCCCCGCTTCGATAAGAGGGAGGAAACCCAATTGCACCGCAGTGGGATAGCACCCGGGGTTGGCAATCACCCGTGCGCCCTTGATATCGTCCCGGTTGATTTCCGGCAGTGCGTAGACCGCTTCTTCAACCAGCTCCGGGCAGGCATGTTCCATAGCGTACCATTTTTCCCACAAGGGAATATCCTTGATGCGGAAGTCTGCGGCCAAATCGATTACCCGCACACCAGCATCCACCAGAGCACGCGCCTGCTGCATTGCCACGCCGTTGGGAGTTGCAAAAAAAACCACATCGCACTGATGCAGAGGAGCATCGTTTGGGTCCTGGAACTTCAGATTCACCCTGCCGCGCAAGTTGGGGAACATGTCGCTCACCGCCATCCCGGCTTCCTTGCGCGAAGTAATGGCTTCCAGGCTCGCCATAGGGTGTTGCGCCAGCAAGCGCAACAACTCCACCCCGGTGTATCCGGTACCTCCTACGATGCCAACCTTGATCATTGCAAATATCCCTGCCATACAAAATTGTCAATCATAAACAGCGCGCCCATTCTAGGCAATAAAAAAGCCGCCCGGAGGCGGCTTTTTCGATACAAGCGCAGTTGATTAACGCTTGGAGAATTGCTTGGCGCGGCGGGCTTTGCGCAGACCCACCTTTTTCCGTTCCACTTCTCGCGCATCGCGCGTCACTAGACCAGCCTTGGAGAGCGTACTCTTCAGGCCTGCATCGTAGTCGATCAGGGCACGGGTGATGCCATGACGGATCGCACCTGCCTGACCAGACTCACCGCCACCTGCCACGTTGACCATGATATCAAAGGTGGTGAGGTTATTGGTCAGTTCCAGCGGTTGACGCACCACCATGCGACCAGTTTCACGGGAGAAAAACACATCCACCGGCTTATCGTTGACGACGATATTGCCCGAACCAGACTTCAGGAACACACGTGCAACCGAGCTCTTGCGGCGGCCGGTACCGTAGTTGTAATTACCGATCATGGCGATTCCTTAGATTTCCAATGCCTTGGGTTGCTGTGCGACGTGCTGATGCTCAGGCCCACTGTAACACTTGAGTTTTTTCAGCATGGCGTAGCCCAGTGGGCCCTTCGGCAGCATGCCCTTGACTGCTTTTTCCAGCACGCGGCCGGGAAAGCGCTGTTGCATCTTGGTAAAGTTGGTGCTGTAAATACCACCGGGGTAGCCGCTGTGACGATGATAAATCTTGTCTTCAGCCTTGTTGCCGGTAACACGCAGTTTCTCGACGTTTACAACCACGATATAATCGCCGGTGTCCACGTGCGGAGTGTATTCAGCCTTGTGCTTGCCGCGCAGACGGTGCGCGATTTCGCTGGCCAACCGCCCCAAAACTTTATCGGTGGCGTCTACCACGAACCAGTCACGCTTGACTTCGTGCGATTTCGCAGAAAAAGTTTTCATGCAGGAATCCAGTTACTCAAATGGAGAAAGGCGCGCATTTTATTCCCGCAACGGGACCATGTCAACCACTAAACAGGATCCAAACTTCAAGCAGCCCGATTTGCGGCCATGCCAATCTGATAATATACCGCCACTGACGTAGCGTCAGGGGCTTTGCGAACCAGACAAGGACAGCACATGAAAGCACGAATCAAATGGGCCGGCGAGGCCAGTTTCATCGGCGAGACTGAAAGCAGCCACGCCATTGTGATGGACGGCCCTCCCGACATGGGCGGGCGCAACATCGGTCCGCGCCCGATGGAATTACTTCTGCTTGGCACTGGAGGTTGCACTTCTTTCGATGTCGTGCATATCCTCAAGAAGAGCCGCCAGCAGGTAACCGATTGCGTAGCCGAAATCGAGGCAGAGCGCGCAAATACCGACCCCAAGATATTCACTAAAATTCACATCCACTTCATTGTCTCAGGAAAGAATCTGAAACCGGAGCAAGTAGACCGCGCCGTTAAATTATCTGCGGAAAAATACTGCTCGGCTTCGATCATGCTCGGCAAATCCGCGCTCATCACGCATGATTTCGAAATCGTGGAACAACCATAAGCGTATGTTAATACGCGTTGCAAAACAGGCATGTATCGCATAAACTGGTCTTTAACCTTTTGTATCGATCCCAATATGCTGATTTTTAATCGCAAAACTCATACCACCCAGTGGTTGGCAGCAGCGCTCACTGCCGTTATCACCACGGCCGCTCACGGCGAAATTTACAAACACGTCGATACCAATGGTCGCGTCACCTATTCCAACGTACCTATGAAAGGTGCCACCAAGCTCAATCTGGAGCCGATCAACACCGTCCCGGCCACCCGGCCCAGGACCAGTGTCCTCTCCCCCGCCGGGTTCCCCAAAGTTGACAGCGACACCCAGAGGAAGCGTGACGACACGCGGCGCAAGATCCTCGAAGATGAGTTGTCCGCAGAAGAAAAAATGTTGGCGGAAGCGCGGAAATCGCCATCCAAGGACGACATTGAGCTGCATGAAAAGAACGTCGAGGCTTTGAAAAAAGAGCTTGCCAACCTTAAGTGACGCATCCATCGTTCTCCGGCCTGGAACACCTTTCCACGGCAGTCATATTTATAGACGAGCAGTTTCGCATCGTCCATGCCAATCCAGCAGCCGAAAACCTGTTCGAGCTCAGCCTGAATAATATTAGCGGACACACCCTGAATCAGGTCTTCACCTCGACCGCATCGCTCACCACCGCCGCAAAGCAAGCGCTGATGAGCAACGCCAGCGTTACCGAGCACGAAATCAACCTTGCCAGCACCAGCCAAACCGCATTTTCAGTGAGTTGCACTGTCACCCCCGTAGAGGCAGACCATGCCCGCCTAATTCTGGAATTCCATCAAATAGACAAGCAACTCAAGATCGCGCGGGAAGAACGCATGTTGCTGCAACAGCAGGCAAACCGGGAACTTGTGCGCAATCTCGCCCACGAGATCAAGAACCCCCTCGGGGGCTTGCGCGGTGCCGCCCAGTTACTGGAGCTCGAACTACCCAAGCCGGAACTCAAGGAATACACCCAGGTCATCATCAAGGAAGCCGATCGCCTGCAATCCCTGATGGATCGGTTGCTCACGCCTCACCGCCTGCCAAAATACAGTCCGGTCAACATCCACGAAGTCATGGAGCGGGTGCGCAGTCTGCTCCTGGCGGAACACCCTCATGGCATCACCATACGCCGCGATTATGATACCAGCCTGCCCGATATATCGGCAGATCAGGAACAGCTGATCCAGGTAGTGCTCAATATCGCGCGCAACGCGGTGCAGGCAATGCGGGGCGAGGGCGAACTCACCCTGCGCACACGGGTAGCGCGACAGGTCACATTAGCGCGCAAGCGATACCGTCTGGGCATCATGGTGCAAGTCATTGACAACGGCCCGGGCATTCCGGAAAACATTCGGGAAAAGATCTTCTACCCCCTGGTATCAGGGCGCGATGGCGGCAGTGGTCTGGGATTAACGCTGGCTCAAACATTCATCGCCCAGCATCACGGCTCGATAGAGTACGACAGCCAACCGGGCCGTACCTGCTTTACAATACTGCTGCCGGTCATCTGAACCGACACCTCCTGACACGACAAAGCTTTACCATGAAACCAATCTGGATTATCGACGACGACCGCTCCATCCGCTGGGTATTCGAAAAAACCCTGGCCCGCGCCGGGCTTGAATTCAAGACGTTCCCCTCGGCACAGGAAGCGCTGGCAGCACTGGAAACTTCCACGCCACAAGTCGTAGTGAGCGACATCCGCATGCCGGGAGAATCCGGCCTGGAACTGCTGCAACAGATCAAGCAGCGTTTTCCTGCGCTGCCGGTCATTATCATGACCGCCCATTCCGACCTTGAAAGCGCGGTGTCCGCCTTTCAGGGCGGCGCTTTCGAATACCTGCCCAAGCCGTTCGACATCGATCACGCGGTGGAGCTGATCCGTCGCGCGGTGGATGAAAGCATGCGCCAGAGCGTGGGACAAGAGGCGCTCGAAAGCACGCCGGAAATTCTCGGCCAGGCACCGGCGATGCAGGAGGTTTTCCGTGCCATCGGTCGGCTTTCCCAATCACATGTCACGGTCCTGATCAACGGCGAATCCGGTACCGGCAAGGAACTGGTGGCGCTCGCGCTGCATCGCCACAGTCCGCGTGCCGACAAACCTTTTATTGCCATCAACACTGCGGCCATCCCCAAGGACTTACTGGAATCCGAGCTGTTCGGTCACGAGCGTGGCGCGTTCACCGGCGCCCAGGCCATGCGGCGCGGCCGTTTCGAGCAGGCGGACGGCGGCACGCTATTCCTGGATGAAATCGGCGACATGCCGCCCGAACTACAAACCCGGCTCCTGCGCGTCCTTTCCGACGGCCAGTTCTACCGCGTTGGCGGCCATTCGCCGATCAAGGTCAATGTGCGCGTCATCGCGGCCACGCACCAGAACATGGAACAGCGGGTCAAACAGGGCCTGTTCCGTGAAGATCTGTTCCACCGTCTCAATGTCATCCGCCTGCGTCTGCCACCATTGCGCGAGCGACGCGAAGACATTCCGCTGCTGGCAAAGTATTTCCTGCAAAAAAGCGCGCAGGAACTGGGCGTAGAGCCAAAAAAACTTTCCGACGCCGCGCACAAATATCTCTCTGCGCTGCCGTGGAGTGGCAACGTGCGTCAAATTGAAAACCTATGCCACTGGATCACCGTCATGGCACCGGGACAGAACGTGGAAGTCGCCGACCTGCCCCCGGAACTGCGGGAAGAAAGCCAAACCCCAGCCGCCACGGACTGGCTGGCAGGGCTGGAGTCGGTAGCCAATGACGCCTTCAACCGCGGCGAGAAAGGCATTATCGAAAACCTCACGCACCAGTTCGAGCGCACCCTGATCACCCAGGCACTCAAGCACACGGCGGGAAGAAAAATTGAAGCCGCGCAGCTGCTGGGCCTGGGGCGTAACACCCTGACCCGGAAAATTCAGGAACTAGGGCTGGAAGACAGCGGGGAAGCCTGATTTTTCTCCATTAACTGTGCGGCTTCATGCAACAGGAACTCCTTGAACCCGGCCGCCATCGGCGAAAGCCGCTTGTTCTGGCGGTGCACGACAAACCAGTGGCGCATGATGGGAAAAGACGCCACGTTCAGGATGGCCAGACGCCGCGTCTCCAGTTCCAGCGCTACGGTATGCAGGGACACGATACCCAGCCCCATGCCTGCCTGCACCGCCTGCTTGATGGCCTCATTGGTGCTCATCACCATACCGGCATTGAATGCCATGCCATGCTCCTGAAAGAAGCGCTCCATCGCGCTACGCGTGCCCGAGCCTGACTCGCGCACCAGGAAAGTTTCCCCCGCCAGGTGCTGAACAGGGACATGGGTCTGCCCTGCCAACTGATGGCTTGGCGAAGCGATAACAACCAGCGGATTCTCCATGAACGACTCGGCGCTCAGATCCTGCCCCTCCGGCGGCTGGCCCATGATTGCAAGATCGGTTTCATTATTGGCCAGTTGCTGCAACAGGACCTCGCGATTGGTAACGTCAAGGCTGATAGTGACTTTGGGGTGGCTCTGGCAAAAAGTTGCCAGCAACTGCGGCGCAAAATAATTGGCGGTACTCACCACGGTAATCTTCAACTGCCCCTGCTCCAGCCCCTTCATGCGCGACAACACCCCTTCCATCTCATCCAGTTGCTCGGCAATGACACGGCTGTAATGAAAAAGCTCCTGCCCAGCCTCGGTAAGAAAAATCTTTTTCCCCATCTGTTCGAACAGGGGGAGACCGATACTTTCCTCCAACTGCTTGACCTGCATGGAGACGGCGGGCTGGCTCAGATGTAGCGTTTCCGCCGCGCGCGAAAAACTGCGCTGACGGGCCACGGCTTCGAACACTTTCAACTGGCGCAAGGTAAGGTGTAGCATGAATGATTAGATCTCGCATCATAAGCAATTACTTATGATAACGATCATAACAATTTAATGTTTCTTATACAAATTGATGCGTATAGTGCTTTCCATCGCATCAGAATTATTCCCTCGGGAATACATTTATAACCACAGGAGAAAGTAATGGATCAATCAGCACGTTACGCCGACCTTAGCTTGAAAGAAGAAGACCTGATCAAGGGCGACAAGCACATCCTCGTCGCCTATCACATGCAGCCAATGTCCGGCTATGGCTACCTGGAAGTGGCCGCACACATCGCTGCCGAGTCCTCCACCGGCACCAACGTTGAAGTTTCCACCACCGACGACTTCACCAAGGGCGTGGACGCACTGGTGTACTTCATCGATGAAGCCAAAGGCATCATGAAGGTCGCTTACCCGAACGACCTGTTCGACCGCAATGTCACCGACGGTCGTGCCATGCTGGTCTCGTTCCTGACGCTGGCGATTGGTAACAACCAGGGCATGGGCGACGTGAAGCAACTGCAGATGCAGGACTTCTACGTGCCATGGTCCATGCTGCGCCAGTTCGACGGCCCGGCCAAAGACATCACCGACCTGTGGGACATCCTGGGTCGCCCGCGCACCAACGGCGGCTACATCTCCGGCACCATCATCAAACCCAAGCTGGGCCTGCGTCCCGAGCCGTTTGCCAAGGCCGCTTACCAGTTCTGGCTGGGTGGCGACTTCATCAAGAACGATGAGCCACAAGGCA
>JASJPB010000067.1:0-36184 GCA_031426915.1 Sulfuricellaceae bacterium | reverse complement strand
AAAAGGTAGCAGATTCTCCACTTATCGGCTTGTTCAGTTTTCCGGGGCCACTTCTTCCTCTAAAGGCGGTGGCGCGTCGAGACTGCGTAATGCGCAGTGAATAGATGGCATCAATCCCGGTCGGTGGTTTGACACTGACGAGTTTTTCCCACTTCAAGCCATTGTCGCGATAGACCTGATTCCACGTCATCCGCCGCAGCTTACTGAGCGTCTCTAGAGCGGCATGTCGTTCTGTCTTTTGTAGCGTCAGCAGATTTTCCTGAAACACTGGGTTATTGAGATCAAGCCTGACCTGCGCATCCGGGTCAGCCTTGGTCATTCAGGTTCCCCAGGATAGCATCCACATTTTCATCGACAGGCGAGTTGGCCTGCGCCCAGGTTAGCGCATTTTGGAGGTCGACGGCAGCCTCCGGCAAATGCAGCCAACGCTCGTTGTCCGGAATGACGGTGGCGGTGCGCACCAGCCAGACACCGGGTTCCTGTTCCTCCACCAGTACCTGCCGACCAGCGAATTGCTTGCCAAGCGAGATTTGTCCATTTGCGCCAATGACTTTGACGCTGGGCTGGGTAGCTACGGCTGCCATTGTGTTCTCCTAACATATTGTCGCACGCATGCACTATAGCACTATTTTTCACTTCATCATTATAACAAGCTACCATAAATGACAAACGCCACGAAATCGGGGCGTTTGTCATTGGTGAACATGGAAAACCGGTATAAATGAGAAATCAGAGTCTGGACTTTGCCGCATCATAAACTTTCAGCTTGTCACGTTTTCCGACTGCGATCACAGTAACGAAAACGGTTTCATCTTCAACCCGATACACTAGCCGATATCCAGCGCGCAGTAATTTAATTTTGTAACAGTCCGGCATCCCGGCGAGGGCCGCGGCTGGAATGCGTGCGGCTTCCAGTCGTTCAACGAGTTTCTTTTTGAGTGGCTCGCGTATGCTGTTATCCAGCGTCTTCCACTCTGCCAATGCCAACTCGTGAAAGCGCAACTTAAAGCTCAACGAGACTTACCTCAACGAATGGGCCGTTGGCGCGCTCCTGAACCAGCTTCGCATCCTCCAAATCCTCCAAGTGCGCCATCAGACGTTCATAATGCGCTGCGGATATTAAATAAGCCTCTGGCCGGTTGTGATTGAGGATCGCGACAGGGCATTCGTCTGCCTGTTTGATAATGCCTGCAAAGTTACGTTTTAATTCGGTGACGCTGACTGTCATATTGGTGTAAATGGTATCCATGCCCCCCCTTAGAAAAATTAATGCGCTAATAAATATCTAATTTAGCATTGAATTAAATATTTATCCACCTACAGTAATTCCTTTCTGCATGGCGGTTCCTTGAGTCAAGACAATAATGCACTGCATGCCGTCTCCAGACCAAAAGGCTGGAGAGGCCTGAAATGGGTCACGTTCGCCAGGAATAGGAGGTCATGATGCGCCAGAATACCCACGGAAAACCGGCTTACTCGAATGGGTGCCATAACACGACCGTCTCTTCCCGGCCAGGCGCGGCGGCTTGCTGATTCCGATTCGAGGTATCTTGAAAGTCAAATGTTGATTGATGTATGATGCGTGATGATTGATGCGACACAATAGGAGATGCGACATGCGAACCACTTTGTCCATAGATGATGATGTGCTCGCCGCAGCCAAAGGGTTAGCGGCGGCTCAGCACAGGAGCGTTGGAAATATACTGTCGACCTTGGCGCGGCAGGCGTTGCGGCCCAATGTCCCGAGTAGCAACATTCGCAACGGCGTGCCCTTGCTGACACCCCGAACCGAGGCGGCAACTGTAACGTTGGAATTGGTCAATCAGTTACGCGACGAGCTGCCTTGATGACCTTTTTGCTCGATGTTAACGTACTAATCGCATTGATTGATCCCGCACATATTCAGCACGATGCGGCACATGAGTGGTTTGCCGCCCATGGTCAGCAATCATGGGCCACCTGCCCTTTGACCGAGAATGGCGTGCTGCGAATCGTAGGGCATGCCCGCTATCCAAATTCACCAGGTACGCCATCGGCTGTGGCGCCGTTCATGGATGGCTTGCGCGCACTACCTGGCCATGTGTTCTGGCCTGACGACATAAGTCTGCTTGATACAGAAAGGTTCGATATGGCTCGCCTATTAAGCCCTGGCCAGGTGACTGATAGTTATCTGCTGGCATTGGCTTGTGCCCACGGTGGACGGCTTGCGACTTTTGACCACCGCTTGGTTACCGATGCTGCGCGCGATGGCGCGATGGGCTTGCATCTGATAAAGTGCCTGCCCAAAGAATAAACACGCAAAACCGGCAAGCTGGGCTAAAGTCACGGGTGGTTTTAAGCTTGTGATCGACAATAATGACAAACGCCCCGTAATCGGGGCGTTTGTCATTGGCGAAACGGAAATACCGGCTTACTCGAATGGGTGCCGCAACACGATCGTCTCCTCCCGGTCAGGCCCGGTGGAAATTATATCGATCGGTACACCGCACAGTGCTTCCATGCGCTTCAGATAGCTACGCGCATTGGCAGGCAACTGGTCGTAGACTTTCACACCCACGGTGTTTTCCTGCCAGCCCGGCATGTCTTCATAGATCGGCTCGCATTTGGCGAGCAGTTCCGCGCCCACCGGCAGGATGTCGGTAACACCGCCATCGATCTTGTAGCCGGTGCACAGACGCACAGTTTCCATGCCGTCCATCACATCCAGTTTGGTGACGCACAGGCCCGTCACACCATTGATCTGGATCGAGCGTTTCAGCGCGGCCGCGTCGAACCAGCCACAGCGGCGCGCACGACCGGTGGTGGCGCCGAATTCATGGCCGCGATCGGCCATGTGCTTGCCTTGCGGGTCGAGCTTGTCCACCGCATCGTAGAGTTCAGTCGGAAACGGGCCGGAACCCACGCGTGTGGTGTAGGCCTTAGTGATGCCCAGTACATAGTGCAGCATCTGGGGTCCCACGCCACATCCGGTGGCGGCATTGGAAGCGATGCAGTTGCTGGAAGTAACGAAGGGGTAAGTGCCGTGGTCGATATCCAGTAGCGCGCCCTGGGCGCCCTCGAACAGGATGTTCTTGCCGCTCTTGTTGGCTTCGAACAACAGGCGCGGCACATCCGCCACCATGGGCTTGATGCGTTCCGCGATGGTCAGCACGTCATCCAGGGATTTCTGGAAATCGACGATGTCCGCCTTGAAATAGTTCTTCAGCACGAAGTTGTGATAGTCGAGAATTTCGCCCAGCTTGGCGGCCAGGCGCTCGCGGTGGAACAGATCCTGAATGCGGATGCCACGGCGCGAAACCTTGTCCTCGTAGGCCGGGCCGATACCGCGTCCGGTGGTGCCGATCTTGCCCGCGCCCTTGGCGGCTTCGCGTGCCTGATCCAAAGCCACATGGTGCGGCATGATGACCGGACAGGCTTCCGAGATCTTGAGGCGGTTGCGCACCGGTACGCCGGCCTTTTCCAGCATGTCCACTTCTTCCATCAGCGCCCACGGGGAAACCACAACGCCGTTGCCGATATAGCATTCCACCTTGTCGCGCAGAATTCCGGAGGGAATCAGATGCAATACGGTTTTGGCGCCATTGATCACCAGCGTGTGGCCGGCGTTGTGGCCGCCCTGAAAGCGTGCCACGCCCTGGGCATGATCGGTAAGCCAGTCCACGATCTTGCCTTTGCCTTCATCTCCCCACTGGGTGCCGATTACCACTACGTTCTTTGTCATGTTGTCCGTTCCCTGAAAAACCGTTTTAACATCCTTAACCCCTCCCGGCCTCCTCAACCCATCCCAGCCTCCCCCTTAATCAGGGGAGGAGCAAAAGGTTCCAAGCGACCCATCCCCCCTGAAGCGTGTCAAGCAGGCAATCCGCGCAGCGGATGCTCGCACAAGGGGGACCGAGGGGGTTAAATCTTTTCCACCATCCACTCATCACCATGCTGAACCAGCCGGCGATCACAATTCAATTCGTCGCGGCTGCCCTCGTGACCCGGAAGATCGACCACCACCACTTCGCCCCGGGTGCGCAAAACCTCGATTCTTTCCTGCAGCGCGGCATCTTCCACGTAAGGAGCAAGAATCGCGGGTGCCGCAGCGGCGGGGCCCAGCGCGCCGCACAGCACGCGCAAGTCCATGCTGAACCCGGTCGCCGGACGGGCGCGACCAAAGGTAAGCCCGACTTCGTCATAGCGCCCGCCCTTGGCCACCGCATTGGCCTGACCGGGCAGGTAGGCGGAAAAAACCACCCCGCTATGGTAATGGTAACCACGCAATTCGGCCAGATCGAAGGCGATGCTGCCCACCATCCTTGCCACACGCAAGGCGATATTGTCCAGATCGTCCAGGGCGCGCCGGATTTCTGGGTAATCCGGCAAATTTTTCCGCGCCCGCGCCAGCACTTCAATTCCGCCATAAAGCTGGGGCAGCTGCGTCACCGCTGCCCGGGTAAGGACATCCAGTCCTTGCGCCAGTTCGGCAATTGACGGCACATCCTTGCCCTGCAAGGCCTGAAACAAGGCCGCTTCAAGTTCCGGGGAAACCTTGCCATGCTCCATCAAAGCCTGGAAAATTCCAACGTGGCCGATATCCAGATGGACGTCTGCCACGCCGATAGACTTGAGCGCCTTCAACATCAACTGCTGAATTTCGACATCGCTTTCCAGTCCGGCGTGTCCGAACAACTCGGCGCCGATCTGCAGCGGTTCCCGTGTTTGCATCATGCCATCGGGCAAGGCGTGCAACACGATGCCCGCGTAGCACAGCCGCACCACGCCCTGCCGGTTCAACAAATGGGCATCAATTCGGGCTGCCTGCGGGGTGATATCGGCTCGCAAGCCCATCATGCGGCCGGAAAGCTGGTCTACCACCTTGAAGGTTTTGAGATCCATGTCATGGCCGGTGCCGCTCATCAGCGAGGGCAGATACTCCAGCATGGGGGGAATCACCTGGTGATAGCCATGAACATGGAACAGGTCCAGCAAGCGGCGGCGCAAGCTTTCGATGCGCCGCGCTTCCGGCGGCAGGATGTCTTCGATATATTCGGGGAGTAACCAGGTTTGCATCTGAAAATCTTTAGTTAACCAACAAAAGCAATAACAAGCCGCCCAACATGGAGCCGAGGCCGATGAAGCGCAACTGGCCGTCGGAGAGCTCGGTCATTTTACGGAAAGTTTCACGCCAGACAGCGGGCGAGATAAAGGGCAGTATTCCCTCTATCACCAGCATCAATGCAAAGGCAGCGAGCAAATTCACCTGCATTCAACTTACTTCGCCGTCTTGCCACCGGATGATTTCATGTACTTGAAAAAGTCGGAATTCGGCTCCAGCACCATGACATCGGACTTGTTCTTGAAGCTCTTGGTATACGCTTCCATGCTGCGGTAGAAAGCGTAAAATTCGGCGTTCTGTCCATAAGCCGCAGAATAGGTGGCCGCTGCCTTGGCATCGCCTTCACCCTTGATCTGCTGTGAAGTTCGGTACGCCTCGGCAATGGTTACCTCGCGTTGCCGGTCTGCATCAGCGCGGATTTTTTCGCCTTCCGCCGAACCCTGGGAACGCAGCTCGTTGGCCACGCGCTTACGCTCGGCCTCCATGCGCTGGTACACCGATTCGCTCACTTCCTGAGGCAATTCCACCCGCTTCAGGCGCACATCCATGACTTGCACACCAATCTTGCGCGCATCGACATCCGCTTTCTGGCGCAGGATTTCCATGATCTGGTCGCGCTCTCCGGACACCACATCATGCACCGTGCGTTTGCCGAATTCTGCACGCAGGCTATCGTTCACCGTCTGGGTCAGCCGCGTTTGCGCCTGTGTCTCGTCACCGGCCACGCTGACGAAATACTGCTTCGCGTCCACGATGCGCCACTTGACGAAATAATCCACCAGCACGTTCTTCTTTTCCGAAGTAATGAAACGCTCCGACTCCGATGTATCCAGCGTACGCAAGCGGGTATCGAAGAAACGCACATCCTGCAGCAGCGGCACCTTGAAATACAATCCCGGTTGTTGCTTGATCGCAACGATCTCGCCCAGCTGGCGCACGATCACGTTCTGCCACTGGTTTACGGTATACATCGACAGGCTGGAGAAAATAATCATCACCAGCAACGCGATCATGACACCACTAATATGCTTTTTCATGGCCGCGTCTCCCGGTCCCGGCTTCGGAACGCTTCACGGCTGCGCGCGGTGCTGTCTGCAGGCGCAGCGGTTTCAGACACCGGTTTTGCAGCAGCTTCCGGCGTAGCGGAGCCAGACTGCTGAATCAGCTTGTCGAGGGGCAGGTACAGCATGCTGTTGCTTCCTTTCTGATCCACCATGACTTTGCTGGTGCTGGAATAAATCTGCTGCATCGCATCCAGGTACAGGCGGTCACGTGTCACGCCGGGTGCCTTGTTGTATTCGGCAACAATCTGTTTGAAACGCGCGGCATCGCCTTCGGCATTGGCAATCACGCGCTGCTTGTAGCCATCGGCTTCCTGCAACAAACGCGACGCCGCACCGCGCGCCTTGGGCACTACATCGTTGGCATATGCCTGGCCTTCGTTCTTCTGCCGCTCCTTGTCCTGCCCCGCCTTGACCGCGTCGTCAAACGCTGCCTGCACCTGCTCCGGCGGCTGGGCGTTCTGCATCGTCACCTTGCTGATGACAATACCGGTCTTGTAGCGATCGAGGATCTCCTGCATCAGCTTCGATGCCCGTGCAGCCACTTCCGCGCGGCCCTCGTAGAGCACGAAGTCCATCTTGCTCTTGCCGACGATTTCCCTGATGGCCGTTTCCGCTGTCTGCAACACGGACTCATCGGGATGGCGGTTGTTGAACAGGTAATCCTTGGGATCCTTCAAGGTGTATTGCACCGCGAACTGGATATCGATGATGTTCTCGTCGTCGGTCAGCATCAGTGATTCTTTCAGTACCTTGCTCTTGACGGTGTTGCGGTAGCCCACTTCCACGGTCCGCACCTGCTCCATGTTCACCACCTGTACGCCTTCGACGGGAAACGGCAAATGCCAGCGCGGTCCCGGTTCGGTGGTCTCGACATACTTACCGAAACGCAGCACCACACCGCGTTCACCCGCATTGACAATATAGAAACCGCTACCGATCCAGACCAGGATGCCCAGCGCCGCGACGATGCCCAATCCGCCAAATGCCTGACCGCTGGAAGGCATTCCGCCGCCGGAAGAAGGGCCCTTGCCGCCGAATATCGCACTCAGCTTCTGGTTGAATCTGCGCCACAACTCGTCCAGGTCGGGCGGACCGCCGCTATTTTTCTTGCCCCAGTCGGGATCATTCCAAGCCATATTTTATTTAAGGTCCAAAGTTTTAAGGTTGAAGCAGTGAAACACTCTCGGTAAATGCCGCTTTGTCCTTTGAGTTCGCCATTTGCAATGCGCCGCCAAACTCTTTCAATGCCTCGCGGATCAGATCCATTCCGGCACCGGTCAGTGCGCTGGCATGAACCCGCGTGATTCTACCATACTCGTCCCGCTCCAATCCGGGCGGCAATTGTTTCAGGTCAATTTTGTTGAACACCATGATCTGCGGGGCTTTGGCGCCGATTTCATGCAGCACCGAGTTCACTTCGTCGATCTGCTGCTCGCGGTTGGGACTGGCGGCGTCCACGATGTGCAATAGTAGATCCGCTTCAACCGCCTCGGTCAAAGTTGCCCGAAAAGCGGCAACCAGAGTGTGGGGTAATTGCTTGATAAAGCCTACCGTATCGGACAGCACCACTTCGCCTGTTTCGCCCAGGTAAAGGCGGCGCGAGGTTGTATCGAGCGTGGCGAAGAGTTTGTCCGCTGCGTAAGCATTGGCATGGGTGAGACGGTTAAAAAGCGTGGACTTGCCCGCGTTGGTATAACCCACCAGCGACACCGACAACACCTTTCCGCGCGCGCGCGAACGGCGCTGCACCTGATGCTGGCGCTTGAGCCGTTCCAGTTTGTCCTTGAGCAGTTTGACCCGTTTGCCCAACAAGCGACGGTCGGTTTCAAGCTGTGTTTCACCCGGACCGCGCAAACCGATACCGCCTTTTTGCCGCTCCAGATGGGTCCAGCCGCGTATCAATCGGGTTGCCAGATGTTCAAGCTGCGCCAGTTCGACCTGCAACTTGCCCTCATGGCTGCGTGCTCGCTGCGCGAAAATATCCAGGATCAGCGTGGTACGGTCCACTACCCGCGTTTTCAGGCGCTGCTCGAGATTGCGCTGCTGCGCGGCGGAAATTTCATGATTGAAAATCACCAGACCGGCACCGCTTTGCAGCAGGGTGTCGGCGATCTCGTCCACTTTCCCCTTGCCGGCATAAAGCGCAGCATCGGGGCGGGAGCGTTTCCCTTCCACCTCGGCTACGACACGGACACCCGCGCTCTCAGCCAGCTGATGCAATTCTTCCAGGCTGTCTGCGTAATCCGTCTCGCCGAAATCCAGGCTGACCAGCACCGCGGCATCGGCACCGTCGGGGCGGTCAAACATCAGGGAATCCTCAAGCGTCGGAGGGGTGTTCGAAAGGAACACTGACCGGCCGCGCAGGCACGACGGTCGAAATGGCGTGCTTGTACACCATTTGGGTAACGGTATTTTTTAGCAGCACCACATACTGGTCGAAAGACTCGACATGGCCTTGCAGCTTGATGCCATTAACGAGGTAAATGGAAACCGGAATATGTTCCTTACGCAGGATATTCAGGAACGGGTCTTGTAACATTTGCCCTTTAGCGCTCATCTTTTGCTCCAGACGCAGTATCTAATTGTTATGAAAGACCACTCTAATTGATTTTTAAAGCAATTGCCAGCGACCAGAAACAGATATTGGGACCCGCGAGCCTCGTTTCAAGAGGCGGCGATTATTCTTTAGGCCAGTAGTCGGTGGCAATGCCATCACCCAGATCGGCTTCGACCAAACGGCGCCGCACTTCCAGCAGGCGTTCGATCAAGCGGGGCTCCAGCTTCCCGTAGGCATCGGCATCGGCGACACGGTTGACAACTACGCCGAGCAGTTCCGTAATCGCATTGCCGATCGAGTTCTGGCTGATGGTGACGATCAGCTTGCCTTCATCATTGCGGTAGATAAGCTGTTTGAAAGCCGGCTGCCAGCGGATGGCGTTGGCGTATTTCGCGTCGGTGATGCAATGATCGCGCACCTTCTTGGCTGTCGTGAGGAAGTCGTTATTGAACAGCAGCACGTTCTCGACCTGCTCGGGAAAATAGACGTCATCCAGCATCGGCGCGTTACGCGTCGACACCTGCGAGAAAAAGGTGCGGTAAAAATCGATAAAGCCCTTCAGCACCAAATCATACTCATGCCAGAAACGGACGTCCTCCAATGCCGCCGCCCCGCCCGGAATTTCCCAACTCGGCAGGCCCTGCGGGAACCCAGTCAGATCCAGGCGCGCAGCATCGTCGCTCACCGGTCGCAACACCTCCAGATGGAGCGCCTTGCAGATGAACTCGCGATAGGCATCGTGCATGTACATCTCGAACAGCGAATGCTGGCCACCATCGGTGAGATTGGGGTTTTTCGGGTCGGCCAGCTTGGCAGCGCGCAATTCGTCCATCGGAAACACGATAAAGTGGTTGTGCAGCATGCGGATGCTGGGCACGCCAGGGGAGGTCAGCGGCCAGGTCGCGTCCAGGCTTGCCTCGCCGGCCAGCACCAGGTGTTGCGCGGGGTCCGGAAACTCTTCCAGCATGTAGTCGATGATAATCTGGTTCATGCGGTTCCAGACATGCTTGACGTTGTCCGGCACCTGGGTGCGCCGCACCGGCCGCCCCAGCGGATTCAGGATGACCTTGGAAGTGTTGTAGATGATCGAGGTATCGAAAGTGTTGCTATGTCCCAGTGCCTTGCGATACAGCAGCAGGTTTTCCGGATTCATCAACAGGCCGTTGTTGTGCACCAGGTCGTTGAGATTTTCCGTACTATTGAAAAATTCGTTGGGCTTCATCCCCTCCGGCACGTCCAGGGGGATGGGTCGGAACGGTGTGACAATTTCGCGCGGGCCGGATTGTGTCATTTGGTGGCGTCAGGATGGTTTTTGATGGGGCTTTTTACCACAGCCGCGCCGCGCCGGGCAGCAAAAAAATCAAATGCGGGAATAAGGTCGCTGCATCACTGATAAAACGCAACATTGCACGTTTATTATCTTTTGCCGTACATCTTCCTGCCCCGCCGCCGCAAGGAATGCGCCCTTTTCTCATCCGCCTCGGTTCTCGGTGCGGGCCGCCGGTCGGCAAACGGGTTGCTTCCCTGCTTGAATTGCACCCGAAGCGGCGTTCCTTCCAGTTCGAAAGCCTTGCGGAAGGTACTTTCCAGATAGCGCTTGTAGCTGTCAGCTATGCTCGCCACTGCCGTGCCGTGCACGATCACCAGCGGCGGGTTGGAACCGCCCTGGTGGGCATAGCGCAATTTAGGCCGGACCGGACCTTCCTTGGGGGGCTGGTGCTTTTCAGTAGCCGCGATCAGGATGCGGGTCAGTAATGGGGTGGACATTTTCGCCATGGCTGCTGCATATGCACCGTCGATGGACTTGAACAGGCCGCCTACGCCGCTGCCCTGAAGGGCCGAAATGTAGTGGAATTTGGCGAATTCGAGAAATTGCATCTTGCGCGTCAGATCGGCCTTGATGACATCGCGCCTCGCCGCATCCAGCCCGTCCCACTTGTTCACCGCCACCACCAGCGCCCGGCCCGCTTCCAGGATGAAGCCGGCGATATGGGCATCCTGCTCGGAGATGTCCTGGCGGGCATCTACCACCAGCACCACCACATTGGCGTCTTCCACCGCCTGCAGGGTCTTGATGACGGAGAACTTTTCGATGGCCTCGAACACCTTGCCGCGCTTGCGCACGCCGGCGGTGTCGATCAGCGTGTATTTGTTGCCGTCGCGCTCCAGATCCAGGTAAATGCTGTCGCGCGTGGTGCCGGGCTGGTCGAAGGCGATAACCCGCTCCTCGCCCAGCAGGCGGTTGACCAGGGTGGACTTGCCCACGTTGGGGCGGCCCACGATGGCAACCCTGGGGTGATCCTCCTCTTCCTCGCCTTCGTTCTCTTCAGGAAAGCTCTCCAGCGCCAGCGAGACCAGTTCGCGCACCCCCTCGCCGTGCGCCGCCGAAATCACCAGCGGATCGCCCAGCGCCAGTTCGTGAAATTCCGCCGCCACCACCTCGCGCCGCATACCCTCGGCCTTGTTCACCGCCAGGAACACCGGCCGGCCCGAACGGCGCAGAACCTCGGCAATGGTCTTGTCCTGGGACGTCAGGCCCTGGCGCGCATCCACCAGGAACACGATGCAATCCGCCTCATCCACCGCCTGCAAAGTCTGTTTCGCCATCTCATGCAGAATACCGTCCTTGGCAACCGGCTCGAAGCCGCCGGTATCCACCACCAGGTAGGGCTTGTCGCCCACCAGTCCGTGACCGTAATGGCGGTCGCGGGTCAGGCCCGGCAGATCAGCAACCAGCGCATCGCGGCTCTTGGTTAAGCGGTTGAACAGGGTGGATTTACCGACATTGGGACGTCCGACCAGGACCAGGGTGGGTTTCATGAAAGCCTATGAAATCAGAAGAAAAAACAGGGGCACAGTATACCACAGCGCTCACTTGGGCTTTCTTGGGGCTTTCCTTGTCGCCGGAGAAGGCTTGCGATTCGTAACCGGTGCATGGGGCCTATGCACGCCTTCCGCTGCGACCCCGGTTCCCGCCGGCTGCCAGTGCGGCACCAGGTGTTTTTTCCCGTTGCCGATCAGGTCGGCGCGCCCCATGCGCTTCAGGGCCTCGCGCAACAGCGGCCAGTTGTTGGCATCGTGATAGCGCAGGAAAGCCTTGTGCAGACGGCGCTGGCGTTCGCCCATGGGAACGGAAACTTCCTCGCTGCTGCGCGTGACTTTCTTGAGCGGGTTGCGGTGGGTGTGGTACATAGTCGAGGCCAGCGCCATGGGCGTGGGCAGGAAAGCCTGCACCTGGTCGGGACGGAAGCCGTTGGCTTTCAGCCACAGCGCCAGATTGAGCATGTCCTCATCGGTCGTGCCCGGATGGGCGGCGATGAAGTAGGGGATGAGATACTGCTCCTTGCCGGCTTCTTTCGAGAATTTCTCGAACATGGCCTTGAATTTGTCGTAAGTCCCGATGCCCGGTTTCATCATTTTCGACAGCGGCCCGGGTTCAGTATGTTCGGGGGCGATCTTGAGGTAGCCGCCGACGTGGTGCGTCACCAGTTCCTTGACGTATTCCGGACTTTTCACCGCCAGGTCGTAGCGCACGCCGGAGCCGATCAATACCCTTTTGACGCCGGGAATGGCGCGTGCCTTGCGATAGAGTTGCACCAGCGGACCGTGGTCGGTGCCCATGTTGATGCAGATATCGGGGAACACGCAGGACAGGCGACGGCAGGCGGATTCGATTTTCTCGTCCTTGCAGTGCAGGCGGTACATATTGGCGGTCGGCCCGCCCAGGTCCGAGATGGTCCCGGTAAAACCCGGTGTCTTGTCGCGTATTTCCTCGATCTCGTGCAGGATCGAGGCTTCCGAGCGGCTCTGGATGATGCGCCCCTCGTGCTCGGTAATGGAGCAGAAAGTACAGCCGCCGAAACAGCCGCGCATGATGTTGATCGAGAAACGGATCATCTCGAACGCCGGGATGCGCGCCTCGCCATAGGCCGGATGCGGACGGCGCGCAAAGGGCAGGCCGTAGACGTGGTCCATCTCCGGCGTGGTAAGCGGAATTGGCGGCGGATTGAGCCACACCTCGCGTTCGCCGTGCGCCTGCACCAGAGCGCGAGCGTTGCCGGGGTTGGACTCCAGATGCAGGATGCGCGAGGCATGGGCGTACAGCACCGGATCATCCTTGACCTGCTCGTAGGAGGGCAAACGCACCACGGTATGGGCGCGGCTTAATCCCACTCGACCCCCCCTTGACAGGGGGGAAGCGATGACCTTCCCCTCCCCTGACAAGGGGAGGCCGGGAGGGGTTTGAGCCTTTTCATCATAGGGATTCGGGTGCGCCGCAACCGGACCCGGCATGTCGAGATGACTGGAATCAATCTCCGCCCAGCCTTGCGGTATCCCCTTGCGCATGAAGGCGGTACCGCGCAGATCGGTGATGTCGGCGATCTTCTCACCCGCCGCAAGACGATGGGCGAGACTGACCAGCGCGCGCTCGGCATTGCCAAAGATCAGCATGTCCGCCTTGGAGTCCGGCAGCACCGAGCGCCGCACCTTGTCCGACCAGTAGTCATAGTGCGCGATACGGCGCAGGCTGGCCTCGATGCTGCCAATCACCACCGCGGTGCCGGGACAAGCTTCGCGGCAGCGCTGGGAATACACCGTCACGGCGCGGTCGGGGCGTTTGTCGGGTTCGGCATTGGGCGTGTAGGCATCGTCGGAGCGGATTTTGCGGTCCGAGGTGTAACGGTTCACCATCGAATCCATGTTGCCGGCAGTCACGCCGAAGAACAGGTTCGGCTTGCCCAGCTTCTTGAATGCAGCCGTGCTACGCCAGTCGGGCTGGCTGATGACGCCGACCCGGAAGCCCTGATCTTCCAGCAAGCGCCCTACCAGCGCCACGCCGAAGCTGGGATGATCGATATAGGCATCGCCGGTGACGAGGATGATGTCGCAACTGTCCCAGCCCAACGCATCCATCTCCTCGCGCGACATGGGCAGGAACGGCGCGGTACCAAAACGTTTGGCCCAGTACTTACGGTAGGAAAAGATGTGCGGAGCGGCTTGCACTACGGCTTTACCTGATCGATCCGTTCAAACAGCCTGAAGCGTTCAACGTTGTCTCCCAGGCGGCTGCCCGTCCAGATTATTTTCCAGGCGGGATCCAGCATATCGACGGCTACGCCGGCAACACCCTGGGTAAGGAGAAATTGGCACTGGTACTGGGGATTCACTTCAAGCCTGCGCGTTGTAATGCCGGCGAAATAGTGCAGCATGGCGCGCTGGGGTTCGCCCAGGTTCTGGCTGGCGATACAGTCAAATTGTTGGGGCAGGGCCGTCTGCAGGGAGACAATCATGCCACGGTAACTCTTGCCTTCATCCAGCCATGGCAACCAGACCGTAGCCAATAACCCCCACACCAGGGTCAGCCCCAGGGCGGAGCTGACAATGCTGCGCAAAACACCGCGCTTCACCCGCATCAGCACGGTCAACCAGGCAAGGCTCAGAATCAGTGCCAGGATAAGCAATCCGCCGTTGAACGGCGTAACAAAACCGGGTTGCTGCTGGTACAGCCATTCAGCCATTTCCCGGGGATGGCCCGTCAGGGCAGCATACCAGCCCAGCCACAGGACCAGCGCGAACAGGCTGAAAGTCATCATGCTGAACCAGTCCAGTGCATTCGCTGCACCCCTGCGTAGCGAGTCCACGCTTCCGGCAGCAAGTATGGCCAGCGGCGGGAGCAGGGGCAAGGCATACACGTCCCTGACCTCGGAAGCAGCGCTCAGCACCGCCAGCACGACCAGGAAAATAGCCAGGGGAATCAGGACCGCTGGCGCTGACCAGCCTTTCCACCTGTTGCGCCACAAGGTCCACAGCGCCATGGGTAATGCAGGCCAGGCAAACCAGGGCAGGATGGTGAGGTAATAACTGTGCTCGCTGGATGTGGTGCCAAGATGGGCAAAACCGGCGAAGCGCCCCAGATTGTTGAGCCACAGCCATTCCATGAACAATTGCGGCGAGCTCTGATAAAGCAGGAAAGGCCAGATTACCAACCAGGGCAGTGCGGAGGCAAGGGCGACCAGGAAACTGATCAGGTAGCCGCGGGAACGCCATGTCCTGCCCAACATCGGCAGCAACAGCGCAACAATGCCTACTACACCCGGCACAAGCAGGCCCTTGGCCATGAAACCGATCCCGATGCCGGTGCCTGCAATGATTCCGGCCACGATGGCGCGGCGCGGAGAAAGCGCAAGTCCATAGAGTGCGGCGGAAAAACCGGCCAGCAATGCAACATCGGTAATGAGTTGGTGCGTTCGCACCAACAGGCCAAGGCAGGCGATCATGATCATGGCGCTGATGCGCCCGTAACCTTTGCCCCACAGCTCCCGCGCCGCTAGGCCGGTAAAGGAGAGTACGAGAACCATGTAAAATCCGCTGGCGAGGCGCGCGCCATCATGAAGGGGCAGCCAGCCCGAAAGTAATTTTGCAAATACCGCGGCGGTGAGATAGTAAAGTGGCGGCTTTTCCATGAAGGGTTCGCCCGCCAGCATGGGGACGACCCAGTCACCGCCATTAAGGATGGAATAGACCAAGCCGAAGCTGTAGGCCTCATCCGGCTTCCATGGGTCATGTCCGACCAGACCCAGCAAGGTCCATGTCGTGCACAGCACGACCACCCAGGCCAAATGAATGGCGGGAGGCTGGCGGGAAGAGTTATAAAACAGCATGCGCGAAGTTTAACCCGAATGTTTCATGAATTAACGCGACGATCGCGCAGGATTTTGCCGGACAGGAAAATGAAGTTTCGGCGAAGCCACCGTTTTGCGGAAGAGCGGCGTTTTATTCATACGGCCGAGTGTTTGCCACCAAGCAAAAAAACCAGCGAGGGCGCGCGGATTCATGAAACATCTGGTCCACAACAAAAAAAGGCAGCCTGAGCTGCCTTTCTTGCCGGGTCCGGTGCGAATTACTTCTTACCGTATTTCTGGCGGAATTTCTCGACGCGACCAGCAGTGTCAATCGTCTTCTGCTTGCCGGTGTAAAAAGGGTGACACTGGGAGCACACTTCAACGTTAAGATCCTTGGACATCGTGGAATGTGTCTTGAAGGAGAAGCCGCAGCTGCAATTAACGGTGATTTCGTTGTAGTTGGGGTGAATTTCCGGTTTCATGATTCAAATCCTTGCCTGTTGCTTGGGTTCAGGCACCTTGCCTGCACGCGAAAGTGCGTAATTATCCACGAAAGAACATTGCTTTGCAATGCCTATTTAACTCGCCCTAACCCCTGCGCATCGAGTCGAAAAAGTCAGCGTTGCTCTTGGTGGCCTTGATCTTGTCGAGCAGGAACTCCATTGCCTCCAGATCATCCATGGGGTAAAGCAGTTTGCGCAGCACCCAGATTTTCTGCAGCACATCGGGCTTGATGAGCAATTCCTCGCGCCGGGTGCCGGAGCGGTTGACGTTGATCGCAGGATAAAGGCGTTTTTCGGCCATCTTGCGGTCAAGATGGATTTCCATGTTGCCGGTACCCTTGAATTCCTCATAGATCACGTCGTCCATGCGCGAACCGGTATCGACCAGGGCAGTGGCGATGATGGTCAGGCTGCCGCCTTCCTCGATGTTGCGCGCCGCGCCGAAGAAACGCTTGGGTCGTTGCAGCGCGTTGGCGTCGACACCGCCGGTCAGTACTTTTCCGGAGGCCGGCACCACGGTATTGTAAGCACGCGCCAGACGGGTGATGGAATCGAGCAGGATGACCACGTCCTTCTTGTGCTCCACCAGGCGCTTGGCTTTTTCCAGCACCATTTCGGCGACCTGAACGTGGCGCGTCGCGGGCTCGTCGAAGGTGGAAGCAACCACTTCGCCGCGCACGGTGCGGGTCATTTCGGTCACTTCCTCGGGACGCTCGTCGATTAGCAGCACGATCATGATGACGTCGGGATGGTTGGTGGCGATGGCATGGGCGATATGCTGCAGCATCACTGTCTTGCCGCTCTTCGGGCTGGCCACCAACAGGCCGCGCTGACCCTTGCCGATGGGTGCAACCATGTCGATCACGCGACCGGTGATATTTTCTTCCGCCTTGATGTCGCGTTCCAGGATCATCGGCTGGGTGGGAAACAGCGGTGTCAGGTTCTCGAACAGGATCTTGTGCTTGGAGTTTTCCGGCGGCTCGCCATTGACCTTGTCCACCTTCACTAAAGCGAAGTAGCGTTCGCCTTCCTTGGGAGTGCGTATCTCGCCCTGTATGGTGTCGCCGGTGTGCAGGTTGAAGCGGCGGATCTGCGAGGGGCTGACGTAAATATCATCCGGCCCGGCCAGATACGAGGTATCCGGTGAACGCAGAAAACCGAAACCGTCCTGCAACACCTCCATGGTACCGTCGCCGAAGATGCTCTCGCCCTTTTTCGCCTGATTCTTGAGCAGGGCAAAGATCAAATCCTGCTTGCGCATTCGGCTGGCGCCATCGATTTCATTGGCGATAGCCATCTCGACAAGTTCGGAGACGTGTTTCTGTTTCAATTCAGATAGGTGCATGGCAAAGGAACGCTTGTAGGAAGACTTGCGAAATAAGGATTGGAACGGGTGAAACCTGAGCTGGCAAGCTAGACGCTTGCCAGTCGAAAGGAATAAGCTGCTTGTAGCGTAGCGGCTTTAGATATTGCTGTCAATAAAAGCGGTGAGCTGGGATTTAGACAGGGCGCCTACCTTGGTGGCTTCCACGTTGCCGTTCTTGAAAATCATCAGGGTGGGGATGCCGCGAATGCCGAACTTGGGCGGCGTTGCCTGATTTTCGTCGATGTTGAGCTTGGCGATCTTGATCTTGCCCGCGTATTCTTGCGCCACTTCATCCAGGATCGGTGCAATCATCTTGCACGGGCCGCACCAGTCCGCCCAGTAATCGACCAGCACGGGGAGTTGCGACTGCAACACTTCCTGTTCGAAAGAATCGTCGCTGATATAGTGAATATGTTCGCTCATAAAATCCTCGTAACTTTTTGAATTTATGTAATTTTCGGATGAGGCAAGTAGGAATGGGAATCTTGTCGTCAGGTGGTCAAGGACAGAAGTAAACGCTATGCTAACCAAAAACATCCTGTAAGGGAAGCATTGATGCTGGCAGTCAAAATTTTAATCAGCGTGGCGGTTCTGCTCGCGGCGGCGGAGGCGGCCAAGCGCTCCCCATTCTGGGGGGCGCTCATCGTCGCCTTGCCCTTGACCTCGATGCTGGCCATGCTGTGGCTGTATTGGGATACCCGTGACGCGGCGCGAGTGAGCGCCTTCGCGCGCGACATCTTCCTGCTGGTTCCGCCGTCCTTGCTGTTTTTCCTGCCCTTTCTGTTCGAGCCGCGCAGCCACTGGCCGTTCTGGCTCAACTTCGTCGTGGGCGCGGTATTGACCGCCTGCGCCATGCTTGGCATGCGACTCGTTCTGAAATGAGCGGCATCGAGATTCACGCGCTACCCCCGGAGCAATTGCTCACGGCCGCCGCGCGTGAAATTATCAGGCTGGAACGCGACCGCCTGCCCAAACTGAGCGGCGTGACGGTGCTGCTGCCTAATCTTCACGCCGCCGGAGATTTCGCCCGCGCATTGCGCCAGGCGGCCGGAGTGGACACCCTGCTGCTGCCCCGCCTTGCAACGCTGAGAAACCTCGCCGAACAGATCGACCCGGGAATCGGGCGCCTGCCTCTCAGCCGCCGCCAGGCAATGATCTACCGGGTATTGCGCGACAAGGACTGGTTTCGCCACGCGGATTTATGGCACGTCAGCGCCGAACTGCTGCGGCTGTTCGACGAAATCACGCTGAGTCTGGTCAATATTCCATCTTCGCATGAGGCATTTCTGCAACAACTGGAACAGGCCTACCAGGCGCGGCGCGCCAGCCCGCTGCAATTCGAGGCACGGCTGGTGCACGAGTTGTGGCATGCCATGTCCGCCGGTGGGGATAGCGATCTGGACGATGCGGCGCGCTATCAGTTGCAACTGGCGCATCTGGCGGCGACTGCTGGACCATCCTTATACGTCATCGGACTCAGCGACCTCAGCCCCATGGAGCGGAGCTTTTTCGATGTATATGCGCAAACCCACGCACTGCACTGGTTCCGCGGCGACGGCGACAACAGCCCCGGCAGCCTGAGTCACCTGCTGCAAGCGGCCTGGGCCGACCCGGAAACAAGCGATCACCTGCACCAGCGCGCCGCGCTGTTGCGCCAGGCCGGCCATGGCAGCCCAGCACAGCACCGGCTTTGTCTATACGGCGCCCACAGCCTGGAGCAGGAAGCCGAGGCGGTCGCCTTCCAGGCCGGTCAATGGCTGGCACAGGGGAAAACAGCCATCGCGGTGGTGGTCCAGGACCGGCTCGTGGCGCGGCGCGCGCGTGCGTTGCTGGAACGCGACCGGGTGCTGGTAATGGACGAAACCGGCTGGACCCTGTCCACCACCAGCGCCAGCACCGTGGTGATGCGCTGGCTGGACAATCTGGACAGCCGCTTCCACTACCAGGACCTGCTCGACCTGCTCAAATCACCCTTCATTTTTACCGCCTGGGACCCGGCCCGCCGCCGTCACGGGGTGTTCCGGCTGGAACAGCTGATCCGTAAGCACAGCGTGGTGTCGCACCTGAAGCGTTACCGCGCCCTGGCCGGAGATGAGGAGGAAGTCGTCGCGTTGCTCGACGCCCTGGGTGAAGCCCAGAAATTGCTGCAAAAGCGTAAAACGCAGCCCCTCGCCGAGTGGCTGAATAATCTGCTCGACAGCCTGGAACTGCTGCAGATCCGCCCCGGCCTGCAACGCGACCAGGCCGGGGAACAGCTGCTGCAAATGTTGGTGCAATTGCAGCACGAACTGGCACGGGACCACACCCCGTTCCGTTACGGCGAGTGGCGCCAATGGCTGAACCAGCAACTGGAAGAAGCGGTTTTCCGCGACGACAGCATCACCAGCCCGGTACTGTTCACCCACCTTGCCGCCTGCCGCCTGCGCCGCTTCGACGGCGTAATCATTGCCGGTGCCGATGCGGCCCACCTGCCCGGGAGCGGCCGGGAAAGCGTATTTTTCAACCAGTCGGTGCGGGTACAACTCGGTTTGCCCGGCCATCGCGCCGAGCGCGAAATCGAGCGCGATGATCTGATATCCCTGCTGAGCACCTGCCCGCAAGTCCGGGCGACATGGCAGGAACGCAAAAACGGCGAACCCAACCCGCTCAGCCCGTGGTTCGAGCGTCTGGAAATTTTCCATGTGTTGGCCTATGGCGAAGGCTTGAAGGCGGATATTGGCTTTCAGTCTTCCTTCAGCCTTCAGCCTTCAGCCCTCGTTGCGCGACCCGCCCCGGTGCTACCACCTCATCTGGTTCCCCTCACCCTTTCCGCCAGCGGCTACAACAGTCTGGTGGCCTGCCCTTACCAGTTCCATGCCCGTCACGCGCTACGCCTGAACGAGCTGGACGAGGTGTCGCAAGCGCTGGAGAAGCGCGATTACGGCGAATACGTGCACGACATCCTGCATCGCTTTCATCGCGCCCATCCGCGCCTGGGCGGCCATGACCCAGCCTTGCTGGCGCAAGCCCTGCGCGAAATCAGCGACACGGTCTTTGCCCACGCCATCGAGGCGAGCTTCGTCAGCCATGCCTGGGCGCTACGCTGGGAAGCTTCCATCCCCGGCTATATCCTGTGGCAACTGGAACGGGAACAGCAAGGCTGGCAGTGGCAGGAGGGCGAACTCGACAAGACGCTGGCCATCCCGCTCGCGGACGGACGGCAACTGGTGTTGCGCGGCCGGCTGGACCGGGTGGACAGGAAAGGCGCGGAGTGGGCGGTGCTGGATTACAAAACCCAGACCCCGGCCAGTTTGAAGAGAAAGCTGGAGACGCCGGGAGAGGACGTCCAGTTGCCCTGTTACGCGCTGTTGCTGGGGGAGATGCCGCAGCAGGCCGTGTTCGTTGCGGTGGACGAGGAAGAGGTGCGGCAGGTCGAGGCGGCCGAGGATTTGACGCAACTGGCCGATGCCAACCGTACTCGTCTGGTAAACATCTTCGAGGCGCTTTATCGCGGCGCACCGTTACCGGCCCAGGGAACCAGCCTGACCTGCGAATATTGCGAAATGCGCGGCCTGTGCCGCAAGGATTACTGGAATGCATGACTTCGACTATCACACCGCGCTCAACCCCGAGCGCTCGGTGGTCATCGAAGCCTGCGCCGGCAGCGGCAAAACCTGGCTGCTGGTATCGCGCATTCTGCGCCTGCTGCTGGATGGCGCCGAACCGGGCGAAATCCTCGCCATCACCTTCACCCGCAAGGCCGCGCAGGAAATGCAGGCGCGCCTGCTGGAATGGCTGCGCCTGCTGGCCCTGGAGCCGGAACACGAAGTGCGCGAATTCCTGCACCAGCGGGCACTATCCGCAAGCCAGATCGACGCGCTGCTGCCAGACGCGCGCAACTTGCTGGAGCGGGTGCTGACCGCGCAACCGGCGCTGACCATCAACACCTTTCACGGCTGGTTCCTGCAATTGCTGCAACGGGCGCCGCTGGAGGGTGGCGCGGTGGGCAATTTTTCGCTGCTCGATCAGACCGCCGCGCTGCTGGAAGAGGCCTGGCAGAATTTCGCCGAGGAACTGGCGGCAGAGCCGGACAATCCGGCAGCCGCAGCCCTGCGGGAGCTGTTCCGCGAGCACGGCCTGTTCAATACGCGCGCCCTGCTGCTGGGCTTTGTCGCCAAGCGCGCCGAGTGGTGGGCTTACACCTCGGGCCGTGACAATCCCCTGGAATACGCCATCGAGCGCTTGAGAACCGAGCTGGATGTCGACCACGAACAGGACGTGCTGGCGGAAATGCAACAGGATACGGTTCTGGCCGAATGGCACTGCGAATACGCGCAACTGCTGGGGAAGAACACCGCGACCGACCAGAAACTCGCGACACGATTGCAGGATGCACAGGCCTTGAACGACCTGGAGCAGGGATTCGCAACGCTATGCTCGGTGTACTTCACCCAGACCGGCACGCCGCGCGTGCGCAACGCCTCGCCGACCCAGGCCAAGCGGCTGGGCGCGAATGGCGAGGCGCGCCTGCTCGATTTGCACCAGATGGTTTGCAGCCTGCTGTATGAAGCCCGCGACCGTCTCACCGCCCAGGCCGTGTACCGCTTCAATTGCATTGGCCTGCGCTGCGGGACGGCGCTGCTGGAAGCCTACCAGCGTCTCAAGGACGAGCGCCAGATGCTGGATTTCGCCGACGTGGAATGGCGCGTGTTCCAGCTCCTGAGCCGCAGCGATTACGCCGAGTACATGCAGTACAAGCTGGACAGCCGCTACCGCCACATCCTGCTGGACGAGTTTCAGGACACCAACCCGCTGCAATGGCAGGTGATGCAGTCCTGGCTTTCCGCCTATGGCGCGGCCGGCAGCCGCCCCACGATCTTCCTGGTGGGCGATCCAAAGCAGTCGATCTACCGCTTCCGCCGCGCCGAACCTCGTCTGTTCCAGATCGCGGCGGAGAACCTGATACGGGATTTCGCGGCGGCGAAACTGGAGCAGGACACTTCGCGCCGCAGCGCGCCGATGGTGATAACGGCGGTGAACCAGGTATTTTCCGGAGAAGAGGAATTCGCCGGTTTCCGCGCACATGGATGGCACCAGGACGAACTGGAGGGCGCCGTCGCGATACTGCCGCTGGTGGAAAGGAACGATTCCCCCTGCCCGGAAGAAGAAGGACCGGGGCTGGTGCTGCGCAACCCGCTGCAACAGCCGCGCCAGGAAGACGAGGATCTGCGCCACGAACAGGAAGCGGAACAACTGGCGGAAAAAACCCTCGCCATCGTCGGGCAGTGGCGGATTGCGGACGAAAAATACGGCCCCCGGCCCGCCGAATATCGCGACATCATGCTGCTGGTGAGAAGCCGCACCTGGCTCGCCAGCTACGAGCGGGCGCTACGCGAGGCGCAGATTCCCTACCTGAGCTCGCGCCAGGGCGGTTTGCTCGACACGCTGGAATGCGGCGACCTGGTGGCCTTGCTGGAATTCCTCATCACCCCTTTCGCCGACCTCAAGCTGGCACAGGTGTTGCGTTCGCCCTTGTTTGGATGCGCTGATGCGGACCTGATGTTGCTGGCCAGCCCCAACCCCTCTCAACCCCTAACCCCCCTTGATCCCCCCTTGTGCGAGCATCCGCTGCGCAGATTGCCTGCTTACCCCGCTTCAGGGGGGAAAATGGGCACGGAAACTCCTCCCCTGAAGCGGGTCAAGCAGGCAATCTGCGCAGCGGATGCTCGCATAAGGGGAGGCTGGGAGGGGTTAAGCTGGTGGCAGCGCCTGCGCCAACTGCCCGAAGAATCACTGAGCCCATCACTGAAATCGGCTCGCGCGCGCCTCGCCGCATGGCAGGAAATCGCGGACAGACTGCCGGTGCATGACCTGCTCGACCGCATCTATTTCGAAGGCGAGGTGCTGGAGCGCTATCGCATGGCGGTGCCGCAGGCCATGATCCAGGCGGTGCAGGCCAACCTGCACGCCTTCATCGAACTGGCGCTCAACATGGATAGCGGGCGCTACCCCAGTCTGGCACGTTTTATCGACGAGGTGTCGGCGCTGCGCCGCGCACCGGGGCAGGAGTCGCCGGACGAGGGACTGATCGCGGACGGCGGAAATGCAGTACGGATTCTCACCGTGCATGGTGCCAAGGGACTGGAGGCGCCCATCGTGTGGCTGCTGGATGCCAATGCCTCGGCGCGCAACGAGGGCGGTTACCGGGTGCTGGTCGACTGGCCGCCGGAAGCGGCCGCGCCCCGCCATTTTTCCCTGCTGAGCTGCAAGGAGCAACTGGCTCGCGCCCGTGAGCACTATCTGGAGACGGAAGCGGCGCAGGCCCGGCGCGAGAATCTCAACCTGCTATACGTCGCCATGACCCGCGCCAAACAGGCGCTGATCGTGAGCGGCAGCATCAACAGCAAGGCCGGCGACAGCTGGTACCAGAAAATTCACGACAGTCTTGCTGAAACCGGGCTGGATAGCGAGCTCTCTCCGGCCCAGGCTTCTCCCGCTCCGACCAGCGCAGTTCCACCGCCATCGCCAGAGGCGCGGCTGCCGGTACCACCCAGCGGCAAGCGGGAAACCTCCAGACTCAGTACGGCGCGGCGTTATGGCATCCAGCTCCATGCGTTGCTGGAATGGGTAAACCTGGAGCGCCCGCTACCAGAACAAAGGGAGGCGCTGCACGCCAGACTGGGCCTGGAGGAAAACGAATTCGCCCCTCTATGGGAAAACCTGCTGCAATTATTGCAAGCACCGCAATTGAGGCACTTCTTCGATCCCGCGCGTTATCTGGCCGCATACAACGAATTGAGCTACCAGGCCGGGGACGGCGGGGTGCGCCGCATCGACAGGCTGGTCGAATTTGCCGACGAAGTCTGGCTGCTCGATTACAAGACCACGGAGTCCTCCGATACCGACCTGAAGGCGCTGGCCTCGGGCTACCGGCAGCAGATGATGGAGTATCGGGAGGCGATGACGGGAATTTTTGGAAACAAGCCAGTACGCTGTGCGCTGCTGTTCCCCGGCCCGGTGCTGATGGAAGTATAAAATTAGTAAAGGATAGTCCATGTCAGACCCCGTCACCCCCAACGACATCCTCGAGTTCTGGTACTCGGAAAAAATGCGGCCGGGATGGTTTTCCTCCACACCCGAACTGGATGCAGAAATCCGCGCTCAGCATGAACATCTGTGGTGTGCTGCTGCCGAGGGAAAACTCGATGGCTGGAAAAACAGCCCGGAAGGGTGCCTGGCGCTGGTGATCGTGCTGGATCAGTTTCCGCTCAACATGTTTCGCGGCGAAGCGAAAAGTTTCGCGACCGAACAGCAGGCGGTGGAAACCTGCAAACACGCCATCGCCCGGGGTTACGACAGGAACATCGCGCCCGACCGGCTGGCATTCCTGTATATGCCGCTGATGCACAGCGAGTCGCTCGCGGACCAGGATCTTTCCGTCAAATTATTCGAACAGGCCGGGCTGGAGGCAAACCTGCGCTTCGCCGGGCACCACCGCGAACTGGTGCGAAAATTCGGCCGCTTTCCCCATCGCAACGCCATCCTCGGCCGCGCAAGCAGCCGGGAGGAAATCGAGTACCTGGCCTCAAAAGAAGCGTTTCTGGGCTGACCCGTTCAATCCGGCTTGCGCAACCCCCAGCAGCGCCGCAACCTGTAAACAGGCTATCGGCCGCAAATGCTTGAGTGTCGGGAGATAATGGCGGGGAAAATATTGGAAACAAACTGGTGTGCTACACGCTTTAGTTCTCCGGCCCGGTACTGAGGAAGTTGAGTCCTCACATGGATTGCCGGATATGATAATCGCGTGTAACGATAATTTATCCCGGTAATGGAAACGTTTATGCCTGATGAATAAGGAGTTTCAACATGACAAGCGAAATACTAAGTTTTTTCGATGGCCGCATCACCATTGATCCGGCCATCTGCAATGGCAAGCCAACAGTCCGCGGCAAGCGCATAGCGGTTCAGACCATTTTGGGCTTTCTGAGCGCAGGAGACAGTGAGCAGGAAATACTGGAGCAATATCCGAGCCTGGAGCCGGACGACATCAAGGCCTGCCTGCGTTTTGCCGCACAATTGATGGACAATCGATACGAATTGGCTCAGGTGGCGTGAAATGCCGAGGTTCCTGATTGATGCCAATCTGCCATATCGCTTTGCGATTTGGCGCGGGCCGGACTATCAGCAGTTTTTGATCTTAACGACGCATGGTCAGACAGCGAAATCTGGCGCTATGCCCGTGAGCATGATCTGGTGATTGTCAGCAAGGATGCGGATTTTTCTGACTGGATCATGCTGTCGGAGCCGCCCCCACGCCTGGTGCATTTGCGCGTTGGTAACATGAAAATGAAAGATTTTCACGCCTTCATACAGAGAGTGTGGCCGCTCATCTGCGAATTGATTGAATCGCACAAGCTGCTTATCGTCCACGAACACTCTATCGAGTGCGTTGCCTGATTTCTGGCTGCGCCTGAGCGCAGTTTTTCAGAATTCTATTCCCCTTTTTGCCGCAAGCCACCCAACAGCGCCGCAACCTGCCGCTGCGGGCGTTTGCCGTGCGAAGCGGCGTGGCCCATGGGCTGTTTGAGGTGATGATTGTTGGCGGCGGGCTTGGGCACGCCTTCGCTGGGCGCGCGCTGCGCATGCTGCTCGGCAGCAGGCGGCAGTTCGGGCCGGCGCTGGGGCGCGCGTTCGCGTTCCGGCCTGCGTCCGCCGCGTTCCCTGGAAGGTTCTTCCGACCTGGGCGCCGTCCCCGGCTCGAAGCCGGCGATGACCAGCTTGGGAATCTCGCGCTTGATGAGACGCTCGATATCGCCCAGCAGCCTCATTTCGTCGCTGCTCACCAGGGATATCGCATCGCCCTGGCTGCCCGCGCGCCCGGTGCGGCCGATGCGGTGAATATAGTCTTCCGGCGTATGGGGCAGCTCGAAATTGAATACGTAGGGCAGTTGGTCGATGTCGATGCCACGCGCCGCGACGTCGGTCGCCACCAGCACCCGTACCAGGCCTTCCTTGAAATCGGCCAGCGCCTTGGTGCGCTGCGGCTGGCTCTTGTCGCCATGAATCGCGTCCGCGCGGATGCCGTCCCGGTCAAGCTGGTGGGCGAGGCGATCAGCACCGTGCTTGGTGCGGGCGAACACCAGCACCTGGCGCAGATCTTGGGATTTGATCAGGTGGGCCAGCAATTCGCGCTTGCGTGCCTGATCCACCGGATGCGCCACCTGGGTAACGGTTTCGGCGGCGGTATTGCGGCGCTCGGTTTCGATCAGCGCCGGGTCGCGCAACAGGGAATCCGCCAGGCGCTTGATTTCATCGACGAAGGTCGCGGAAAACAGCAGACTCTGCCGCTGTACCGGCAGAAGGTTCATGATGCGCTTGAGGTCGGGAAGAAAGCCCATGTCCAGCATGCGGTCGGCTTCATCCAGTACCAAAAATTCCACCTTGGAGAGATTGATGCTTTTTTGCTGCACGTGATCCAGCAGGCGGCCGGGCGTCGCCACCACGATATCCACCCCGGTGCGCAAGGCCTCGATCTGCGGATTCATGTTGACCCCGCCGTAGATCACGGTCGCCTTCAGAGGCAGATACTTGCCGTAGGTGTGCACGCTTTGCTCCACCTGGGCCGCGAGCTCGCGCGTGGGCGTCAGGATCAGGGCGCGAATGGGGTGCTTGGCGGGCGAAGTGCTGGTGCTGGCATGAGCCGCCAGACGGTGCAGCAGCGGTAGCGTGAAGCCGGCGGTCTTGCCGGTACCGGTTTGCGCGCCGGCCATGATATCCCTTCCCTGCAATATCACGGGAATGGCCTGGGCCTGGATCGGAGTGGGTTCGGTGTAGCCCGTCTCGGCGACGGCGCGCAGAATTTCGGGACAGAGCCCCAAGTCTTCGAATGACATACTTTTTTAATACTCCTGGATCAGCCTGCCATGGGATGTGTGTCCCAGGAACCAGTCCAGGCGGATATTGATTCGATCAAGCAATTCGGAAGTGAAAAGCAGAATGGCGATGGCGCATAACCGGATGAGGCAGCATCGCTCGCGCGGATTGTACGGGAAAAATTACGTTGGCGCAAAAAACGGGGGAAATTCGAAGGGTATGGGGTGCAGCCCGATTTCGCCATATTCAACCGGAGTCCGTCCCTGATTGATTATTTTGGCGGGCTTTTGCGAGTAGGCATGGCGCGGGGCTAAAAAGGCGGTTAACACCCCAATAAAATGACATTGCCTTGATTATGAATCAGGTTTAGAGTGGCCGCCATGTTTATAAACCAACCCGATAAAATCGTAGATATTTTTTCGGAGTCAACTTTGAGTTAGGCCATGACCGCAGTTGTGCTTTTTCTCCTGATGTCCTTCCCGATTTGGGCAGTTCTCGGATCCATCATCGTGGCTATTAAGCTTTCAGAGAAGCTCGTTAGACTTCCGTGGCACACACTTTGGCTAACAATTACAGCATCTCAAGTGCTTCTGTTTGCGCCAATTTCCATAGACGGAGTTGAAGGGTTTGGATTCCTATCCCCTTGGTATCTTTCTGGTTACTTTGGGCTGCATTACGCTAACTTTCAAGCGGAGCTTTTTCTTGGTGCATTCATGTTTTTCGTGGTAGTTGCCGGCATCGCAACAATCAAAGCAAAGCGCAAGTTGCGGCAATAAGAAGCTTATTGCGCATGCGCGCATGAGTCGGCTACATAGCGCTACGCTGTATGGTTTTGTTCGCTTCGCGGTATATTTGATTGCCGGGGCAGCCCGGCGGCTGGATACTTTATTTTGCTTGCCCAAAATAAAGTACCCAAACAAAAGAGCACCCCATCCACCGCCCCTGTCGGGGTTCCCTGCGCTGCTCGTCAAGCCGGGCGGCTGCGCAACTCGCGCTGCGCGCTCAGACAGTGCTCGCCGACTGCCCCCGGCTTGCCTGTGCTGCTCGGCGGTGGATCAAGGGGATTTTGTCGTGGGGCAACCCGTTGGTCTTCGTTCGAGCAAAGGCGTTTCATAGCATGAAACAACGCTGGTCAAACCACCACCAGCTTCCCCTTCTGCGCCGCTTCGGGTTGGCAGGCAGATTGGGGGCCGTCGGCTGCGCCTTGTTTGAGCTCCGCCACAGCCCGCGTTTTGTGCGGGCTGTTAGGGCGAGTTGCGCAGACGCCCAATTTGCCTGTCAACCCGAAGGAACCCGTAGGGCGGCGCAGCGGGGTCGCCTTTTCTTTGGTTACTCTTCTTTTGGCGAAGCAAAAGAAAGTAACCTGCCGTCGGGCAGCCCCCGACACCCAAACAATCATGCGCTAAGCGCATCCCAATTGGCATTCCGATGAACAATCTGTAATCATCCAAATTTTCACCCCTCGCTGCCCACCCATGACCCTAACCGAACTCCGCTACATCGTCGCCCTCGCCCGCACCCGCCATTTCGGCCGCGCCGCCGAGGCGTGTTTCGTCAGCCAACCCACCTTGAGCGTGGCGATCCGTAAGCTGGAGGAGGAGCTGGGCGTGGCGCTGTTCGAGCGCGGTAGCGGCGAGGTCGCGGCAACACCGCTGGGAGCGCGCATTGTCGAGCAGGCGCAGCGGGTGCTGGAGGAAACCGCCGCCATCAAGTCCATCGCCCAACAGGGTCGCGACCAGTTGAGCGGCCCGCTACGTCTGGGCGCCATCTACACCATCGCGCCCTATCTGCTGCCGCAACTGATTCCGGCGCTGCACCGACTGGCGCCGGAGATGCCGCTGCACATCGACGAGAACTTCACCGCCCGTCTCAGCGAACGCCTCAAGCAAGGCGAGCTGGACGTGATCGTCATCGCCCTGCCCTTCGCCGAACCCGGCATCGTCACCCAGGCGCTTTACGACGAGCCCTTCATGGTGACGCTGCCCGCCGGGCATTCCTGGAGCGGACGGGAGGCCATTCCCGGCGCGGAACTGGCGGATGAAAACCTGCTGCTGCTGGGTTCCGGCCACTGTTTCCGCGACCAGGTGCTGCAAGTCTGCCCCGCGCTCAACCGCTTTGCTGCGGCACCGGGCAGCATGCAGAAGACCTTCGAGGGCAGTTCGCTGGAGACCATCCGCCTCATGGTGGCGAGCGGTGCCGGCATCACGGTGCTGCCTTGCACTGCGGCAGGTCCGGCGCAGCAGGAGAGCCGGCTGCTGGCCTTCCGTCCCTTTGCCGAGCCGGTGCCCGGCCGCCGCGTCGCCCTGGCCTGGCGCCGGAGTTTCCCGCGCCCGCAGGCTATTGAGGCGGTGCGCCAGGCAGTGATGGCGGCTGAACTCGGATGCATCGCGAAGCTGGATCTGCCGGCGGAAGAAAACTGACGTAATAGCCCCTGACTATCGACTGCATACCAACAATCAATTGGATTGATTGAACCGCTCTCCCTAAGATGTGAAGCGTGGACTGAACCACCGCACAAACAAGGAGATCGAAATGAAAGAATCCGTCACCATCAAGAACATCGAAGCCGCTTTCGCCGGCGAATCCATGGCCCATATCAAGTACATGTACTTCGCCAGAATGTGCCGCGCCCAGGGCGACGAGGCCAGCGCAAAAGTATTCGAGGAAACCGCCGCGCAGGAAGTGCAGCATGCCTTCGGCCACCTCGACCTGCTTTTCCCGAAGGACGAGATGACGCCCGCACGCTGCCTGGAAATGGCCATCGCCGGGGAAACCCACGAATACACCGAGATGTACCCCTCGTTCCGCCACGCCGCGGTGGAAGAGAAGAATCACGCCGCAGTGGCGGAAATCGACGAACAGATCGTCGAATCGAAGGAGCACGCGGAACGCTTCATCGCCACGCTGGAAAAAGCCGCCAAACGCTTCGCCGCGCTGGCACGGGTGGAAGAGAAGCACGCCAACCACTACCGTGAAACGCTGGCCCGCATCAAGGGCTGAGACCGGACTTGCAAAACACACCGCCAGCCTCATCTGCCCTGATCGGATGTGCGGCACAAATTACCTGAATAGTTTAAGGAGCTGAAAATGAAAAAGTTTCAATGCGTGGTATGTGGATGGATTTACGACGAAGCGGCCGGCTCGCCGGAAGAAGGTATCGCGCCCGGCACGCGCTGGGCGGACGTGCCCGATAGCTGGGCCTGCCCGGATTGCGGCGTGGGCAAGTCCGACTTTGAAATGGTAGAAATTTGAACAACTGACTGGTGCAGGGCGCCTCGCGCGCCCTGCACCCCCGCACGGAGAATCAAGATGCATCCATTGATCATCATCGGTAGCGGCCTGGCTGCTTTCACGCTGGCGCGGGAATGGCGCAAACTCGACGCCGCGACCCCTTTGCGCATCCTCACCGCCGACGAAGGCTGCTTCTACTCCAAGCCCATGCTCTCCAATGCCCTGAGCGGAAAAAAGACAGCGCAGCAACTGGCGACCAAAAGCGCCGCGCAAATGGCGCAGGAACTGGATGCCGAGATCACCGCCCGCGCCAGCGTCAGCGCCATCGATCCCGCGCGCCACAGCATCACCGTCAACGGTGAGGAAATCGCCTATTCGCGGCTGGTGCTGGCGCTGGGCGCCGACCCCATCCGCCTACCGCTGCAAGGCGACGCTGCGGATGCGGTGATGTCGGTGAACGATCTGGACGATTACGCCCGCTTCCGCCAGTCTCTGGAGGGAAAACGGCGCGTGGCCATTCTGGGCGCCGGCCTGATCGGCTGCGAGTTTGCCAACGACTTGCTTGTCGGCGGTTATGAAGTGGACATCATCGACCCCGGTAGCCGCCCCTTGAGCAGCCTGCTGCCGGCAGAAGCCAGCGCGCCGCTTGAGGAAGCCCTGGAAAGACTGGGCGTTAAATGGCACTGGAGCGTTAAGGCAGAAACTGTCGAGCGCACGGATCAGGGCTTGCGCCTCACGCTCTCCGACGGCTCCAGCGTGGAAACGGACCTGGTGCTGTCCGCCATCGGCCTGCGCGCCCGCACCGCCCTGGCCAATGCTGCGGGGATTAATGTCAATCGCGGCATCGTGGTGGACAACCAGCTCAAGACCAGCGCCGAGGGGGTTTATGCCATCGGCGACTGCGCCGAAGCGCAGGGCAAGGTTTTGCCATTCGTGATGCCGCTGATGCAGCAGGCGCGCACCCTGGCCAAGGTGCTGGCAGGTACGGCGGCGGAACTCTCCTACCCGGTCATGCCGGTAGTGGTCAAAACTCCCGCCTGCCCGCTAGTGGTCTGCCCGCCGCCGCCAGGCATGGCAGGCGAGTGGACGGTGGAGCAGCCGGACAGCGGGGTGCGCGCCCTGTTTCACGACAACGCGGGAAGCCTGTGCGGTTTCGCACTCACCGGGCCGGCCACGGCGGAAAAAAACGCCCTGGCACAGCGCCTGTAGCGACTCGGGGCAACGGCCAACGCTTGCCTCGCGGCAGTTTCTTCCCAATAATGGCCGCGTCGAAATTAACGAGGAATGGTCACGATGTCCGCCAAGGTTGTTGCCGCCATACAGGCGCGCCTGGGTTCCAGCAGATTGCCCAGAAAGGCGCTCCTGCCCATCCTGGGCCGACCCATGCTGGAACGCATCGTGGAGCGCGTGCGCTTTGCCGCAAACGTGGACGAGATCGTCCTCGCCACCACGGAAGCCGCGGAAGACGACGAACTGGTCAGTGCCGCCCGGGGGATGGGCATCCGGGCCTCGCGCGGCCCGGTGGACGACATCGTGGAGCGCCTCCATCGTGCCGCTGACGATGCCGGCGCGGATGTCCTGGTAAGGGTATGGGGCGATTGCCCCTGCGTCGATCCGGCCGTCATCGACCGGGCCGTGGCGATGCTGGAACAGGAAAAGCTCGATTACGTGAGCAACTCCATGGCCGGATTGGGCGACTCCGCCGACGGCTTCCTGCGCACTTACCCCTACGGCCTCGACATCCAGGTATTCCGCACCCCGGTGCTGGCGCGCATGCGCGCCACGGACGACCCTTTCTACCGCGAATTTCCGGAAGACTTCCTGCGCGATCATGGCGCGGAATTTCGCATCGGCGCCCTGCGCCACGACGAGGATTGCTCGGACGTCTACGTGACGGTGGATTACCGCGCCGACTTCGACACCATCTGCGCGGTGTTCGAGCGCCTCTACGTTCCGGAGCGCGCATTCGGCTTTCAGGAAGTGGTTGACCTGCTGCGACAACACCCTGAAATCGATGCCCGCAATGCCCCTCTGGCGCGCAACATCGAATATATCGCCAAAAAAAACCTGCGTTGAATCCATGAAATGCTGAAACCCTTTCCGCCCCGCTGTATTGGCCACAACAGCGGCCATTTCTGGTTCCCCGCCATCCACGTCCTGGCGCCGCACTCACTGGTGTGCCTCATTCCGACCGTGCCCGATGTGGGTGAGGGGCGCTGGTCCTCCCGCCTGCTATTCAGCACCGATGCCGAGAGCTGGAAAGATCTGGGTGAGGTGCCATACGGGTCGGCCTCCTGCCGCCTGGATGGTGATCTGCTGGTGCTGCCCTACGAATACTGGCCGCATCATGATCGCCGCAATGCCGTCAGTCGCGCCCTGATCCTGCGCCGGGAAGAAGGGGGCAAGCCGTCCTGGGTGGAACGCGATATCGCGATAGGGGGATTCCCCCGCGCCATCGCCGACTATGTCGATGGCAAGGCCTTTCTGCTGGCCAGCGGCGACGACGTACAGCCGCTGGCTGATGGATCCCTGTTCACCACCCTCTATGGAAAACTGGAAGGCGACCGCAAATACAGCCTGTTCGCTGTCATCAGCGAGGACGGCGGCCTGAGCTGGCGCTACCGCGCCACCGTGGCGAACGGCCGGGACATGCGCGCAGCACGGGAAGGGCCGAGCGAAGCCGCCACCGTGCGCCTCGACGACGACAGCCTGCTGTGCGTCTACCGGGTGGACAGCGGCGCGGGGATTGCCTTCGGGCGCAGCATCAGCCGCGACGAGGGAAGAACCTGGACCAGGCTGCGACCGATGAAGGGCAAGGGCTCGGTCAAACCCCAACTGGTGCGCCTGGAAGACGGCACGATTCTCCTCAGCGGGGGACGTCCGGGTATTTATCTCTGGACCTGCAGCGACGGCATGGGCCGCAGCTGGAAACGCTTCGACCTGGCCGCCCATCACAACCGGGCCTGCGAAGATCAGGATCGCTTTCCGGTTTTCCCGCCCGGTGGAGACGAAAACCCCGCCACCAGCACCTGCTATACCTCGATGCGGCGCATCGCCCCCCAGGAGGTCCTGATTGCCTATGAACGCCTCGGCAACGGCTGGAAGGGCGCGCCCGGGCCGCACGGCGAGGAGGACGCCGTATATTGCCTGCGCCTGGCCGCCTGTCGGGCCCCGTCCGCGGCGGAAAAGCTATAGCCCTGCCGATTCCTGCCAGCGCTGCAAATGCCCCATCATGCGACGGTAGTGGGAGCCCGGCCAATATACCCGGCTGCAGCATGGACATGCCGACAAGGTTTCGCCGGGGCGCCGCACATCAGCGGGAACAGCCGCGAGTTCCGCCTCCGTCACCGGGCGCAGCAAGGCGTTGTCGAGCAGGCAGCGGGTGAACGCGTGGCCGGTCCAGTCCATGGGGAAATAGCGCGACAGCATCCCGACCTGATCGTCCAGCGAACCATGACACAGCGTTACCACCCGGCCCCGCGCCGCCTTGTGCTCGATGATCTTGCGGTCCAGCGTCAACAGCCAACGCCCCTCTGCTATGGCCTGGAGCAAAATATCCCGGTCCGCCATCCCGTCGGCGGCTTGCGCCGTGTCGTATCCCGCCGCGCGCAAATAACGGGCCAGGCGCGCCAGCATGACATCGCACAGGAAGCGGGGAGAAGCCCCTTGCGCGGACAGGCTTTCAGAACTAATCTGCACTATTGATAGTCACAGCAATGAGTTGTTCGGTGTTAATTCTAAATTAATGGAGGTAACCCATGTTGAAACGTACTTTAATTTCTGCCGCTGTCGCGGTGATTTCTTGCACCGCAACCGTTGCTTGGGCGGCAGATCCGCAAGCCGACCAGAAGCAGGCCAGCAGTTCCGACCAGGTCTATGGCAGCCAGCTGATGACGGCCGAGGAACGGACCGAGTTCCGCAACAAGATGCGTGCGGCCAAAACCGCGCAGGAGCGTGAAGCCATCCGCGCCGAACACCATGCCAAAATGCAGGTTCGGGCCAAGGAAAAAGGCGTTACCTTGCCTGACGCTCCACCCGCTGGCGGCATGGGTGGCGGAATGGGGCCAGGAATGGGTGGCGGCATGGGACCCGGGCCGCGACGTTAACCCGGAAGCGCTCGCAGCAGCTTTTCCCTATCCCCGCCATGACGGGGATTCTTTTTGCCCGCACCAGGGTGAAGCCAGGCCGGTGCTTGCTGCACCAGCATCAGGCACATTCCCCCGCAAGCGACCCGACAAAAAACGTATTCATATGATTCCAGTGCATAATTTTCCTGGCATACAGATTGCTCTTAAATCCTGAAACTTTAATCGGATTGACATGGTGCATGGAAAATTGAAATGAGTACCGCAGCATTAATCAGGGACCTGGGGCGCGGTCGGCCAGGCCTTTCCGAGGACGAAGCCCATGACCTGTTCGCAGCCATGCTCGACGGGGGCATTCCCGACCTCGAGCTGGGGGCGTTGCTCTATGCCCTGCGTGTAAAGGGAGAAAGCCTGGATGAAATAATGGGCTTTCAGCGAGCCATCGCGGAGCGGTTTTACCGCCTCAAGTTACCCGTCAAGGGGACCACGCCCGTCGTGATACCGGCCTATGGCGGCGGGCGAATAGTTGCCAATCTGCTGGCACTGCTGGCATTGCTGTTACAGCGCTTTGGCATCCCGGTATTGATTCATGGCACGCTGGAAAGTCATGACGGCATCGCCACCGCCTACATCCTGCGCGAACTCGGCATCCTGCCCTGCGCCAGCCTGTCCCAGGCGCAACAGGCACTGGAGCAGGAAGGACTGGCCTTTGTGCCGACTGCCGTGCATTGCCCCGGACTGTCGTCCCTGCTCAGCCTGCGCGGGCGCCTGGGTGTCCGCAACAGCGCCGACCTCATGGTCAAGCTGCTGGAACCCTTCGGTGGCGACGGATTGCACCTGGTCAGCGCCAGCCAACCGGAGTACCTGGAAAGGCTGAGGGGATTCCTGCGTACCACTGAAATCCATTCCCTGCTATTGCAAAGCTGCGAAGGCGAGCCTTTTGCCAACCCCTTGCAACGCCCGCAACTGGAATACATTTCCCAAGGCGCAATCGAATTGCTTTTCGAGGCGGAATGCGGCCCCATCCGCTCCATGCCGAGCCTGCCCAAGGCATCCAGCGCCAGCGCCAGCGCCGCCTGGATCAAACAGGCAATAGCCGGCCAGATCCCCCTCCCCTTGCCACTTGTCAACCAGCTGGCGTGCTGCCTGTATGGCACCGGCTACGCCCAGGACATGAACCAGGCCAAGGCCATTGCCGCGGTAGAAGCTGGCGGCCTGGCCGCAGCCTAATAGACGATCGATTTACTCGGCTATTGCCGAATGATTCGATTGTATGTAGACTTGTTCTAAGTCGCGTCACCCCCATATAATGCCAAGTCAGATACCCGCCAGCATCAATTACAACCCCTTCAAGGAGTCGCACATGGAACACCAACTGCCCGCCCTGCCCTACGCCATGGATGCATTGCAACCGCACATGTCCAAGGAAACCTTCGAATACCACTATGCCAAACACCATCAGGCCTACGTCACCAACCTGAACAACCTGATCAAGGGCACCGAGTTCGAAAACCTGGATCTGGAAGCCATCATCAAGAAGGCCCCGGCCGGCGGCATCTACAACAACTCGGCACAGGTGTGGAACCACAGCTTCTTCTGGAACTGCATGAAGCCCAACGGCGGCGGCGAGCCGAGCGGTGCGCTGGCCGACGCCATCAAGGCCAAGTGGGGTTCCGTGGACGAATTCAAGAAAGCCTTCCAGACCTCCGCCGTGGGTAACTTCGGCTCCGGCTGGACCTGGCTGGTGAAGAAGGCCGACGGCTCCGTCGACATCGTCAACATGGGCGCCGCCGGCACCCCGC
>JASJPB010000066.1:0-15281 GCA_031426915.1 Sulfuricellaceae bacterium | reverse complement strand
CGCAACATCGCCAGCTGGCGCGTCAAGGAAACCGACCGCATCGCCGCCATGGCCAACGAACTGCGCAAGGTCGGAGCAAGCGTGGAGGAGGGCGCTGATTTCATTCGCGTCACGCCCCCAGCCGCCCTCTCGCCCAATGCCGTGATAGACACCTACGACGACCACCGCATGGCGATGTGCTTTGGCCTGCTAGCTTTGGGTGGTGTGCCGGTGCGCATCAACGACCCGAAATGCGTGGGCAAGACTTTCCCTGAATATTTCAACGTTCTGGCTGGTATTTCGCGCCATGAGTAAAACGCTTATTCCCGTTATCGCCATCGACGGCCCCTCCGCTTCCGGCAAGGGCACCGTCGCCGCGCTGGTGGCGAAGGAACTCGGCTTCCATTATCTCGATAGCGGCGCGATTTACCGCGTTGCCGCCCTGGCGGCGTTGCGCGCCGGCATTCTGCTGGACGATGAAAAGGCGTTAGCAAAACAAGCGTCTGGGCTGGACGTGCGCTTCGACAATGGAGAAATTTTCCTCGCCGGTGAAAAAGTCGGAGACCTGGTGCGCTCGGAGGAATCCGGCAACGCTGCATCCAGAATCGCCGCCCTACCTTTGCTGCGCCAGGCCTTGCTTGAATTCCAGCGCAGCTTCCGCCGCGCGCCCGGATTGGTGGCCGACGGGCGCGACATGGGTTCGGTGGTTTTCCCGGATGCGGCACTCAAAATATTCCTCACCGCCAGCGCCGAGGTACGGGCCGAACGGCGCTATAAACAGTTGATGGAAAAAGGAATGCATGCTAATCTTTCGCGGATTTTGCAGGATCTCCAGCAACGCGATGCGCGCGATAGCGCTCGTAGTGTTGCGCCCCTGCAACAATGCGTGGATGCAAGCCTGCTTGACACCGACACCCTCACCATCGCCGCAGCGGTGACCGAGGTGCTGGATCGATACCGGGATGGCGTCCGCCAGGCGTCAAGAATTTAGGTTTTCCGGAATTCTGCGACGGCGCGTTTTACTGGACATAACCCAGTTCGAGCGCGCCGTTTATCATTTACCCGGACACCTGAAGGTTCTGACATTTAACAACTTGCCCCGTGGCTCATTACGGGTTAGTGGATTTTATTTTTTATGACTACTGCTGCTCCTGCCTCCTCCGAAAGTTTTGCCGCCCTGTTTGAAGAAAGCCTGCTCCGCCAGGAAATGCGCACGGGCGAACTGATTACCGCCGAAGTCGTGTCTGTGGACAACGACGTGGTGATCGTCAATGCCGGTCTCAAGTCCGAAAGCGTGATTGACGCCAACGAATTCAAGAACGACCTGGGTGAAATCGAAGTTCAACCTGGCGATTTCGTCAGCGTTTGCATCGAAGCCATGGAAGACGGCTACGGCTCGACCAAACTGTCGCGCGAAAAAGCCAAGCGCATGGCGGCCTGGAACGAGCTAGACAAGGCAATGGAAGAAGGCACGCTGGTTTCCGGCGTGATCAGCGGTTCGGTCAAGGGCGGCCTGACCGTCACCGTGAACGGCATCCGCGCCTTCCTGCCCGGTTCGCTGGTGGACATCCGTCCGGTCAAGGACACCACCCCGTACCAGGGCAAGCAGATGGAATTCAAGGTCATCAAGCTCGACCGCAAGCGCAACAACGTGGTGGTTTCCCGCCGCGCCGTGCTGGAAGCGAGCCAGGGCGCCGAGCGTCAGGCCCTGATGGAAACCCTGAGAGAAGGCGCAGTGGTCAAGGGTATCGTCAAGAACATCACCGACTACGGCGCGTTCGTGGACCTGGGTGGCATCGACGGTTTGCTGCACATCACCGACCTGGCCTGGCGCCGTGTCAAACACCCCTCCGAAGTGCTGACCGTTGGTGACGAAGTCGAAGCCAAGATCCTTAAATTCGACCAGGAAAAGAACCGCGTTTCCCTGGGGATCAAGCAACTGGGCGACGATCCGTGGGTCAACCTGTCCCGCCGCTACCCTTCCACCACCCGCCTGTTCGGCAAGGTCACCAACCTCACCGACTACGGTGCGTTCGTGGAAATCGAGCAGGGCATCGAAGGCTTGGTGCACGTGTCCGAAATGGACTGGACCAACAAGAACGTTCACCCCGCCAAGGTTGTCAGCCTGGGCGACGAAGTCGAAGTCATGATTCTGGAGATCGACGAAGAACGCCGCCGCATTTCCCTGGGCATGAAACAGTGCAAGCCCAATCCTTGGGATGAATTCGCCGCTGGCCACAAGAAGGGCGACAAAGTCCACGGCCAGATCAAGTCGATTACCGACTTCGGTATCTTCATCGGCCTGTCCGGTGCCATCGACGGTCTGGTTCACCTGTCTGACCTGTCCTGGAACATGCCCGGCGAAGAAGCCGTCCGCAACTACAAGAAGGGCGACGAAGTGGAAGCCGTGGTACTGGCCATCGACGCAGAGAAAGAGCGCATTTCCCTGGGCATCAAGCAGATGGATGGCGACCCCTTCTCCAACTACATTGCCACCCACGACAAGAACGACATCGTCAAGGGCACGGTCAAGTCGATTGACGCCAAAGGCGCCACCATCTCCCTGGACGGCGAAGTGGAAGGCTACCTGCGCGCATCCGAAGTAGCCCGCGACCGCGTTGAAGACATTCGCAGCCACCTCAAGGAAGGCGACGAAGTCGAGACCAAGATCATCAGCGTGGATCGCAAGAACCGCAACATCAGCCTCTCCATCAAGGCCAAGGACATGGCGGACGAGACCGACGCGATGCACAAGATGGCCAGCGAGCAAAGCGCTGCCAGCGCCGGCACGACCAATCTGGGCGCCCTGCTGAAAGCGAAGCTGGATAACAAGAACAGCGGCCAGTAACGTTCGAGTTCTGGCCAGCCGGAACACACCCCGGCTGGCCGACTCAAGCAGGGAATACTCATGACCAAGTCAGAACTGATCAACAAGTTGGCAGCACGCTATCCCCAGCTGGTGGCAAAGGATGCGGAGCTCGCGGTCAAGACGATTCTGGAAGCCATGGCGGAAAGCTTGGCCCAGGGCGAGCGCATCGAGATTCGCGGCTTCGGCAGTTTCAGCCTGAACTACCGCCCCCCGCGCGTGGGACGCAACCCAAAAACCGGCGGAAAAGTCAGCGTTCCTGAAAAGTTCGTCCCCCATTTCAAGGCGGGCAAGGAATTGCGGGAACGGGTGGACTATCCGGAATAACAGCCCGGCTCCGCGTTGAAAACTTAATACAGCGGCATCGTCGTAAGATCGTGCCGCTTTTTTTATACTGAACACATGCGCTATTTGTCCTGGATACTCGGCACAACCCTGTTTCTGCTGGCACTGGGTTTCGCCATCAAGAACAGTGACAGCGTGACCCTGCATTATTACCTGGGCTACCAATGGCAAGCGCCGCTGGCACTTGTGGTACTGGCGGTATTCTGCACCGGCACCGTTGTGGGCATCGCCGTATCCCTTGGCTATGTTTTCAGACAGCGGCGCGAACTTGTCAAATTACGGCGCGAATTGCAGCGCCATCTCCATGCATCCCCAAACAACGTCGAGATTGCGGATACCGACATGCCGCAAACAGCAGGTACAAATGGAATTTGAATACTGGTGGCTCCTGGCGTTGCCGCTGTTTTTCAGCCTGGGCTGGCTTGCCGCCCGCATCGACATCAGGCACCTGGTGTCGGAGTCGCGCAGCCTCCCCGCATCCTATTTCAGGGGACTGAATTTTCTCCTCAACGAACAGCAGGACAAGGCGATCGAATCGTTTATCGAAGTCGTTCGCGCCGACCCGGAGACAGTGGAGCTGCATTTTGCACTAGGCAACCTGTTCCGCCGCCGCGGCGAAGTTGAGCGCGCCATCCGCATGCACCAGACCCTGGTCGAACGCACCGATCTGGGAGCGGAGAGGAAACTGGCCGCCACCTTCGAGCTGGGACAGGACTACCTCAAAGCCGGACTGCTGGACCGCGCGGAACAGGTTTTCACCGACCTGCGCGAAAGCGCCTACGCGGAACCTGCACGCAAATTTCTGCTGGAAATTTACGAGCAGGAGCGGGAATGGGACAACGCCATCGTCATCGCGAAACAATTAAGCGCCTCCTCCCCCACCTCCTTTCAGCGTGAAATCGCCCAGTTTTACTGCGAGATGGCGGCAAGTGAAATCGCCCGTTCCGATCTTGATGTCGCGCGTGCGCATCTGGAACAGGCGCTGCAGACCTCCCGTGCCTGTGCCCGCGCCAACCTGATGCTGGGGGATATGGAAGCGCAAGCCAACCGCCACGAGGAAGCGATCCGTTTCTGGCGCATCATTGAAACCCAGAACCCGACCTACCTGCCCCTGGCATCGGAGCGTTTGCTGGCGAGCTTCAGCGCACTGGACAAAAAGGCCGAAGGCCTCGCTCTGCTGCGCAGCTACCTGGCACAAAGTCCCTCCATCGATTTGCTCAATACCGCATTCCAGGCCGCGCTCGAACAGGAAGGTGCGCGTGCCGCCTATGAACTGGTGCGCGATGAATTGCGTCGCAATCCCAGTCTGCTCGGCTTGGACAAGCTGCTGGAGGCTGCCCTGCTGGATGCCCCGGCTGAACGCAGGCAGGATATCGGCCTGGTGAAGAACCTTATTCACCAGCACAGCCTGCGTCTCGCCCTCTACCGATGCGGAACATGCGGCTTCAAGGCCCGCCTGTTCCATTGGCACTGCCCGGCCTGCGGCGGATGGGAGAGCTTCCCCCCCAAGCGCACCGAAGATATGGAAAATACATGACTCACACCAGCAAAACCGACCCCAAAATCATCGTGGCACTGGATTACCCCACTGCGAGCGCCGCATCGGCGCTGGTGGAACAACTCGACCCGCAACTGTGCCGGCTGAAAGTCGGCAAGGAATTGTTTACCGCATCAGGCCCTGCCTGGGTGGAGAGCCTGGTCGTAAAGGGATATGACGTCTTTCTCGATCTCAAATTCCACGACATCCCCCATACCGTGGCCCAGGCCTGCAAGGTTGCGGCCAGTCTGGGCATATGGATGGTCAATGTTCATGCCATGGGGGGGCGTGCTATGATGACCGCCGCCCGCGAGGCGCTGGAAGGCGTCCCGCAGCGGCCGAAATTGATCGCCGTGACCGTGCTCACCAGCATGGGAGCGAATGATCTGGCAGACCTCGGGATCACCGAAGCGCCGCATCAACTGGTGCGGCGCCTGGCCCGACTGGCGCGCAATTGCGGACTGGACGGTGTGGTCTGCTCGGCTCAGGAAGCGGGCATGTTGCGCCAGGAACAGGGAGCGGACTTTTGTCTGGTGACGCCCGGCATCCGGCCGGCCAGCGCCACCAAGGACGACCAGAACCGCATCATGACCCCGGCCGACGCGTTGCGCGCAGGCGCAAATTATCTGGTGATCGGGCGTCCCATCACCCAGGCAGCGGATCCCCTGCAGGCTTTGCGGGCGATCCAGCAAGAGATTACAACCTTCGGAGAAACAAATTGAAAATCAGCATTATCGGAACCGGCTATGTGGGCTTGGTGACCGGCACATGTCTGGCTGAAGTCGGCAACGACGTAGTCTGTCTGGATCTGGACGAGCGCAAGATCGGCATGCTCAAGCAGGGCCAGATACCCATTTACGAACCCGGACTGGAAGCCATGGTGCAGCACAACCAGGCAGCCGGACGCCTGCGCTTCACCACCGACATCGCCGAAAGCGCCGCCCACGGCGTGATCCAGTTTGTCGCAGTGGGCACGCCGCCGGATGAGGACGGCTCCGCCGACCTGCAATATGTAGTTGCGGCCGCTCGTGCCATCGGCCAGCACATGAACGAATACAAGGTGATCGTGGACAAGTCCACGGTACCGGTGGGCACCGCCGACAGGGTGCGCGCCGCAGTGCAGGAAGAGCTGCAAAAGCGCGGCTTAACACTCGGGTTCAGCGTGGTATCCAACCCGGAATTCCTCAAGGAAGGCGCGGCGGTGGAAGACTTCATGCGCCCCGACCGCATCGTGGTCGGCACCGACGACGCCAAGGCCACCGACCTGATGCGCGCGCTGTACGCCCCCTTCCAGCGCAACCACGAACGTCTGATCGTGATGGACGTCAAATCCGCCGAACTCACCAAATACGCTGCCAACGCCATGCTCGCCACGCGCATTTCGTTCATGAACGAGCTCGCCAACCTGGCCGAGATCCTCGGCGCGGACATCGAGCACGTGCGCAAGGGCATCGGCTCCGACCCGCGCATCGGTTACCACTTCCTCTACCCCGGCTGCGGCTACGGCGGCTCCTGCTTCCCCAAGGACGTGCAGGCACTGCAGCGCACCTCGCGCGCCAACGGCGTCGAGTTGCAGGTATTGAAAGCGGTGGAAGATGCCAACGACCAGCAGAAACATATTCTGCTTAAAAAAATTACCGCGAAATTCGGCAACAACCTCGCCGGCATGCGTTTTGCACTCTGGGGTCTGGCATTCAAGCCCAACACCGACGACATGCGCGAAGCGCCAAGCCGGGTACTGATCGAGGGGCTGTGGGAAATGGGCGCGACGGTTGCCGCCTACGATCCCGCCGCGATGGAGGAAACCCATCGCATTTACGGCGACGACAAACGCCTGACCTTGTGCGATTCGCCCGCTGCCGCGCTGGCTGGCGCCGATGCGCTGGCGATCGTGACCGAGTGGAAGGAATTCCGCGCCCCGGACTTCGAGGTCATCAAGTCCAGCCTGAAAAGCCCGGTCATTTTCGACGGCCGCAACCTGTACGAGCCGAAAGCGGTGCGCGAACAGGGGCTGGAATATTTCCCGATCGGGCGACTGTAAACTACTTGACCGCCAAGGACGCCAAGGTACGCAAGGTAGAGCTTACTACCGAAGTCCTTCGCGTACCTTGGCGTCCTTTGCGGTGAAAAATATGCTGCCAAATTTTGAAAATGCGCGTGTCCTGGTAGTCGGTGATGTCATGTTGGACCGCTACTGGTTCGGCGAGGTCAGCCGCATCTCCCCGGAAGCCCCGGTGCCGGTAGTGCATGTCGGAAAAACCGAGGAACGCCCCGGCGGCGCAGCCAATGTGGCACGCAATGCCGCCGCGCTGGGCGCCCGGGTAGCGCTGCTTTCGGTGGCAGGGGCGGACGAAGCGGGCGACAGCCTGGCACGCCTGCTGCAAAATGAAAACATCCAGGTGGTGCTGCACCGCGATGCGGAACTCGACACCACCATCAAGCTGCGCGTCATCGGGCGCCAGCAGCAGTTGCTGCGCATCGACTTCGAAACCTGGCCCGGCCATGAAGTGCTGCTGAACAAGCTGGCGGATTTCGAGCGCATGCTGAAAGATGCCGACGTAGTCATCCTGTCCGACTACGGCAAGGGCGGACTGACCCACATCGGTCGCATGATCGAGTTGGCGCGGGCCGCCGGCAAGCCGGTCTTGGTCGATCCCAAGGGCGAGGATTACGAGCGTTACCGCCACGCCACGCTGCTTACGCCCAACCGGGGCGAATTCAAGCAGGTCGCGGGAAGCTGGAAAAGTGAGGAGGAACTCACCCGGAAAGCGCAGGAACTGCGCGCCCAGCTCGACCTGCAAGCCCTGCTGGTCACCCGCAGCGAGGAAGGCATGACGCTCTACCGCGCCGGCGACACCTTGAACGAACCGGCCCTGGCACGCGAAGTGTTCGACGTCAGCGGCGCGGGCGATACCGTGATCGCCACGCTGGGCGTGATGCTGGCAGCCGGCGCCGACCTGCCCGAAGCCATGCGCATGGCCAACCGCGCGGCGGGCATCGTGGTGGGCAAGCTGGGCACGGCGGTGGTGAGCCGCGAGGAATTGTTTTCATAGTCGTAAGTTATCAGCCATCAACAAGTAGGATGGGTTGAGCGCAGCGATACCCATCGTTATTTCCGGGCAACGAGGAATGATGGGTATCGCTGCGCTCAACCCATCCTACAACAGGGGAAAAACCATGTACTACATCGTCACCGGCGCCATGGGCTTCATCGGCGCCAACATCGTCAAGGCCCTCAACGAGCGCGGCGAAACCAACATCATCGCGGTGGACAACCTGAAAAAGGCGGACAAGTTCAAGAACCTGGTGGACTGCGAAATCGCCGATTTCATGGACAAGGAAGATTTCCTCGACGCCGTGCTGGATGGCGCGTTCGACGACTCCATGCAGGCCGTATTCCATGAAGGAGCCTGTTCCGACACCATGGAAACCGACGGGCGCTACATGATGGAAAACAATTACCGCTACACCGTCAGTCTGCTGGAACACTGCCAGAACGAGGAAGTCCCCTTCCTCTACGCCTCCTCCGCCAGCGTCTACGGTGGTGGCAGCATCTTCAGCGAGGCGCGCGAGCACGAAGGCCCGCTCAACGTCTACGGCTATTCCAAGTTCCTGTTCGACCAGTACGTGCGCCGCATGTGGGCGGAAAAAACCGGCCAGATCGTGGGCTTCCGCTATTTCAACGTGTACGGCCCGCGCGAGCAGCACAAGGGGCGCATGGCCTCGGTCGCCTTCCACTTCTTCAACCAGTTCCAGGCCGAGGGCAAGGTCAAGCTGTTCGAAGGCTGCGAGGGCTATGCCAACGGCGAGCAGCGGCGCGATTTCGTCTCGGTGGAGGACGTGGTCAAGATCAACATGTGGTTCCTCGACCACCCCGAGCAATCCGGTATTTTCAATCTCGGCACCGGCCGCAGCCAGGCTTTCAACGATGTCGCGGTGGCTGCCGTCAACGCCTGCCGCAAAGCCAAGGGCGAAACGGCGCTGACGCTGGAGGCCATGAAACAGCAGGGCATCGTCGAATACGTCGCCTTCCCCGAAGCGCTCAAAGGCAAGTACCAGAGCTTCACCCAGGCCGATATTTCGGCGCTGCGCGGAGCCGGCTACGATACCCCGCTCTATACCGTGGAACAGGGCGTGGAACGTTATGTGGAGCATCTGCTGAAACAACAGTAAGTCAACGCCATCGCCTGCTCCGCGTTGATAACTTACACGCCTCGGTGGGCGTGGCATCTTCCCCCTCTTTCCTTGGAGATTTCGATGAAAAAATTGCTGCTTGTCCTTTTTGCCTGGTTTGCATTCATGGGCCTGGCTTTTGCCGGCACTCCGGTAGATTTGAATAGCGCGAATCCGGCGCAACTTGAAGCGGTAACAGGCATCGGTCCGGTCAAGGCCAAGGCGATTGTCGAGTACCGCACCAAGAACGGCCCGTTCAAGAGCGTGGATGACCTGCAAAAAGTGACAGGTTTCGGCAAGAAGAGCGTGGACAACCTGCGCTCCGAAGTCACGGTGGGCGGCGCCAAGGCAGCCGACGTCAAGGCATCCGATGCCAAAACATCCGGTACCAAGGCGGCGGACGTAAAGACGGAGACACCAAAAACCGCCAAATAACGAGTCCCCACCATCACGGCAAACCCCGCCCATGGCGGGGTTTTTCATTTATGACGCAATGAACCCTTCCGCACACGAGCCAAATTCTGGCAAACTGTGAAATCATGATCCACGTCAACACAATCCGCTTTCAATTGCTCCTGGCGTGCGGATTGTTGATCGTAGCGGCAAGCGCGCTGGCCCACCCCTCCTTCCAGGCACTGGTGGATGCCACGCCCGGCGGAGGCACGCTGCACCCCAGGCCGGGCGTGTATGCGGGGCCAGTTACGGTTACACGCCAGATCGTCATCGATGGGGGAGGGAAAGTCACCATTGACGGCGGCGGCAGCGGCACCGTTCTCAGCGTCAAGACCGATGGCGCAATCATCCGCGGTCTGCGCCTGACCCGATCCGGCGTTTCCCACGACCAGATAAACGCCGCCATCGCCGTGGAGGGCAACGGCAATCGCATCGAAGAAAACACCATGGACCAGGTACTGTTCGGCATCAGCCTGATAAAGTCGAACCAGAATATCGTACGGCGCAACCGGATCCGCTCCCGGCAGGCAGAGATCGGCATGCGCGGGGACGCCATGCGTCTGTGGTACAGCTTCCATAACCGCATCGAGGAAAACGATATTGCCAATGCACGCGACATCGTATTCATGAACTCCCCGCACAACATCGTTTCCGGCAACACCATCCGCAACAGCCGCTACGGCATGCAGTTCGTCTTTTCGCCCCATAGCGTGGTGGCCCGCAACGAACTTCACCACAACGCCACCGGCATCGTGCTGCTCAATTCGGACCAAACACAAGTGCGCGGCAACCGGATTTTTCATTCCATGGGCGTGACCGGCGCGGGAATCGCCATCAAGAAAAGCGCGGAAATCCTGGCCCAGGGAAATGAAATCGTGCATTGCGCCGTAGGCATACTGTCCGACTCACCTGTCGGCGAAGCCAGCAAAATCACCGTCAGGGACAACCGTATCGCCCACAACACCACCGGCATCCAGTTCTACGGTGAGCGGGGAGGCCATAGCCTGAACGGCAACAGCTTCGAGAAAAACCTGGTCCAGGTGGTCATGTTCGGTTCCGGCGAAGCCCGGGGAAACAGCTGGCAGGGCAATTACTGGGACGACTACGAAGGCTTCGACCTCGACCATGACGGCATCGGCGACAGCCCGTACGAGCTTTACACCTATGCCGACCGCATCTGGATAGAAACCCCGCAAGCGCGTTTCTTCAGGAATGCTCCGGCACTGGAACTGCTAGACTTCCTCGAACGCCTCGCCCCCTTTTCTCTTCCCGACCTGATCGTGCGCGACAAATCCCCCCGCTTCAACAAACCGGCGTGGCCGCCCAGACTTTGAGCATCCTTATTTCTGGCCAAAAAAAACGTGCATAATATGGGCCAATTGATTCTGCAAGGTACATTCCAGCTTGAACCCGGCCCATTTCGCTTTCATTCCGTCCTGGCTCGGCCCGCTTCGGGCCGTGGCCGTGGCCATGTTCGACAGCAACGGTGACCTGATCGAGGCCAACGAAGGATTCCTTTTCACGCTGGAGCCAGAGGCCAGGCGCAACGTGATGCAGCGTATCGCCCAGCCACCTTTTCCCGAACTGGCGAAAAAGCAGCCTGACGAGGCGGGGCTGATCTACAGCGGCCTGATTACCCTGAACGTGGGACACGGCATCACGCGCGCTTTTTCCGGCACGATTTACCGCCGCAACCAGTTATTTCTGCTTGCCGCCGAGCTGGATATTTCCGCATTTGAATCGCTCAGCAGCGACAATGAGCGCCTACATCATGAACTGGAGGAAAGCAAAAAAACCATCAGCAAGCGCAACCACGTGCTGCAGAAAATGCAGGAAGAAATCGAGGCGCTCAAACGCAATGATGGCCTCACCGGTCTCGCCAACATGAAACAGCTCGATACCCGGGTAACGGAGGAGATTCTGCGCTGGGAGCGCTATCGCCGCCCCCTGGCCCTGGTGCTGCTGGATCTGGACGATTTCGGGCAAGTCAACGACGAATTCGGGCGCGATGTCGGCGATGAGCTGTTGCAGCATATCGCCACCATTCTCAACGCCGCAACGCGCACACTTGATCTGGTGGCGCGCTACGGCGGGCAGGAGTTCGCGATACTGTTGCCGGAAACCAACGAAATGGGCGCCATGATCGTGGCGGAGCGGCTGCGCATGGACCTCGAGGGCCTGCTCATTCTGCCCCTGTTGCGCCCCCTTACCGCCAGTATCGGCGTCGCCCTGCTGCAACCGGACGAAAAACGCGATGCCTATTACGCTCGCGCCGGACGCGCCGTCAAATATTCCAAAAGCCACGGCAAGAACTGCATCACCATGGCAGGCGTGATCGCCGAATGCGATTACATCTACCATGGCACCATCCAGGAACAGTCTCCCCATGTATAAAACCGTTGAAGAATTTGTCGGCAACACGCCGCTGGCCAGACTCAAACGCATTCCCGGCAACACCTCCAATACCGTGCTGGTGAAACTGGAAGGCAACAACCCCGCCGGTTCGGTCAAGGACCGCCCCGCCCTGTCCATGATCGTGCACGCCGAGGCCCGCGGCGAGATCAAGCCCGGCGACACCCTGATCGAGGCCACCAGCGGCAACACCGGCATCGCGCTGGCCATGGCGGCGTCGATGCGCGGCTACAAGATGGTGCTGGTGATGCCGGAGCACATGAGCGTGGAACGGCGCCAGGTGATGCGCGCCTTCGGCGCTGAAATCGTGCTCACCCCCCGGGAAGGCAGCATGGAAGCAGCCATTGACACCGCCAATCGCATGCGCGACGAGGGCAAGGGCATCATCCTCGACCAGTTCTCCAGCCCCGACAACCCGCTCGCGCATTACGAAGGCACCGGCCCGGAAATCTGGCGCGACACGCAGGGCACGATCACCCATTTCGTCAGCAGCATGGGCACCACCGGCACCATCATGGGCTGTTCGCGTTATCTCAAGGAACAGAACCCTAAGGTGCAAATCATCGGCGCCCAACCCGCCGACGGCTCGCAGATTCCCGGCATCCGCAAATGGCCGCAGGAATATCTGCCCAAGATCTGCGACTTCAGCCGCGTGGACCGAATCGTCGAAGTGGCCCAGGACGAGGCCGAGGAAATGACCCGTCGCCTGGCGCGCGAAGAAGGAATCTTTGCCGGAATTTCCTCCGGTGGCGCGCTGGTGGCGGCGCTCAGGGTCAGTGCCGAGGTGGAAAATGCGGTGATCGTTTCCATCGTGTGCGACCGGGGTGACCGCTACCTTTCCACCGGCGTGTTTCCCGCTTGAACCTGCTCAAAGCGCTGGCCGCGATCGGCAGCATGACCCTGCTGTCGCGCATTCTCGGCTTCCTGCGCGACACCATCATCGCCCGCACTTTCGGCGCGGGTTTGTACACCGACGCCTTCTTCGTCGCTTTCAAGCTGCCCAACCTGCTGCGCCGCCTGTTCGCCGAGGGCGCGTTTTCCCAGGCCTTCGTCCCCATCCTGGCGGAATACAAGACCCGGCGCGGCCACGACGCCACGCGCGACCTGGTGGACCATGTCGCCACGCTGCTGGCGCTGATCCTGCTGGGCGTGAGCCTGATCGGCATGCTCGCCGCGCCGCTGGTAATCTGGATCAGCGCGCCGGGTTTCTCCGCCGACACGGAAAAATTCGACCTCACGGTACAACTGCTGCGCTACATCTTCCCCTACATCTTCTTCATCTCGCTGGTGTCGCTGGCGGGCGGCATCCTCAACACCTACAGCAAGTTCTCGGTGCCCGCCTTCACCCCGGTACTGCTCAACCTGTCCTTCATCGGCTGCGCGCTGTGGCTGGCCCCCTACATGCATCCGCCGGTGATGGCGCTGGCGGTGGCGGTGCTGCTGGGCGGCGTGCTGCAACTCGCGATCCAACTGCCTTTCCTGGCCAGAATCGGGCTGTTGCCGAGATTCCGCCTCAATCTTCAGGACGAAGGCGTATGGCGCATCCTAAAACTGATGGGCCCGGCGGTGTTCGGCGTTTCCATCGCCCAGATCAGCCTGCTCATCAACACCATCTTCGCCTCCTTCCTCGAAACCGGCAGCGTGTCCTGGCTTTATTACGCCGACCGCCTGATGGAATTCCCCACCGCGCTGCTGGGCGTGGCGCTCGGCACCATCCTGCTGCCCAGCCTGGCCAAGCACTACGCCGACGACTCGCCCGAAAAATACTCCAGCCTGCTCGACTGGGGCCTGCGCCTGACCCTGTTGCTGGCCCTGCCGGCCGCGCTGGCGCTGGCGATCCTGGCGGTGCCGCTGATCTCCACGCTGTTCTACTATGGCAAGTTCACCGCACACGACCTGTGGATGACGCGCGAGGCGCTGATGGCCTACAGCGCCGGACTGCTGGGGCTGATCATGGTCAAGGTGCTGGCGCCGGGCTTCTACGCGCGCCAGAACATCCGCACCCCGGTCAAGATCGCGATTTTCACGCTGTTCGCCACCCAGGCCATGAACCTCGCCTTCGTGTGGAAACTGCACCATGCCGGACTGGCGCTGTCGATCGGTCTGGGCGCCTGCATCAACGCCGGTTTGCTGTACTACCATCTGCGCCAGCACAAAATCTACCAGCCCCAGCCCGGGTGGGGGGTGTTTCTGTTCAAGGTGGGCGTCGCGCTGGCTGTAATGGCCGCCGTACTATGGTTTGCGATGGGGCCGGAGGCGGTTTGGCTTGGCGGTGGCATCGTGGCCAGAGCTTTGCATTTGGGCTGGGTGGTGGTGGCGGGGGCGGGGGCTTATTTCGCTACGCTGTGGCTGGTGGGGATACACCCTAGGGATTTTGTTAAGCGTGGGGCGGAATAGAGGGGCGCCGCCCCTGTCCGAAAATAAGTCTGCCCTCTTTTTTCTTGTTGTTAAAGTAGAAAGGCGACCTAGGTCGCCTTTCGTTTCTTCAATTACCGCTTACTATCAGGTGTTCGTTCAATTGGTTTCCACGAATCACCAGGTTTTGTTGTTGGCGGCAGCCTAGTATTGTCTGGCACAGTTGCAAAGTTTGGTTTTTCTCCGCCCCGTGGCCCAACTTGTTGATAAATACCACCATCTCGTCCAGTATTACTACCTGGCGTCTTGTGTTGAGACATTTTTTGATCCTTTCAATAAAAAAATTTAATAAGTACATTGAAAGGCTTGCCTTGTATTGACTGATGCTGGTGAATTACCATCATCATGCTAAATCAAGAAAGACCCGCCTTACCGTTGCATCAAAAGGGCCAAGACAGCGCCAACTGTTTTGGCCCTTTTTTGTGGGCACATTATCTTAACAAACACAGCATATTGTGCCCACCGTTAATTATCTACAACATATTGTACATGTCAAGAAGAATTTAGCACTCTCGTACAGAGAGTGCTAAAGCGGCGTGGGATAAAGGAGACGCTACCCTTTTACCTCTCAGATTCGTAGCATTGTGCCGTATGGTTTTGTGCGCTTCGCGAGAGTGTTTGATTGCCGGGGGCAGCCCGGCGGCTGATTACCTTTCTTGCTTCGCCAAGAAAGGTAATCCAAAGAAGGCGACCCCCATCCACCGCCCCTTCGGGGTTCCCTGCGCTGCTCGTCAAGCCGGGCGGCTGCGCAACTCGCGCTGCGCGCTCAGACAGTGCTCGCCGACTACCCCCGGCTTGCCTGTGCTGCTCGGCGGTGGCTCAAGGGGAGGAAGGGCAAACCCATCCCTACCCTGACAATCAAGCATTATCGGGCTAGACACAATGGCTCGACTTGAGGCGGGCCATTGTGTCCAGCCATCAAGAAAATTCACACGTCGTAAACATTATGTTTATAATTGGCGCATGATTCAAACATTCGCCAATACTGAAACCGAAGATTTTTTCGTTACTGGCAAATCGCGTCGTTTACCTTCGGAAATTCTCAAGCGTGCAGCCATGCGTCTCAATCAGTTGCATGCCGCTACAGAGTTGAATGATCTA
>JASJPB010000065.1:0-52814 GCA_031426915.1 Sulfuricellaceae bacterium | reverse complement strand
CCGCGCTGGCGGCTGATAGCCGTGCCGGTATGGCCATGGCGGTGACCCAGGTTGCCACTGCTGCCGCTGCGCTGGCCTGGATGTTCGCGGAGTGGATGGGCAAGGGTAAGCCTTCGGTGCTGGGTATTGCTTCCGGTGCCGTGGCCGGCCTGGTGGCCGTCACGCCGGCTTCCGGTTTCGTCGGCCCGATGGGTGCGCTGATGATCGGCCTGGCGGCCGGCGTGGTGTGCTTCTGGGGCGCCACTTCGCTCAAGCGCATGCTGGGCTATGACGATTCCCTGGATGCCTTCGGCGTGCACGGTATCGGCGGTATCGTCGGCGCGCTCCTTACCGGCGTGTTCGCGGTCAAGGATATCGGCGGCACGGCCGGCCTGCTGGAAGGTAACGGCGGCCAGGTCATGATCCAGCTGATGGGCGTCGCGGCAACGGTGATCTATACCGCCGTCGCTTCCTTCGTCATCCTCAAGGTGATCGATATGGTGATCGGCCTGCGCGTCTCCGAAGAGGAAGAGCGCGAGGGCCTCGATGTCAGCCTCCACGGCGAGCGCGTCGACTAAGCCTCAAACCCCGCGGAGCCCACCGGCTCCGCGGCATGCAACATGGTTCGTAAGTTCTCCTCCTCTCCCCTCAAGAGTGGACTTCTATAGGGCGGCTCCGGCCGCCCTTCTTTTTTGCGCCTCAAAATCCTGCAGCACACATTTGGTGCACCCTGAGGCGCCATGCACCGTGCTTCGCACCAACCTGCTTCCAGCAAACACCATCATTTACGAATATATCTCTTATTAACAGATAGTTAACAAACTGGCACGGTAAATGCTTTTACCCCAAGCAGAGAGGTGCAGCATTCACTGTATCTTATGGCGGCTAGGGTTCCGGTCCCCTTCGGGGATGTCTGGTCCGAGAGCTGCCAGGCCCGCGCAACAAGTCGGGCTCCACGGAGGGATAAAAGCCCGGGAGGTCGCGTTCAGTATGTGCGCCTCTTGAGCCTTTTAACCACTGCAGGAGTGCTGACATGTTTATGATGCGTTTTCTTTCCCGTGCCATCCCCGCCGTTTCCCTTTCTTTCGCGCTGCTGACCGCCGCCCCGGCTGCCCACGCCACGGTCAAGGTTGGCGTTTCCGACTGGCCGGGCTGGGTGGCCTGGTACGTCGCCGAACAGAAGGGCTTTTTCAAGAAACATGGCGCCGACGTGAAGCTGGTGTGGTTCGCCAACTACACCGACTCCATTTCCGCCCTGTCCGCCGGCCAGATCGACGCCAACTCCCAGACCTGGAGTGACACCATGGCGCCGCTGGCCAAGGGCATCGCGCTGAAAACCATCCTGGTCAACGACAACTCGGCCGGCAACGACGCCCTGATGGTCAGCCCCAAGATCAAGAGCATGGCCGACCTCAAGGGCAAGTCCGTGGCGCTGGAAGAGTTCAGCGTGTCCCACTTCCTGCTCACCATGGCATTGTCCAAGAACGGCATGAGCCTCAAGGACGTGAAGGTGGTCAACCTCTCCGCCGGCGATGCTGCCGCCGCCTTCCTGGCCGGACGCGTGGACGCCGCCGTGGTGTGGAACCCCTGGGTCAACAAGATCCAGACCAGCGGCAAGGGCAAGCCGCTGTTCACTTCCAAGGAAGTGCCCGGCATGATCCCCGATCTGCTGGTGGCCCAGGAGAAGTCCGTCAAGGCCAACCGCAAGGACTATCTCGGCATGATCAAGGCGTGGTACGAGACCGAGAAATTCATCCGCGAAAACCCGGATGAGGCCACCAAAATCATGGCCAAGGTGGTGAGCATGCCGCCCGCCGAATACAAGATCTTCCTGCCCGGCACCCGGTTCTTCGACCAGAAGGGCAACCAGCAGGCCTTCGGCCCCGCCAGCGACGCCACATCCCTCATGGGCGTGGCACCCACCATCGCCAAGTTCCTGCTCGACAACAAGCTGATGGAAGGCAAGGTGGATTTCGCCAAGGGCCTGGACAGCTCGCTGGTGCAGGAAGTGGCCAAGTAACAGGAGTTAGCTCATGTCCGCCCAACGAAATCCGTCCCGTTCCCGCCTGTGGGTGATCCGCGGCCAGCTGCCGCGCCGCCAGTACCTGATGTTCGCGGCTGCCGGCCTCATCATGCCGCTGCTCGGCTGGTGGCTGCTCGCCGCCAGCGGCCTGATGGACAAGGTGTTCATGCCCAGTCCAGTGGAAGTGGTGCAGCGCATCTATAGCTGGGCCATGGAAGCCGACCTGCTGGGAGATGCCTGGATCAGCACCTGGCGGGTAACGGCGGGCTTCGTGCTCTCGGCGCTGATCGCCCTGCCCCTGGGCCTCTACATCGGCACTTACCGGCCGGTGCAGGCATTCTTCGAGCCACTCACCGATTTCATCCGCTACATGCCGGCAGTGGCCTTCATTCCGCTGGTAATGCTGTGGGTAGGCATCGACGAGGGTTCGAAGATCGCCGTCATCTGGATCGGCACTTTCTTCCAGATGGTGCTGATGGTGGCCGAGGACGTGCGCCGGGTGCCCATGGCACAGATCGAGGCGGCACAGACCATGGGCGCGACGCGCAGCGAAATCGTGTCCCAGGTGATCCTGCCATCTTCCAAGCCGGCCCTGCTCGACACCCTGCGCGTCACCATGGGCTGGGCATGGACTTACCTGGTCGTCGCCGAACTGGTGGCGGCCAATTCCGGCCTGGGCTACGCCATTCTCAAGGCACAGCGCTTTTTGCAGACCGACAAGATTTTCGCCGGGATCATCCTGATCGGCCTGATCGGCATGGTCATCGACCAGTTGTTCCGCCTGGCTCACCGCAAGGCTTTCCCCTGGCTGCATCACAAGTGAGTCCAAACATGACCACAAAAATTCACATTGACGGTGCCGACAAGGTGTTCACCACCAGCAAGGGCGAGGTGCATGCCCTGCAACAGGTGAACCTCGACATCGGCGCCAACGAATTCGTCACTTTCGTCGGCGCCTCGGGCTGCGGAAAATCCACCCTGCTGCGCGCCATCGGCGGTCTGGAACAGCTCAGTTCCGGCGCCATCGCGGTAGACGGCAAGGCCATAGCGGGCCCGGGCGTGGACCGCGCCATGGTGTTCCAGCACTACAGCCTCTATCCCTGGCTGACGGTGATGGAAAACATCAAGTTCAGCCGCCGCCTCAAGGTCAACCGCGAAAACATCACCTCGGCCGACGTGGAGCGCGCCTCCGGCCGGGCCGACGCGCTGCTCGGCCTGATGGGCCTGGGCCACGCGATCAATGCCTATCCCAACCAGCTCTCCGGCGGCATGCAGCAGCGCGTGGCGATCGCCCGGGCGCTCATGCCCCGGCCCGAGATCCTGCTCATGGACGAGCCTTTCGGCGCCCTCGACGCCCAGACGCGCGAAGTGATGCACGACCTGATTCGCCACGTGTTCAAGCTGGAAAAATCCACCATCGTGTTCGTCACCCACGACGTGGAAGAAGCCATCTACCTGGGCCAGCGCGTCGTGCTGATGGCCCCCCGTCCGGGCCGCGTGGACACCATCTACGACGTGCCCCTGCCGGCGGAGCGCAACCAGGAGATGAAGCTGGCGCCGGAATTCATCCGCCTCAAGCGCGAGATTCTCGACCGCATCCGCGAGACTTCAGGCATGAAGACCGATCTGGAGCTGCTGGAGCGCCTGTCGCGGGAAGCGGAGGAAGTGCAATGAAACCCGTGCTGTGGCAGGAACTGACTTGGGAAGAGATCGCCGCCCTGCGCGACAAGGGCATCACCATGGCCATCCTCCCGGTGGGCGCCACCGAGCAGCACGGCCCCCACCTGCCGCTGGGCGTCGACACGCTGTCGGCGGAAGCCGTGGCGCTGGGCGCTTCGGCCGCCACCGGCATCCCGGTGCTGCCGACCCTGGCTTACGGCTGCTCCCTGGGCCATTCGCCGAAATGGCCGGGCACTATCTCCCTGCGCCCCGAGACCCTGTCCCGGCTGGTGCTGGAAATCGCCGAATGGCTGCAGGCCGCCGGCTTCGAGCGCCTGCTGATCCTCAACGGCCATGTCACCAACTGGGCGCCGCTGCGCTGCGGCCTGGAGAACATTCGCCACACCTACCCGCACATGCGCGTGGCGCTGCGCTCGCTGTGGGATGTCGCGCCCGAAGCGCGCCGGCAATACCACGCCGACGCCGAGAATTTCCACGCCAACTGCGCCGAGACCTCGCTCATGCTTGCGCTGCGCCCCGACCTGGTGCGCATGGACAAGGCCGTGGACGAGCCGGACCGCTCGGCCCACTGCTTCTTCGCCTACCAGGTGTGCGACGAAAGCCGCCACGGCGTGGTGGGCAGCCCATCCGGCGCCACGCCGGAGCAGGGCGCAGGCCTGCTGCAACAATGCGTGACGGCCCTGAGCGAGCAGCTCAGAGCCGCCCTGAAAGAAAAGACCCCGCTGGAAACCCAGCCCTGACACAGGAGTATTTGCCATGAAAATGAGTTCCCCCCTCGTCGACGCCGCCAAGGCCAAACTGGAAAGCGCCGGCGTGAAATACGCCCTCGCCAGCTACGTCGACATGCACGGCATCAGCAAGTCCAAGATCGTGCCGCTGTCCCATTTCGCCCAGATGGCCGCCGGTTCCGAGCTGTTCACCGGCGCCGCCCTGGACGGCGTGCCGCAGCAGGTGAACGACGAGGAAGTGGCCGCCCACCCGGACCTGGATTCCCTCGCCGTGCTGCCGTGGAACAAGGAAATCGCCTGGTTCGCCAGCGACCTCCACCTCAAGGGCGCGCCGTTCGAGGCCTGTTCGCGCGGCATCCTCAAGAAGGTGCTCAAGGAAGCCACCGACCTGGGCTACCGCTTCAACCTCGGCATCGAAACCGAGTTTTTCGTGCTCAAGGACAACCCGGACGGCACTTTCGGCCCGGTGAGCGAGCGCGACAACCTGGCCAAGCCGTGCTACGACGTGCGCGGCTTCCTCGACAGCTACGGTTACCTGGACGAGCTGGTGCAGGCCATGGACAGCCTGGGCTGGGACGTGTATTCCTTCGACCACGAGGACGCCAACGGCCAGTTCGAAACCGACTTCATGTACGCCGACGGCCTCACCATGGCGGACCGCTTCACCTTCTTCCGCCTCATGGCCAACGAACTCGCGCACAAGCGCGGCTGGTTCGCGACATTCATGGCCAAACCGTTCGGCAACCGCACCGGCAGCGGCGCGCATTACAACATGTCGTTCGCCGACCTGGAAACGGGCGAGAACCTGTTCGTCGACCCGAGCGACCCCCACGGCCTGAAGATGTCCAAGCTGGGCTACCAGTTCATCGCCGGGGTGCTCAAGCATGCCCAGGCCATCTGCGCCGTGATCGCCCCCACCGTCAACAGCTACAAGCGCCTGGTGCGCCAGGGCAGCATGTCCGGCTTCACCTGGGCGCCGGTGCACGTCTCCTACGGCAGCAACAACCGCACCAACATGCTGCGCGTGCCGCTCGCCGGCGGCCGGGTGGAATGCCGCGCCGTGGACATGTCGTGCAACCCCTACCTGGCGGCGGCCATGATCCTCGCCGCCGGTCTGGAAGGCATACGCGAAGACCTCGATCCGGGCGCGCCGCACGCCGAGAACATGTACCTCTACTCCGAAGCCGAGCTGCACGACCAGGGCCTGAGCTACCTGCCGCGCACCCTGGGCGAAGCGGTCGACGCGTTCGAGGCCGATCCGCTCGCGGCGCAGGTGATGGGCCCGCTGATGGCCAAGACCTTCGCCGACTTCAAGCGCCGCGAATGGCTGGATTACCACAACAGCGTGTCGGAGTGGGAAATCAAGCGCTACCTGAAATTCTTCTGATGGAGGATGCAGCCATGACCATCCAATTTCAGCCCGACCTGGCGATCTGGGAAGAAACCCTGCCCGGCGCCGCCCACTGGTCTTTCGTTATGAAGCGCGGCACGGCGCTGCGCCTCACCGACCTCGAAGGCGGCGCCAACGTCTCGGCCCTGTTCTACCACGCCGAGGAAAAACTCGAGCGCTACAACATGGCGGACACGCTCAAGGCGCAGCACACCGCGCACCTGTCCAAGGGCTTCGTGTGCTATTCCGACATGGGGCGCGTGCTGTGCTCGCTGATCGAGGACAGCTGCGGCTGGCACGACACCATCTGCGGCATGAGCGACGCGGCGCTGGTCAAGGCCAAATACGGCGAAGCGTCCTACCAGACCGCGCGCAACGCCATGCACCGCAACGCCCGCGACAGCATGCTGATCGAGCTGGGCAAGTGGGGGCTGGGCAAGCGCGACGTGGTGGCCAACGTCAATTTCTTCAGCAAGGTGAGCGCCGACGACGCGGGCAAGCTGGCTTTCCAGCCCGGCAATTCCGGCGCCGGCGACTTCGTCGACCTGCGCTTCGAAATGAACACCCTGGTGGTGCTGTCCGCCTGCCAGCACCCGCTCGACCCGAACCCGGACTACCAGCCCAGGCCGGTCAAGCTCACCGCCTGGCGCTGCGGCACCCCGGACGCCCAGGACCTCTGCCGCAACTTCCGCCCGGAGAACACCCGCGGCTTCTACAACACCGAACTCCTGTTCCGCTAAGGGAGAAGTATCATGGCTATCGTCGCAAGCAAACTCGACCCGCAAGACGCCGTCTACGACTACACCCTGCCCGCCGGCGAATCCTGGCTGCATGAAGTGGAGCAGGGGCAAGTCTTCCGCATCCTCGACCTGGAAGGCAACCAGGCCGTGGACACCCTGTTCTACAACCCATGGGACCCCGCCGAGCGCTACAGCGCGGTGGACACCATGCGCGCCCAGGGCAACATCTATCTCAGCGCGGGGTCGCCGCTGCTGTCCTCCGAGGGCAACGTGCTGGTGACCATCACTGCCGATACCTGCGGCCGTCACGACACCCTGGGCGGCGCCTGCGCGGCGGAGAGCAACAGCGTGCGCTACGCGAGCGACAAGAAATTCATGCACAGCTGCCGCGACAGCTTCCTGCATGCGCTCGGCCATTGCGACTGCAGCATGGACAAGCGCGACCTCACCAGCAACGTCAACTTCTTCATGAACGTGCCGGTGACGCCGGAGGGCGGCCTGAGCTTCGCCGACGGCATCTCCGCCCCCGGCAAGTACGTGGAAATGTGCGCCGCCATGGACGTCATGGTGCTGATCTCCAACTGCCCGCAACTGAACAACCCGTGCAACGCCTACAACCCGACGCCGGTACGACTCTTAATCTGGAACGAATAACGCCACCGCCGCGGGACGCCCTGCGGCATCGAGAACTGAGGCGGGACGACCCGCCCGAGGAATTGAACATGTTTGAAAAAGTCCTGATCGCCAATCGCGGCGCCATCGCCTGCCGCATCATCCGCACCCTGAAAAAGATGGGGGTCAAATCGGTGGCCGTGTATTCCGAGGCCGACGCCCATTCGCTGCACGTCACCCAGGCCGACGAAGCGGTGTGCATCGGCCCGGCGCCCGCCGCCGAGAGCTACCTGCGTGGCGACAAGATTCTGGAGGTGGCGCAGCAGACCGGCGCGCAGGCCATCCACCCGGGCTACGGCTTCCTCTCGGAGAACGCCGATTTCGCCGCCGCCTGCGCCCGGGCCGGCATCGCCTTCATCGGCCCCAGCCCGGAGCAGATGCTGGCCTTCGGTCTCAAGCACACGGCGCGCGAACTGGCCGAGCACAACCGGGTGCCGCTGCTGCCCGGCAGCGGCCTGCTGGCCGACGCCGGCCACGCCCAGGCCGAAGCCGCGCGCATCGGCTTCCCGGTGATGCTGAAGAGCACCGCCGGCGGCGGCGGCATCGGCATGCGCCTGATCTGGAGCGCGGACGAACTGGTGGAGGCCTTCGCCTCGGTGGAACGCTTGGCCAAAGCCAACTTCAAGGATGCCGGCATCTACCTGGAAAAATACGTGGAAGAGGCGCGCCACATCGAGGTGCAGATCTTCGGCGACGGCAAGGGCCGCGTGGTGGCGCTGGGCGAGCGCGACTGCTCGGTGCAGCGCCGCAACCAGAAAGTGATCGAGGAAACCCCGGCGCCCGGCCTCAGCGACGCACAGCGCAAACACCTGCTGGAAACCGCGGTGCGCCTGGGCGAGGCGGTGAATTACCAGTCCGCCGGCACGGTGGAGTTCGTCTACGACGCCAGCAACGGCGAATTCTACTTCCTCGAAGTGAACACCCGTCTGCAGGTCGAGCACGGCGTCACCGAGCAGGTCACCGGCATCGACCTGGTGGAATGGATGGTGCGCCAGGCGGCGGGCGACCTGGCGCCGCTCGATAGTTTTGCCATCGCGCCCAAGGGCTCGTCGATCCAGGTGCGCCTGTATGCGGAAGATCCGGGCAAGAATTTCCAGCCTTCCAGCGGCGTGCTCACCGCCGCCGATTTCCCCCAAGACGCCCGGGTTGACACCTGGGTCGAGCGCGGCAGCGCCATTCCTCCTTTCTACGACCCGATGGTCGCCAAGATCATCGTCACCGCAGAAACCCGCGATGCCGCGCTGGCGAAAATGCAGTCCGCGCTGGACGCCACCCGCGTGGCGGGCATCGAAACCAACCTCGATTACCTGCGCCTGATCCTGCGCGACCAGGTGTTTACCGCGGGGCGCCAGACCACGCGCTACCTCAACGGCTTCCATTACCAGCCAAGCACGCTGGACGTGCTCGAACCCGGCGTGCAGAGCAGCATCCAGGATTACCCCGGCCGGGTCGGCTACTGGAACGTCGGCGTGCCGCCCTCCGGCCCGATGGATGCGCTGGCCTTCCGCCTCGCCAACCGCCTGCTGGGCAACGCGGCCGATGCCGCCGGGCTGGAATTGACCGTTGCCGGGCCGACGCTGCGCTTCAACCGCGACACGGTGATCGCGCTCACTGGCGCCGCCATGGCGGCCGAGCTGGACGGCGCGCCGCTCGCCATGTGGCAGGCGGTGGCGGTGCAGGCCGGCAGCGTCCTGCGCCTGGGCAGCGTGCAGGGCGCCGGTTGCCGCGCCTATCTGGCGGTGGCCGGCGGCTTCGACGTGCCGGACTACCTCGGCAGCAAATCCACCTTCACCCTTGGCCAGTTCGGCGGCCACGCCGGGCGCACCCTGCGGGTGGGCGACGTGCTGCATTTCGGCGCGCCATATTCCCTCTCCCCCAGCCCCTCTCCCGCTTGCGGGCGAGGGGAGTATGGGTTCCTGGACACGTCCCTGATTCCCGAATACTGCAACGACTGGGAAATCGGCGTGCTCTACGGCCCCCACGGCGCGCCCGACTTCTTCACCGACGCCGACATCGAGATGTTCTTCGCCACCGCGTGGGAAGTGCATTACAACTCCAGCCGCACCGGCGTCCGGCTGATCGGGCCAAAGCCGCAGTGGGCGCGCACGGACGGCGGCGAAGCCGGCCTGCACCCGTCCAACATCCACGACAACGCCTACGCCATCGGCGCGGTGGATTTCACCGGCGACATGCCGGTTATCCTCGGCCCCGACGGCCCCAGCCTGGGCGGCTTCGTCTGCCCGGCCACCATTGTGCAGGCCGAGCTGTGGAAAATGGGCCAGTTGCGCCCCGGCAACACGGTGCGTTTCCGCCGCGTCAGCCTGGAGGAAGCTGGCATTCTCGAAACCGAACAGGAAGCCCTGATCGCCGATCTGGCGCCGCTGGCCCTGCCGGTGCCGCCGCAACCGGCGGCACACAAGATCAGCAGCCCCGTGCTGCGGCGCGTGGCGGAAACGGCCGGGCAGGTGGCGGTGACCTACCGCCCGGCGGGCGACAAATACCTGCTGGTGGAATACGGCCCGCTGGTGCTCGACCTCAACCTGCGCTTCCGCGTCCACGCCCTGATGGAATGGCTGCAGGCGCGCGACTTTCCCGGCATCATCGACCTCACGCCGGGCATCCGCTCGCTGCAGGTGCATTACGACAGCCGCCTGATGCCGCTGCACAAACTCATGGAAACCCTGAGCTACGCCGAGGCCCGCCTGCCCGCCATCGAGGACATGGTGGTGCCGACGCGCATCGTGCACCTGCCGCTGTCCTGGGACGACCCCTCGACGCGCCTGGCGATCGAGAAATACATGCAGTCAGTGCGCAAGGACGCGCCGTGGTGCCCGAGCAACATCGAGTTCATCCGCCGCATCAACGGCCTGGACGGCATCGAGCAGGTCAAGGACATCGTGTTCAACGCCAGCTACCTGGTGATGGGCCTGGGCGACGTGTACCTCGGCGCGCCGGTGGCCACGCCGCTGGACCCGCGTCACCGCCTGGTCACCACCAAGTACAACCCGGCGCGCACCTGGACGCCGGAAAACGCGGTCGGCATCGGCGGTGCCTACATGTGCGTGTACGGCATGGAAGGCCCCGGCGGCTACCAGTTCGTCGGCCGCACCATCCAGATGTGGAACCGCTACAAGCAGACCGCCGATTTCACGGACGGCAAGCCCTGGCTGCTGCGCTTCTTCGACCAGATCCGCTTCTACCCGGTGTCCGAGGCCGAACTGCTCAAGCTGCGCGAGGACTTCGTCGCCGGGCGCTTCCAGCTCAAGGTCGAGGAAACCACGTTCAGCCTCAGGGAGTACAACCAGTTCCTCGAGGCCAACAGCAGCGACATCGCCGCCTTCAAGACCACCCAGCAGGCCGCCTTCGACGCCGAACGCGAGCGCTGGGAAGCCAGCGGCCAGGCCGACTACGCCTCCGACGCCACGGTGGCGGAAGCCGCAACCGACAGCGAGCTGGACCTGCCGCCCAACAGCCGCGCCGTGGCCAGCCACGTGGCGGGCAACATCTGGAAAATCGAGGTGGCGGAAGGCGACACGGTGGAAGCGGGCGATACCCTGCTGATCGTCGAATCCATGAAAATGGAAATCGCCGTCACCGCCCCGGCCGCCGGCAAGGTGCTGCGCCTGTTCTGCAAGGAAGGCAGCCAGGTGGCGGCGGGACAGGACCTGCTGGTGCTACAGGGGGAATAGGCCATGGACGACTTCTCGCTCGACATCGCCAGCCTGCGTCGCCTGTACCTGGATGGCCAGCTCACCCCGCGCCGCCTGGTGGACGCGCTGCTGGCTAAGTCCGACGATGGCAACCCGGTGTGGATTTACCGCCTCTCCCCGGCAGAGCTGTACCGCTACGCCGACGCCCTGGCGGACAGGGACCCGGCGACCCTGCCCCTGTATGGCATTCCTTTCGCCATCAAGGACAACATCGATCTGGCCGGCGCGCCCACCACGGCGGCCTGCCCGGAATTCGCCTATGTGCCGGAACGCAGCGCCACGGTGGTGCAGCGTCTGATCGACGCGGGCGCGATCCCGCTCGGCAAGACCAACCTCGACCAGTTCGCCACCGGCCTCAACGGCACGCGCTCGCCCTACGGCGCCTGCCGCAACGCCTTCGACCCGGCCTACATCTCCGGCGGATCGAGTTCGGGCTCGGCGGTGGCGGTCGCCACCGGGCAGGCGAGCTTTTCCCTCGGCACCGACACCGCCGGTTCCGGCCGGGTGCCCGCGGCATTCAACAACATCATCGGCCACAAGCCCACCTGCGGCTGGCTATCGACCAGCGGCGTGGTGCCGGCCTGCCGCTCGCTGGACAGCGTGTCCATTTTCGCGCTGATGGCGGAGGATGCGGAGCAGGTGCTGGCCGTGGCGGCGGGGTTCGACGAGTCAGACCCCTATTCCCGCCTGGTGCAGGGTTACGGCTTCGATTTCGGCCGGGCGCAGGCGTTCCGTTTCGGCGTGCCGCGCACCGATCAGCTGCAGTTCTTCGGCAACGCGGAAGCGGAGCGCCTGTTCGGTGCGGCGCTGGCAAGGCTGCAGGCGCTCGGCGGCCAGCCGGTGGAGATCGATTTCGCGCCCTTCCTGGATGCCGCCCGCCTGCTCTACGAAGGGCCGTGGGTGGCGGAGCGCTACGCCGCCATCAAGGATTTTTTCGACGCCCAGGCCGACAGGATATTTCCCCCGGTGCGCGATATCATCGCCGGGGCCAGCCGTTTCTCCGCCGCCGACGCCTTCGCCGGGCAATACCGCTTGCGCGCGCTGAAGCGCGAGGCCGACCGGGTGTGGGACAGCATCGACTGTCTGGTCACGCCGACCGCCGGCACGATCTACCCCATCGCCGCCATGCAGGCCGACCCGATCCGGCTCAACGCCAACCTGGGTTATTACACCAACTTCATGAACCTGCTGGATTACGCGGCGACCGCCGTACCGGCGGGGTTCCAGGCTAATGGCCTGCCTTTCGGGATTACCTTGGTGGCTCCTGCCCATCAGGATGCCCCCTTGCTCCATCTGGCTGCACGCATGCAGGCAGCCGCCGCTACGCCCCTGGGCGCCCTGCCCCGAACCGAGTGTGCCGCCAGCAGCCCCCTGCCGTCCGGCCAGGTGCGAGTGGCGGTGGTGGGCGCCCACCTCACCGGCCTGCCGCTCAACTGGCAGCTCACCGAGCGCAAGGGGCGGCTGGTGGCCAGCACCCGCACCGCGCCCTGCTACCGTCTCTACGCCCTGCCCGACGGCAAGCGGCCGGGCCTGATCCGGGCGGCGGAAGGCGGCGCTGCCATCGAGTGCGAGGTGTGGGAACTGCCGGCCAGCGCATTCGGCTCATTCGTGGCCGGCATCCCCGCGCCGCTGGGGATCGGCAAGCTGGAACTGGCCGACGGCAACAGCGTCAACGGTTTCATCTGCGAGGGATTCGGGGTGGCGAATGCGCGGGACATCACGACATTCGGTGGCTGGCGTGCTTACCTCAAGCACCTCGACCAGTAATTGAAACACACGCCATATCCTTGATGGAACGCCGGCACCATCCCCACATAAGGCTTGCTTCGTTTGGCCGTATGCGTAAAACTCTAGGCATCAAATTAAAGAAACGGATAGTGATGCGGTTTATCAAATTCAGTCTTGTTTTCTTCTGCTTGATCTGGAGCGCCACGGTTTTTGCCGAAAAGACGACCGGTTTCGGCTTGACACAGAAATACTGCCTGGGAAATATCTGCCTGGGCGATCCCGCCGCCGATCATCCCGAGCTGAACGCCAAATCGATCTTTGGCGACATGAAAAGAATTTCGATCCCTACCTGCTATAGCTCGACCTTTCCAACCCCGGTTTACGACTTTCGGGATGGGTCGATGGGGGAATTCATCATTCAGAACGACCCTGCCAATTTGGACAGCAATGTTGAAAAGTATTATCGCGTGCAATCCATCCGCATCAGATTCAATCCGCCGCTCGCCCAGGATGTCGCCAGAAAGCTCGAACAAGACATCGTTAACCGGTACAGAATGAAAAAAACCAGTTTTGGCACGTTCATTCTTCAGGACGGCAAACGAAAGATTTATTTTAGCGACAACGGGTCCACGACTTTCAGCCTTTATGTGACCGGCATGGATGGCAGCGAATACGCCGCACAACCCGGTTGCACTCGAAGCGCGCCCAAACTATAGCGACCCGTTCTGGGCGCGACGGCGCGTCAAACTGCCGCGAGTTGAGTCGCTCGCCTGCATTCACGGGCGCAAACATATAGAGGACCGCACCACCTTGCCGATGAAGCCGATGAATCGGTCGGCAAGCCCGTCGAGAGATTCGCACGAAATCCGGTCATTTCCCCCCAGGTTTATTCCCTCCACGCGATCAGTCGGCAATTTCTCCAGCGGGCTGACATCCTCAAGCCGGTTGCCGGAAAGGTCGATGCGCCGCAATGCGGTCAAGCTTTCCACGCCTGCCAGGCTGCTTATCCCCGCATCGGGACAAAGCAGTTCCTCCAGCTCGACGATTTCCTTGCCGCGATATTTTTGTTGGATGCAAGCGTGCAATTCAGCGCTGCCGTAGTGCAGGGTGTGCACGTCGGGCTCTTCGTGCGCCGCGTAATGGCGGGCGTTTTCGTTCAGGGCGCGGGCCGCATCGCCGGCAACCGGGTCGCCACAGATTTTGCTTGTGCCGCAGCGCTCGTCCCGGATGCGTGGGTTGGAAAACATCGGCAGACTTCCATGACCGTTGCCGTTTATTTCCTTCATCCAGCCGCCCACCATGATGGTGCCGAATTCTCCCGGCTGCGGCTTGCCGTCGCAATTGCCCAGCGCATAACCGTTGGCGTAGGGAGCGATGGCCGAGGTATGGCCCATTCCGGGCTGGCAACGGTCGACCATGGCGCCATGGTTCAATCCCATCAGGTGACCCAGCTCATGTGCCAGGGTATGGGCGCCACAGGCGAAGTCGATGACTGCATATGCCTTGCGCGTCGAGGCGATCGCTCCCAGCGTCTGGTTCACCGCGACGCCTCGACCGCAGCCGCGTTTGGAGCGAATCATCAGCCTGCTGCTCACTGCAACGGTATAATCCGCGCCGTATTCATCCGCCTTCTGGAACATGGCGGCGAATCCGTTGCGCTCATGCTCCATGTCGTCCAGTATCTGCAACACATCCACGGCCGCAATCCGGGAAAACTCGACCTCCACGATCCCGGCTCTCAGCACCACCTCGCTGTTGCGGTAGTAGCCGTTCAGTTCCGCCACGAATTTTTCCAGTGCTGCCTGGGTGCGCTGCCGCTGCACAGCGCCTTGCCCGAGTTCGTCGCTCACGACGAAGCGGATGCCTATGGTTTCGGCAAAGGCACCCGTCGTAAAAACCAGCGCCAGCGCAGCCATGAGGCTACGCCAGCTCATTTCGCGCCCGTGCGTGACAGGACGAATTCCGGCAGCGCCAAGGAACACTGATTCCTTCCGTTCAACATACAGTTCGCAGGTGTTGGGCAAACAAGCCATCTCAAGCCATTGTTTATTCTGGAGTGAGCAGGTTTATTGGCCATTCCAGCTATCCAGCCTGCGCAGCTTCAGGCCCGATATCGGCCAGAATCTCCCGAAACTGCTCCAAAGCCGCCTCCAGGTCTTCCACAATCTCCGCCGCGATCACCTCGGGCGCAGGCAGATTGTCCGAATCGGACAGCGATTCATCCTTGAGCCAGAAGATGTCCAGACTGGCCTTGTCGCGGCCGACCAGCTCCTCGTAGTCATAGACACGCCAGCGACCGTCGGGATTTTGTTCCGACCACGTCGGCTTGCGCTCATGCCGGCTTTCCCCTTGGTAGCACTGCACGAACTCGTCCAGATCCGTCCGCTTCAGCGTATTGGTCTTGAGCGTGAAGTGCATGTTGGTGCGCAGGTCGTAGATCCACAGCTTGCGGGTCCACGGGGTTTCGGAAGCAGGCTTCTTGTCGAAGAACAGCACGTTCGCCTTCACGCCCTGGGCATAGAACAGGCCGGTGGGCAGGCGCAGCAGGGTGTGGACGTCGCACTCATGCAGCAGCTTGCGGCGGATGGTCTCCCCCGCCCCGCCCTCGAACAGCACGTTGTCCGGCAGCACCAGCGCGGCGCGGCCATTCTGCTTCAGCAGCGTTTTCACGTGCTGGACGAAATTGAGCTGCTTGTTCGAGGTGGTGGCCCAGAAGTCGTCGCGCTCGACGCTGTCGCGCTCCTTGCTGACCTTGCCCTCCTCGCCCACGATGGTGGTGCTGCTCTTCTTGCCGAAGGGCGGGTTGGTCAGGATCACGTCGAAGCGCTCGCCGGGATCGGCGGCCAGCGAATCGCCCACCGCAATCGGCTCGAACTCCTGGCTGCCGATGCCGTGCAGCAGCATGTTCATCGCGCACAACCGGGCGGTGGCCTGAACCAGCTCCCAGCCTTTGAAGCTTTCCCCGCGCAGTTTCTTCTTCTCCGCCAAGGTCAGGTTGGGGTAGTGCTTCACCACATAATCGTGCGCCGCCAGCAGAAAGCCGCCGGTGCCGCAGGCCGGGTCGCAAATGGTCTCGCCGGGCCTCGGGGCCATGGCATCGACAATCGCCTGGATCAGCGGGCGCGGCGTGAAATACTGCCCCGCCCCGGACTTGGTGTCCTGCGCGTTCTTTTCCAGCAGGCCCTCGTAGGCGTCGCCCTTCACGTCGGCGCTCATCGACACCCAGGTTTCCTTGTCGATCAGGTCCACGATCAGCCGCCGCAGCTTGGCCGGGTCCTGGAACTTGTTCTGCGATTTGCTGAAAATCAGCCCGAGCAAGCCCTTCTGCTTGCCCAGCTCCTCCAGCGTATGGCGGTAGTGGTCGAACAGCTCGTCGCCGTCCTTCTTCACCAGGCTGGGCCAGTCGAAGCCCACTGGCACCGGGCTCTTCTGGCTGTAGGGCGGCTTGCAGCGCTCGTCGGCCATCTTCAGGAACAGCAGATAGGTGAGCTGCTCGACGTAGTCGCCGTAGCTCATGCCATCGTCGCGCAGGACGTTGCAGTAGTTCCAGAGTTTCTGGACGATGGTTGCGGTGTTCATGCTTGATCCATTTCTCCAATTTGCTCAAATCTCTGCACCAGCAGCTTCACACGGCCGGCGAACGATTCGTCCGGAAACACCATGCCGGGCAAGGCATGCATAAAGCCCGGCGTAGCCAAAAGCGCCCGGCATTGCGCCGCCAGATATTGCCGCAACTCAAGTGCGGCCAGGGCAACTTCGGAGACAAGCTCCGGCCGCCCATCCAACACATTGACGATATCCTCCAGGTCATGACTGCCCAGCAGATCACCCCGACCCCGGTCCAAAAACGCCTCGAATTTAGTAGCCAGGAAGACTGGCGCGCTGATCAGGCGAATGGTCATTTCAGCCGACAGCGCAACCTCATATGCTGTTTGCACCGCCAGTGGATACCAGCGATTGGCAAAACCGAGAACGCCCGGGTCCATCGGCATCAGATCCACTTCGAGATTGTTGTAACGCCAGCGGCAGATTGGCGCGTCTTGAGCCATATCACGCTTGAAACCGAGCCGGGCAAACTGCTTTTCCAGCGCGTGATAACCAGCCAGCGCCTCCACTCGCGCCACGAGGTCCACGTCGTAAGTCACCCGCGCCGGAGCGGCGGCCGGGTCGGTCAGCAATAAATCCACCGCGCAACCGCCCACGAACACCAACTGCTCCCGCAACGCCCCAAGCGCATGTGCAACCAGTTCAAGCTTGGCCAGATTCGGATGCTGCAACCTCATCGAAAGAATGCCTCCAGCAGCTTCTGCGCGGCCTCACGCTCGCGAGCCTGGCCGCTGCGGATCGCATCGAACAGAGCGAGGACGGCATACAGGCGATCATCCTTGAGCGCGGCATCCGGCACCGAAGGATACAGCGGCGCCAGGCTCAGCCCACGCACCGTGCCACCGGGGTGCGGCCACACCGGCACCGGGTCGCTGGACGGCGCAATCACGCTGTTCAGAGGTGCAGCGCCATAAGCCGTGGGAACGCCGCGCGTGAGGGTGCCCCATACCGGCGCAAACGCATACTTGGCGCCATGCAGCACAAACTCCTGCAACTGCGGCTTCAACACCACCGGCCGGCGCGCCTCGAACATGGCAAGCCGCGCCGTGGCCGCCCGCTTCAGCGCGCCATGCACCGCCGAGACTGCCAGACCGGTCTGCTCCGCGAGTTCCGTATAACTCGCGCTGCCGTCACCACGGCTCAACAGCGCCAGCAACACATAAAGATCCTGTGGTTTCAGCACCGCCTGGCGGTTACTAATTCTAGGCATATTCTTTATTCATGAAATGAGAAAATATTTGCGGATAATAGGTTGCACTGAGCATTGAAGTCAATATTCTTATTTCATGAATAAAGAAATACCGGATGGGACAACCTGCCCTGCACGGTCCTGATGCTGGGGATATTCTCCATTCTCGAATAGAGAACGGGGAATGCCAAGCATCGGTAACGCAAAACGGCGCACGTTGGATTGTTACAAATCCAACGTGCTGTCTCTACAAATCCTCCACCAGCCCCTGCAATTCCTTCAGCGTCCGGCCGCCGGCATCCTTCCACTCGGTCCGGCCGTTCGCGCTCCGGCCGAGAATCACGGCCGCCGCCGTGGAAGGCGAACTGAACACATAATCCTGGGCAAAGCGGAAATGATCGCCGACGCGCTCAAGCACCCCATTGCCGATCAACTCCTGGCGCAGATCGAACATGCCGCGCACGTGCTGCTGCATGGAAGGCACGCTCTCGCCCACCGCCAGCGAACCGGCCTTGACCACGAAACCCTGGGTCGCCTCGTAGCCGCTCGCGCTCACCCCCTTGCCCTTGCAGCTCAGCAGCGTGTCCGCCGCCGCTGCGGCCAGCGGCACGGTCTGCTCGAAAGCATGGATGCCCAGCACCGGCAACATGCCCAGCATATTTTCCAGGAACACCTGCATGTCGGCGCAATCAGCCTCCGAAAGACTCGGCTCGGCGGGCTGGTTGGCGTTATCCAGCGGCAGCCGCTTGGCGGCATGTGCTAGCCGGACCAGATTGGCCTCCAGAAACTGCACGTGCGCCTTGTTAAGCTGGCCCGGCGCCGCAACGAAACACACCGCCCGGTTCCAGAAATCCTTCTGCGCGTAATGGCTCTCCAGTCGAGGGCGCACCGGATCACCCTCGCCGACGTACAGCATCTCCCCCTCGCCATTCTCGCGCGGCCCCAGCAACAGATACACGCCAGTCTGGCCCAGCTCGGTGCGCTGTTTTATCTTGGGCAACAAGACGCGCGGAAAGACAATCGCCTTGCCCACCCAATTGGAGCGCTCCACCACGCGCAGTCCATCGGGGTCGCCATCGGCGACGAAGATGCGGAGAGAGAAGGGTTTCGGGGTGTTCATCTTTCTTTGTCCTCGATAATTGGCTTGGGTGGTTGGCGGTAATGCTTGCTTCAGCAAGGTTGGGGTTGGGGCATTGGCGGTTCGCTTACCCAGCCCCAGCACGGCATGCCGAACAGCCGCCGTAGCTCATGCCCTCGTCGTGCAGGATATTGCAATGGTTCCGGAGCATCTGGACGATCGTTGATGTATTCATTCTTGAAATCTAGATTTTTCCCAATACACGTTCCAGATTGTTTAACGCCTCGCGATGCCTGTCTGGCGCCATCTGGGCGAGGTTCTGCAGCTTCCAGCGCACCGCCGGCAAGTCTGCCGCATGCGCAACGCCAAGCACATCCCAACTCGGCTCGCCACGCTTGAAGGACATCAGGAAAGTCTTCTCGCTTTCGCCGAGCCGCCCGTGCAGTGCAGCGATCAGATCGGTACGCGCCTGGTCCAATTCATCAAGCGTCACAGCCTCCACGGTCATCCCCGCGAATTGTCTTGCGAATAAATCGTCCAGCGGCTTGCGCGTCGGATTCAGGACCCGCGCGATGGAACCATCGTGGCTGATCAGATACACCAGGAATGCGCGGAACAGTTCGTCGCCGATACCCTCCTCCGCCAGGAGAAGCTTCACGTCAAACAGGTCGCGCGGATGCTGGCGATCCAATGCCGCAACGATCTTGCCCGCGTACAGGTCGGCAAACGAGACGACAGGCACCTCGGCAAAGCCGAACTCTGCCTCGGCACGGTCCACTATTCGCCTCATCGCCTCCGGATACACCGAGCCGCGCAACACCGGCGACACCTCGATCTTGATTTCCGCTGCGCGATCCGCAACCAGCAAGCCGTAAACACCGCCATCCTGGCGCTTGCCAACTCTCACGCGATAGGCATACGGCCGGCCCGCGAGGGTTTCGCTTATCCTGCCCAGCGCGGCATCAATCTCCGCCAGCGCCGCCGCACGATCGCCAATCGGGACATACGCAAGATCGATGTCCACCGATAACCGCGGCATGTCGCGCACAAACAGGTTGATCGCCGTCCCACCCTTCAGTGCAAAGCAGCGCTCCCTGGCCACAATGGGCAACACCCCCACCAGAAGGCGAACCTGCGCGAAATAAGGGCTACCGGGCGTGATCATCGAGGTCCGCCGGCAGCGTGATGAGATATTTCGGATGCAGCTTTCCGCCCGGCGCCAGCATGCGCTTGCCCTTGCCCAGATCCACCTTCGACAAATCGAGATGCGCCAGCCACTGATGCTGATGCCGCTCCGCCAGCGCCAGGAACAGCCGCTTCACCTTCACGCTCGCGCAGGCCATGAGAAGCGACATCACCCTCGCCGGGCGTGCATTCACCAGGCCCTGCATCAACACATCGGCCTCATGGACCGACTCCCGCGCCGGAACATCCTGTAGCACCTCGAACATGGCGCGCTCATCCGTGGAATACAACAAGCGCCAATCCCATGCCCCCCAGTTCATCTCCTGCAATCCGAAATCGGCCAACTGTGGTTGGAGCGGCTCATCGTGAAAATCGACCAGCATCCCCGACTCGTTCCGCCGCACACGCAAGCCACCAAACATGGCATCGTTGCGAACAGCAAACCGCTCCTGCAGGCCGAGTTTATTCACCCAGGCCGGCAACATTTCCGGGCCATACAGAAAAATCGTCTCCGGCCCACTCATCCGGACGTAGTGCCCCAACCCTCTCTGGATCAGCGCCGTCCGCCCGCCCACATGCAGATAACTCCCCGCGATCAACTGCAGACTGGCCACCACGTGCTGCCACTTGAGCGAAGGCCCCGGGCGGCGATACACCCCACGCGCGGGCGACACCAGCCAACCGCCGTCGACATATTTCGACAACAGCGCGCGCGAATAGCCCTGCGCCTCCAACCACCCGGTTGGCGCCAGCAGCCCCTCCTCCAGCAAATCCTGAAGTTGGTTTACTTTTGTGCCTTTTTGCTCAACCATGGTTTGCAAATTAAACCATTTACAAACCGATGGCAAGTTTATGTTTTAAGTTATTTGCAAACATATGGTTAACATTTTTGATTATTATCAAACTTACGAGACGGACCCAAACCAATGCAAGACCGAGACCCCGGGCGGCAAGGCACGCGGAATAACAATCGCCTTGCCCACCCAATTGGAGCGCTCCACCACGCGCAGGCCATCCGGGTCGCCATCGGCGACGAGGATGCGGAGGGAGAAGGGTTTCGGGGTGGTCATTTTTCTATGGTCTCGATCCAATCTGCAATCGACGAAACCAATCCGTTGACATCAAATGCCGTCAATAACTTGAGAGGTATATTCAACTCAGTGGCAATTAAGCGCGCATGCGCCAACTCAGCGTTTTGATGATGCGCGATGACATCCGGACTACGACTTTCGCCATCTCTCTGATTTAGCCGCGCAGCAATCGCCTTGGGCTCATCGTGGTAAACAACCACGCCATCGAGCACCAAAGCACGAAATACTTCTACTGCAATTGCTTCGATTTGCCCATTGGGCTTAGAAAGAGTGAAGTGCCCATCAAGGATAATCCGCCCTTGGTGCTGCATAAGTGCTTTCTCTACACCACGAATCAGGTGCACTTGGTTTCCATCGACATCCGAAACCGACTTGCCACGTTCTGGAATCGCGCTGGCCTTTTCTGCCTTTATCAGGCCGCTGGCCGTGTAATGAACGAGGGCCATGGCATCAGCAGCATGAGTACACGCCGTTGTTTTACCAACCGCATGGATTCCTGCGACAAATATCACTCCCATTTCACCTCCCCTAATTGCTCTAAAAGCATGGCCAATTCACTTTGGCTCAAATAGCGAAACGATTGAGGAGGTCGGAATCCATTCCCAAATAGCGCGTAGGGGTTTATTCCCTCATCGATCTTAAGGGTTTGCAGTAGCTCAAGAGCAACTCCCTCTTTCTTGCCTTCCATATACTCGAACAATTTTCGGCGGCTAATTCCGCCTCCCTTGTGCCGAGCAAGCTCCCATAATCGACTCTTGCTTCCCCGAACGACTTGTCCAACTTGAGTCACCGCAACAATCCGTTGTACCGGAGACGTTGCGTATATGACTAAATAGTCGACCTGATTTGCGGCCCAACTTCTGCGGAATTCCAGCCGTTTTTCACCTGAGAGAATTTTCTCAACGTAGACGGGGTGAATAGAAATCAATGCTGCACTACCCTCCATGGGCAAGGATCGTTTCAAATTTTTCATGTTCAATCTTTGTAATGCTTTGCGGTGGCCCATTGAGCACATGAGCTTGCTCAAGCCACGCTTGCGATAGTGGGTTTCCTAGATGTCGTACCAATCGGAACAACATTACGCGGGTTGGCTTCTGTGCCATGAGGTTAATGTCATCCATGGAGTAAACCGTACGCCGTTTAACCTTGGCGACAATTTCACTCGGATCACTCAAAGTCTCATAGCTCTCAACAACGCCAATAGTCGTTATTGCCCGCTCATCTGCCGAGCGGTAGAACAACACGAGATCACCCGGGTTGATGGTCTTGGTTTGTGCATGGCAAAGGTACGCCATCTTGATGGCATTGCCTGCAGTATTCGGTGGACGAAATAGAACCATCTGGCGATCAGCAGGAGAGTCGTAATCAGGGAACAAAATCCGGTGATACGCAGGCTTGATCGGAATGATGAATTTTGACGTTGTCTCGTCGTGACGAAAGTGCGGAAAATACCGGCACAAATATTCAAACGGCGATAGTAGATCAGGGGGCGCCACTAATGGATGAGCCTTCAGATAAACCGCGTCGCGGCCATCGCTGCCTGGATGCGAGCCAACACGTACAAATCCGAAATCCTCCAGCACCTCAAACAAGAAGTGGTGCTTATCGATATCGCCGTGGATAAAAATATTCTCGAGGCGGTTGTTGGTTGCATACCGAAAAGCCGTCTTGAGGAACAACTCGCCAATTTTTCTCCCTCGATTGGTTTCCCCAACCTTGAAAGTAGCAAGCTTCAAGGCGGAACCGGGAAGGGTCATATCTTCTGCGATCGCTTCATTGTCTTGCCGGGCATAGACACATATACCACCTAGTACCCCATCGCGTTCCCAATTTACCCAAGCGCGGCGACCTTCTTGCGCCTTACTCTCGAACCACGCATTAAAGCCTTCATATCCAACTCTCAGACTGTCAAAAAATTTGCTGCCTAGATGCGGGGTCAGGCTGTATAGCGGAACGTCCTCAATATTTGGCAACTGCACCGGAACACGAGCATGCAGCCGCTGTAACAAATCCTCTGCAGTTTGGATTGTGTAAACCCGATGAACCAATCCCCTAGCTTTAGCTTTGCTGTGGATACCTTGGTCTTCCGTTACCAAGGCATGCGCCGCGTTCAAATGGAGGGCATAAAGTATTTCGTTGTCTGCAGCATCGTTTCGATTGGCCACACCGACATTCCATGGGCATTCCGGTCGAACGTCCAGTGGGGTGTATTGGCCAAGCCGGGCCAATGTTTGCCCCCGCCTGTCGACATCAGCATCCTGCCGAATATCGTCTTCCGATGCCGGGTGGTAAACCAGGGTGTGGGCATTAGCATTGGCCAGTCGAACGAAGTTCGCCAAGCTCGGCAATAGAGGACGCTTTGAGTCCTCAAGTGGAATCAGAATATTCGTGTCGAGAAGGAACCTCATTGCGAGGCCCTTGAAACGTTACCAACAACAGGGGCAGCAAACGCCTTCAGCAAAACAGACTGGCGAAGGCGCTCGGCGCGCTGGAGGTTGGCTTCGGCCTGGGCCTCGTTGGCGCGAACGAGGGAGAGACGGCGGTCGACTTCGGCGACGATGCGGCGGTGTTCGGCTGCCGGTGGCAGTGGCACTGGTGCAGTTGCCAGAACACTCATGCTTATATTGTGCTGCCCGGCTGAGGTTGCCGCCTTCGATTCGATCCACAAACGACTGGAATGCGACTGCCAGTATGACAGCACCCAAGCCGAAAGACTTTCGTCATCGTGCAAACGAAAACGAATTAGGTAGGAGGCATAGGTTGTAGGTTGTTGGAATCGCGTCGTCACAATCGCACCGCGGCCGATCAGTGACTTACTTCCATTCGTTCGAATTATCAACATATCTCCTGGCGAAAGCGCTTCGATTTCACTGACGGAGAAGTCTGACGGTGCGTACTTGACGTCAGTCAGATCGATTGCGGCTTTGTCCACATTCGGGATACGGAGTACGGGTGGGCCGTCGTTCTCATAAGCACACTTTACCGATGTTCCATACCCTGAGTTCCACGACAATTGATCAAGAGAAGCCCACACCCACCCCTCCAGCAATTCCGGCAAATTGGTGGTATCCGGCGCGGCGGGTTCCTTGTATTTGCCCTTGCCTTTCCACTGGCTGCGGCGGGTTTCGAGGATGCGTTGCAGGAGTTGAGCGCCGCTCTCGTAGCGGCGGCCTTCGCGGCGGGCGCGGTCGGCTTCGGTTTCGACCAGGCGGCCTTCGACGGCGGCTTTGAGGACGGCGGCTTTGTAGCGCTTGAGATTGGCCTTGACGCGCTTGAGATTGGCGACGGCTTCGTCGAGGCGGGAGAATTGTTTTTCGATTTCTTCGACGATGCGTTTTTGTTGGTCGAGGGGGGCGACGGGAATCGTGCTCTGCTTCAGGTAGGTCGTGGACACACGCTTCTGACCAACGGCCCCTGTCATGTACCTCTCAGCCTCGCCACGAAATGCCTGGCTCGACACGTAGTAATACAGGTACTTGGCATCCATGCCCAGCTTCGGCCGCAGCACATGGAACTCGGTAGACCCAAACCCGTAGCCGTTCGCCAGCTTGGGAACAACGGCCATCTTTCCGTTTTCCATGCAGGGCGTGATCTTCGCAAAAAGCACGTCACCTTCGAGAAAAGCGGTAAACCCCTTTTTCACTTCACCGGCGGGGCGCGTTTCCTCAACGTGAATTGATCCATCACCAGCACCGACTGCCGGCATTGGAACAAAGGAAACCGGTAGGTCATCGGGTATCGCGGCCTTATCGACGCGAGGATTCACGTCGGCGATTTGCTCAATTGTCAGAACCGTAGGGTGGGTTAGCGCAGCGTAACCCACCGTTTCGGTTTGGTGGGTTACGGCCTCCGGCCTAACCCACCCTACATTTTCTGCCGCTGCATATTCCGCGCATTTTTCCTCGGCTTTCATGCCGCTGCTTTTATTCACCCGTACACCTCGTCATGGCTGCCGATGTCGATCAGCAGGATTTCGTGTTCCGTGACTTGCAGCGTCAGGGTGATGCGATGGCTGTAGGTAAGGCTGACGGCCTGCATGCCCTGAAGCTTGCCGCTCAGGGGGTGCAGGCGCAGGCTGGGTTCGAAGGGGTCGGTGGCGAGTTGCGCCATGGTTTCGCCAAAACACGGCCGCAGATCGGGATGCTTGACCAGGAACTTGCGCACACGGCGGTCGAAAAACGCCGTGGTGGTCAGGGTCCAGCTCATGCCGCCGGTTCGCTGTCGAGGTGCCGCATCAGGGCTTCGACACTGTCGTGGCGCGTGACGCGGCCGGCCTTGGCATCTTCCAGTGAGGCCTTGATGCGGGCCAGGGCGGCTTCTTCCTGGGCTTCGATCAGTTCGCTGTAGCGCTCTTCGGTCAGCACGACATATTGGGGGCGGTTGTTCTTGATGATGTGCACCGGGCCTTGGGTCAGGGCTTCATCCACGGCGGCGATGCCGCGGCGCTTGATCTCCTGGGCAGGGACGATGTTCATGACTGACTCCTGTACTTGAATTGGTACTCATTAGAGCACCGGACGGGGCTGGGGGCAAGCCGCGGGGGGCAATCGCCGAACCGGATCGGTGGGTTACGCTGCGCTAACCCACCCTACATTTTTCTTCATGCGGCCAGGGTTTCGTTCAGTTGTTCGATGAGGGGGTTCAGCTCATCGCCGAACAACTGGTAGACCCTGCCCAGGCCGCCTTCCTGGGCGAAGGGGGCGTATTCGAAGTCGTCCGGTTCGATGCCGAGGTTGGCAGCGATGTGGTCGCGGATCATTTCGAGCCATTTGATTTGCTCGGGGGTGAAGCGGGCGCCCTCTCCCCCAGCCCCTCTCCCGCCTGCGGGCGAGGGGAGTTTTTGCTGTTGCGCCAGCCAGGCCTTGAAGTTGGCGTTGACCCGCTCCGGGAAGGGCACGAGTTCGTTGTCCTGGTGGATGGCGTAGCGCACCAGGGACACCAGGTCGGTGAGGATGCGTTTGCCGCTGGCGCCTTTGACCTTGCTGGCTTCCAGCGCGGCGTAGGCCTGCCAGAGCTGGGATTCGTTCCACAGGTAGGGCGGCTGTTCGATGGCGTCGGCGAGTTCCTTGACCGCCGCGAAGGTGAGGCGCTGTTGGTAGGGCTTGCTGTAGAGGATTTGCAGCGCGGTGATTTCGTCCTTGTGGTCGGCGATGAATTGTTCGAAGGATTGCACTAGGCTGCGGGCGCGGGCGCGAGCGGCGTGGCTGAAGCCGGCTTCGAGGACCTGGTCCTGGCTGACGTGGTCGATGGTGAGTTCGTTTTTGGCCTTGATGTCGAGGATGAGCTGGCGCAGGGCGGGGTCGCACAATGGCTTGGCGGCAGTGGCGCGGGCTTGTTGCGACGGCGAAACCCCCCCTGGCCCCCCTTTATCAAGGGGGGTAAAGGCGTCGGGGTTCAGGGATTCGACGAGTTGGTGGGCGAGGTCTTTGAGGCCCAGGCCGCCGCTGGCGGCGCGGATTTTGGCGTCGTCCTCGGCGCTGATGCGGTGTTCCATCCGGGCCAGGCGGCCGGCGATGCTGGTGATGACGTCATCCTCGGTGTTGCCGAAGGCGACGGCTTGCAGCAGGCGCTCGAAGCTGACGCTGGGCTTTTTCTCCATCGGGCGGGCGTCGGTTTTGTCCTGCTCGCACACGCCCACCGCGTCGACGATGACGAAGTGGTCCTTGGCCTTGGCGTCGGGGGTGACGGCCTTGAGGTCGTCGGGCTTGATGACGCGCACGCCGCGGCCTTTCATCTGTTCGAAGAAGCCGCGCGATTTGACGGCGCGCATGAAGAAGACGATTTCGACCGGCTTGATGTCGGTGCCGGTGGCGATCATGTCGACGGTGACGGCGACCCTCGGATGGTAGCTGTTGCGGAAGGCCTTGATCAGGTTTTGCGGGGTGTCGCCAGTGGTGCGGTAGGTGATTTTCTGGGCGAAGTCGTTGCCCTTGCCGAATTCCTCGCGCAGGATTTCGACGATGTTTTCGGCGTGGTTGTCGTCCTTGGCGAAGATCAGGGTCTTGGGTACTTCGCTACGGCCGGGGAAGATTTCGCTGAACAGCTTGTCGCGGAAGGTGCGCACGATGGTGCGGATCTGGTCCGGGGTGACCACGTCGCGGTCGAGCTGGCTGGGGTCGTAGGCGAAGTCGTCGTCGAGCTCTTCCCAGTGCGTCTTGCGGGTGTCGCGTTCCTGCTTTTCCACATAGTAGCCGGCTTCGACCTTGCTGCCCTGCTCGGTGATGGCGGTCTTGATGCGGTAGACGTCGTAGTTGACGTTGACGCCGTCGGCCACGGCCATCTCGTGGTTGTATTCCATCACCAGGTTCTGGTGGAAGAAGCCGAAGGTCTGCTTGCCGGGCGTGGCGGTGAGGCCGACCAGGTAGGCGTCGAAGTATTCCAGCACCTGCGCCCACAGGTTGTAGATCGAGCGGTGGGCTTCGTCGGTGACGATGATGTCGAAGGTCTCGATCGGAATACTGGGGTTGTATTCGATGGGCTCGGGCTGCTTGAACAGCTTGCCGAGCTGGTCCACGGATTCCTCCTCCAAATCTTCCGGCAGGTCGCGGCCCTTGAGTATGGAATACATGCGCTGGATGGTGCAGATGCAGACGCGGGCGGTGGTGTCGATCTGGTTGCCCTGCAGGCGCTGGACGATGTATTCCTCGCTGAACTTGTAGTTGTTGTAGGGCGAGACGTATTGCTGGAATTCCTTGAGGGTCTGGTCGGCGAGGTTGCCGCGGTCGACCAGGAACAGGATGCGCCGCGCCCCGGCGAATTTGATCAGGCGGTAGATGAAGGAAATCGAGGTGAAGGTCTTGCCCGATCCGGTGGCCATCTGGATCAGGGCGCGCGGGCGGTTTTCGCGCAAGGACTGTTCGAGGTTGTGGATCGCCGTGATCTGGGCCGGCCACAGGCCTTCTTCCTGGAGCGGCGGCATGGCTTGCAGGCGGGCGAGGAAGGTTTTGCCTTGCGCGCCATAGCTGGCCAGGGCTTGGGCGGCTGTGTTCTGCATGCTTTCCAGCCAATCGGCCAGCAGTTCGGGTTTGTGAAAGGCAAAAACGGGCCGGGCGCGCGGCGTGGGATCGAGTCCGTTGGTGAAGCGCGTTTCCACCCCGGTGGACTGGTAGGCAAACGGCAATGGCTTGCCCCAGCGTGGCAAGCCATCGGGCAGCCCTTTGGTGTACTTGTCGGATTGGGTTTCGACGCCGCTGAGGGTGACGCCTTCTTTCTTGGCTTCTATTACCCCGGCTGCCTTGCCGTCCACATAAAGCAGATAGTCGGCGAAACCGTGGCCTGGAAGAGGGAACTCGCGAATGGCCACACCGCGCACGGCGTGGATGTTGGCGGCAGCGGCGTCGCACACGTGCCAACCTGCCGCTTGCAGCAAGCGGTCAATATTCTTCCGGGCAGTAGCTTCTAAAGTCATTGTTTGATAATAATTTTTTCAGCATCCTAGCATATCCATGCCTATTTTCGTCATTTGACAAACCGCAAATTGCCTTAAGAACTGCTGGAGAGCGGGAATAAAAAAGCCCGGGACATCCGGGCCTTTTTACTTTCTTTATTCTTAACTATCGCGCCCGCTGTTCAGACCTCTCCTTCCGGCGTTGCCGAGATCTTGTGGATCGCCAGGTCGGCGCCGTTGAATTCATCTTCCGCATCGAGGCGGATGCCCACCAGCTTTTTGATCGCGCCATAGACCAGGAAGCCGCCGCCAAGCGCAATCGCTATCCCCAACAGGGTGCCGATCAATTGCGAGGCGAAGCTCACGCCGCCGAGCCCGCCCAGCGCCTTGAGGCCGAAGATGCCCGCGGCAATCCCGCCCCACGCGCCGCACAGGCCGTGCAGCGGCCATACGCCGAGCACATCGTCGATCTTCCACTTGTTCTGGGTCTGGGTGAACATCACTACGAACAGCGCGCCTGCCACCAGGCCGGTCACCAGTGCGCCCAGCGGGTGCATCAGGTCGGAACCGGCGCACACCGCGACCAGCCCCGCCAGCGGTCCGTTGTGGACGAAACCGGGGTCGTTCTTGCCCATGGCCAGTGCGGCGATGGTTCCGCCCACCATGGCCATGAGGGAATTCACCGCCACCAGGCCGCTGATCTTGCCGATTTCCTGTGCCGACATGACGTTGAAGCCGAACCAGCCCACGGTCAGAATCCACGCGCCCAGGGCGAGAAACGGGATGCTCGAGGGAGGGTGGGCCGCCATCCGGCCCTCCTTGGTATAACGCCCGCGCCGGGCGCCCAGCAGCAGCACCGCAGGCAGTGCGATCCAGCCGCCCATGGCATGCACCACCACGGAACCGGCGAAGTCATGGAACTCTTCATCGAACGCCGCCTTGAGCCAGTCCTGCACGCCATAATGGTGGTTCCAGGCGATGCCTTCGAAGAAGGGGTAAACGAAGCCTACCAGGATGAAAGTCGCCGCCAGTTGCGGGTTGAACCTGGCGCGCTCGGCGATGCCGCCGGAGATGATGGCCGGGATGGCGGCAGCAAAGGTCAGCAGGAAGAAGAATTTGACCAGTTCATAGCCCCCCTTCAGGGCCAGCGTTTCCGCGCCGGAGAAGAAATTGACGCCATACGCGACGCTGTAACCGATGAAGAAATAGGCGATGGTGGAAATGGAAAAATCAACGAGTATTTTCACCAGCGCATTGACCTGGTTTTTCTTGCGCACCGTACCCAATTCCAGGAACGCGAATCCGGCGTGCATGGCCAGCACCATGATCGCACCGAGCAGGATGAACAACACATCGCTTCCGGTCTTAAGGTTTTCCATATTTTCCTCCAAGATATTAACCGCGTCGTTACAGCAAGTTTCGTTCCATTTTATATCGACATTGTTTTTATTGATTTTTTATAATCACAGCCGCGAACCATCCGAATTACATGCACCGTTTCGGCGCATCTTGTCTTTTTGCGCACCAACTCGGCTCGCAGGATGCCAGGCCGCATTCTTGTCAATGCGGGGTCCTTTCCCCATACTAAGAACATGATAAAAATGTTCATCGCTGTCTTTTTCTCCCTGGCAACGCTGGGCGCCGCCGCTTCGGACCTGGAACGCGAAAAGCGCCTGGCGGATGAGATCGTGGATATGATCGTGGACGGCGAAGCGGTGTGGCTGACAGCCGAAAAACACCGTTTCCTTGCCCTTTACACTCCGACCACGCAACGCCACGCACGCGGCGCGGCCATCATCCTGCACGGGCGGGGCATGCACCCCGACTGGGCCGACGTGGTCTCTCCGCTACGCACCGGCTTGCCCGCCAGCGGCTGGCATACCCTGTCGCTACAGATGCCGGTGCTGGGCAAGGAGGCAAAATACAACGATTACGTGCCGCTCTTCCCCGAGTCCATCCCGCGCATCCAGGCCGCCATTCAGTACCTGCGCGACACGGGAGTAAGGCACATCGTGCTGGTCGCCCACAGTTGCGGCGCGCACATGGCCATGCACTGGATCGCCAGGAAGGGGGATAAGGACATCCACGCCTTCGTGGGGATCGGCATGGGCGCCACCGATTACAAACAGCCGCTACAGGAATCCTATCCTCTGGCAAAAATGCATGTGCCGGTACTGGATATATACGGCAGCGCGGAATTTCCCCAGGTGCTGGGCATGGCGCCGGAACGCGCCGCCGCGATCAGCAAGGCAGGCAACCCCCAGTCGCAGCAGGTCGTCATTCCGGATGCGGATCATTATTTCCACGAGCACAACAGGGAACTGGTCGAAGCGGTGAGCGAATGGATGGGAAAACTCAAATTCTGACGCTCCGCGCGCCTTGCCAAGCCAAAAAGGCTACCCCATACTTGGCACCCATTCCCCAACATAAATAAGTAAAAAAATGCTCTACCCCCTGTTGCGCGCCATCTTTTTCAGCATGGACGCCGAAAAAGCCCATCATCTCGGCATGGTGGGAATAAAGAACGCTCACCGTCTTGGCTTGCTCGGCCTGCTGGCGCCATCCTTCGCCCCCAAACCGCGCACCGTGATGGGACTGGATTTCCCCAATCCCGTCGGCCTGGCCGCCGGCCTGGACAAGAACGGCGACTACATCGACGCGCTGGCCGCGCTCGGCTTCGGCTTCATCGAAGTCGGCACCGTCACGCCCCGCCCCCAGCCGGGCAACCCCAGGCCGCGCCTGTTCCGCATTCCGCAGGCGAACGCCATCATCAACCGCATGGGTTTCAACAACGACGGCGTGGACAAGCTGGTGGAAAACGTCCGCCGGGCGAAGTATCGGGGCATCCTCGGCATCAACATCGGCAAGAACTTCGACACCCCGATTGAAAAAGCCGCGGACGATTACCTGATCTGCCTGCGCAAGGTCTACCCCCACGCCAGCTATGTCGCGGTCAACATCTCTTCCCCCAACACCAAGAACCTGCGCCAGTTGCAGCAATCGAGCGAACTCGAAGCCCTGCTCGATGTGCTCAAGAAGGAACAGGAAAAGCTCTCCCGGGAACATGGCAGGCACGTGCCGCTGGCGCTGAAGATCGCCCCCGACCTGGACACCGAACAGATCCTGGAAATCGCCGATCTGTTGTTGAAATACCGGATAGAAGGCGTGATCGCCACCAATACCACCCTTTCCCGCGAGGGCGTGGCGGAACTGCCCAACGGCAACGAGGCCGGCGGATTGAGCGGCGCGCCGGTGCGGATCAAGTCCACCGCCGTGATCAAGCAGCTCAGTCTGGCCCTGCAGGGGAAAATTCCCATCATCGGCGTGGGCGGCATCATGGAGGGGCTGGATGCGCAGGAAAAAATCCTTGCTGGCGCGAGCCTGGTGCAGTTCTACAGCGGCTTCATCTATCGCGGCCCTGAACTGATCCGGGAGGCGTGCGAGGCGATATGCTGATCGGCATCCCCAGGGAAATCAAGGATCACGAATTCCGCGTCGGCCTGACCCCGGCCGGAGTCCGCGCCCTGGTCGAGGCCGGCCATGAAGTGCGTGTGGAAACCCTGGCCGGCGCGGCCATCGGCTATGGCGACGAAAGCTATGCAGCGGCTGGCGCCAGTGTGGCTGCCGGCGCGGCGGAAGTTTACGCCTGCTCCCTGGTGCTCAAGGTCAAGGAACCCCAGGCGCCCGAAATTCCTCTGCTGCGGGAAGGCCAGATCCTGTTCACCTATCTCCACCTCGCCGCGGATGCGGAACTGACGCGCCAGCTGGTGCAGCGCAAGATAATCGGCATCGCCTACGAAACCGTCTCCGATACCCAGGGCCGCCTGCCCCTGCTCACGCCCATGTCCGAGGTAGCGGGACGGATCGCGATCCAGGCCGGGGCCACCGCGCTGCAAATGGCCAACGGCGGCAGCGGCGTGCTGCTGGGCGGGGTTCCCGGCGTGGCGCCGGGCAAGGTGGTGGTGCTCGGCGCCGGAACGGTCGGCACCGAAGCCGCCAAGATGGCCATGGGCCTGGGCGCGGAAGTGACGATCCTGGACATCAGCCTGAACCGCCTGCGCTACCTGAACGATGTGTTTGGCGGTCGGCTCAGGACGCATTACTCGCAGGCCAGCGCCATCGAACGCCTGGTCAGGGAAGCGGACCTGGTGGTCGGTTCGGTGCTGATTCCCGGCAAACGCGCGCCCAGGCTCATCAGCCGCGACCTGGTAAGCGCCATGCGGCCCGGTTCGGTGCTGGTGGATGTAGCCATCGACCAGGGCGGCTGCGCCGAGACCTCGCGCCCCACCACCCACTCCAGCCCCACTTACATCGACGCCGGCGTGGTGCACTACTGCGTCACCAACATGCCCGCCGCCTGCGCCCGCACCGCCACCCAGGCGCTCACCCACGCCACCCTGCCCTACGCGCTGAGACTGGCCCAGCTGGGCTACCACGAAGCGATGTGCCAGGATGCCGGCTTGTTGAGCGGCTTGAATTTGCACCTGGGGCAGGTCACCCACCCCCATGTGGCGCAGGATCTGGGCTACGCATACGTTCAACCGTCGAGCATCATCGGCTAGAAGCGGCTAGCTGGCTGTCAGCAAACGGGTAAACTCCGCCACCGACAACGGCATGTGGAAATAATAACCCTGCATCAGGTAACACTGGCGCGAACGCAGAAACGCAACCTGCTGTTCCGTTTCGACCCCCTCGGCGATCACTTTCAGCGACAGGCTGTGGGCCATGGAAATCACCGCGTCCACGATTGCCGCATCGTCCTTGTCGCCGGGCAGATCCCCGACAAAGGAACGGTCCACCTTGAGGGTGTCGATCGGCAGACGTTTGAGGTAGCTGAGCGACGAATAACCGGTGCCGAAATCGTCGATGGCGATGGTGAGGCCCATTTCCTTGAGCTGTTGCAGCGTGGCGATATTGCGATCGGTGTGCCCCATCAGCACGCTTTCTGTCAGCTCCAGCTCCAGATACGCAGGGGAAAGACCGCTCTCGCGTAGCGCATCGGCCACCATATCCACGAACCCGGCGTTACGGAACTGGCGCGCCGACACATTCACCGAGACCAGGAACGGCACGAAACCCTGGCTCTGCCAGCGTGCGGCCTGGGCGCAGGCGGTGCGCAGCACCCATTCCCCTATCGGCTGGATCAGCCCGCTTTCCTCCGCCAGGGGGATGAAATGGGCGGGCGAAACCCGGCCCAAGGCAGGATGATTCCAGCGGATGAGCGCCTCGGCGCCAATGATGTTGCCGTTTTCCACATCGATCTGGGGCTGGTAATGAAGCTCGAACTGGCGCTGTTCGATGGCGGCGCGCATGCTGGTTTCCATCGCCAGGCGCTCCAGCGAGCGGGCGTTCATGTCGGCGAGATAGAACTGGTAGTTGTTGCGCCCCGCCTCCTTGGCCCGATACATGGCGGTGTCGGCATTCTTCATCAGGGTCTCGCCATCGTCGCCGTCGATGGGATAGAAACTGATGCCGATGCTGCAACTGGCGTGCAGTTCATGGCCGCTGATTTCGAACGGCTGCGCGATGGATTCGAGAATCTTTTGCGCCACCAGCGCGGCATCCTTGGCATGGTTGATTTCCGGCAGCAGGACCACGAATTCGTCCCCGCCCTGGCGCGACACGCTGTCTCCCTGGCGCATGCAATTGGTGAGGCGTATTGCCACATTCTGCAGCAGCAGGTCGCCCACGCTGTGACCCAGGGTATCGTTGATGTTCTTGAAGCGGTCCAGGTCGATGAACATCACTGCCGCCGAAGTGCCGTCGCGCTCGGCCTGGATCAGCGCCTGGGTAAGGCGGTCATTGAAGAGAGTGCGATTGGGCAGGTCGGTCAGGGCGTCGTAATGGGCGAGGTGACGCACCCGCTCTTCCGCTTCCTTGCGCTCGGTGATGTCGGTGAATATGGAAACATAATGCGTCACCCGCTGCTGGCGGTCCTTGACCACGCTGATGGACATCCACTCCGGGTAGATTTCGCCATTCTTGCGCCGGTTCCAGATTTCATCGCGCCACTTGCCCGTTTCCGCCAGCGATTTCCACATGCTTTGGAAAAATTCTTCGGAATGCCGTCCCGAATTCATGAAGCTCGGATTCCGCCCCAAAACCTCCTCGCGCACGTAACCGGTCACATCGCTAAAGGCGCGATTGACGGCAAGAATGCGGTTCTCCGGGTCCGTTACCATGATGGCCTCGGAAGAGGTATCGAACACCGTGGCCGAAAGACGCATTTCGGCATCCGCCCGGACCTGGAGCGCGCACTTTACCAGCGCATCCACAAGCAACCCGGTATGTACCGGTTTTATGACATATTTGTCGATGCCGATATCGATGGCCCGGAGAAAGAAATCGCTCTCGTTAAACGCCGTGGTAACGATCACCGGGGTAAAGGGATCGAGCGCTTTTATCGCCTCGGCCATTTCCAGTCCGTCCATCAGGGGCATCAAGATGTCCGTGATCACCACGTCGGGCCGCTGCCGATCGAACAGCGCCAAACCTTCCCGACCGTCGGCGGCGGTATACAGGGTACCTACGCGACGACGCAGAAATTCTCCAAAAGCACTGCGAATTATTTCATCGTCTTCAACATACAGGACCGAAATCGCTCCCAGGACCGACTCGCGGCCGGCGCCATGAATCATGCGGGCACCTTTGCGTCCGCCACGTCGCAGCAGGGCATGACGATCAGGAACTCCGCGCCCTCCGGGGTATTGTGAACTTCTATGCTTCCTGCCATGTTGTTCTCGATCATCATCTTTGACATATACAAACCAACGCCGCTGCCTTGCTGGCGCGTGGTGAAATAGGGATCAAAAATCTTGCCCATGATGTCCTGCGGGATTCCGCCGCCATTATCACGAATGCTGACATAAGCCTGCTTGCCGCGGCAAGCGATATCGATTTCCACACGGCCATGCCGGACGCCCTGCGCCAGAATCGCGTCCTTGGCGTTGGCCAGCATGTTCATCACCACCTGGGCATATTCGTTGCGAAACCCCATAGCCTGGGGATGACCTTCGGCGCGCACCACGATCTCGATGTTGTAGTCTTTGAAGCTGGCTTCCACCATCTCCAGCGCATCCCGCACCGCCCGCTCCAGAGGGAATTGCATCTTTTCCCGGTTGGGCCGGAAGAAATTCCGGAAATCGTCGATGGTGGCGGACATGGAATGAATCAGCTCCCCGGCCTTGTCCACCGTTTCATCCAGGTAGGCCTGACTCATCTCGTTGTAGGCCTGCGCATCCTTCAGGTTGACCAGCAGAATCGCCAGGCCGTTCAAGGGCTGGCGCCACTGGTGGGCGATGTTGCCGATCATCTCCCCCATTGCGGTCAGCCGCGTCTGATGAATCAGCAAATGATCCTTCTCGCGATTCTTGGCCGCCTCTTCCTGAACGCGCTGCTCCAGGGTTTCATTCAGCCGGCGAAGTTGGGCCTCCACCTCCTTGCGCGCGGAAATATCCTCCTTCACCGCGATGAAGTGACTAATCTCGCCTTTCTCGTTGCGAATCGGCGAGATGGAAGCCGACTCCCAATACAGGCTTCCATCCTTGCGCCTGTTATGGAATTCCCCGCGCCACTCGTCGCCGGCTGTGATCATGGCCCACAGATTTCGATACTCATCGAGGCTGGTCGCGCCCGATTTCAGGATACGGGGGTTCTGGCCGATGGCTTCTTCCCGGGTATAGCCGGTCACCTGGGTAAACTTCGGGTTGACGTACTCGATTTCGCCCTGAAGGTTGGTGATCACCACCGAATTGGCGCTATATTCAACCGCCCGGGAAAATTTGCGCATCGATTCCAGCAGGGTCTCGATCTCGCGCGCCATCTTGTTGAAAGCGTTGATGCTGGGCAAAATTTCCGGCACTGCCAGCGGCTCGATGCGCAGTGAATAGTCGCCATGACCGAATCGTTCCGCCCCCTCGGCCAGCGAATAGAGGGGTCGCATGCCGCAACGCAACAACTGCACCGTCACCGCAAAAAACGCCAGAAACCCGGCTCCAAGTATCAGTAACTGCTTGAGGAAAGAGGACCAAATCAGGTTCACCGCGAAAGCGGGGGTAATTTCCATGCTCAACCGGCCATAACTCTGGCCGCCCACCTCCACCGCTGTCGCTCCCTCCAGGGGCGGCAGTTTGACCCAGGATACGAACCACAGCGGCGCTTCCACAACCGCCGTGTCCAGTTTCGCCATGATGGGCTTGCCACTGCTGTCGGCCCAGGCGGCACGGATGATGTTCTTGCGTTTGACCCGCATCTCCAGCATCTGCTCAATGCGGGCATAGTCCCCAATCACCGCCTGCTCAGCGAGCAGGGGGGAGAAGGATTCCAGTTCGTCGCGCAGGCGATCCGCCATGTTTTGGCGCTCATACCCGACCGCACTTTGTACCGTGCTATACAGCAACAAGCCACCGCACAGGAAAAGGGTCAGGCCAGCGGACAGCAGCAGACGAAAGCTAAGATTGCGCCTGCTCCACCAAGCGACGAGAGGGGTTCCGAACATCCTCACAGCCCTTTTACCAGGGTGGTTTTGTAATATTTACGGTAATTCTCATATTCCCGGTCTTGTGCCGCAACAAAACCGAGTGGTGCTTTCTGTTTGATCAGGGCGGCACTGGCCTCGAGTATTTTCAGGCCTTCCGGGTCCCTGGCCATACCCAGAAAAGCGTTTCGCACCGCCGCCACGACATCATGCGGCAGCGCGGGATGCGCGGAAACGGGCAGATTGAGATAGCTCTCGGAACTCCACAACACCCGGTATTTGATTCCCTCTCGCAGCGCAAAGTCGCGCATGACCTGCGAATTCACCCCCGCTGCCATGACACGCCCGGTCTTGAGCTGCCCCATGATGCCTTCCTGATTGCCCGCAAACACCGGCTTCACCATTACTCCGGCCTGGTGCAAGGCATTCATCGGCACCGCATAGCCGACAAATGCCGCCAGCGAGGGGAAACCGACCTCCCTGCCATCGAGTTCCTTCAGGCCATGCACCTGGGATTCATCCAGCACCACGAGCTGTCCCTGGATCGCGTCTTCAATCGGACGCGCAATAACCTTGTAACCGGCGGGTTCGTTGGCTGGCGTGAATATGGTATTGGAATAAACAAAATCGAACTCGGAACGACCTATCATGGCGGAAGTATCGGGCGCAGTCCGACCCATTTTGAGGTGCAGGGGAACCATGCTCCTGTCGCTGACATATTTCAGGATCGGGTTCCAGTACTCGGCGGTTAGCGTCACGCTACGCTGGTTAAGCACGCCGAAGGAATACACCCGGTCGGAAGCCATCGCGCCATTCGCCACCGCCACTACCAACAGAGCCAGCCACGCCGGCCATCTTGATTTCATCGCCTCGTTCCCACCAGGATTCGCAAATTTATTCTAACACGTCCCCCTCCAGCGCCTCCAACACGTCCTGCTGGGGGTGTTCCAGCTCAACCGCCTCGATCTTGCGGAAGCGATCGCTGATCTTCTTGCTGGTGGTGTGAACGTCCAGCGCATCCTCGTGCGCCAGGCGGATGTGGTCGGCAAGTTTTTTCATGCGCGTGTCGAAGCGCTCGAACTCCTTGCCCAGCTTGTTGAGCGCGTCCTTGATGATGTGCACCTGCTTGCGGGTTTCCACGTCCTTCATCACCGCCCGCGCGGTGTTCAGCACCGCCATCATGGTGGTAGGAGATACGATCCATACCCGCCGGCTCATCGCGTAATCCACCACCTCCGGATTGTAGGCGTGAATCTCGGCAAACACCGCTTCCGCCGGGATGAACATCACCGCGCCGTCGGAAGTTTCGTTGGCGATGATGTACTTATTGGCGATGTCGTCCACATGCCTCTTGATGTCCGCCCTGAACTGTTTCTGCGCCGCAGCGCGCTCCTGCTCGGTTACACCCTGGGTGAACATGCGATGGTAGTTTTCCAGTGGAAATTTCGAGTCCACGCACACCGTTCCGGTGGGGTCGGGCAGATACAGGGCGCAATCCGCACGACTGCCGTTACTCAAGGTGACCTGCATGGCATAGGATGAAGGCGGAAGAACATTGCGCACCAGGTTTTCCAGTTGCACCTCGCCGAAAGCGCCACGCGAACGCTTGTCTCCCAGCAACTCCTGCAAACTGACGACATTGGTGGTGAGGCCGTCGATCTTCTTCTGCGCCTCGTCGATCGTGGCCAGGCGCGCCATGACATTGATGAAGGTTTCGTTGGTTTTCTTGAAGCCCTCGTCGAGACGCTCGGTAACCTTGCCGGAGATTTCCTCCAGCCGCCCGTCCACGGCCTTGGTCAAGCCTTCGATGGTGGTCGCAAGCTGCTGGGTACTGTTCTTCATCGTGGTCTGGATCAGCTCCTGATCCGCCCGGCCCTGGTCCGCCAGGGTTTGCAGGGTTCTCGCGATCACCTCGGCGCGCATGGCGTCCTGCTTGCCTTGCAATTGCACGCTCAATTCGGCCAGTTGTTTCAGCATCGCCTCGCGGGTCTGCGCCAGGCTGTCGTTCTGCGCCAGTTGCAGCGCCTGCATCGCATCCCGGGTCAGCTTCAGCTCCAGCGCCACGATTTCACGCAGACGCTCCGAATTTTCCGTCATCGCATGGGTAAGGCGCTCCCCCTGCTTCGCCAGGCCGTCATGGAGATCGCCGAGCATGGCGCGGTGTTTTTCTTCCAGTACATGGGCAATGAATTCGGGCTGTTCGTGCTGGGCGCGGGTCAATGCGCCCAGCTTCAGTCCCAGCCAAAGCGTCGCAACCAGAACGAACAGGACCAGGATACCGACCAGGATTTCAAGCATGCTTCCTCCTTAATCGTTCAGTATAAATCAGAGAACCTCTTATCAAGATGCACGCGGTCTGTGTGCACTTGATAAGAGGTTCTCTATGTAAAATGTGGCCCGTTAAGGGCCACTTCTGGGTCTGGGCTAGCCGATACGGCGGATTTACAGCCCGCGCGCCGTGCGCTTGCGCTCGTTCTCGGTCAGGTAGCGCTTGCGCAGGCGAATGGATTTCGGCGTCAGTTCCACCAGTTCGTCGTCGGCGATGAATTCCACTGCGGATTCCAGGGTAAGCTGGACCGGCGGCGTCAGGCGTACGGCTTCGTCGGTACCGGAAGAACGCACGTTGGTCAGTTGTTTTCCCTTGATCGGGTTCACCACCAGGTCATTGTCGCGGCTGTGGATGCCGATGATCATGCCTTCGTACAGCTTGTCGCCCGGGCTGACGAACATGCGGCCGCGATCTTCCAGCTTCCACAACGCATAGGCGACTGCCTCGCCGTTGTCCTGAGAAATCAGCACGCCGTTGTGACGCGCGGGAATGTCCGCCTTCATCGGCGCATATTCGTCAAATACGTGACTCATCACGCCGGTACCGCGCGTCAAAGTCATGAATTCGGACTGGAAGCCGATCAGGCCACGCGCCGGAATGCGGTAATCCAGGCGCACCCGGCCCTGGCTGTCGGGCAACATGTCCTGCAAATCGCCACGACGACGGCCCAATTCCTCCATCACCGCCCCCTGATTGGATTCTTCCACGTCGGCGGTCAACATTTCGAAAGGTTCGCACTTCTCGCCGTTGATGTCCTTGAGCAACACGCGCGGACGCGATACCGACAGTTCATAACCTTCACGCCGCATGGTTTCAAGCAGAATCGTGAGATGCAGTTCGCCACGGCCTGCCACCACGAACACGTCCGCTTCGCCGGTTTCGTCGACACGCAGCGCGACGTTGGTCAGCAATTCCTTGTTCAGGCGTTCGCGAATCTGGCGGCTGGTCACGAATTTTCCTTCCTGTCCGGCCAGGGGGGAGTTGTTGACCTGGAAATTCATGGTCAGGGTGGGCTCGTCCACCGTCAACATCGGCAACGCTTCGGGCGCGTCGATTGCGGTCAGCGTGACGCCGATACCGATCTCATCGATACCGTTGATCACCACGATATCGCCCGCCTGGGCTTCTTCCAGTTGTATCCGGGCCAGGCCGCTGAAGCCCAGCACCTGGTTCACTTTTGCGCGCACACCCTTGTCTTCAGGACCGCGCAGCACCAGCACTTCCTGCCCGGGCTTCAGCCTGCCACGGGCGATACGGCCGATACCGATGCGGCCGACGTAGCTGGAATAATCAAGCGCGGAAATCTGCAGTTGCAGCGGCTGGTCGGGATCGCCCTCGGGTGAGGGAACATGCTTGAGGACAGCCTCGAACAACACGCGCATGTTGTCGCTCGGAGTGTTGTAATCCAGCGAGGCAAAGCCGTTCAGCGCCGAGGCATAGACCACGGGGAAATCCAGTTGCTCTTCGGTCGCGCCCAGTTTGTCGAACAGGTCGAAGGTCTGGTTCACTACCCAGTCCGGACGTGAACCGGGGCGGTCGATCTTGTTAATCACCACGATGGGCTTGAGGCCAAGCGCCAGTGCTTTCTTGGTCACGAAGCGGGTTTGCGGCATCGGGCCTTCCACCGCATCCACCAGCAGCAGCACGCCGTCCACCATGGACAGCACGCGCTCCACCTCGCCGCCGAAGTCGGCGTGGCCGGGAGTGTCCACGATGTTGATGTGGTGGCCTTCAAACTCGATCGAGGTGTTCTTGGCCAGAATAGTGATGCCACGCTCTTTTTCCAGATCGTTGCTATCCATGACCCGTTCAACCACATGTTGGTGGGCGGCGAAGGTACCTGCCTGCTGCAAAAGCTTGTCCACCAGGGTGGTCTTGCCGTGGTCAACGTGGGCGATAATGGCGATATTACGGAGGGCGCGTGACATGAAAACTTTCCGGAGCGGTAAAAAGCCGATGATTCTAACATAAACATCTGGCAATTTTATTAAATACCCGTATAATGCGCCCTCTTGGTTGCATCGCCAGTCTCAAGGCAGCGATTCTACCAATATGGTTCATCGTTCCCTGGCCCCTCTAGTTCAGTCTTTACTGAATTTCGGCATCACCCCGGTTAGCGACGATGTTTTTGCGCCGCGCGGTGTTTTGCTGACGTCAACCCGGAATTTCCGGCATGTCTCGCTGTTCCCTGCCTGCGCATTTGTTTTATATTCGCAAGGAAATTCCGTGTCTTTTGAATCGTTAAATCTTAATCCCTCCATTCTCAAAGCCATCATCGAGAGTGGTTACACCGAACCCACACCGATCCAGTCCGAGGCGATTCCCGTTGTAATCGCCGGCCACGACCTGATGGCCTCGGCACAAACCGGCACCGGCAAAACCGCCGCCTTCATGCTGCCGGCCCTGCACAAGCTTGCAACGCCCTCGGCGGTCAAAAGCCGCGGCCCGCGCGTACTGGTACTGACCCCTACCCGCGAACTGGCAAACCAGGTCAATGAGGCCGCGCGCAAGTACGGCAAGAACCTGCGCGTCAACACCGTGTGCATCCTGGGCGGCATGCCCTACCCGCTGCAGAACAAGCTGCTGTCGCAGCCTGTTGACATCCTGGTTGCCACCCCGGGCCGCCTGATCGACCACCTGGAACGCGGCCGTATCGATTTCTCGCGCCTGGAAATGTTGATTCTGGACGAAGCCGACCGCATGCTGGACATGGGCTTCATCGACGACGTGGAGAAAATCGCCGCCGCCACCCCGGCCAGCCGCCAGACCCTGCTCTTCTCCGCCACGCTGGAAGGCGTGATCGGCAAGCTGGCCGCGCGTCTGCTGAAAGACCCCAAGCGCATCCAGATCGCCGCGCAACAAGCACGCCACGAAAACATCGAACAGCGTCTGCATTTCGTTGACGACATGGCGCACAAGAGCCGTCTGCTGCAACATCTGCTCACTGACGTCGATCTCAAGCAGGCCATCGTTTTCACCTCCACCAAGCGCGATGCCGACATGCTGGCGGAAGACCTGTTTGCCCAGGGTCACTCCTCGGCAGCCCTGCACGGCGACATGAACCAGGGCGCACGCACCCGCACCCTGACCAAGATGCGCCGCGGCGGCATTCGCGTGCTGGTTGCCACCGATGTGGCGGCACGCGGCCTGGATGTTCCCGGCATCAGCCACGTGATCAACTTCGACCTGCCCAAGTTCGCCGAAGATTACGTCCACCGCATCGGCCGTACCGGCCGTGCCGGCGCTTCCGGCATTGCAGTTTCCTTCGCGTCCCACAAGGACATGCAGCATCTGCAACGCATCGAGCGCTTTACCGGCCAGACCATTGCGCCGCACACCGTGCCCGGCTTCGAGCCGAAGCGCGTGCCGCGTGCAGGTGGTGCCGCACCACGCACTGGGGATCGCAAATTCGCCGGCAAACCCGCCGGCAGCCGCAGCTTTACCGGTCAGCCGCGTCGCGAAGGCGGCTTCGGTAGCGGCGAAAAGCGTCCCAACTCGGGCGGCTTCGCCCACCACAGCGGACGCCGTCACGGTTAAGCTGCTGCACTGGAAATAAAAAAGGCGCCGCAAGGCGCCTTTTTTATTTCCCGGGATCAATCCTGGTAGCGTTCATGTCGATGGCGATGTTTTTGCTTGTAATGGCCCCGGTGCAGGCCGTTATCATGATGGTCATGATCGTCGACGTAAATCACTTCGCGCCGCACCGACGGTTCGCGCCGGCCGGAGGAAGTCATCAGGGCCGTACCCGTGGCGCCACCCAGCGCGCCGCCAATAATTGCTCCGTCGCGCCCACCCATGGCGGAGCCTATCGCCGCACCGGCCGCCCCTCCCAAGGCGCCACCGATGACCGCGTCTCCATTCACGCCTTGGGCCTGAACGGGATACGACACACAAGCCAATACTGCCCAGGCGGCCAGAACCATCCCGATTTTTCTCATCACAATCCCCCTAAAATATTGAACGGGGCCATGCTAGCACCGGCCGGGAAAGGGAAGGATTACAGTTATGTCATCCCAGCAATGTGAGATCAGTCCGGACCGATGGGACGCGCCGTGGTCACGAAAGACAGGCTCCTATGTCCCTGGATGTCTGCATGCAGCGCCTCCACCAGCGGCGGATTGGCTGGAACATCAGCCTGCCAGCCAATCACGAAATTCGCACCCGACCCGCCCGCGGATTCTTTCCGCTCCACATATAACTCGAAAGTACCCAGGGCCGCGATCGTCTTCGGCGTAGTAACATACTCCGCCAGCACTTTTCCCTGGGTATCGTAATAGCGCGCCGAAGTCACCCGGATCGGGCGCGTCAAATCGGTGTTGCGGATACTCACCAGGGCCGAAACCAGGCTCTTCTGCGGCAGACCATTCTTGTCCCGGTTGCCGTGCCAGACATGGGAATAGATCGGCAAATACAGCGTTTGCCCTTTCGACAGCGGCGGCGCTTCCTCGGCCCAGGCTGACCCCAGCACCAGCAGCGACAGTGCGAGCAGGTAAATTTTTCTCATCATCGCCTTCTATTTATTGCCGCCCGCGGCGGGGATGCCGATCAGCGGCGCCACGTTCATGTTGGCCGGTATCACCACGGTATTGGTGTTGCCCTTTTCGGCGAACTTCAGCAAGGCCAGGTTGGCCTCGTGCTGGAGGTATTCCCGGGTCAGCGACTGGTTGATGATTTGGTTGGATTCTGCAATCCCCTTGGCCTCGGTGATTTTCACCTCGGCCTCTTTCTGTGCGATATCCACCTGCACTTTCATCGCCTCCAGTTTTTTCTGGTTCGACACTGCGAGCTGTATCGATGCCTCGATCGCCGGGTCGGTGGTGATGGAACGCAATATCACCCGCGACACCTGAAACACGCCAGGATCGTTCCTGTCCAGCTCACGTTGCAGATTCTTCTGGATCTCGGCCCCAATATCGTCGCGGCGGGTATGCACCACCAGGCTGTCGATTCTGGCGACCTCCTCGTAGACGATGTTGCGGCTCACGCTGTAAACCAGATTGAAGGCCGGGAACCAGAAACTCTCCCCCTCCACACGGGCCGACTGGCCAGTATATTTGGTTATGATTTCCGCGATTTTCTCCGGCACCACCCGGTAATAGGCGGTGACGTCCATGTCCCGCAGCGAGAGATTGTCCTTGGCCTTGGGCGTCATGTCGTTGAGCTCGATGGCAATTTCCTTGGCGGAGAACTGCTCCACCCGGGAAACACCCGGAAACGCCAGATACATGCCGGGTTTCACTTCATCCTGGCTGACATGGCCAAGGGTGGTGCGCACCCCGACATTGCCAGTCTCGATTACGCCCACCAGGCTCCACAACAACACCAGAACAAAAAGCAGCAAGGGGATCAGTAATACCTTCTTCACAACTCCCCCAACTGCGCTCCCGACACTCTCCGTCGTTTTTCCGAATACCATTTCACCCCTCCTTGTTACGCATGAAATCAGCCGTTTTCAAAAATGCGGCGGTCAGCTCCTGACGCAATTTCTCATCCACGCCGACCTCGTCCATGGCGCGCACCATGCACCCCATCCACTGGTCGCGTTCGGCCTCGCCGATCGCAAACGGCATATGACGCTGGCGCAGGCGCGGATGGCCGAATTTTTCAGTGTACAGCTGCGCGCCGCCGGTCCAGCCGGAAAGGAACATGAACAGCTTGCTGCGCGCCTCCGCAAGATCCTTGCCATGCAACTTGCGGATGCCGTAATAATCCGGGTCTTCGTCCATCAGGTCGTAAAAGCGGTCCACCAGGCGGCGCAGGGTTTCCTCGCCGCCGATACGCTGGTAATGGGTTTCCATATCTTAGCCCTTCACAGGTTTCACCAGGCTCGCCGCCAGCTTGGCCCGGCTGCGCGCTTCCTCGACATTCGCGCCGTTGGCCAGCGCCACGCCCATGCGGCGACGGGTGAAGCTTTCCGGCTTGCCGAACAGGCGGATATCGCTCTTCGGCACCGCCATGGCCTGCGCCACGCCCTCGAAGGCGATGCCTTTCTCTTCCATGCCGCCGTAGATCACCGCCGAAGCGCCCGGCTCGCGCAAACTCACGTCCACCGGCAAGCCCAAAATCGCGCGCGCATGCAGCTCGAATTCGGACAAGCGCTGGCTGCATAGGGTCACCATGCCGGTATCGTGGGGACGCGGACTGACTTCGGAGAACCATACCTGGTCGCCTTTGACGAACAATTCCACACCGAAAAGGCCGCGTCCGCCGAGATTATCGGTTACCGCCCTGGCGACTTGCTGCGCCTTTTTCAGTGCTTCCGGCGTCATCGCCTGGGGCTGCCAGCTTTCCACATAATCGCCCTTGACCTGTATATGGCCGATGGGGTCGCAGAAATGGGTTTCGACCTCGCCGTTCGCGCCGAGTGCGCGCACGGTCAACAGCGTGATCTCGAAATCGAACTCGATCATCTCCTCCACGATCACCCGCCCGCGATTGACCCGCCCGCCGCTCATGGCGTAATCCCAGGCCTTTTCCACGTCCTCCGGCCCGTTGATGGTGGATTGCCCCTTGCCGGAGGAGGACATCACCGGCTTGACGATACTGGGATAGCCGACGCCCTTGTCGATCCACATCCCCAACTCGTTCAGGCTATCGGCAAAGGCATAGCGCGAGGTCGGCAATTCCAGCTCCTCCGCCGCCAGGCGGCGGATGCCCTCGCGGTTCATGGTGAGCTGCGCCGCGCGGGCGGTGGGGATCACTTGCGCCAGCCCGTCGCGCTCGATTTCCGCCAGCATGTCGGTAGCGATGGCCTCGATCTCGGGCACGATGAGATGCGGTTTTTCCAGTTCCACCAGCGCGCGCAAGGCCTGGCCGTCGGCCATGTTGATGACGTGGGCGCGATGCGCCACCTGGTGGCCCGGCGCATCCGGGTAACGATCCACCGCGATCACTTCCACGCCCAGACGTTGCAGCGCGATAATCACTTCCTTGCCCAGTTCGCCGCTGCCGAGCAGCATGACGCGAGTGGCGCAGGGGCTCAGGGGGGTGCCGATTTTCATGTGGTTCGTCTCAGGTGGTTATCTCTATCGGCATGATAAGTTGATCCCATGTCTGGTGACTAGGGCTGGCGCAGAGTTTTTGTAGCAGACCCAGGGCAGCCTCAAGATTGGATGCGGCCGCATCGCTCAGCGGCTCGCCCAGTTCGAAGGAAAATCCTCGCACACCCAGCAAATAGGCGGGCGGCGGATCGCCGTAGAGTTCCCGGTAGGCTTGAAGCACTGCCGCCGGACTCATGGCATGGGAAGTGAAGCTGGTGTCCTTGATGGCTGCAAGGCGGGAAAAGGCATAGGGCGGCGCGCAGGAAACGCTGGCATCGATGAACAGCACCAGCTCGCGCTCCAGCATGTCCGCCGCATGTTCAACCTGCAACTGGAAATCGGTGAGCAGTTCGATCTTGGCCGGGTTCAGCGCCTCCAGCTGCTCGATCAGCAGCGGGCCGAGGGCGTCGTCGCCGCGACTCGGGTTGCCGTAGGCGAAAATCAGCAGCGGCGCCGTCAAACGCCGCAAGCGCCTGCGCTATTGCGTTCCATGCGGTCGAGCACCTGTCCCTCGGCATCCCATAATTCCACTTCCAGCGGCATCTTGCCCAGGGCATGGGTGGCGCAGGAGAGACAGGGATCGAAAGCGCGGATCGCCACCTCGATATGGTTGAGCAGGCCTTCGGTGAGTTCCTTGCCGTCCAGATATTGCAGCGCCACCTGCCGCACGGCTTCGTTCATGGCCTGGTTGTTGTGGGTGGTGGAAACGATCAGGTTGGCGCGCACGATCAGTTCATCTTCGTTGATACGGTAATGGTGGATCAGGGTGCCGCGCGGCGCCTCGATCACGCCCACGCCGCGCAAGGCCCGTTCGCCTTTGGTGACCAGTTCGTCGCCCTGTAGGTCGCCGTCGTGCAGCAGCTCCTTGATGCCTTCGGCGCAGTGCAGCATCTCGATCATGCGCGCCCAGTGGTAGGCCAGCGTGGACTGGATGGCCCGGCCGCCGCCGTATTCCTTGAAAGTCTTTCTTTCCGCCTCGGCCAGCGGGGTCGGGATGAAGTCGCAGTTGTTGACCCGTGCCAGCGGCCCGACCCGGTACCAGCCATCTTCCCGTCCCATGGAACGGATGAAGGGGAATTTCATGTAGGACCAGGGCCGCACTTCCTCATGCACATAATCCCAGTAATGACTGTAATCCAGGTGGTCGAAAATGGCCTGATCGTTCTGGTCCATCGCCCGCAGGCCGCCATGGTAGAGATCCAGCGCGCCATCTTCCCGCACCAGGCTCATGAAACTGGATTTGAAATAGCCGAAGCCGTTGTGGAAATCAGGGCGTTCGCAATAGACCTTCCTGATCAGGTCCACCGCATCGCGACTCCAGGCGATCATCTGGTCGATGTCTTTCAGCAGCACATCGCGTTCCGCCAGCGACAGGTTCTTGTTCACGCCGCCGGGAACCGCGCCGGTGCCGTGCACCCGCTTGCCGGAGGTAAGCCGGATGATCTCCTGCCCGTATTTGCGCAGCGCCACGCCCTGCCGGGCGATTTCCGGAAAAGCGGCAGCCACGCCGACGATATTGCGTTGCGCCACATCGCTATCGAAACCGAACAGCAGGTCGGGCGAGGCCAGGTAATAGAAATGCAGCGCATGGGATTGCAGCACCTGCCCCAGGTGCATCAGGCGACGCAACTTCTCGGCGGTGGGCGTGAGCGTCGCGCCGACGATCATGTCCATCGCCTTGGCCGCGCCCAGGTTGTGGCTCACCGGGCAGATGCCGCACAAGCGCTGCACGATCACTGGCACCTCCCAGAACGGCCGGCCCTGGATGAATTTCTCGAAACCGCGGAATTCGACGATATGGAAGCGCGCCTGGTGCACACGGTTGTCTTCATCGAGCAGCAGCGTCACCTTGCCATGGCCTTCCACACGGCTCACGGGCTCGATCACGACACGCTTGAGCCCTTCCGGGTTGGCGGCAGTTTCCAGTTCAAAAGTCATAGCAAACCCATTAACCGCGAAGGACGCCAAGGTGCGCGAAGGAAAAACAAAGAAATCGGTTTACCTTGCGATCCTTTGCGTCCATTGCGGTAAAGAAATTAATCAAAATGCAGCATCTCGTAATCCAGCTTCGGCTCGCGCCCAGCCAGCAGGTCGGTAAGAAATTTCCAGATCGCATCCGCGGATGGCGGGCAACCGGGAAGAAAGTAATCCACCTTCACCACCTCATAGATCGGGTGCACCTTGTCGAAAGGCAGCGGCAGTTCGGGATCGTTCGGCACCTGCCCGCCTTCCAGTCCGCCTTCGTACTGATACACCTCCTGGAAACAGTCCCACAGGTCGATATTGTTGCGCATCGCAGGCAGACCGCCATTGATGGCGCAGGCGCCGATGGCGACCAGCACCTTGCAGTTCTTGCGAAACTCACGCAGCACGTGGACGTTCTCCGCATTGCATACGCCGCCTTCGACAATGCCCACGTCGCAGGGTCCGCAATGCTTGATGTCGGTGAGCGGAGTACGGTTGAATTCGACCAGCTGGACCAGATCGAACAGGCGTTCGTCGATGTCCAGCAGGGACATATGGCAACCGAAACAACCGGCCAGCGAACAGGTGGCCAGGCGGATTTTCTGTTCACTCATGGTCGCCTCCGGTCTGCACTTCCTTGATGCTGCGATGGTCGTAGATCCGTTCGCCGATCGGCACCGCGAAGCCGCGCCGCTTGACCAGCAGCGCGCCGGTCGGGCAAACCTGCAACGCCTTGTCGCTCGCCGCGACATTGGTGTCGCCCAGCCTGCCGCTGGTCGAGTTGACTATCAGCGTGGTGGCGATGCCCCGTCCCGAGAGACCGAACACGTTCTTGCCGTCCACATCGCGGCTGGCGCGCACGCACAGTTCGCAGTAAATACAACGGTTGCGATCCAGCAGCACATCGGGATGGGAAGCATCCACCTCGCGTTGCGGGTAGAAATGATTGAAATGCGGGCTCATCATGCCGAGATGGTAGGCCACCGCCTGAAGCTGGCAGTTGCCGCTTTTCTCGCATGCGGGACAGAGATGGTTGCCCTCCACGAACAGCATTTGCGTCAGCACCAGGCGTTCCGCGTTGAGCTCTTCGGTGTCGCTCAAAATCTGCTGACCCTCCACTGCGGGCATGGTGCAGGAGGCGACGTTGCGCCCGTTCACGTTCACGGTGCACAGCTTGCAGCTGCCATGGGGCTTGAATTCCGGGTTATGGCACAGGTGCGGGATATAGACCCCGGCCGCCAACGCCGCGTCCATGATCGTCTGACCTTCCTGGAAAGCCACGCTTTGACCGTCGATGCTGATGGTTTTGCTCATAGGTGCGCCCAATCGTCGTCACGGCCGGTGATATTGCGTGCCGTTTCCAGCGCACCGTCCAGGTCGAAGGCCGGTTCGAATACCAGCGACTTCAATTTCCGCTCATAAACATCGGGGAATTTGGCCAGCGTGTCCAGCACCGAATTCGCCGCGCTGCTCCCCAACCCGCAATGGCTCATGGTTTTGAGGACATGGCCGAGATTTTTCAACTCTTCCAGATCCGAGGCAGTGCCATGCCCGCCCGCGATCTTGTCCATGATTTTAATCTGCAACTGGGTACCGACCCGGCATGGCGTGCAAAAACCGCAACTCTCGTGGGCGAAAAAATGCACGAAGTTGCGTGCGGCCTGGAACAAGTCGCGCTTGCGCTGGAACACCATGAAGGCACCCGCCGTGGGCAGGTCCTCGAAGGCGATTTTGCGATCGAATTCCTTCCACGAAATCGTGCTTCCGGACGGCCCGCTGATCTGCACCGCATAAGGATCCTCCGCGCCGCAATCGGCAAGTATCTGGCGCACCGTCACGCCGAACGGATATTCGTAAATACCGGGGCGGGCGACATCGCCGGAAATGGACAGCAGCTTGGTTCCGGTGGACTGCGGCGTACCCTGTGCCGCGAACCACGCCCCGCCATGGAGTGCGATTTTCGCGGCGGCGGCAAAGGTTTCGACGTTGTCGACCACGGTCGGACGGCCCATGTAACCGTGGGTCACGGGGAAGGGCGGACGGTTGCGCGGGCGTCCGCGCTTGCCTTCGAGGGATTCGATCAGCGCGGATTCCTCGCCGCAGATGTAAGCGCCGGCACCGAGGTGAATTTCGATGTCGAAGCTGAAATCCGCCTGCCCGAGGATGTTGTCGCCCAGCAAACCGACCTCGCGCCGGCTTTGCAGCACGGCTTCAAGCGGCTTCAGCAGGTAGCGGTATTCGCCGCGCAAGTAAAGAAAGCCTTTGCTGGCACCAACCACGCGCGCCCCCACCGTCATGCCCTCGAACACCAGATCGGCGTAGCTGGTGAGCAGCACCCGGTCCTTGAAAGTGCCCGGCTCGCCCTCATCGGCGTTGCACACGATGAAGCGTTCGGGATTGCCGCCGATATCGCAGATGACGCTGCCTTCCTCCTCGGCGACGGCGGCATGGCAGAAGGTCCACTTCGCGGCGGTCTTGAAACCGGCCCCGCCGCGCCCGCGCAAGTTGGCCTTGTCCACCTCGGCCAGGGTTTCCCGTGTGCCGCGCGCCAGGGTGGCACGCATGGCATCGCCCGGCTCGAATGCATCCCCAAGCAGCGTGTCCTTGCGCCTCACGTTGTCCGCCACCTCGAACAGCATGGGCGGCCAATCCGCAACCGGCTTGCGGATGCGGATCAATTCCGCGATCAGGTCCAGCCGGTTCTGGTCCAGGCTGGTGAGCGCCCAGCCGTTCACCAGCGCCGCCGGCCCCTGGTCGCACATGCCGGTGCAGGAAGTGGTGTCCACGCTCACCAGATTGTCTTCCGACACCCTGCCCTGCTCCACCCACAGCTTGTTGCAGAAATACTGCATCAGCTCGCGGTTGCCCAGCATGTTGTCGGTGATGTTATCGGAGAACAGCACGCGATATTCGCCCTGCGGCTGAAGCGAGAGAAAGGAGTAAAAACCGGCCACCCCTTCCACCGTGTCTCTGGGCATGCCCAGCTGACTGGCAACGCAGTCCAGCGCTTCGGGCGGGATGAAGTGGAATATGTCCTGCACATCGCGCAGGATTTGCAGCAGTCTCGCGGCATCGCACCCGTGTCGTTGGAACACGGACTCCAGGTGCCGCTCAATGTGGGGAAACTCGCAAGGTTCCATAGGGCCGCTCTTTGCTTAAGGGGAAGGGCTCAACTACACCTGCACTATACTACCAAATAATGACAGTTGAACTACGTGAGCCTACCCATTCAGGGGACCATCCAGAAAGCTTTCGTCAGTGGCCCCGAAGAAAACCCGTGACCCGAACCAGGATACGTTTACCGAAAAATCCGGCTTGATTAAGGATGAACCAATCCTGTATATTATATGTCTTATATAAGACATTTGACCATTTTAACAATGGCAACAGGGTGAAGCGTTGTCATGACAAAGTAACAGGTTTAATGTAAATTCATTGTCCAAACCAGTTTTTGGGGGTTCCATGTATCAAGCCAACACGGTCACCATCGACGGCAACGAAGCCGCCGCCTATATCGCCCACCTCACCAACGAAGTCATCGCCATCTACCCCATCACTCCCTCTTCACCCATGGGGGAATACTCGGATGCGTGGAGCGCGGTGGGGCGGAAAAACCTGTGGGGCACGGTTCCCGAGGTCGTTGAAATGCAAAGTGAAGCGGGCGCGGCCGGTACTATCCACGGCGCCTTGCAGACAGGAGCCCTGTCCACCACTTTCACCGCATCGCAGGGATTGTTGCTGATGATCCCCAATATGTACAAGATCGCCGGCGAGCTCACGCCATTCGTGATGCATGTAGCGGCGCGTTCCCTGGCAGCCCAGGGCCTGTCCATTTTCGGCGACCACGGCGACGTGATGTCGGCGCGCTCCACCGGTTTTGCCTTCCTCGCTTCCAACTCGGTGCAGGAAGCCATGGACCTGGCGCTGATCGCCCAGGCCGCGACGCTCGAATCGCGCATACCGATCCTGCACTTTTTCGACGGCTTCCGCACTTCCCACGAAGTGGCGAAGGTCGATCAGGTTCCGCTCGAAGTGGTGCGCGAAATGATCGATGACAAGCTGGTGTTCGCCCACCGCGCGCGCGGCCTGACGCCCGACCATCCGGTGCTGCGCGGCACCGCGCAGAACCCGGACGTGTATTTCCAGGGCCGGGAAACCGTCAACCTGTTTTACGATGCCATGCCCGGCATCGTGCAGAAAACCATGGACAAATTCGCTGCACTCACCGGACGCCAGTATCACCTCTATGAATACGTCGGCGCGCCCGATGCCGAGCGCGTGATCATGCTGATGGGCTCCGGGGCGGAAGCGGCCGAGGAAACAGTGGAACACCTCACTGCCCGCGGCGAGAAGGTCGGCATGGTGAAAGTGCGCCTGTACCGCCCGTTTGCAGCCGATGAACTGCTCAAGACCATTCCCGCCACGGCCAAACGCATCGCCGTGCTCGACCGCACCAAGGAACCGGGTGCCGACGGCGAGCCGCTCTACAAGGACGTGGTGACGGCGATTGCCGAATCTTGCGGCCATAGCGTCTGTCATTTCCCCGCCATGCCGCGCGTGGTGGGCGGGCGCTACGGCCTGTCCTCGAAGGAATTCACGCCGGGCATGATCAAGGGCGTTTTCGACGAATTGTCCAAGGACCAGCCGAAGAACCATTTCACCGTCGGCATCTTCGACGACGTCACCCACACCAGCCTGGACTGGGACGAAAACTTCCGCACCGATGCCGGCCAGGGCGTGATGCGCTGCATGTTCTACGGCCTCGGTTCGGACGGCACGGTGGGCGCCAACAAGAACACCATCAAGATCATGGGCGAG
>JASJPB010000064.1:0-31174 GCA_031426915.1 Sulfuricellaceae bacterium | reverse complement strand
CCGACAAGGAAGGCTTCCTGCGTTCCGAGCGCTCTCTGATCCAGACCATCGGCCGGGCGGCGCGGCATATCAATGGGCGGGCTATCCTGTACGGCGACAGAATCACCAAATCCATGCAGCGCGCCATGGACGAGACCGAGCGCCGCCGCATCAAACAGGTGGCTTACAACACGGAACACGGTATCACGCCGAAGGGCGTGTCCAAGCGCATCAAGGATATCATCGACGGCGTGTTCGACATCGAAACGGCGCAGAAAGAGCTGAAAGTCGCCCAGGAACTGGCGCATTACCAGCATCTGGACGACAAGACGCTGGCCAGGGAAATCAAGCAGCTGGAAAAGGAAATGCTGGCTTGCGCCAAGAACCTGGAATTTGAAAAAGCGGCTCAGGCAAGGGACAAGCTGAACCAGGTGAAGGCGCTGTTGTTCAAGAGTTAACCCTCAACCCCTCCCAACCTCCCCTTGTCAGGGGAGGAGTATCCTGCCGCCCGGACACCTCCCCCCTGAAGCGGGTCAAGCAGGCAATCCGCGCAGCGGATGCTCGCATAAGGGGGGATTGAGGGGGGTTAGGGGGCGGGAGAAGTTGGGAAAGCTTAGTGCTCCGGCCGCTTCAAAAAGGTAACAACGTTGGAATCAGGCGCAAGCTTGGAACCGCAACCCGGCGCCGGATCGAGCGCCAATTCTGCTTCATGCAGCTGGTTGATGACCTCGGTGTAGAACTTTTCCTTCACCATCATCAGCGCGGTACGGCCGCCTTCGTTCTTGGCCAGCACGTCCACACCGGCCTTGAGCAGCACATCGACCACGCTGGCTTCGCCGCGGCCGGCTGCCAGCATCAGGGGGCGGGTGCCGTAGACGATCTGTTTCTCGATGTCGGCTCCGGCATCAATCAAGGCCTGGACGATATCGGGGAAGCCGCGATCCATTTCGTCGTTGAAACAGGCCTTCATCAGCGGGGTCCAGCCCAACTCGTCGGTGGCATCGACATCGGCTTTTGCAGCGATGAGCGCCTTGACCCGCTCCAGATCGCCGCTTGCGGCGGCATGCAGTAGTTCAGCAGACATTGCGTTCTCCATGTTCGTTTGGTGGTGTGGTGAAATTTGGTGTATTAAATAATAGCCTATAAAAATAGTCAAGAATGAGTTTGGCGGTTATAATTTTGCCTACGTCTAGGCGTTTTCCGCTTGCATTCGGGGAAACCGTACCCAGATATTGAGTTCGATTTTTCCCCTGAAGCGCGCCGTTTTTTTTTTGCGCGTCGCATTTTATTGTTTAAACTTCGCTATTTCGCATACGCGATAGCCCGAATTATTGAGGAGCAAGCATGGCCGTTTCAGAACTGCAGGTGCAAACCGCACTAAAGGAATTGATTGACCCGCACACCCGCAAGGATTTTATGTCCAGCAAGGCCGCCAAGAACATCAAGGTGGACGGCAACAATATCTCCCTGGATGTGGTGTTGAGCTACCCCGCCAAGAGCGTGATGGAAGACATCAAAAAACTGGTAACGGACAAGCTGAAGGGCATTGCCGGCGCGGGTGAAGTAAGCGTGAACATGAGCCAGAAGATCGTCTCCCACGCGGTGCAGAAGGGCGTCAAGCTGATTCCGGGCGTGAAGAACGTGATTGCAGTGGCTTCCGGCAAGGGCGGCGTGGGCAAATCCACCACTGCCGTGAACCTGGCGCTGGCCTTGCTGGCTGAAGGCGCTTCCGTCGGCATCATGGATGCAGACATTTACGGCCCGTCCCAGCCTACCATGCTGGGCATTACCGGGCGTCCCGATTCCGAGGACGGCCAGAGTCTGGAACCGTTGATGGGCCACGGCTTGCAAGCCATGTCCATCGGTTTCCTGGTGGACGTCGAGCAACCCATGGTATGGCGCGGCCCGATGGTTACCCAGGCGCTGGAGCAACTGCTCAACGACACCAAGTGGAAAGACCTGGATTACCTGGTGGTCGATTTGCCGCCCGGTACCGGCGACATTCAGCTGACCTTGGCGCAGCGCGTGCCGGTAACCGGTGCGGTGATCGTCACCACGCCCCAGGACATCGCCCTGATCGACGCCCGCAAGGGTCTAAAGATGTTCGAAAAAGTGGGTATTCCCATCCTCGGTATCGTGGAAAACATGAGCCTGCACATCTGTTCCAACTGCGGCCACGAAGAACGCATCTTCGGTACCGGCGGCGGCGAGAAAATGTGCCAGGATTACGAAGTGGAATTCCTCGGCTCGTTGCCGCTGGATATACGCATCCGCGAAGAAACCGACTCCGGCAACCCCACCGTGGCGGCCGAGCCCGATTCGCGCATTGCCATGATCTACCGCGACATCGCTCGCCGCGTGGCGATCCGGGTGGCGGAACAGGCGCAGGACTTTAGTGCGCGCTTCCCGTCAATCGTGATTCAAAATACGTAAAATCGAAGTAGAATATGGCCAGCCAGCGTGCTGGCCATTTTTTTATCAGCTGAAAGTTTGCTATATGAGCATCAAGTCAGACAAGTGGATTCGCCGTATGGCGGAACAGACCGGCATGATCGACCCGTTTGAACCGGGTCAGGTGCGCGAGATTGATGGCCGCAAGATCGTTTCCTACGGCACTTCCAGCTACGGCTACGATATTCGCTGCTCCAACGAATTCAAGCTTTTCACCAATATTAACAGCACCATCGTCGATCCCAAGAATTTCGACCCCAATTCCTTTGTCGAGGTGCATGCGGACTACTGCATCATCCCGCCGAACTCCTTTGCGCTGGCGCGCACGGTGGAATACTTCCGTATCCCGCGCAACGTGCTGACCATCTGCCTGGGTAAATCCACTTACGCACGTTGTGGCATCATCGTCAACGTCACGCCTTTCGAACCGGAATGGGAGGGTTATGTGACGTTGGAGTTTTCCAACACCACGCCGCTGCCAGCCAAGATCTACGCCAACGAAGGCGTGGCCCAGGTGCTGTTCTTCGAGTCCGACGAGGTATGCGAAACCTCCTACAAGGATCGGGGCGGAAAGTACCAGGGACAGGTCGGGGTGACCTTGCCGAAGATTTGAGCGTAGCCACTCTAAAATTTGCTTGCAAGCAATTTAGACCAAGCATAAACTTCGCACCCATGTCCTCAAGCCGGAACAAATTCGTTCTACTCCTTCTGCTGGCGCTGCTACAGTGCTTTGCACCCTTGCTGCATGCGCATGCGCATGGCTTGTCGGTGGCGAACGGGGTGCATCTTGACGGGGTGGACGAACTATTCGCCACGGATTCCGGCAAACCTTCCCTTATGGCGGAGCGGGATGATGCTCCGACCATCGTTATGGTCCAGGAGTATCGCCATGACAGCACAATAGCATTGTCCGATGCCGATCAACCTGTCCTGGTGGCGCCAGCCTTATTTTTCTCCACCCATTTCTTCCAGTTGCCATCCCTGGCGGCTTCTTATGTTACTACGCCCCCGGGCGGGCCATTAGTTTACTCCCGGCCGTTCTCGCAAGCTCCTCCTCCAGACCTGATTTAATCTTTGTTGTTGGGCTGTGGCTTCGCATGTAAAGTCTCGGCAATGGTATATTTTGACAAAGTATTACTTCCATGTCGCATGGAGGGAAGGGTTTGAACATGCAATTAATCCGGTCTTTTTATGTTGTTATCATGTGTTGGGCAGGATTGGCAAGCGCCGCTGACGATATTCCCATGACGGCCAGGCAATCCCAGGCCCTGGGTATCGAAACCGTAGTGCTGGCCGCGCCTTCGAGCGCCACTGGTAACGGTATGCCTGGCCAGGTGGTGATTCCAAATCAGCAGATTCGGGTCGTCAGCGCGCCGCTTTCCGGCATGGTCGAAAGCATAGCGGTGGCGATCAATCAGCCGGTCAAAAAAGGCCAGACGCTAGTGCGCCTGCAAAGCCCCATGCTAGCCGAGTTGCAGCGTGATTTCCTGCAGACGGCGTTGCAAGCGCAATTGGCGCAGAACACTTTGAACCGCGACGAAAAATTGTTCAAGGATGGCATCGTGGCGGAAAGCCGCTACCTGGCAACCAGGAGCAGCACCCTGACTGCGGCTGCGATAGCCAGCGAGAAGCGCCAGGCGCTGCGTTTGGCAGGAATGGGCGATGCGGCAATCCAGAAACTTCAGTCTGGCCAGAGCATTGGCAGTGCACTTGACGTCACGGCTCCCATCGACGGCGTGGTGATGGAGCAAATGCTTGCCCCGGGCCAGCGTGTCGAGGCAGCGGCGCCACTGTTCAAGGTGGCCCGTCTTACTCCCTTGTGGCTCGAAATTCAGGTGCCGCTGAGTCAACTCAGCGCCTTGCAGCCCGGCGCATCGGTGCGTGTGCCAACTGCATCCGCCAGCGGCAAGGTGATTTCCATTGGGCGCGCTGTCTCCGAAACCAATCAGACCGTCATGGTGCGCGCGGAAATTACCGATGGCGCCGACAATTTGCGCCCCGGTCAGTTTGTGGAGGCCGTCGTCGGCTCGGCGCCAAGCGTCAGGCAGTGGCTGGTGCCCAACACTGCGCTGGTGCGGGCGGAAAATCTGGCTTATGTCTTCGTGCAGACGCCCGCCGGATACCGTCCTCAGCCGGTCCAGGTGCTGGGCCAAACTCCGGCCGCGATCACGATCACAGGTGAGTTGCGCGGCGATGAACGGGTTGTGTCCAAGGGAACGGTTGCCCTGAAAGCGGCCTGGCAAGGGCTCGGCAAAGGGGGTGAATGATGCTTGCCCGCCTGATTGAATTCGCCCTGACCCAGCGGCTGGCGGTAGTCGTCACCACCCTGGCCTTGATTGGCGCCGGTGCCGTTGCCTTCAAACAGCTGCCGATCGATGCTTTTCCCGATGTGGCCTCGACCCAGGTCAAGGTCATCATCAAGGCGCCGGGGATGACGCCGGAAGAGGTGGAATCGCGCATCGTTGCACCGATCGAGGTCGAACTGCTGGGTATCCCGTACAAGAAATTCCTGCGTTCGGTGTCGAAATACGCCCTCACCGATATTACCGTTGATTTTGAGGATGGCACCGACATCTACTGGGCGCGCAACCAGGTGGCGGAGCGCCTTACCGGCGTGATGAAGGATCTGCCAGCCGGCGTCAGCGGCGGCTTGGCACCGATTACCACGCCGCTGGGCGAGATGCTGATGTTCACCATCGAGGGCGGCGATCTTACCCAGCTGGAACGGCGTTCCCTGCTCGACTGGGTGATCCGCCCTGCGCTGCGCACCTTGCCCGGCGTGGCGGACGTCAACACCCTGGGCGGGCTGGTGCGCAGCTTCGAGGTGATGCCGGATAATGCAGCCCTGCAGGCGCGTGGCATTACCATGGCACAGTTGCAGCAGGTGCTCGAGACCAACAATCGCAACGACGGCGCCGGCCGCGTCAAGGACGGCGAGGAGGTGTTGCTGGTTCGTAGCGAGGGGGCGATCAAGACTCTCGACGATCTGCGCGCCATCGTTGTCAGTAGCCGCGACGGCCAGGTGGTTCGGGTGGGTGATGTGGCAACGGTGCGCATCGGCCATCTGAGCCGCTACGGCGCCGTCACCAAGGACGGCAAGGGCGAGGCGGTGGAAGGGTTGGTGCTGGGATTGCGCGGCGCCAATGCGCAGACCGTGGTGAACGGCGTCAAGGCGCGGCTGAAGGAAATCGCACCGTCGTTCCCGCCTGGCGTCAGAACCGAAATATTTTACGACCGTGGCAATTTGGTGGAACGTGCCGTCGGCACGGTTTCCAAGGCGTTGCTGGAAGCGATCGTGCTGGTGGTGATCCTGCTGCTGCTGTTCCTCGGCAACCTGCGTGCCGCCGTCGTGGTGGCGGTGACCTTGCCGCTGGCGGCGCTGTTCACCTTCATCCTGATGGATCTGTTCGGCATGTCGGCCAATCTGATGAGCCTGGGCGGGCTCGCCATCGCCATCGGCATGCTGGTGGACGCCGCCGTGGTGGTGGTGGAAAACGTTGTTTCCCATCTCTCCCACGACCGCAGTGCGAAGAATATTCCGCACCTGCATGTGATTTACCGGGCGGTCAAGGAAGTGGTGATGCCGGTGGCCTCGGGCGTGGTGATCATCATCGTGGTGTTTCTGCCGCTGCTGGCCTTGCAGGGACTCGAGGGCAAGCTGTTCATCCCGGTGGCGCTGACCATCGTGTTCGCGCTGGCTGGCTCGCTGATCCTGTCGCTTACCGTGATTCCCGTGCTGGCCTCCTATATGCTGAAGCAGGGCGGCCACGATGACCCGTGGCTGGTACGCAAGCTCACTGCGCTCTACATGCCCGCGCTAGCCTGGGCGCTCAAGCACGGCAAGTTGGTGGCAATCGGCGCGGTGGTGGCGCTGGCCCTGACGGTGGCGGTGTATCCTCTGATCGGCAAGACCTTCATGCCGGTGATGGATGAGGGCGACATCATCATCGGCATCGAGAAACTGCCCTCCATCAACTTGCAGAAAAGTTTCCAGCTCGACCTGAAAATCCAGCGCGCGATTATGGAAAAAGTACCGGAGGTGAAGGGCATCGTGGCGCGGGTGGGTTCGGACGAACTCGGCCTCGACCCCATGGGTTTCAACCAGACCGACACTTTCCTGATACTCAAGCCGCGCGCAGAGTGGCGCAAGCCGGACAAGGAATGGCTGACCGACCAGCTGCGCGAGGTGCTCAAGGATTTTCCCGGCATCGCCCACAGCTTCACCCAGCCCATCGACATGCGCGTTTCAGAGATGGTCATCGGCGTGCGCGGCGACGTGGCGGTGAAAATATTCGGCCCCGACCTCGCCACACTCAACCAGCAGGCGGAAAAAGTCGAAACCGTGCTCAAGGGCATCAAGGGCAGCGAGGATGTGTACCGGGTGATGAACGAGGGCGTGCAGTACATGAAAATCGAGATTGACCGCCTTGCCGCCGGACGCATGGGGCTGTCGGTGGACGAGATCGGCAACACGCTGCGTTCCCAGCTTGAAGGCCAAGTATTGGGCATTGTGCTGGAAGGGGTGCGGCGCACGCCGGTGCTGCTGCGCGGCAGTGATAACGTGCGCGACATCCCGGCAGTGTTCGCCGACTTGCGTCTGACCCTGCCTTCCGGCCAGAGCGTGCCGCTGGCTAGCGTGGCCAGCCTCAAGCGCGTCGACGGCCCGGTCAAGATCGAACGTGAGAATTCGCAGCGCTATGCGGTGGTGCAAACCAACGTGCGCGGCCGCGATCTGGTCGGTTTCGTCGAGGAGGCGAAGCAGGCGGTGGCGAAGCAGGCACCGTCGCCATCCGGCTATAGTCTCACCTGGGGCGGCCAGTTCGAGAACCAGCAGCGCGCCGCAGCGCGGCTGGCCATCGTGGTGCCGGTCGCGCTCGCCCTTATCCACCTGTTGCTATTCGCCACCTTCGGCTCGATGCGCCAGGCATGGCTGGTGTTCGCCAACATCCCCTTCGCGCTGATTGGTGGTGTTTGGGCACTGTGGCTTTCCGGCGAATACCTCTCGGTGCCGGCCTCGGTCGGTTTCATCGCGCTGCTCGGTATTGCCGTACTGAACGGTGTGGTAATGGTGAGCTATTTCAACCAGTTGCGGGATCAGGGCATGGCGCTGGCCGAAGTGGTGGTGGAAGGCGCCCGACGGCGTTTGCGGCCGGTGATGATGACCGCCAGTATTACCGCCTTCGGCCTGGTTCCGCTGCTGTTCGCCAGCGGTCCCGGCTCGGAAATTCAAAAGCCGCTGGCCATCGTGGTGATCGGCGGATTGCTGAGCTCGACGCTACTGACACTGATCATTCTGCCGTTGCTTTACCAGCGGTTTGGGGTGGTCGGGGAGGGTAAATAATGAAACAACCGGATTGCTGTTTGACCATCGTCTTCCCCAAGGGGCTTGAAGACAACATGATCGACCACCTGCTCGAACATCCTGAACTGGCGAGTGGTTTTACCACTTATGAGGTGGAAGGGCACGGGCAGGTTGCCGTTTACCACAGTGTCAACGAGCAGGTGCGTGGCCGGGCGCATCGGGTGAAGATGATGGTGGTGATGGATCACGAGGATGCACAGACCCTTGTCGCCCATTTCAAGGAATCCCTGCCGAGCCGGGATATCGCCTACTGGATCGCGCCGATCAACGAATTCGGGAGATTTGCATGAAGCTGAAATGGCTTGCCGCCGTTATTGCGGCTGTATATGCAATTCCCGCAGCGGCAACGGAGTTCAGGGATCATCCTGACCTGCCCTCCCAGCAGGTGGTACAACAGGTGCTGCAGAGCTATCCTTCTGTCCTTGCCGCGCAAGCGGGTATCAAGGCGGGCGAAGCGACGCGCGAGCGGCTGGAAGCGGGCAGCCACGAATTCAACCTGAGTGCCGGCACGGCGCGGCGGCGCATCAGCGATGGCGGGGAAAACCTGCGCGACTGGAGCGTGGGGCTGGAAAGGGCGCTGCGACTGCCGCGCAAGTTCGAGCTGGATACTGCCCTGGGCCAACAGGGCGTGGTGTTGGCCCATAACAGCTATGGCGATGCCATGCACGAGGCGGGGCGCAGGTTGCTGTCCGGCTGGTTTACGTTGTTGCGCGAACGCGCTCAGAGCGAACAGTGGCAACAGCAGGTGGAGACGCTCAAACAACAGCTGGATGTGGTGGCCCGCCGCGTCAAGGCGGGCGATGCCGCACGGCTGGAGGAAGACCTCGCACGCGCGGCGCTGATGCAGGCGGAAATCGGGCTGCAACAGGCCAGACTGCGCAGCGACAATGCCATTGCCAGTTTGACGCGCCACTTTCCCGGTCTGCCGCTGCCACCCGGAGCGATGAGCGGCGAACCCGAGCCATTACCCCAGGATCTCGCCTACTGGCTCGATTTGGGGCTGGACCATAATCACGAACTGCTGCTCGCCCGCGCCGAGTCCAAAATCGCCCAGCTCACCGCCCAGCGCAGTGATGCAGACCGTATTCCGGACCCGACACTGGGCGTGCATTTCCTCTCGGAACGTGACGGCAGCGATCGCGTGACCGGTGTTTCGGTGTCGCTTCCCCTGCCCGGCGGAGCGCGTCGCGCCGCCAGCGCGGAATCCTCGGCCAGGGCCGAAATGGCCGCGCAACGCGAGGCACTGGTGTTGCGCCGCCTGGAAGCGGAAATCAGCGCCGCCTACAACAGCGCCAAATCAAGCTACGCCAACTGGCAAAGCGCCAGGGGCGCCAGCGATCTGATGCAGCGCAACGAGGACAAGATAGGCCGGGCTTATGCCTTGGGGGAAATGGGTCTGAACGACATGCTGCTGGCACGCAGGCAGGGGATGGAAGCACGCCTGGCCGCCGTTCTGGCGCGACTGGAGTCGGCAGAGGCCCGCTATCGCCTGTTACTGGATACCCATCAACTGTGGCCGCTGGGGAGTGATGCGGAAGAAGGGCATCATTGAAAATAGTTAGTGATACCCTGTGATCATCGGATGGGACGGAACAATAATGCAATGCAATTCCAATGATAGGATGCTTTGACATAGGTCTTGTAAGGTTTAGGAAATCAGCATTGAAGAAGATTTCCTTAGAGCAAGAAAGAATGTTAAGGGTTTCTTAAGCACAAGGGTGTAGTGTCGCTACACTTGATGAGGAAACGGAACCAAATTAATGTGGAAGCGAACTCTTTATGCAAGAGTGACAAATATCCCAATGATGGTGTCGGGTTCTCCCTTGGGGGCATAGAGAAATGAGCACGCTTTCCCTGTTGCTCTGGATCGTGCTGGGCATAGCATTGCAGCTGGCGGTCTATCTTGGCATTAGTTTCTGGCAACATTGGCTGGATTACCAAGCCTTACGCAACCGTGCAGTTGACTTGAATTTGCCCATGTCGAAGCATGTTTCTCCGCCCATAGAGGAATCTACGGTTGCTGCCTGGTCGGGATTCCGGGCCTTCAAGGTCGACCGCAAGATCGTCGAGGATGCTGCACAGTTGGTCTGCTCTTTTTACCTCACCCCAGAAGACGGACAACCGCTACCATCCTTTCTGCCCGGGCAATTTCTGACCTTTCGCCTTGACATACCGACGACAGGAGGTACCGAGCAAATCATCCGTTGCTATTCGCTTTCGGATGCGCCTTGCCCCGATTGCTACCGCGTCTCGATCAAGCGAGCGTCGCCGCCACAGGGCAGCCACGTTCCGCCGGGACGTTCGTCCAATTATTTTCACGATCAGGTCTCAGTCGGCAGCCTCTTGCAGGTGCGCGCGCCTGCCGGGCATTTTCATATCGATTGCGGCGAAGCTCCGGTGGTGCTGATTGGTGGCGGTATTGGCATTACGCCGATGCTGAGCATGCTGAACTGGTGTTTAACGGAGCAGCAGGAACGAGAGGTCTGGCTGTTCTACAGCGTCCGCCATGGGCGCGAACTAGTGATGAAATCCCATATCGAGGCCATGGCGGCAGCGCACCCGAACTTTCATATGAGGCTTTGTTTCAGCGATCCCCTGCCAGAAGACGTGGCCGAACGCGATTATCAGTACCGTGGCCGTATCGATGTTGATCTATTACGGAAGCAGTTGCCGCTCAAGCCTTATCACTTCTACATTTGCGGCCCCACACCGATGATGGACAGTCTCGTGCCTGCGCTCGAGGATTGGGGCGTGCCGGATGCTCGCATCCATTTTGAGGCTTTCGGCCCGGCATCGATTAAGCGCAGAAAAGATTCAACGACTTCCGTTTCCATTTCGCAGTCCGAGGCGGCGAATACAGGCATCGTCGTGACCTTCGTCCGGTCCGACAAGCAGTTCTCGTGGCAGCCTTCCACCGGTAGTCTGCTCGAATTCGCCGAGGCAAATGGCATCGCCGTTAATTCCGGATGTCGGGCCGGTAGCTGCGGCAGCTGCCAGACGACTATTAGAAGCGGTGAAGTGGCCTACCTACAACCGCCTGAATACGATCCGGACCCGGGCACATGCCTGCTCTGCGTATCCGTCCCCAAGACCAGCGTGACCCTGGAGGTATAAATGATGACCTCGCTCTGGCGCCAGCATATCCTTCCCTTCACCTTACTGCTCGGCCTGCTGGCAGGGGCTACCCTGGCAGGCGACTATCTACTGCATCGGTTGGATCTCGTATGGGTTGGTCGCTATCTGGGCATTCCGGGAACGATCCTTATTATTGGCTCCCTGATCTATTCGTTGCGCAAGCGCAAATACATCACGACGGGTAATATGAAATCCCTGCTGACCTTGCATGAATTTGGTACATGGCTCGGCTCATTGATGGTGCTGATCCATGCCGGCGTGCATTTCAACGCCATTCTTCCCTGGCTGGCAACTGTAGCGATGGGAGTAAATGTGATAAGTGGCATGGTTGGCAAGTTGCTTCTGGATCGCTCACGCCGCCATGTACAGGGCCAGCGCGAACACTACCAGCTGCGCGGCCTGTCGCGGCCGGAGGTGGAACAGGCCGTGTTCTGGGATGCGGTGAGCCTCGATGCCATGACCAAATGGCGCAAGGTGCACATCCCGATCTTTATCGTTTTTGCGGTGTTGTCGCTGGGCCATATCATCAGCATTTTCCTGTTCTGGGGCTGGGCATGAGCCGAATCGTCAAGATTATTCTGGCTGCCAACCTGATTGTGCTGGCAGTCCTGGTTTTCGCCTTTCCGCATTTGATGGTTGAGCCTGGAAAGCTGATCCCCGGCCACAAGCAAATAAACCCTGACTGCTTTGCTTGCCACGCGCCATTCAGTGGGGCGGCCTCCGAGCGTTGCACCGCCTGCCACAAGCCTGCCGAGATCGGTCGTTTGACAACGACAGGACAAGCCATTGCCAAGCCGCTTACCTCGGTTCCTTTCCATCAGGAGCTGATTATTCAGGACTGCGTTGCTTGCCATAGCGATCATGCTGGTGTGAAACGCTTCCGGCAGCAAGGACGGTTCAATCATGCCTTGTTGATAAAGGAAACGCGTGAACAGTGCCAGTCATGTCACAAGTCGCCCGCCGATTCTCTGCACCAGCAGATCACCGGCAACTGCAGTCAGTGCCATAACCAGGAAAAGTGGGTGCCGGCGACTTTCGATCACAACAAATATTTTGAGCTCGATCGCGACCACAATGCACAGTGCGTGACTTGCCATGCGCGCAACGACTACAGCCGCTACACTTGTTATGGCTGCCATGAGCACACACCGGGCAACATTCGCAGCAAGCACATCGAGGAAGGCATCCGCGAATACAACAATTGCATCGAGTGCCACCGCAATGCGGACGAACATGACATCCGCGGGGGAAACGGAAAACGCGAAGGTGAGCAAGGTCGAAAAATGCACGAAAAGGACGATTGACCTTAAGTTATGGATGCTCCACCCTTGCTGCGCTCATCGCTGAAACGCTACGTCTGGCTATCCATTGCGGCGGCTATTGCCACCATCTTGCTGAAGGGAGTGGCATGGAAGCTGACCGGTTCTATCGGACTTTTGTCTGACGCAATTGAATCCTTCGCGAACTACTATTTGGAGGCGCAATCTGATGTTCTCAATCTACGGCGTGACAGGCCAGATATTCAGCGGCACGCTGGAAGAAATGAACCGTGTACACGCACTTAAAGAAACACGCTCCGCTCGTGTGATTGCCCAGGATGGAGAAGAATTGGGCGTTGAGGCCGAAGCAGGCGGGAGGCACAAGGACGCCATCCAGGCTTATCGCAGCGTGCTCCCGCGTGAGCTCGAACGTGGACCACTTTACTACGCAAACCATATCATGCAACGGCAGGTGATAGCCGTCTCTGATAGTGATGATGTGGCCCAAGCTTGGCTTGTTTTGCGCGATCATCGCATCCATCAAGCGCCCGTGCTCGATGCCGAATCAGAGTTGATTGGCATCGTCAGCGAACGCGATCTGCTCACCACCATCAATATTGATGGTGGTGAGATTATCGAATCTCTCCATCGGCGCGTGCGAGATGTTATGACCACACCAGTGGTCGCTGCCGCGCCCGTTACCGATATTCGGCGGATTGCCAAGGTTATGCTCGACTATGGAGTCGATGGAATACCCATAATTGGCGGCAACAGGCACTTGGTAGGCTTCCTTTCGCGTAGTGACATCCTGCGTGCGGTAATCACTGATCCGCCACTGAGTCTTTGGCGCTGAGGCGAAATGTTTGTTTAAGGATAATTCCGCATGGGGCACTTGATCGTCGTGTTTGCGACCGTTTATGTTCTGAACACAATCCCCGCAGTGGAGTGATGCAGAAGAGGGGCATCACTAGATTTGGCCGTTGGCCGGTGGCGTGATTTGCCCCGGCCTTACTTCCTTTCTTTCAGCAACGCTTGCAGCTTGGCGAACGGATTATGCGTCGCCGATGATGTCTGTTCGCCGGGGCGTCTGTCCCTTGCGGCCTCATCCATTACGCGTGAATGTTCGTTGTCGTGGCAGTAAAGGCAAAGTAATTCCCAGTTGCTGCCATCCAACGGATTGTTGTCGTGATTGTGGTCTTTGTGGTGTACCGTCAACTCGCGCAAACGCACACCGGAAAACTCGCGCCCACATCTGCCACACACCCATGGAAACAGTTTGAGCGCCCGATCGCGGTAAGTAGCCCCGCGCTCGTCGCTTTGCCGACGCGCCTCGGCGACAACGCGGTCGAGCCGGGCGTGATCGGGAGTGGTATGCCTGGTCAGGGGGCGTCCGCCTTGGGCGGCCTCTTGTGGAATTTTCTGGCCGGTTTACGGTCTCGCTCGGCCGGCTTCCTGCCACGTTCGCCGCCACGCTCGCCGCCGCCAGTTTTGGGGCGATCCGAGGGGGCCGTGGCGGGCCGCCGAGCGGCTTGCTCCGGCGCTTTTTCCCGATTGACGGGCGTCAGCGTGATCTCAAGTTCATTGAGCTCATCCCATTCGGCATCGGTTCGCTGTCTTTCGGGAATTGCCAGCAGCTCTTGCAGTCGCTGGCGGGGAGATATCGGTTGTGGATCGTTCATGGCGCCATTATCCCACTTTTCGGCAAGAACGGCTTATGGATTGTGAACGACTGCTCGAGAGCATGTAGGATGGGTTGAGCGCAGCGATACCCATCATTTCCGCTCCCCGCAATCCAATTCCTGGCCGACGTCCCCGGCCCAATCGACCGGCAGAACTCCAGCCTTCACGTAGCGGTGAAACGACGAGAATTCCCAATCCGCCACCCGCCCAACCAAGCCGTGTTTGACCGGATTGATGTGGATGTAGTCGACATGGCGGGAAAAATCCGCCTCTTCGCGGATCGTATGTTCCCAGTAACGCCGTTGCCAGATTCCGCGTTCTCCCTTCGCCTCGCGGCTTGAGGAAAGCCGCTCGGTGCGGGGAATGGCGCGGGAAAATACGGTCTTGATCAGCCGCCAGCGCAGCGCGAAATCCCCATCGCCATCGGGCAGGGTCCAGACCGCATGCAGATGATCCGGCAATACCACCATGGCATCGACTGTAAAGGGATGGCGATCCAGGGTGTAGCGGAAAGCGGATCGCAGCGAATCGACGTGATCGACCAGCAGGGATTGGGAACGGTCGGCGAGATTTGCCGTGAAGAAGTAGCAGGCACCGGGGACGCGGTTGCGGCGATAGTTGGTCATGGGATTGGGTGATGATGGTATCGATTTTGATGGGTATCGCTGCGCTCAACCCATCCTACATGTTCTGCTGTACGTAGGATGGGTTGAGCGCAGCGATACCCATCATCCCCCTTAAGCCACCGTCACACCCTTCGCCAGATACACATCCTGAATTGCATTCAGCAGCGTCACCCCGTCCGCCATCGGCTTCTGGAATGCCTTGCGACCCGAGATCAGGCCCATGCCGCCGGCGCGCTTGTTGATCACCGCTGTGCGCACCGCCTGTGCCAGATCGTCGGCGCCGCCCGAGGCGCCGCCGGAGTTGATCATGCCGGCGCGGCCCATGAAGCAGTTGACCACCTGGTAGCGGGTGAGGTCGATGGGATGGTCGCTGGTGAGTTCGCTGTAGACCTTGGGGTGGGTCTTGCCGAACTTGATGGCGGTGTAGCCGCCGTTGTTCTCAGCCTGCTTCTGCTTGACGATGTCGGCCTCGATGGTGGCGGCAAGGTGGTTGGCCTGGCCGGTGAGGTCGGCACTGGTGTGGTAGTCGACGCCGTCTTTTACGAAGCCGGGGTTGCGCAGGTAAGCCCACAGGATGGTGGCCATGCCCAGTTCGTGGGCGTGGGCGAAGGCTTCGCTGATTTCCTGGATCTGGCGCCGTGATTCGGGCGAGCCGTAGTAGATGGTGGCGCCGACGGCCACTGCGCCCATGTCGAAGGCCTGGTCCACGCTGGCGAACAGGGTCTGGTCGTAGATTGCCGGGTAGGTCAGGATTTCGTTGTGGTTGATTTTCACGATGAAGGGAATCTTGTGGGCATATTTGCGCGCCACCGAGCCGAGCACGCCCAGGGTCGAAGCTACTGCGTTGCAGCCGCCCTCGATGGCGAGCCTGACGATGTTTTCCGGGTCGAAGTAGATCGGGTTGGGGGCGAAGGAGGCGCCGCCGGAATGTTCGATGCCCTGGTCCACCGGCAGGATGGAGAGGTAGCCGGAGCCGCCCATGCGCCCGTGGTCGAACAGGGTCTGCATGGCGCGCAGCACGCCGGGCCGGAGGTCTTTCTGCGACACAATGCGGTCCACGTAATCGGGGCCGGGCAGGTGCAGCATGTCCTTGGAAACCTTGCATTGATGGGTGAGCAGATTTTCGGCTTCGGCGCCGAGCAGTGCGGTGATATCGGTCATGGCAAACTCCTAATTCACGCAACGGGAAAAGGCCAATATAGCCCTATGTCTGCTATGCTTCAACCGCATTTTTATGACGGAATAAGAAACTGGCATGAGCAGCAAAATATTGGCCGAAAGCGTCCGTCCGCGCGAGGTGTGGGCCTGGGCGATGTACGATTTTGCCAACTCGGGCTATACCACGGTGGTGATTACTGCCATTTTTAACGCCTATTTCGTGGCGGTGGTGGCCGAGGGGCAGGCCTGGGGCACGTTCGCCTGGTCGGCGGCGCTGGCGCTGTCCTATTTCCTGGTGATGCTCACGGCGCCCGCGCTGGGTGCTTTTGCCGATGCCTATGCGGCCAAGAAGAAGCTCCTCCTGCTCACCACTATTGGTTGCGTTATCTTCACTGCAGGCCTGGTGCTGGTGGGGAAGGGCGACCTGTATCTGGCGATCGCGCTGATTGTCCTCAGCAATTTCTTCTTCGGCAGCGGTGAGAACCTGATCGCATCATTTCTTCCGGAACTGGCCAGGGGCGAAGCCATGGGCAAGGTGTCGGGATGGGGTTGGAGTGTCGGTTTCATCGGCGGCCTGGTCAGCCTGGGGGCGTCCCTGGTCTATATTTCCTGGGCCGAAGGACAGGGGCAGGGCGCTGCCGAGTTCGTGCCGGTGTCCATGCTGATCACTGCCGGCCTGTTCACCCTTTCCTCGCTGCCCACTTTTCTCGTACTCAGGGAGCGTGCCGTGCCGCAGCCCCATCTTGTTGGGCGCGGTGTGATGGCGGAATCCCTGGCCCGGCTCGGCAATACGCTGCATCACGCCCGCCGCTACCGCGACCTTGGGCGTTTCCTGGTGTGCCTGGTTTTTTACCAGGCGGGGATTCAGGCCGTGATCGCCCTGGCGGCTATCTACGCCCAGCAGGCGATGCATTTTGGCACCCAGGAAACCGTCAAGATGGTGCTGCTGGTCAATATCATGGCAGCAGGCGGGGCTTTCCTGTTTGGCCATGTCCAGGATCGGCTCGGACACGTCCGAACCATTGCGATTACTTTGCTGGGCTGGATGCTGATGGTCATGATCGCCTTTTACGCCGACACGCCGGAAAAATTCTGGCTTGCCGCAGGCATTGCCGGCCTTTGTCTAGGTTCGTCCCAGTCGGCAGGGCGTGCTCTGGTCGGCTATCTCAGTCCGACCGGACGCAGCGCCGAATTTTTCGGCTTGTGGGGGCTGGCGGTGAAATTGTCCTCCATTATCGGACCGCTCACCTACGGACTGGTGAGCTGGATTTCCAGTGGCGACCACCGCTTGGCCATGCTTATTACCGGGAGCTATTTCCTGGTCGGGCTGCTGCTTCTGAGCGGCGTGAATGCCAAGCGCGGGCGGCATGCGGCTTTGCTGGCGGAGGATGCCGCCTTTTCAGGGACAGTTTGACTCGGCTTCCTTAAGCTTGCGGTACAGGGTGCGCTCGCTCGTCCCCAGTTTTTCGGCCAGGGATTTGCGGTCGCCGTGGAAGTTCTCTGCCGCCCACGTGAGATAGCGCCTTTCCATTTGATCGAGGGAGACCAGCTCTTCGAAAGGCATGGCTGCGGAAACCTGGCCCTTGCCGCTTTTCATGTTACCCAGGTGGAGATGCTGGGGCAGGATGGTATTGCCGTCCACCATGATCAGCGCACGCTCCAGAATATTGCGCAATTCCCGCACATTTCCGGGAAAATCGTGGCGCTTCAGGGTGGCCATGGTTTCCTCGGCGAGCGTGATTCTCTTTCCCGGTTCCAGTCGGGATAGCAGGTGCTCCACCAGCATCGGCAGATCTTCCATGCGTTCTCGCAGCGGCGGCAGCTGGATGGGGAAAACATTGAGACGGAAATATAGGTCCTGCCGGAAGCTTCCCTCCAGAACCATTTCAGTCAGATCGCGGTGGGTAGCGGTAATCAGCCGAAAATCCGCGCGCAGCGGCTCGACTCCGCCGATGCGGCGATAGGTGCCCGCCTCCAGCAGGCGCAGCAGTTTGACCTGGAGCGACAGCGGGATGTCCCCCACCTCGTCCAGGAACAGGGTGCCGCCGCGTACAGCCTCCACCAGCCCGATCTTGCGGCCAATCGCGCCGGTGAAAGCGCCCTTCTCATAACCGAACATTTCGCTTTCGAACAGGGTTTCGGTCAGGCCCGAGCATTCCACAGCCACGAATGGCGCTGCCGCGCGTGGGCTCATGTCGTGAATGGCATGAGCCACCAGTTCCTTGCCGGTGCCCGATTCGCCCAGTAGCAGTACCGAGCTTTCCCGCGCGGCAACGCGCTTGGCAAGTTCGAGCATGCGATTGAATGGCCGGGAGTAGCCCACCAGATCGCGATCATGGGCCCCGCCGCGGGCATGGCGCAGGAAATGCATGGTTTCCATGAAATAGGTCGTGTTTCCGGCCTCATTCTTTACCGGTACCACCTCCACTTCCACATGCTCCCTTCCCGCCGAAGTGTGATGCACGTGGAGCACGCGCTTGGGCTCGCCGCTTTCCATCGAATCCCGCAACGGGCAGTTTTCGCCAGCCTGGTCGCAGGGCTTGTCGTAGTGATGGGAGAGTTCGTAGCAGAAACGGCCATCAATTTTTCGGTTGGCGCCGAATTCGCGCCGGTAGGCTGCATTGGCGGCGAGGATGCGGTAGTGCTCGTCAAGCAGAATCTTGGGCTCAGGGAAGCTGTCAAGTAGCGTGATCAGTTCAGGGGGAACCTTGGTAGTCATCGGGAAGTGTCATTTATGGCGGTCATGATTGGCGTAGTGTGCCACCATTGGCGTAAATAGTCCAAGCCATGGGATGGTGGCTTTCCTTCAAACTGCCCGTAGTGCCATGATAAAAGTCATTATTTATGAAATTAATGGTGGGTGGCATGGGGTTTGCTTAGTATCAATCGCTGATTAGCCGATGCACGAGTGGTATCGGCTAACTCCTCCCTGACGGACGCCCCCGCCCGTCAGCCTGCCCTGTGGCGCCAAGCGCCACAGGTTTTTTTTTGGCGCGGCAGCCTGTCCGGCCCGATCAAACAAAGCACAATACCGATCATGGTTATTTCCGATGAAATGTCTGGCGTACTGTATTTGTTGCTGGCTGTGGCCGGTTGCGGGTTGGTCGTTTTGGCTTTTCACGCCCTGATTCGCTGGAGCCTGCGTGCGCCGAGAGTGGTGGAGCAATCATCGCCGGGGATGCTGGGCCTGAAATATTCGGAAACGCAAATTTTAACCGCCAACGGCAAATGGCTTTTCGCCTGGTTCATTCCAGCCCCGGAAGCGGGGCCGGCACCTGCGCTGGCGGTATTGCATGGATGGGGAGGCAATGCCGAGACCATGCTGCCGCTTGCCGTGCCACTGCATCGTGCCGGCTACGCGCTGCTGTTCTTCGATGCACGTAGCCATGGTCGTAGCGACCTGGACACCTTTTCGTCCATGCCACGCTTCGCCGAGGATCTCGACCATGCCTTGTACTGGCTCAAATGGCAGCCGGAAGTGGACCCAAAGCGGCTAGGGGTGGTCGGCCATTCCGTGGGCGCAGCGGCAGCCCTGCTTGCCGCCTCGCGCCGCGACGACCTGGCGGCCGTGGTCAGCATTGCCGCCTTTGCGCATCCCCAGACTGTCATGCGCCGTCTGCTTGAGTCCTGGCGGGTGCCATATGTCCCTTTCGGCTGGTATATCCTGCATTACGTTCAGCGCGTGATCGGTTATCGTTTCGATGACATCGCGCCACTCAACACCATCTGGCGCATACGCTGTCCAGTCTTGCTGGTGCATGGCACCGAGGATACAACTGTTCCCGTGGCGGAAGCGCAAGCCCTGTACGCCTGGCGTTGCGGCGGGGCGGGCAGATTGCTGCTGGTGAAGGGGAGTCATGACAGTTACCAGGATCTGGAGCGACAGATTGGCGATCTGATCGATTTTCTCGATCAGGCAAATAATGCGGAAATGGAGATATCGGATGATGCGGAAAAAACGCTTTCTTGAAATCCTGTTCGCCATTCTCGTGCTGGCGGCGATCTACTGGTTCGGGCTGCGCACCGATCCCAAGGTGGCGGCTCTCAACCGGACGATTGAGGAAAAGTGCAGCCCGGCCTTGCGCGACTATCCTTACCCTTTCCGGGTGCTGCGCCTGGAAGGCACGGTGGCGGTGATGGCGACGCCTCGTTCCCCGGTGGTGCCGGTGTATCGCATGATCGGTGCGCTTTACCCCTCGCTGGCCGGCAAGTCACCGGACAACCCGGATTTCATCGCGGTGGAAAAGGAGTTGGCGAAAATCCAGTCGGAAGCGAAAAAGATCGTGCTCGAACAGACTCGCGTGACCGAAGTTAAATGGGAACTGGACCAGAACTGGTTGATCAGTCACGGTATTTCTCTGAATTGAATGAGGAAAATGACCATGAAAATTGCCGTCACCCGCCAAAATTGCAAGACCTTGCTCATTCTGGCCGCGTTGGGTTTAAGTGCTCCGTGCGCCAGCGCCGCCGAACTGGAAATCGTGGTCAGCAACGTGCGGAGCACTGACGGTCGGGTGAAACTGATGCTGTTCGACCGTGCCGAGGGCTTCCGCAAGGAAGACAAAAGCCGTGAGCTATTGGCTCTGCCCGCTGCTGTCGGCACGGTCAGAGGTGTATTTAAAGACTTGCCTCCGGGCCGCTATGCCATCGTTATTTATCACGACGAAAACGGTGACGGTAAACTCAACCTGAGTTTCGGCATGTTCCCCAAGGAAGGTTATGGTCTGAGCAACAACCCCAGTGTATCCGGCCCACCCGCCTTTCAGGACGCGGCTTTCGATCTGCCGGAGTCGGGTGCGAAGCTTGCCATCCAGTTGGCTTATTAGGGAACCTCTGATTAAAGAGGGTAGAAGTGCTGAATCAGGTGCTCCACGAGATCAACAGCCCGGCCTGGGAAAATAGCCTGTTGCGCAGGACGATTACCATTTGATATCAGAAAGCGCTAATATTCGGAGCCATTCCAGAACCCATTTTTCACGAGGCAAGCATGGCAGAAGAATATTCCCGCATCCGGTTTTTTCCCATTTCGTTTTTTTCCATGGTCATGGGACTGGCAGGCTTCGCCATCGCGGTCCAGCGCGCGGAGGAAATTCTTGGCCTGCCGGCGGGGGGAGGGGCTATCCTTCCGTGGCTTGCCGCCGGGGTGTTCCTCGTGCTGGCGATTATTTTCGCGATCAAACTGCTACGTTTCCGCCCGGAGGTGGTGAAGGAACTCAAGCACCCGATCAAGCTGAGTTTTTTCCCCACCATTTCCATCAGCCTGATCCTGCTCAGCATCGCATTTCGCTCCTCGAATCCCATTCTTTCTTTCTGGCTGTTCGCGCTGGGAGCGCCGTTGCAACTCGGCTTTACGCTGTTCGTGATGTCGCGCTGGATCAGTCACACCCATTTCGAAATCCAGCACTCCAACCCCTCCTGGTTCATTCCCGTAGTGGGAAACATCCTGGTGCCCATCGCCGGGATGGCACATGGGCTGAGTGAAATTTCCTGGTTTTTCTTCAGCATCGGGGTAGTATTCTGGCTGGTTTTGTTGACTATCATCCTCAATCGGGTGATTTTCCATAATCCGCTGCCGGAGAAACTCGCGCCCACTTTTTTCATTCTCATCGCGCCGCCTGCAGTGGGCTTCATCTCATACGTCAAGCTTACCGGCGGTCTGGACGGGATGGCGCGCGTATTGTTTTACACTGCGCTTTTCACCGTGTTGCTGCTTGGCGCATTGCAGAAGAAATTTCGCGGCATCAAATTTTTCCTCTCGTGGTGGGCTTATTCATTCCCCACCGCGGCTTTTACCATTGCTGCCATGCTGATGTTTCATCACACCGGAGTCGCTTTCTTCGCCATGCTTTCCTGGCTGATGCTGGCATTGCTGAGCGGGATTATCGCCTTGCTGCTGGCCAGGACCGTGGCAGCGATTTCCAGGGGCGAAATCTGTGTCGAAGAATAGGGTTTCCATTCTTCCATGATCCCTTGGCTCCAGCCAGGCGATGCGTTCCCGCCCGTCGAGCAGGCGCTGCGCGAGCCCAGCGGCCTGCTCGCGGCGGGTGGGGATCTGTCGCAGCCGCGGCTGATCGAGGCTTATAAACACGGCATTTTCCCCTGGTTCAACCCCGGCGAGCCGATCCTGTGGTGGAGCCCGGACCCGCGCATGGTGCTGTTTCCCTCCGAACTCAAGGTGTCGCGCTCCCTGCGCAAGACACTGAAAAAGCCGGATTACGAAGTGCGCGTGGATACGGCTTTTCAGGCTGTGATGGATGCTTGTGCCGCGCCCAGGGAGGGTCATGGCGGAACCTGGATCAGCGCGGCGATGATCGCGGGCTATGGTCGTTTACATGACATGGGGTTGGCGCATTCGGTGGAAACCTGGCGCGACGGCGAGCTGATCGGCGGCTTGTACGGGGTCGCGCTGGGACGGATGTTCTACGGTGAATCCATGTTTTCCCGCACCACCGATGCCTCCAAGATCGCATTCGTGCACCTGGTGCGGCAGTTGGAGCGCTGGGGGTTCGGCCTGATCGACTGTCAGATGAAAACTGCGCATCTGGCCAGCCTCGGCGCGCGGGAAATCTCCCGCACCAAGTTTGTGCGGCATTTGACGCAACTGGTAGAATTGCCTCATGAACCCGGCAGCTGGCAATTCGACCATGACCTCCTTGAGTGACTTTCCCCCGCGCCGACTCCAGTTTTACCTGACTGCGCCTTATCAATGCAGTTATCTGCCGGAGCAGAACGCACGTTCCCAGGTGGTGACGCCCAACGAGCTGGTGGACGATGCCGCCTACAGCCAGCTGATCCGCGCCGGTTTTCGCCGTAGCGGACTGTATACCTACCGTCCCCAATGCGATCACTGCAAGGCTTGCGTTCCGGTGCGGCTGGTGGTGGACGAGTTTCGGCCCAATCGTAGCCAGCGCCGCACCTGGAAGCGCAATCAGCAGCTTGTAGCCTCATTGCACGAGCAGGTTTTCGATGCCCGGCATTACAAGCTCTACCGTCATTACCAAGCGAGTCGCCACGCCGGAGGCGGCATGGACCAGGACAGCGAGGAACAGTACCGGCAGTTCCTGCTGCAAAGCGGAGTAAGCACCTTGCTGGTGGAATTCAGCGATGCGCAGGCATTACGCATGGTGAGCGTGTTAGACGTGGTGGCTGATGGCCTGTCCTCGGTTTACACTTTTTTTGACCCCGAGTTGCCTCAAGCCAGCCTCGGTACCTACAACATCCTGTGGCAGGTGGCGCTGTGCCGCCAGCTGGGGTTGCCCTACCTGTATCTGGGCTACTGGATAGCGGAGAGTGAAAAGATGGCCTACAAGGCTAATTTCAGGCCCTTGCAGGGGCTGGTGGGCGGGAACTGGAGCGTGCTCGCGGGAGGCCAGGCATGAGCTTGCCTGAAAGCAGGATTTACGTAACACCGGAACAACTCTGCGTGGGTTTGTATGTCCATCTCGATCTGGGCTGGATGGATCACCCGTTTTCCTTCAGCAGTTTCAAGATCAAGAATGCCGAGCAGGTCGAAACCATCCGCCAGCTCGGTTTGACGCGTATCCGCATTGAACCGGGCAAGAGCGACAGCAAACCCTTGCCTGCCTCTGTCGGCCGAACCGAGGCGGAAAATCCGCCGCCTGCTGTTGCAACTCAGGTGGATGCCGAGGTGATAAAGGAAAAGCAGCAGCGCATCGAGCAACTCAGCCGCATCCGGCGTGACATCGTGGCGGTGGAAAAAGAATTCCAGCAGGCGTCGGAGACGGTAAAAAATATTTCACGCAATATTCACTCCCGGCCCCAGGAAGTCCGGCAGGAAGCCGAGAAACTGGTGGATAAGATGGTGGAATCCATGCTCGCCAAAGGTGATGTGATGATTCACGCCATGAGTGAAAATTTAGGGGACGATGTTTATTTCCACTCCCTCAACGTAACCGTGCTGTCACTGATTCTGGCCAAGGCACTCGGCATGAGCGAGCAGGAAAGCAAACATCTGGGCATGGGCGCGGTGTTTCATGATGTCGGCAAGGTGGAAATTCCGCACAAGATACTCATGAAAACCGAACCGCTTACCAAGTCCGAACAGTCCTTTTACGAGATGCACTGCGAATACGGCCTGAAAATTGCCAGCAAGGCCGGCTTCTCGAAACAGGCCGCCGAAATCGTGATGCAGCACCACGAATGCATCGATGGCAGCGGCTATCCGGGCAAACTCAAGGCAGAAAAAATTTCACCGCTGAGCAAGGTCGTCAGCATCGTCAATGTGTATGACAATCTGTGCAACCCGATCAGCCTCGCGGATGCGCTGACACCGCACGAGGCGCTGTCGCAGATGTTCGCCGTCAAACGCAACAAGTTCGACCCGGTGGTGCTCAAGGCATTCATTCATTGCCTGGGCGTGTACCCGCCCGGCAGCGTGGTGCAGCTTTCCAACGAAATGCTGGGCATGGTGCTATCGGTGAATTCCGCCAAGCCGCTCAAACCCAATGTCCTGGTTTACGATCCGGATATTCCCAAGGAAGAAGCGGTGATCGTCGACCTGGAACAGGAAAGCGACCTCAACATCAGCAAAAGCCTGAGGCCGGGCCAGTTGCCGCGCGAAGTTTACCAATACCTGAATCCGCGCAAACGCGTGACCTACTACTTCGACCCGAAAAAACAGAATGAGCCCGGCTGACGATAACGGCGCCCCGTCGCGCCGGGATTTTGCACTGGGCGTGTTTGACCATGACCGTGAAGCCATCCTGGTCGTGGACCCGCGCTCGCTCGCGATCGTCGAGGCAAACCAGCAGGCCTGCCTGAGCCTGGAATATCAATACGAGGATCTTACCCGGCTGCTGATTACCGATATCGAGTCTTCGATTCAGGATGTGTTTTTCTGGGATGGCGTCAGTTCGGGCAGCTATTTTGATATCGACGATATGGAAAGCCTTTACCGGCGTGGCGATGACGTCTTTATACCGGTCGAAAAATCCTTGCGCCGGATCCAGGTCAATGATCGGGAATGGCTCTTGCTGCAGTTCCGCAATATCGCCGCCAAAAAAGCGCAGGACGAGAAACTCGAACACTCCACGTCGCTGATCGCCGCCACCCTCGAGGCTACGGCGGACGGAATTCTGGTGATGCGGCCGGACGGCGGCATCAGCCACATGAACCGGCATTTTTCCCGCATGTGGGAAATTCCCCAGGAACTGCTGGCGCAAGGCGACGACCGCAAAATCCTCGATTTCATGGAAAGCCGTGTCTTCGATCTGGCACGCTATCGACTGCGCATGAATGGCGACGGCGATGAAGTTCAGGCCGGCGACTTCGATACCATCGAACTCAAGGATGGGCGCTTCCTGGAGCGTTACCTGGTTCCGCTCAATATCAGCGGTAAATTCAGCGGCACGGTATTCAGCTTTCGCGATATCACCCAGCGCAGACAGGCCGAGGAAGAACTGCGCCGCGCCAAGGCCGACGCCGAATCCGCCAGTCGCGCCAAGAGCGATTTCCTGGCGGTGATGAGCCATGAGATTCGCACGCCGATGAACGGCATTCTGGGCATGGCAGATCTGGCGCTGGACACCGAACTTACGCCGCAACAGCGCGAATACCTGGACATGGTCAAATCATCCGCTGACGCTTTGCTGACCATCATCAACGACATCCTTGATTTTTCCAAGATCGAGGCCGGCAAGATGGAGCTGGAAAGCATCCCTTTCGATCTTGGCGCCAATCTGCGTGATACCGTGCGCATGCTGGATTTTCGCGCCGAACAGAAGGGCCTGGAAATGCGTCTGGCCATCCAGCCCGGCGTGCCGCTACACATCGTCGGCGACCCCGGACGCCTGCGGCAAATCATCATCAACCTGGCGGGAAACGCGATCAAGTTTACCGAAAAGGGCCATGTGGAATTGAAAGTCGGCCTTGAGGCGCTCGGCTGTCTGCATTTTTCCGTCAGCGATACCGGAATCGGCATACCCAAGGACAAGCAGGGGAGCATTTTCGAAGCCTTCACCCAGGCCGATGGCTCGGTCACGCGCAAGTACGGCGGCACCGGTCTGGGGCTCTCCATCGTGACGCGTCTGGTGGCACTGATGGGAGGGAAGCTGTGGGTGGAAAGCGAGCCAGGGCAGGGAGCAACTTTCCATTTCACGGCCAATTTCATATTACCCCCGCAAGGCGAAACGGAAATATCCGGAAAATCCTCCCATTCCGTTGACGGGAAAAGCATTGGCCGATCCTTGCAAATACTGCTGGCGGAAGACAATCTCATCAACCAGAAGCTGGCCGTTGCCCTGCTTCAGAAATCAGGCCACCGCGTCAGCGTCGCCAATAACGGCGCCGAGGCGCTGGATGCCTTGGCGCAGGAGCGCTTCGACCTGGTGCTGATGGACGTGCAGATGCCGGTTCTGGACGGTCTCGAAACCACCGCGCGCATCCGCCAGGGCGAACAGGCAGGCGCACGACGCACCCCGATCATCGCCATGACCGCCAACGCCATGCAGGGTGATCGGGAGCGCTGTCTGGAAGCCGGTATGGATGGCTATATCAGCAAGCCCCTGAATCCCATGGAAATGTTCAGGACCATCGCGGAAGTCGTGAACGGCCAGCTTCAGGACTCAGACCCGCGGCAGGAGCCGGCGCCGACGGCTGAAACGGGCTACGATTACGCCGCGGCGCTGGCCGCAGCGGATCAGACCATCCTGGAAATCATCGCTGAGATGTTTCATGAGGGGTGCTCCGGCTATATGGTCCCGATCCGCGCCGCCGTGGAGGCCGGCGATGCCAAGGCCTTGCAACTCTCCGCGCATACCTTCAAAGGCTTGCTGGGGAATTTTTCCGCAACTCCGGCACAGCATGAGGCCGCAACCCTGGAATTGCTGGGAAAATCGGGCGAGCTGATGCAGGCTCCGGCGCATCTGGCGCGCCTGGAAATCGAAATCGCGCATTTTCTCCCCTGTCTTGAAGACTGGGTCAGACAGAACCAACCAACTTAGGATCATTCATGCAAACCTATCTGGATCTCATGCGTCATGTGCTGGAGCACGGCCACGAAAAATCCGACCGCACCGGCACCGGCACCAGAAGCGTGTTCGGCCACCAGATGCGCTTCAATTTGTCGCAGGGCTTCCCGCTGGTGACCACCAAGAAGTGCCACCTCAAGTCGATCGTTCATGAGTTGCTGTGGTTCCTGCAAGGCAGCACCAACATCAAATACCTCAAGGACAACGGGGTCTCGATCTGGGACGAATGGGCGGATGCGAACGGCAATCTGGGGCCGGTCTACGGCTATCAGTGGCGCTCCTGGCCCACGCCTGATGGCGGCCACATCGACCAGATCAGCCAGGTGATTTCCCAGATCAATAACAACCCGGATTCCCGCCGTCTCATCGTCAGCGCCTGGAACGTGGCCGACGTGGACAAGATGAAGTTACCGCCGTGCCACGCCTTTTTCCAGTTTTATGTCGCGGACGGCAAGCTTTCCTGCCAGCTTTACCAGCGTAGCGCCGACATCTTCCTCGGCGTGCCGTTCAACATCGCCTCCTACGCGCTGCTGACCATGATGGTGGCGCAGGTGTGCGGCCTGAAACTGGGCGATTTTGTGCACACGCTGGGCGACGCGCATCTTTACCTCAACCACATGGAGCAGACCCGCGAGCAGCTTTCGCGCCTGCCCCGCGCGCTGCCGGTGATGAAAATCAATCCCGAAGTGCAGGATATTTTTGCCTTCAAGTACGAGGACTTCACGTTGCAGGGCTACGACCCCCATCCCGCGATCAAGGCGCCGGTGGCCATATGAAGCCGCGCCTTTCCCTCATCGCCGCCATGGCCAGCAACCGTGTCATCGGCATCGACAACACCCTGCCGTGGCGATTGCCGGCTGATCTGGCGCATTTCAAGGCGCTCACGCTGGGCCATCACATCCTGATGGGGCGCAAGACCTACGAATCGCTGGGAAGACCCTTGCCCGGCCGGACTTCGGTCATCATCACGCGCGATCCCGGCTATATTGTTCCCGGTTGCGTGGTGGTGCATTCGATTGCGGAAGCGATTGCTGCCTGTGCCGGTGATGACGAGGCCTTTTTCATCGGCGGAGAAAATTTATACGCTCAGGCGCTGGCGGTGGCCGACCGGCTGTACCTCACCGAGATCAAGGCCGAGGTGGCGGGCGATGCCTGGTTCCCCGAGTTCGACCGGAGCGTCTGGCGTGAAACTTCCAGAAACAGGTGTCTGTCGGATGAAAAGAACCCCCATGATTACGATTTTGTGGTTTTTGACCGTGTGATTAACGAGTGAATGGAGGAAATATGAGCACATTGAAATGGATTCTTGCCCTGGCGCTGATGGCGCCTGCTTATGTCCTGGCCGCCGGCAAAACCGAACTCGTTTGGTACGGCCATGCCGCCTTTAAACTCACCACCCCCTCCGGCAAGGTGCTGCTGGTCGATCCCTGGCTGACCAATCCAGCCAACAAGAACGGCAAGGACGACCTGGCCAGGCTCGACAAGGCTGACCTGATCCTGATCACCCACGGCCATTTCGACCATGTGGGCAACAGCGCTGAAATTGCCAGGAAAACCGGCGCCAGGCTGGTAACGACCTTCGATCTGGGCAAGGCGCTGGCGACCTATGGCGGCTATCCGGAAAAACAGATGGGTTTCGATTCCCAGGGCAATTTCGGCGGTGAACTGAGCCTGCTCGACGGCGAGGTGAAAATCGCCTTTATCCCTGCGATCCACAGCTCCACAGTGGTCGCGCCCGAAGGCAGTGCGGACAAGGATATCCACGACGGCGGCAACCCCGGCGGTTTCCTGATTTCCGTGAAGAACGGTCCGGCGATCTACCATACCGGCGATACCGACGTGTTCACCGATATGTCCCTGGTCGGAAAATTCCGCAAGGTCGACGTGATGCTGGCCTGCATCGGCGGCCATTTCACCATGGGACCGGAACGTGCCGCCGAGGCGGTGAAGCTGGTCAAGCCGGGCATGGTGGTGCCGATGCATTTCGGCACCTTCCCGGTGCTGGACGGCAAGCCGGAAGTGTTTGCCGCCGCGCTCAGGAAGCTGGGGACGAAAACAAAGCTGCAGGAAATGAAGGTGGGCGAGCCCCTGAAACTCTGATAATCAAGTGCGCGCTGCGCTCAGCGCGCATAATGCCCCGACCCACTTTTAAGAATTATCATCATGTTGCCTTTTCTTTCCCTGCTTGAAACGCGCGTGCTCGGTGTGCTGGTCGAAAAGCAGCACACCGTGCCCGATACCTATCCGCTGACGCTGAACGCACTGATGTCCGGCTGCAATCAGAAAACCAGCCGCGACCCCGTTATGGAAGCCGGTGTGGCCGATGTGCAGATGGCGCTGGACAGTCTCAGGTCTCAGACGCTGGTGGTCGAAACCAGTGGTGGACGGGTGCAGCGTTATGCCCACAACATCGAACGGGTGTTGCAGATTCCCTCGCAATCGACCGCTTTGCTCGCCACGCTGATGCTGCGCGGCCCGCTGACCTCGGGCGAACTCAGGATAAATTGCGATCGTCTGCACAAGTTCGCCGATATCTCGGCGGTTGAGGGATTTCTGAACGAACTGGCCGAACGTCCTGCCGGCGCGCTGGTGGTTGAACTGCCACGCCAGCCCGGCGCGCGGGAGAACCGCTGGGCTCACTTGCTCAGCGGCGCGCCCCTCGTCGAGCAGGCAAACCCTGCGGCAGCAGCCGCTACGGGCGATGTCGCAACGAGTGAAATCGCATCGCTCAAGGCCAACGTCGCAAGGCTGGAAAGCGAAGTGGGCGAATTGCGGGCGCTGGTGACCAAGCTCTGCGCCGAGTTGGGCGTTTAGAGACTGTCGCGCACCCGCTCCAGACGTCCGCGCACGTCCATCGCCAGTTCCTCGATGCCGGGCTTGTCCACCAGCTTGAGCACGGCGACCGGGTCCATGAAAGCCACGGTGATCTTGCCGTCTTCTTCTTCACGTACCACCACGTTGCAAGGCAGCAGCAGGCCGATATCCGGATCGGCCGTGATGGCACGGTGCGCCAGCGGCGGATTGCAGGCGCCGAGAATGCGGTAGGGGCGACCATCAATGTTGAGCTTGGCCTTCATGGTGGCTTTCACGTCGATATCGGTGAGGACGCCGAAACCTTCTTTTTTCAGTTCTTCGGTGACCTTGGCAACGGCGTCATCAAAGGAGAGCTTAACTTGAGTGCTGAATCCGTACATGCAAATCCCCGGCTGTGAATTAGAAAGCGCTAATGTTACATCAGGGCGGATGAAGATCAAAAGTTTAGTGCCCTGAGGTGGCGGCATTCCATCTTATGCCTGCAACTGCCGCAGATTGATGAATTGTGACAAACGGATGTTGTCGTTTGTGTCGCGGGCTTGCAGGCTGAGTTTTCTGGCGTGCCAGTCGATTTCTATCATGCCGAAGTTCACTTCACGGATCACTTCTCCGACGCGATTGTCATTGGGGGGGTCGACCGGCCATGTTTCGGTCAGGCCGCTTGCGGTCAAATCCCATAAGGGATAGGGAACGTTGACGTCGAGCCGGGAAAGCTCTGCGTAATGGGTGTCGCCGCTGACGAATATCAAGCCGCCGGCCTTGGTTTTTCGTATCAGTTCGATCAGCCGCTGGTGGTCGCGGGCGTAATTGATCCAGGCTTCCCATCCGGGAAAATCCGCCAATACCTGGAGACTGGAAGCAAAAATGCGGATTTCAGCCGGTATGCGCAGCTGCGCTTCCAGCCATTCCCATTGGCGTTCGCCCAGCATCGTTGCCGCAATGTCCGGGTTGCGCGCGTAGGGGCCGGGGATTTTTTTGCCCGCCAGTTTCAGTTCATCCACCCAGAAATCGTAAGATTTTCCACCCAAATCGGCCTTCAAGATTGGCGTGCGGTTGTAACGCAAATCGGGCAGGATGACCTGGACGCGGCGGCTTTTGGGACCGAACAGGTAAGAGGCATAGATGCCATTTCTGCGGCGGCGGGGGGAGTTGACAGGCTCATTCCACTGGTCGAGAAATATTTGGCGCGACTCTTCCTTCATGGGGTAGTCTATGCCGGCGTCGTTCTCGCCGTAGTCGTGATCGTCCCATATTGCAACATGGGGTACGCTTTCCCGCAGTTTTCGGTAGCCCGGATGCGCATTCTGGCGCCGATATTTTTCCTTCAGGAGTTCCATGTCGCGGGTGTCCCCGTAGATGTTGTCGCCAAGGAAAATGAACAAATCCGGACTGGTGCCAAGTATCTTGTCCCAGACCGGCTGTTCCTTGTTTTCCTTGGCGCAGGAGCCGAAGGCAATACGCGTCAACAAACGGTTGGAGGCAGGATGGGGGTCGGCTATGCCGGTAGAAGTGGAGGCATCGGCTTTGCCGATGGAGGCAAGACCGCCGGCTAGCGCCAGCGCGGTGGCGCCAGCCTTGAGAAACTGTCGGCGGTCGAAAAATGAATCGTGCTTCATGGAAGGCTCCCGTCGATGGTCGATGAACGAACTATTTTTTCGAACCGCGTCTAAAATCGAAAAGATTCATCAGGTCGCCGATAGCCGGCCTGTTGAGGGGCACATA
>JASJPB010000063.1:0-38187 GCA_031426915.1 Sulfuricellaceae bacterium | reverse complement strand
TTCCGGCAAATGGCAGATCATGATCAACGGCGAATCCTACAAGTGGATCGTTGCCGAAGCTGCCAAAAAGGCACTGGGCATGGACCGCATCCAGGAACGTATCTTCATCGTCAAGCTGGTTAACGACAAGAACGACAAAAACCGCATCGCCGGTGCTGTTGGCTTCTCCGTTCGTGAAAACAAGATTGTTGTGTACAAGGCCAAGGCGATTCTGCTGGCTGCCGGCGGTTGCGTGAACCTGTTCCGCCCCCGTTCCGTTGGTGAAGGCCAAGGTCGTGCATGGTACCCAGTGTGGAACGCAGGTTCTACCTACTCCATGGCTGCCGAAGCTGGCGCCGAGTTGACCATGATGGAAAACCGCTTCGTACCGGCACGTTTCAAGGACGGTTACGGCCCGGTTGGCGCATGGTTCCTGTTGTTCAAGGCACAAGCTACCAACGCCAACGGCGAAGTGTACATGGTCAAGAACAAGGAAATGCTGAACGACTATCCTCCGTATGGTCAAGCCGCCGTTCCTGCTTCCTGCCTGCGTAACCACCTGATGCTGAAGGAAATGAAGGAAGGCCGTGGTCCGATTTACATGGACACCGTGACTGCCCTGGCAAAACTGCGCGAAACGCTGTCTCCTCGCGAAGTGAAGCACCTGGAAGCAGAAGCCTGGGAAGACTTCCTGGACATGTGCGTGGGTCAGTGCGGCGTGTGGGTTGGTGAAAACATCGAGCCGGAAAAGAAAAATTCCGAACTGATGCCGACCGAACCCTACCTGCTGGGCTCCCACTCCGGTTGCTGCGGTATCTGGACTTCCGGTCCGGAAGACGTTGGCGCACCGACCAGCGAAGGCAAGGACGGCGTACCCGCTCACCTGCCCAAAGGCTGGAACTGGGGCTACCGTGGCATGACCACTGTTAGTGGTTTGTTCACCGCCGGTGACGGCGTTGGCGCATCCGGCCACAAGTTCTCCTCCGGTTCCCACGCTGAAGGCCGTCTTGCTGCCAAGGCCATGGTCAAGTACTGCGTTGACAACAAGGACATGAAGGTCGAGCTGGACACCCCGGCTGAGCAACTGGTAGCTGAAATTTACAAGCCAGTTCGCAACTACCTGGAGTTCAAGGACTACACCACCGCGATCGACGTGAACCCCAACTACATTACGCCCAAGATGTTGCAGTTCCGTCTGCAAAAAATCATGGACGAGTATGTTGCTGGCGTTGCGACCTACTACACCACCAACGACAAGATGTTGGCCGTAGCTAGCGAGAAGCTGGACATGCTGAAGGAAGACGCAGAAAAGATGCGTGCGAAAGACCTGCACGAACTGCTGCGTGCATGGGAAAACTACCATCGCATCCTGACTGCCGAAGCTCACATGAAGCACATCCTGTTCCGCGAAGAAAGCCGTTACCCTGGCTTCTACTACCGCATGGACAAGAACTTTGTCGATGAAGAAAACTGGAAATGCTTTGTGAACTCCATCTACGACAAGACCAGCAAACAGTGGACCTGCTTCAAGCGCGCTCACGTGGATCTGGTTGACAAGTCCAAGCTGTTCAAGCCTGCTGCTCACTAAGAGTTTGCTGTAACAGTGGTGTAAAATGAAAGCCGGGCGCCGCAAGGTGCCCGGTTTTTTCTTTCAGGCGCGAATATGCATGTAGCGCGCATGGATAAACAAGCAGTTTTTAATGTTTAGTGTTGAATGTTTAATGCATATCGCCACAACATTAAACATTGGAAACTAGAAATTGACTTTCGAGGACTATCATGGACGAGCAGGAATTCAACAATCTGGCCAAGGACTCCCCTTTTCAGGAAAGCCCGGTCATGCCCAATATGCTGGAGGCCGACACGCCCATCCAGTTCCGTTGCCATCGCAACGTCAAATGCTGGAATGCCTGCTGCAGCAACATCGATATTCCGCTTACCCCCTATGACATCCTGCGGCTGAAGAACCGGCTCGGGGTATCCTCCGCGGAATTTCTCCAGCAGTACTCGTTCCCTTACGAGATGGACAAGGACGGCTTGCCCGGCGTCAAGTTCAAGCCGGTTGAAGGCGGAACCGCCTGCCAGTTCATGGTCGAGGAAGGTTGCAGCGTTTATGAAGACCGTCCCGCCGCTTGCCGCTATTACCCGGTCGCCCTCCTCTCCATGCGCCGTTCGGACGAGTACACCGACCGCACCGCCTATGCGCTGGTACAGGAAGCGCACTGCCTCGGCCACAAGGAACCGCGCAAGCTGACCATCGAGGAATACCGCCAGGAACAGGGCGTCAGCGACTATGACGACAAAAGCCGCGGCTGGCGCCAGTTGATCCTGAAGAAGAAATCCGCCGGACCCTCTGTCGGCAGACCGCAGCAACTCTCCAATCAGCTTTTCTTCATGGCGAGCTATGACCTGGATCGCTTCCGCGCCTTCGTCATCAGCCCCTCGTTCAACGAAAATTACGTGGTGCCGGTCGAACTGATGGCGGAAATCGTGGCGGACGACGAAAAACTGATGGAGTTTGCCTTCAATTTCCTCAAGCAATCGCTGTTTAACGAAACATTCCTGGAAGAACACGAAGGCGCATTCGAGAAGCGCCGCGCCAGCCTGAACGAACGCGCCCTGGCCATCCGCGCCGGGATGGAAAAGGACAGGCAGAAGCTTGAGGATGACAAATACGACCCGGAACCCCGACCCGGCGATTGCGGCTGCGGCGGTAATGAATAAGCAGCACGCGTGATGGAAGCGCAACACATTGCCCCGGAAGAGCATTTTATCCGCGACGAACCCTACTACGAACCACTGGGCAGGGAAATCGAGATCTTCGAGGCGGCTTACCGCAACAAACTGCCCATACTGCTGAAAGGGCCGACCGGCTGCGGCAAAACACGCTTCATGGAATACATGGCGTGGCGCCTCAAACGCCCGTTGATCACGGTTTCCTGCCATGACGACCTGACCGCTTCCGATCTGGTGGGGCGTTTTCTGGTCAAGGGCGGCGAGACGGTATGGGTGGACGGACCGCTGGCCCGTGCCGTGCGGGCGGGCGGCATCTGCTACCTGGACGAAATTGTCGAGGCGCGCAAGGACACCATGGTGGTGATCCATCCGCTTGCCGATGACCGGCGCGCGCTGCCGATGGAGAAACTCGGCACCCTGCTGGAAGCCGACGACAATTTTTGCCTCGCCATTTCCTACAATCCGGGCTACCAGAGCGTTCTGAAAGACCTCAAGCAAAGCACCCGGCAACGCTTTGTGGCACTGGAATTCGACTACCCTACCCCGGAACTGGAACGCAAGATCGTCGCCAACGAATCCGGCGTGGATGTGGATATTGCCGGGAAACTGGTCAAATTCGCGCAAATGACGCGCAATCTCAAGGGCAGCGGCCTGGAAGAAGGCGCCAGTACCCGCCTGCTGGTGCATGCCGCCAAGCTCATCGCCTCGCACATCGAGCCGGTGATTGCCTGCCAGAGCGCCATCGCCCAGGCCCTTACCGATGACAAGGAAATGCTGGCGGCAGTGCAGGAACTCTCCTCCGCGTTGTTTTAGGGGCATCACACTCCATGGCGGCGGATAACCATCCCCTTTCAGCCGAACATATCGAGCAGCTGCTCGGGAATTGGCTGGAAATCGAGTTCACCTTCATCCGTGTCGATGAACTGGCTGCATCCATCGCGGCCATGCCACGCGACGAACAGGATTTTCTGCTCGGCTGGATTCGGCGCATCGGCACCACCCACATCCAGATCGCTTATCAGTTCGCGCTCCATGCCGAGAAATTGCTCGCTCACATGGATCGGCGTCTGATCGAGGCATGGGCGCTGCATGCCATGGACACTTACGACCGCTTGGGTTTATCCGCAGCCGTCAAGGTAATCAAGGAAGTCGACCATTTTGCCCGACTCAGCCACGAGAGAACCGCTGGCGTATTGTTCGAGGACGTCAGCGGCATCATGCTCAACTTCGTGCATGGACTGTCGGGACGACGCCTCAAGCTGGAACAGGGAGAAGCCACCTACACCGACAGCGAAACCCTGTTCCTGCCCGCCGTCATCGCTCGGATGCAAAAGGCGGAGGACAATTTCACGCTATGCAAGGCCATGGTTGCCATGATGTGGGCTCAGACCCGCTTTGGCAGCTTTCGTGTCGACCTTCCTCAACTTCTTGGCGTCTATCAGGACAACGAGCGAGCGCTAAAACTTTTTCATGCCCTCGAAACGCTGCGCCTGGAAGCCTGTATTGCGCGTGAGCTGCCGGGCCTGCACCGCGAAATGCAAAGACTCAGGACCGAGCTCAACGAAACACTCCCTTCCGGCTGGCAGGATCTTGCCCGGCAACTGGAGGAACCGGAAGCCACGGCGGATGACAGCCTGCGCCTGCTGACCGTGGCATATGCCGGTCTTGCCCCGCCCGATATCTGTTATCAGGGCGAACTGCGCCCCGAGGCCATTGCGCATTGCATGACGGCGCGCATAACCAAGGAAAAAATCCTGCTGCGGGTCAAACTGGCGCAATTAGAGCAGGAACTGATAAAACACCGGAACCCTGAAGCCGCATCCAGGCCGGTGAAATTCGGTCTCAACGAAAAACCGGATATCGAAACTGGTCTCATGGCGCTCGAGCTTACCCTTGATGACGCACCGATAGCCCCTCCGGACGATGTGCGCCAGCTGATCACGTCGATCCAGCTTGATCTGGGCGAGGTTCCGCCCGAGTATCTGGTCGCCGCCGGGCCGGGCGAATACGACCCGAGCCTGTATCAAGAGAAGCCTGCCGACCCAGACGATGTCTGGCAAGGCACGTATCATGAGGAAGGCGCCTCGCTCTATCCGGAATGGGATTACGGCCGCCAGCATTACCGCAAGAACTGGTGCGTGATGCGCGAGAAAGATGTGATACCGGTCTATGACGGCTTCCGCGAGGCCACGCTGGAAAAATACAGCGGCCTGCTCAAACACCTGCGCAAGACCTTCGAAGCCATGCGCGACGAGAACCGGCTCCTGAAACGCCAGGCCTACGGGGACAACGTGGACATCGACGCGCTGGTGGAAGCGCTGGCCGACGCCCGCGACGGCAGCGAAATGAGCGAACGCCTGTTCATGCGCATGCACCGCACCGAACGCAACATCGCCGTGATGTTCATGGTCGACATGAGCGGCAGCACGCGCGGCTGGATCAACGACGCCGAGCGCGAATCGCTGGTGCTGCTGTGCGAGACGCTGGAAACGCTGGGCGACCGCTATGCCATCTACGGATTTTCCGGAACCACACGCAAACGCTGCGAATTGTTCCGCATCAAGCGTTTCGATGAGCCTTACAACGAGGAAGTTCGCGCCCGCATCTCGGGCATACGCCCGCAGGAATACACCCGCATGGGCTTTGCCATCCGCCATCTCACCAGCGTGCTGAACGCAATCGAGGCGCGCACCAAGCTGCTTGTCACACTCTCGGATGGCAAGCCGGACGACTATCACGACAATTACCGCACCCGCTATGGCATCGAGGATACCCGCAAGGCCTTGCAGGAAGCCCAGCGCAACGGCATCCACCCGTTCTGCATCACCCTGGATCAGGAGGCGCGGGAATATCTCCCCCACCTCTATGGCGCGGTCAATTACACGGTTATTGACGAAGTCGGCAAGCTGCCATTCAAGGTCGCGGATATCTATCGGCGATTGACGACCTAGGCAATTCCAATTACTTTGTTGCAAAATTTAAATCAGGGAACAAATCATGCGTAAATTGTTGGCCATTCTCGCCACGGCACTATTCCTCATCAGCACAGCGGTTCAAGCCAGCAGCGGCGGCGGCAAGGAAGGGGGAGCGTCTCCCTATGCCAGGCTTGAAACATTTACTGTCAATCTCAAAGGTCTGACCCAGTACTTGCAGGTCAACATGTCGCTCAAGGTCGCAGACCCAAAGCTTGCAGAATCCATCAAGGCCTGGTCGCCGGTTATCCGCCACGAGCTGATCTTGTTGCTCAGTAGCCAAAGCGGTGAAGAACTGGCCACGCTGGCAGGCAAACAAAAAGTGATGGCAGCCATCAAAACCGCCATCAACAAGGTGCTGAAGCTGGACGACAAGGATGGTGTGACAGACGTCCTGTTCGAATCTTTTGTCATTCAGTGACGAAGAGAATTTAGCGCCGCCTGCGGAAATCTCCGCAGCCCGTTTCGAGGACGTCGAGGTGTGGCACAAGCGGAAACGCTGGTGCCTGACCCTCGGCCACACGTCTTTCAGAATTCCAGTTTGCGTGTATTGCGACATTGTCGCAAACACGACAACCCCATCTCTTTTTGCAAATCAGTACAACACCTTGTAATACATCAAGTTAATCGTTTATTGCGTACTTGGCACGCCCCTTGCTGATTCAAGTCCAGACACTTGTCTTTAAGGAGGTGCAGCATGGTAACCATCAACGATACGACCCTGCGCGACGGCGAACAGAGCGCTGGGGTTGCGTTCACTCCCGCAGAAAAAATCGCCATCGCCCAGACGCTGTCCGATGCCGGCGTACCCGAGCTGGAAATCGGCATCCCGGTGATGGGCGAAGAAGAGCGCGAAGTGATCCGCGCCATCGCCGACCTGTTCCTGCCCGCCAGCCTCATGGTGTGGGGCCGCATGCAGGACGCCGACCTGCGCGCCGCGGCGCATTGCGGCGCCGACATGGTCAACCTCTCGATCCCGGTTTCCGACCTGCAAATCAAGCACAAGATCCGCAAGGACCGTGCCTGGGTGCTGGACGCCATTCGCCGTTTCGTGCCGGCCGCCCTCGATCTGGGACTGGAAGTCTGCGTCGGCGGCGAGGATGCCTCGCGCGCCGATCTGGATTTCCTGCTGCAGGTGGCGGAAACGGTGCAGGAAGCCGGCGCACGCCGTTTGCGCATTGCCGACACGCTGGGTGTGCTCGACCCGTTTGCCACCCATGAACTGATCCGTTCCCTGCGCGGCACGGTGGACCTGGAAATCGAGATGCACGCGCATAACGACCTCGGCCTGGCGACCGCCAATACGCTGGCGGCAGTAAAAGCCGGGGCGACGCACATCAACACCACCGTCAACGGCCTGGGCGAGCGCGCCGGCAATGCGCCGCTGGAAGAGGCGGTGATGGCACTGCACCACCTCTACGCCATGGACACCGGCATCGACGCCCAGCGCTTTCCGCAAATTTCCCAACTGGTGGCGCTTGCCTCGGGACGCCCGGTTCCGGCCAACAAGAGCATCGTCGGCTCCGCGGTGTTCACCCACGAATCCGGCATCCACGTGGACGGCCTGATGAAGAACCGCGCCAATTACCAGAATTTCGACCCGGCCGAAGTGGGCCGCAGCCACCAGCTGGTGCTCGGCAAGCACTCCGGCAACCGCGCCGTGATGCGCGCCTACGAAGATCTGGGCATGCCGGTGGATGCATGGCAGGCCGGACCCATCCTGGCCCGCATTCGCCGCTACGCCGGTTTGGCCAAGCGCACGCCGGGCATCAGCGAACTCAGGCAGTTTTATCGGGAAACCAGTAACCAGCCGGCTTAACCCCTCCCGGCCTCCCCTTGTCAGGGGAGGGGCGTTCTGCCTCCCCCCTGACAAGGGGGGACTGAGGGGGGTTAGGTTTACGCGCAAGATCCACGTTAAAGGAAAAAAACCATGACCTCACTTTTTGAACAGATGATCACCCTGGCCTCGGCCGAGGAATTCCTCGACTTTTTTCACCTGGAATACGACCAGACCGTGGTGAACGTGAATCGCCTCCACATCCTGCAGCGTTTTCACCAGTACATGCGCCAGACCAAGGGCCTGGGCGAGATGGACGAAGTCATGCAGCACGACACCTGCCGCGAGCTGCTGGCGCGTGCCTACATGGATTTCGTCAACTCCAGCGCCGTCAAGGAAAAGGTCTTCAAGGTATTCCGCGATGCCGAGGGCATCAAGACCGTATCGCTCAACAGCCTGCGCGACGCCATGCCGACGCGCGGACTCAAAGCGGCTTAGGAGATTCGCCATGCATATCGTCGTCTGCATCAAGCAAGTCCCCGACAGCGCCCAGATCCGGGTACATCCGGTGACCAACACCATCATGCGCCAGGGCGTTCCGGCCATCATCAACCCCTATGACCTGTATGCGCTGGAAGAGGCGCTGCGTCTCAAGGACAAGCACGGCGGCACGGTCACTGTGATTACCATGGGGCCGCCCCAGGCCGAGGGCGCGCTGCGCAAGGCGCTGTCCTACGGCGCCGACGACGCCATCCTGATCACCGACCGCGCCTTCGCCGGGGCCGACACCCTGGCCACCAGCTTCGCGCTGGCTTCGGCGATCCGCCAGATCCAGAAGAACATGCCGGTGGACATGGTGTTCACCGGCAAACAGACCATCGACGGCGACACCGCACAGGTCGGCCCGGGCGTGGCCAAGCGCCTGGATTTCCAGTTGCTGACCTACGTTTCCAAAGTCTCCTCGGTGCTGCCCAAGGAAGGGCAGATCGTGGTCGAGCGGCGCGCGGAAGGCGGCGTGCAACTGCTCAAATCGAAACTTCCCTGCCTGATCACCATCCTCGAAGGCAACAACGAAATGCGCTTCGCCACCATGCCCAACATGTTCCGCGCCGCGCGCCACCCGGTAAAGATGTGGAACCGCGAAACCGCCGGCATCAGCGACGACGATCTGGTCAAGATCGGCCTCAAGGGCTCCCCCACCGTGGTGAGCAAGGTCTTCGCCCCGACCCCGCACACCGACCCGGCGGAGATGATCGAGGTGGAAAGCGGCAATCCCAAGGATATCGCCGACACCGTGCTGGCCAAGATGTTTACCCGCTTCCCGGCGGTGGCCAAAGAAATCGCCAAGCGCGCATAAGGAGTAAAAGTCATGAGCGAAGCACCAGTCAAAAAAGGCAAAAAGAAATTCGAGCTCGACCCCCGGCTCGCCAGCTACAAGGGCGTGTGGGTGTTCGTCGAACACGAGCGCGGACAGGTCCATCCGGTCTCCTGGGAGCTGATGGGCGAGGGCCGCAAGCTCGCCGACATGCTTGGCGTGGAACTCGCCGGCGTGGTGATGGGCGAACCCGGAGAACAGACGCGCCAGTTCTGCGACGAGGCGTTCCGCCACGGCGCCGACCTGTGCTACCTGATGCAGGACGACATCCTCAAGGATTACCGCAACGAACCCTTCACCAAGGGCCTGACCGACATGGTCAACGCCTACGAGCCGGAAATCCTGCTGCTCGGCGCCACCACTCAGGGACGCGACCTCGCCGGCAGCGTGGCCACCACGCTCAAAACCGGCCTCACCGCGGACTGCACCGGCCTCACCATCGACCCCGACAACCGCAGCCTGGCCGCCACTCGCCCGACCTTCGGCGGCAGCCTGCTGTGCACCATCGTCACCCTCAACTACCGCCCGCAGATGGCCACGGTGCGGCCGCGCGTGATGGCCATGCCGGAGCGCGACGCCAGCCGCACGGGGCGCATTGTCGAACATTCGCTGGGCATGATCGAACAGTCCATCATCACCAAGGTGCTGGAGTTCATCCCCGACGCCAACCAGGACAAGCCGCAGCTCGCCTTCGCCGACATCATCGTGGCCGGCGGCAAGGGCATGAAGCGGCCGGAGAATTTCCAGCTCATCTGGGACCTGGCCAAGGTGCTCGGCGCCGAAGTCGGCGCCTCTCGCCCGGTGGTGCAGGCCGGCTGGGTCGACCTGGACCACCAGGTGGGGCAGTCCGGAAAAACGGTGCGGCCCAAGCTCTACATCGCCGCCGGGATTTCCGGCGCGATCCAGCACCGCGTCGGCATGTCCGACTCGGATTGCATCATCGCCATCAACAACGACCCCAACGCGCCGATTTTCGACTTCGCCACCTACGGCATCGTCGGCAATGCCATGACCATCCTGCCCGCACTCACCGAGTCGTTCCGGCAAGCGCTGGCGACGGCGAAAAAGGCGGGTTGAAAATCATGCACCGCAAAGGACGCGAAGGCACGCGAAGGATCAACAGCAAGTGTTTTCCCTTGCGAGCCCTCGCGTCCTTTGCGGTTAAAGGTTTAACAGTTTCAGGAGAAATCCATGAGTGAAAAATTCGACGCAATCGTGGTGGGCGCCGGCCCGTCCGGCAACGCCGCCGCCTTTACCCTGGCCAAGGCCGGGCTCAACGTACTGCAGCTGGAGCGGGGCGAAAGCGCCGGCTCCAAGAACGTACAGGGCGCCATCCTCTACGCCGACGCGCTGGAGCGCATGATCCCGGATTTCCGCGACAGCGCGCCGCTGGAGCGCCACATCATCGAACAGCGCATGTGGGTGATGGACGACGACTCCTTCATCGGCACGCACTACCGCTCCGAGGGCTTCAACAAGGAACCCTACAACCGCTACACCATCATCCGCGCCCAGTTCGACAAGTGGTTCTCGGGCAAGGTGCAGGAAGCGGGCGCGCTGCTGGTGTGCGAAACCACTGTCACCAGCCTGCTGCGCGACGACAAGAACCGCGTGGTGGGCGTGCAGGTCGACCGCGAAGGCGGCACCATCTACGCCGATGTGGTGATCCTGGCCGACGGCGTCAACTCCCTGCTGGCCAAGAAGGCCGACTTCCACCCCGAACTGGAGCCGAAAAACGTCGCGCTGGCGGTGAAGGAAATCCACTTCATGCCGCAGGAAGTGCTGCAGGAACGCTTCAACATCGGCGAGGAGGAAGGCGTGGTGATCGAGCTGTTCGGCAAGATCACCAACGGCATGATGGGCACCGGCTTCCTCTACACCAACAAGGAATCCATCGCGATTGGGGTCGGCTGCATGCTGTCCGATTTCAAGGACCAGAAGACCACGCCCTACGCGCTGCTGGAGCAGCTCAAGGAGCATCCCTCCATCAAGCCGCTGCTGGCCGGCGGCGAAATGAAGGAATACACCGCCCACCTCATCCCGGAAGGCGGCTACAAGGCCATTCCCAAGATCTACGGCGACGGCTGGATGATCGTCGGCGACTCGGGCATGTTCGTCAACGCGGTGCACCGCGAGGGCTCCAACCTGGCCATGACCACCGGTCGCCTGGCGGCTGAAACGGTGATCGAGATGAAAACCGCGGGCAAGGACATGACCGCCGCCAACCTGGCCGAATACCGCAAGAAACTGGACGACAGCTTCGTCATCAAGGACCTGAAGAAATACCAGGAAATGCCGGAAATCTTCCATCACAACCGGCAGTTCTTCACCACCTACCCCGAGCTGGTCAACCGCTCGGCCCACAACATGCTGCACGTGGACGGCGTGGACAAGAAAACCAAGGAACGGGAGATTTTCTCCAGCTTCATGCACAAGCGCTCCCTGTTCGGCCTGATGGGTGACGCCTACAAACTGTGGAGGGCTTTCAGATGATCAAAGTAGAGGAAAAGCTGTTCCAGAACCGCTACCGCGTCGACGCGGGACGGCCGCACGTCAACATCAGGCAGCCGGACGTCTGCGCCCACGAGTGCAAGACACAGCAATGCACCGTGTGCTGTCCGGCCGGTTGCTACACCCTGGAAGGCAACGGCCGCGTGGTGCTGATCTCCGACGGCTGCCTGGAATGCGGCACCTGCCGCATCATTTGCGACGAACACCGCAACGTGGACTGGGAATACCCGCGCGGCGGCTACGGCATCCTGTTCAAGTTCGGTTAAACCAGGAAAAGCAGCTTAACCGCAAAGGACGCCAAGGTCCGCGAAGGAAATCGGAAATCTGGGCGGACTTGAGTGTTTACCCGTTTTCCTTTGCGGACCTTGGCGTCCTTCGCGGCGAAATACCATTTTTTGAGATAGATGGGGAATCATCATGGCAAAACCCGAAAAACACATTTTCGTCTGCACCCAGAATCGAGGCCCCGGCCACCCGCGCGGCTCCTGCAATCAATCCGGCTGCGCCAGCGTGCTGGACGAATTCATGTTCGAGTTCCAGAAGCGCGACCTGGGCGGAAAAATCCAGGTCACCGTCACCGGATGCCTCGGCCCCTGCGGCTCGGGTCCGAGCGTGCTGGTTTACCCGGAAGGGGTGATGTACGGCAGGGTCGGCAAGGAAGATGTAGCCACCATCATCGACGAGCACCTGATAGGCGGCAAGCCGGTGGAAAGGTTGGCGCTTCCTGCCGAAATATGGTGATGGTTGATGTTTGTCGGGCTCGGTATGGGTTTTGCTTAGGCTAAGGGTGTCACAAACCGGAGCCTACCCAGATGCAACAAGATCGCTCCAACGTGGAGCTCGTCACCATTTACGAAATCAGCAAGGTGCTGAGCTCCTCGCTCGACCTGCAAAAAACCCTGCATGGCGTGCTGAACCTGCTTTCCACCCATCTGCACATGCGCCGCGGCATGCTGAGCCTGCAACAGGAAGACGGCGAACTCCAGGTGGTGGCCGCCAACGGCCTGTCGCAGGAGGAGATCGAGCGCGGGCGCTTCCTGGTCGGCGAAGGGGTCATCGGGCGCATCATGCAGAACTGCATGCCGGCGGTCATTCCCAGCGTGGCGGACGAACCGCTGTTTCTCAACCGCACCGGCGCGCGCAAGCTGAATGACGAGGATATCGCCTTCATCGGCGTGCCGGTCAAACTGGGCCGCCGCTGCATCGGCGTCCTGAGCGTGGACCGCGAACGCAATCCGGAACGCGGCTTCCAGCTGGATGTGCGCTTCCTTTCCATGGTGTCCAACCTGATCGGCCAGACCGTGCGCCTGCACCAAAATGTGGCACTGGAACGCACGCAACTGATGCAGGAAAAATCGCGCTTGCAGAAGGAATTGCAGGGCAAATACAGTCTGGATAACGTCATCGGCGTCAGCAAGCGCATGCAGCAGGTGTTCGCCGACGTGCATCAGGCCGCGCCGGGCAAGGCCACCATCCTGCTGCGCGGCGAATCCGGCACTGGCAAGGAGGTGATCGCTCACGCCATCCACATACTCAGCCCGCGCCGCGATGGCCCTTTCGTCAAGCTCAACTGCGCCGCGCTGCCGGAAACCCTGCTGGAATCGGAACTGTTCGGCCACGAAAAAGGCTCCTTCACCGGCGCCACCAGCGAGCGCAAGGGGCGCTTCGAACAGGCCCACGGCGGCACCCTGTTCCTGGACGAGATCGGCGACGTGTCGCCCGCCTTTCAGGCCAAGCTGCTGCGCGTGCTGCAGGAGCGCGAGTTCGAGCGCGTCGGCGGCAACCGCACCATCAAGGTCAACGTGCGCCTGATCACCGCCACCAACCGCAACCTGGAGGAAATGGTGAGCAAGGGCGAATTCCGCGCCGACCTGTATTTCCGCATCAACGTGGTGAGTATCTTCCTGCCGCCGCTACGCGAGCGGCGCGATGATATTCCCCCGCTACTGGAGCATTTTCTCGAAAAATTCAACCAGGAAAACAAGCGCAAGCTCGCCATCAGCGAGGAGGCCATGGACTCCATCGTGCATTGCGGCTGGCCCGGCAACGTGCGGGAACTGGAGAACTGCGTCGAGCGCATGGCCACCATGACCAAGGGCAACCTCATCCGCCGTGCCGACCTGCTGTGCCAGAAGGGACTGTGCTTCTCCTCCGCGCTGAGGAGCTACGGCACCACCCACCCTTCCATTCCCGTTGTCGCCGCTCAGGAGCGCAAGTCCGAGCCGCCGTCAGCACCCGCCGAAGTGGAGGCATTCCTGCCTGCGGACGAGTCCGAGCCGCAGTCGGAACGCGAGCGCCTGGTGTGGGCCATGGAAAAGAGCGGCTGGGTCCAGGCCAAGGCCGCCCGCCTGCTCGATCTGACCCCGCGCCAGATGGGCTATGCGCTGAAGAAATACGATATCGATATCAAGCGGTTTTGAGATCGCATCTTTGCGTCCGGCACGCCTGTCACCAATCCGACCAAGCTGTATACATGGTTGATAAATAATGTTTTTCCGTATATTGTTAAAAACATGGAAAATATACGGAAATCCGCAGCCCTGTCCGACATCGGAAACGAAGCGCGGCGCCAATATATCGATGCTCAGGCCACATTCACGGCTTGGGAAGAAGCGACCAGGCGCGCGTCTGAAGTGCGCGGCGGCATGTATTGGAAGCAGCAGGGCAAAACCGAATACCTTATCCGGACATCCTCACGCAATTCTCAGAAAAGCCTTGGTCCAAGGTCCGATGAGACTGAAGCTATTTTCAAGAAGTTTACCTCAGCCAAGGGCGCATTGGAGGAACGGTGCGATCAGCTTTCCAAGGCATTGGTCCAGCACCAGCGCCTGAATCGAGCCTTGTTTGTGGGGCGCGCGCCGCAGATTCTGGTGGAAATCCTCAATACGCTGGCGAAATTTGGCCTTGCGGAACATTTCATGGTGATCGGGACGCATGCGCTCTATGCATACGAGGCCGCCGCCGGGATTCGCTTCGAACCGACAGAAGCGCTGGCGACACGCGACGTCGATTTGCTCTGGGACACCCGCAAACGCATCCGTTTCATCACCAAAATGGAGAAGCTCGGCTCATCCATGATAGGCATGCTGCAAAAAGTGGATAAAACATTCGAGATCCGGGATGAGCAACGCTACACCGCGGTAAACAGCGGAGGTTTCGAGGTCGATATTATTCGTCGCGAGGCGTCAGAAGGCGACCCCCATCCTTTACTTCTCACCGGGGATGAAAACGATTTTCGCGTCGTTCAGGCAAAACGGGCGGGTGCATTACTCAACTCGCCGCCGTTTTCCGCCATGATCGTTTCGCCTTCCGGCTACATGGCGAGAATGAACACGGTTTCCCCCATCGTGTTCGCTCAATTCAAGTGCTGGATGGCGGAGCAACCGAATCGGGAAGCCATGAAAGTGGATAGAGACCGGTTGCAGTCCGAGCTTGTCGAGCAATTGGTTGATGAATACCTGCCACATCTGGCACTACATAAAACTTCCTGAAAAAGCGCGACCTTCCAGACACAAGCCTTCAGCCTTGCGCGAAAGCCCACATCGGCGGTATTCTCGAACCAGGGCTATTCCAATTGCATCCTGAGTGACCATGTTGACCACAAAACTGATTCGCCGCCTCGGGGCCGTTCATGCTTCAGCCCTCTATCCGATCCGGCTCGGTTATGCGCGGATCAACGCACTTCAGAATCGGCAACGCGCGCAGCTACTGGCGGAAATGGCCCAAATGGAAGGACTGATGCCGCTGCTGATGAAGCAGCGCAACGGCATCCGGTGGACCAGCGAAGATCGCAAGCAAATCAGGCGGCGGATGTACAGCCTTGCCCGCTTGAGTCCATATGTATTGGCGCTTCTGCTGCCAGGTGGATTGCTGGCCTTGCCGCTGATTGCGTGGTGGCTGGATCGGCGGCGCTTGAGACGCGGCGCCGGTAACAACCCCTCAGGTCATAGCGCATAGGGGCGGCTTTAGCCGCACGTAACACTCAAAAATCCCAATTCTCACCCCTGCCGTGATGCGTCCTCGTCCCGCTTGCCCTTCAGCAAGCGTTCCTTGAGGAATATCTCCCATAGCGCCCAGTCGAGTGCGCTGACGCCGAGCACGACGTAACCCGCCAGGGTAAAGGTCTCGTTGCCGACATTCTTGCCGTAAAAGAAGAGCCCCGCTCCGATCATGGTGGTCATCGCGATCGCGGCAGTAAAGGCGAGGGAGATGATGCGTTTGGGGTTTTGCATCTGGTTCATATGACCTCCATGGTTACGCCAGGAAATGCTGACAGGATACACTTTTGCTGGAAAGCCCGGCTACGCGACGTCACCACAAATACCGCCAGATTGTTCATGTCGATCAGTCCCGTTTCGTTGTGCGACTGTTTTTCCTGATTGTCGCATTGACGACAATCTATATTCATCCGGCCCCTCATGTCACTTTCGCGACATCGCCAATGCCATTCCTGCCTTAATGAAAACATTCTATATTTCATGGTGTTATAAAATATTCATCTAGTGGCACGCTTGTTGCAGATAGAAAGCAAACCCAAACTAAAGGGAGCAAGCGATGCCACCGAAAGTCATACCCATATTCGAACATACCGCAGCTGCCACATCCGGCTGCGGCACCAAGGGCGGTTCCGGCAAGTCGAGCTGCGGCTCGGGCGCAGGCCAGGGCGACATGTCTCCGGAAATCTGGGAGAAGGTCAAGAACCATCCCTGCTACAGCGAGCAGGCGCACCACCACTTTGCGCGCATGCACGTCGCCGTGGCCCCGGCCTGCAACATCCAGTGCAACTACTGCAACCGCAAGTACGACTGCTCCAACGAGAGCCGCCCCGGCGTGGTGAGCGAGAAGCTCAGCCCGGAACTTGCGGCCAAGAAAGTGCTGGCGGTGGCTTCAGAGGTGCCGCAACTGACCGTGGTCGGCATTGCCGGTCCGGGCGATGCGCTGGCCAACCCGGAAAAGACCTTCAAGACTTTCGAACTGATCCAGAAAGGCGCGCCCGACATCCGCCTGTGTCTCTCCACCAACGGTTTGATGCTGCCGGACTACGTGCAGACCATCCAGGATTTCAACGTCGATCACGTCACCATCACCATCAACATGGTGGACCCGGAAGTGGGCGAGGCTATCTACCCCTGGATCTACTACAACCGCAAGCGCTGGAAAGGCCGCGACGCCGCCAGGATCCTCGCCGAGCGCCAGATGGAAGGGCTCGAAATGCTGACTTCCAGGGGCATCCTGGTCAAGGTCAACTCGGTGATGATCCCCGGCGTCAACGACCAGCACCTGGTGGAAGTGAACCGCATGGTCAAGTCCAAGGGCGCCTTCCTGCACAACATCATGCCGCTGATTTCCGAGGCGGAGCACGGCACTTACTATGGACTCACCGGCCAGCGCGGGCCTTCGCCGCAGGAGCTGAAAAAGCTGCAAGACGATTGCGAGGGCGAGATGAACCTGATGCGCCATTGCCGCCAGTGCCGCGCCGACGCGGTGGGCCTGCTGGGCGAGGACCGCAGCGCCGAATTCACCACCGAGAAGGTGGCGGAGATGGAAGTGAATTACGACGCCGAAGCGCGCCAGGCTTACCAGGCTTTCGTGGAAAAGGAACGCCAGGACCAGCAGGCGGCATTGCAGGGCGAACTGGCCGGACTGGGCAGCAGCGACATCCAGGCGCTGGTGGCGGTGGCGACCAAGGGCAGCGGGCGCATCAACGAGCATTTCGGCCACGCCAGCGAGTTCCAGATTTACGAGCTGTCGGCACAGGGCGCCAAGTTCGTCGGCCATCGCCGCGTGGACCATTACTGCGAGGGCGGCTACGGCGAGGAGGAGGTGCTGGAAACCGTGATCTCCGCCATCAACGACTGCGCCGCGGTGTTCGTCGCCAAGATCGGACGCTGCCCGAAAGGCGACCTGGAAAAAGCCGGCATCGAACCGGTGGATGCCTACGCCCACGAATACATCGAGCAGTCGTTGATCGCCTGGTTCAAGGAATACCTCGCCCGTGGCACCTATGCCGAACGCGGTGAAGGCCGCTTGCGCCAGGGCGCCTACATCGCCGCATGAAATTTCAATTTTTAATCAGGAGAACACCATGCCATACAAAATCATTTCCTCCACCTGCACCGCCTGCACCGCTTGCGAGCCGGTCTGCCCCAATGTCGCCATCAAGGAAAAGAACGGCACCTACGTCATCGACCCCAAGAAATGCACCGAGTGCGAGGGTGAAGACCCGCAATGCGTGGAAGTCTGCCCAGTGGACAACTGCGTCATCATCGATAAAAGCCTGCCGCGTTACGTGGCGTAACCAGCTGCCAGCTGTGAGCTAAAACAAGGAAAACATCATGGAACTGACCATCACCCCCAAGGCAGGAAGCTTCATACGTCGCATGGTGCGCTTCGGCAACGCCGGCGCGAGCGCCGGTTTCCGGCTGGTTGTCAGCCCGGGCGGCTGTTCCGGACTGAGTTCGGAGTTCACCGTCGAAGCGAGTCCGCAATTCGGGGATTACGTGGTCGAGCTGGAAGACCTCAAGGTTTTCCTGCCGCAATCCAGCCGCGAGTTGCTGGAGGGTTACACCATCGACTTCGCCGACACCATGATGGAAACCGGGCTCAAGTTCTTCAACCCCAATGCGCGCGGCGTATGCGGTTGCGGTACCAGTGCGCCGGGTAACACCGATCCGACGGTGGCAACAGTCGATATTGCCAGCATCGCACGGCGTACTTCCTAGCAGAGCGGCATGGAAAGCGGGAACGCCATCGCGGACGACCTTTCGTGGCTGGAACGTGCCTGCCGTGGAGAGGCCCTGCCGCCTGAAGCCGAACATTGTTTGCGGATGGCGGCGGGAAGCTGTGACGACGATCAGGAAGCGGAAAGACAACTGCAGCAGGCTCTAAGCCTGGCGCCACAGCACGCGGCCGTGTACATCGCGTTCTACCGCTTTCATTTTTACCGCAACCGCGTGCGGCAAGCCCTGCCCTATGCCGAGCTGTGTATTAGCCTGGCGGCGCGAGCGCTGCAACTGAATCACGACTGGCGCCAGGTACAGCGCGAGGATGCCAGCTTCAGCGATTTTGCCGCTTTCACGCCGCGCTTCTTCCTCTTCAGTCTCAAGGCTTACGGCTACCTCAAGCTGCGCCTGGGCGACCTGGAGCAAGGCCGGCTGGCGGTGGAAAAGGTGATACAGCTCGACCCCGCCGACCGGGTGGGTGCATCGGTACTGCTGGACGTGCTGAATCGCCAGGGGCAGGACGACGATGACTGACATCGACGAAGCGCTCGACTGGCAGGGACAGCCGGTGTCATGCGAAGCATGCGCCCATCGCGCGCTGCTCGCGGAAGGACGCTGCCAGCTGCGGCGCGCCTGCGTGCATGACCGCTACGCGCGGCGCATCGACCGGTTTTTTTACTGGAACCGCGAGTTGGCCAACCAGTACCTGGCGCACCCCTACTTCGAGGTGCGCGCCATCGCGGCGAAATTTGCCGATGTATTCCACCTGCCGCCGCTGCTGCAGGACAGGGACGAAACGGTGCGCTTCTCGGCATTGCTGCGCTTGCCGCGCAAGTATTTGCTGCAAATGCGCCAGGACCCCGACCGCGAAGTCCGCATCCGCGTCGCCTACCGTCTGGAAGGGCCGGATTTGCTGGAGATGCGCGCGGACCTCGACTACTACGTGCGCCTGGTGGTGGCACGGCGCCTGCCGCTCGAATCGCTGCACCTGATGCAGCATGACGAAGATCGGGAAGTCAGGCTGATGGTGGCGCGGCGCATCGGTGAAGAGTGGCTGTCCACCATGGCTGGAGACGAGGAAGCTGATGTGCGCCTGGAAGTGGCGCGCAGACTTGACGGTGAGCGGCTGGCTGGATTCTGTGGCGATCCCGACTGGCGCGTGCGCTACGAGGTGGCCAGCCGGGGTGAAGCGGAGCGTCTGCTGCCCTTGCTTGACGATACGGACGATTTGGTCCGTGAAATGGCGCGTTCGAGATTGAAAGGCGAGGAGCTGACATCATGAAAATCAACCGCGACAGCGATGTAATCGAAATCGACAAGGAACCTGTCTTCGGCTACGGGCAAAAAGTACGTTCCAGCAAGAATATCCGCAACGACGGTACCTTCCGCGGCAAGGAAATCGGCGAGATTCTGGTGAACAAGGGCGATATCGGCTACGTCACCAGCATTGGCACTTTCCTGCAGCAGTTCTACATCTACGGCGTGGATTTCTACGAACAGGGACACATCGTCGGCATGAAGGCCAAGGAACTGGAACCCATTGAGGAGGAATCACATGCTTGAATCGCGCCAACCCATTTTTCAGGTGCAGCAACGCGTGAGCTGCAATATCGATCTATTCAACGACGGCAGCTTTCCCGAGAGTGCGCCGGACGCGCTGCTGGCTGCGGCGGGGACAGTCGGCGAGATCGTCAACGTGGGCCGGCACGTCGAAAGCAGCACCCCGGTTTATATGGTGGAATTTCCCGGCCTGATGATCGTGGGCTGTCTTGAGGAAGAGCTGGAATTGGCCGGCTCGGACAATTTGAAGCCAGGATGAACTGACATGAGCCTGTATAAGGGAATCGAACTGGACGACAAACTGTGCCAGCTTATCCGCCACATGAGCAGCGCCGAGGAATACCGCGAAACCCTGCAGGGCCTGCAGGGGGTATGGGATAACCTCACCCTGCTGGGCCAGTTGTCCGGCACCGGCGCTGACATGAGCGCGACCCGCCAGGCTTTCCACAAACTTACGGTGGGGCTGCTCGACAACCTGGGTAACGAGACCCTCAAGAAGGTCGTGCTGGAGATGAAATCCAAGGCCCAGGTAGCGGTGGACATCATGATCCGCAACCTGTTCGAGCGCACCGCGGATATCGGTTTTCTCGCCACCGACGACGACATCCGCGACTACGCCGCGCGCGCGCCGGAATTCATCCGCAAACTCAAGCAGGGTTACGGCAGCGAAAAAGAACGGCTGCAGGAGGAGTTCAACGCCATCACATCCCGCCTGCAGGCGCGTTTCCACGAATACGTGCAAAAGTATTCGGTGTACAACAACATCATCCTGCTGGACACCGAGGGCAACGTCCTGATCCAGCTCGACCCGGACAACCGGGTGGAACGCTCGGACGATCCATTGATCCGCGAGTCGCTGCAAACCAGGCGCGAATACGTGGAAACTTTCCACCGTTCCGATCTCGTACCCGGCGATGTGGCCAGCCTGATCTATTCCTACCGCGTCACCTCGCCCGAAGATGGCACACCACTGGGCGTGCTGTGCCTGTGTTTCCGCTTCGGCAATGAAACCAGCGGAATTTTCGACAACCTCAAGGATGCCGACGACTGGAGCGTGATCACCCTGCTCGACCGGGATGGGCGCGTCATCGCCAGCAGCGACGAATGGCACATTCCGATCGGCGCGCCGATGGAACGGGTGCTGGACAACGACTACCAGGTGGTGCGCTTCGCCGGCCGGGAGTACCTTGCCACCACCCGCCCCACCCATGGTTACCAGGGATACACAGGACTCGGCTGGTACGGCCACGTCATGGTGCCGCTGGAACATGCCTTCGGCAAGGACGCCTCGGCCATGCTCAAGCTGGTGTCGGGTGAAGTGCTGGAAGAAGTGATGAGCAATCCCGCGCTGTTTTCCGAAGACCTGCGCAACATCCCGCTGCAGGCCGACCGCATCCAGCGCGAACTCAACCGCTCGGTATGGAACGGCAACGTGCGCCAGAGCAGCGACCGCAAAGCGCTCAACCCCGCATTCTCCAAGATATTGCTGTGGGAAATCAGCAACACCGGGCTCAAGACCAAGGACGTGTTCGAGCGCTCCATAGGCAACCTGCACCAGACCGTGGTGTCCGCCATTTTGCAGGACAGCCAGTTCCTGGCTTCGCTGGCTATCGACATCATGGACCGCAACCTCTACGAACGTGCCAACGATTGCCGCTGGTGGGCGCTGCGTTCCCAGTTCCGCGAACTGCTCGCCAAACCGCAGCTCGACGAACAGGACAACCGCGCCATCCATGCCGTGCTCGCCCACATCAACAGCCTCTATACCGTATACGACAACCTGGTGCTGTTCGACCGCCACGGACGCGTCATCGCCGTTTCCAATCCGGAGCAGCAGTCCGTGCGCGGCCAGATGCTGGGCGAAGCGTGGGTGCGCGAAACACTGGACCTTGCCGACTCCCAGAGCTACGCGGTGTCGCCCTTCACGCCCACACCGCTTTACAAAGGCCGCCACACCTACATTTACGGCGCGGCACTACACGATAACGGCGAAGTAGTCGGGGGCTTGCCCTCGAGTGAAGTAGTCGGGGGGATCGGCATCGTGTTCGACTCCGCACCCCAGTTCGAAGCCATGCTCATGGATGCCCTGCCGCGCGACGAAAAGGGCAACACCCTCGCCGGATCCTTCGGCGTATTTGCCGACCGCGAGCGGCAGGTAATCGCCTCTACCCACCCGGACATCCGCCCTGGCACCCTGCTCGACCTGGACGAAAAGTTCTTCGCCCTCGCCAGCGGCACCGGAATTTCCAACATCATCGCGCGCCACGGCCACTATTACGCCGTGGGCTCGCGCATGTCCGGCGGCTATCGCGAATACAAGGGCGAACAGGACCGCTACCGCAACGACGTGACGGCCCTGATCTTCGTGCCCCTGTGCCCGGTAAACAGCGCGCACGTAAAAACCGGCAACGCAACCAGGCAAAAACCGCAATTGCAGGCCGTGCGCAGCAGCGAAAACGAGGACACGGTAGAAATCGCCACTTTCCACGTGGGCGACAACTGGTTCGGCATCCATTCCGGAAAAGTCATCGAAGCGGTGGAAACCAGGGGACTGACGCCAGTGCCGGGCGCGTCCAGTCATTTATCAGGTTATCTGCTTTACCAGGACATGACCGTACCGGTCGTGGACATTACCCGGCTCATGCCGGACCGACCGGGCGTCCGGCATGAGCCGGGCATGCAGGTGGTGCTGGTCCGCATCCGCGACGACGCCGTGCTGGGCATCATGGTCAACAGCCTGGGGGAGATTCCGGAAGTCGCGCAGCATTGCGTACAGGCCTTGTCATCCATGTTTTCCGGCGAAGGAGCCATCGCCGACAGCGTGGTAAAACCAGAATCATGTCAGGAGTCCAACGAACTTCTGCTGATCCTCAATCCGGAAAAAATCTGCCAGCGCATCATGGCGCTCAAGAACAAGGAGGCTCCCCAGGCAGGAAACGGGGGCAAAACGGCGCACCAGGCCTGAAACAGGCAAACAACGAACGATCGATATCAGGAGCAAGAGATGAAAATCATGATCCGCAAAGCCGCTGGTGTACTGACCGGCTATTTACCCAAGAAAGACCTGGAAGAGCCCATCGTCGAGATGGAAAAACCGGAAATGTGGGGCGGCACCGTCACCCTGGCCAACGGCTGGAAATTCGTGCTGCCCGAGATGGCCGCCGACACCCGCCTGCCGATCACCGTTGAAGCCCGCAAGCTGGGCGAATAGGAGCGATACCATGAACGCACTTGCGCTGGATGCCATCATCGCCGCCCTGGCCGAAAAACGGGCGATTCCCTACCTCGGGCCGGGCATGCTCGCGCTGGCCGTGGAAAAAACCGTTCCGGCAACAGCCGTAGCGCTGGCGGAGCAACTGGCGGCCAGGACCACGCTGCCGTTCAAGATCCGCAAAAACCTCACCGCCGCCGCCCAGTACATCGAAAACTTCAAGCATCGCAAAACCCTGGTGACGCTGATGAACGAAGCCTTCGCCCACAAGACCGAGCCCGCCCCGCTGCACCGCCACCTGGCCGAGCTGCAACTACCGCTGATCGTGGATGCATGGTACGACGGCACCATGGCGACAGCCCTGGCCGGGACTCAAGGATGGGGCATGCTGCAAGGTGTGAGCCGCGCCGAACACCGCGACCAGTGGGTGAAATACTACTTGCCGGACGGCACGCCGGTCGATGCGGCCCAGGCGCAACAATGGCATACCGTGCTGTACCAGCCCATCGGCTGCGTCAGCCCGGCGGGCAACTACATCGTGTCCGATTCCGACTACGTGGAAGTGCTGACCGAAATCGACATCCAGAGCCCGATTCCCGCACTGGTGCAGGAACTGCGCAAGGGAAAAGGCTTCCTCTTCCTGGGCTGCCGTTTCGACAACCAGCTCACCCGCAGCTACGCGCGCCAGATCATGAAACGCTCCAGCGACGGCCCCCACTGGGCGGTGCTGCCGGGCGAACTGGCGAAGAATGAAGAACGCTTCCTGCAGGAACAGAACATCACGCGCCTCGACATGGATTTGAACGCGTTTTTCGACGCAGTGACGGAGACCTTTCCGGTAGCGGCGTAAAGATGCCTCACCGATGGGCGGTTAAAACCGCCCCTACAGGTTACGTAGGGGCGAATTTATTCGCCCATCATCAGCCCCGCCCTCGAATCCCCCACCCAAATCGCATCCCACAACGGATAATCCCCGACGCCACTCACCAATCCCGCACGCAATGGATTGGCCACAATATAACGCGCCATTTTCTGGACATCCTCGCCTTCCCGCACGGCATGATCGTGAAATCCCTTTTGCCACACCGCCCCGCTTCTGCCCAAGTAGCCGTTGACCGCGGACGAACTCCGTCCCTTGAAGCGTTTGATCGCCACCGACAAGGGTACCTGCACGCCCAGTGTAAAAAGCCAATGCAAATGATCCGGCATCAACACCCATGCCATGGATTGCACCAGTCCCTCCTGCTCGATTCGCCTCATTTCGCGCACGACCAGGCGGGCGCAAGAGAAATCAGAAAAAAGCGGAATCCGCCCCTGGGTCACCGTGGTGACCAGGTAAGCGTAACCCGGCAGGGATACGCGGCCAATGTGAAGATTATCGCGAGGCATGACGAAAGAGTGTAACCCCAGGTTACTGTAGGGGCGAATTCATTCGCCGGGTTGGCGGACTTGCTTGCGTTGGTTCCATGTTCAGGCTATGGTTAATGCCATTCTAATAAATCGCCCGGCTAGCTCCCGAATAATTATTGAAGCACGTTGCCATGCAAATTTCTCCCGCAACTTCATCCGACATCACCGCACTGTGCGTGCTGCTGGACATGCTGTTTTCCCAGGAAGCCGAGTTCGTGCCAAATCACGAGGCTCAGCGCCGCGGCTTGGCGCGCATCATTGGCAATCCGGAGATCGGTCACATTCTTGTCGCCCGCCAAGGCGAGGAAATTATCGGCATGGTCAGCCTGCTCTACACCGTGTCCACGGCCCTCGGCGCCAGGGTTGCGCTGCTAGAGGACATGGTCGTTGCCCCCACCTCGCGCGGTTCCGGCGTAGGTTCACAGTTGCTTCAATACGCCATCGAGTTGGCACGGCGGAACGCTTGCAAGCGCATTACCTTGCTCACCGATCGAATCAATGAATCCGCGCAACGCTTCTACCAAAGCCACGGGTTTGCTCTCTCGCCCATGATTCCAATGCGTCTGCTGCTGGACGAGTAGCCCACGCAGGCGTGGTAGGGCATATTGACGCCTTATATTCATGGCCATCGCCATCAGCGGTCATAAACACAGAATCGGTTTTTCCCCTGATACTTGGCCTGATACATGGCGTCGTCGGCGTTTTTCAGCAGGGTGTCCGCGTCTTGTCCGTGGAGCGGGTATAGGGCGATGCCGATGCTGGCACCGAGGCGGCACTCCGCTTCACCGATCATGAATGGTTCTCCCGCCCGCGCCAGCAGTTTGCTGGCGATGTCGGCCACCGCGGCTTCCTGTCCGCTTTCCTCCAGCAGGATCACGAACTCGTCGCCACCTACCCGCGCCACGGTGTCGTTTTCGCGCACGCAGGAGACGAAGCGGCGCGCGATTTCCTTCAGCGCCGTGTCGCCTGCGTCGTGGCCGAGGCTGTCGTTGACCGGCTTGAATCCGTCGAGATCGATGAACAGCAGGGCGAAGCTGCTGTCGCGCCGAAGCGCAGAGGTGATGGCGTGCTGCAGGCGGTCCTTGAGCATGACCCGGTTGGCCAGCCCGGTGAGGTTGTCGTGCAGGGCCATGAATTCGATGCGCTCCTGGGCGCAGCGCCACTCGGTCACGTCCTTGTCGATTGAGGCGTAGGAAATGATGGCGCCGTCCGAATCGCGAATCGGCGTGATGGTTTTCTGCACGTAAATGAGTCGGCCGTCTTTGCCGAGATTGGCCACCACGTCGCGGAAAATGTCGCCGTGGCGAATAATGCGCCACATGTTTTCGAAATAGGCTGCGTCGTGCCGGCCCGAGTTAAGGATGGCCGGGGTTTGCCCGAAGACCTCCTCGATGCTGTAACCGGTGAGCCGCACGAATGCCGGATTCACGTACTGGATCTCGCCCTGCACGTTGGTGATGAAGATGCTGTCGTCGGTCTGGTCCACCACGCTGGAAAGTTTGCGCAATTCGGTTTCCGCGCGCTGCCGGGTGCGGATTTCGCTTTCCAGCCGCGCCGCGTGTTCCTGCTGTGCCCGTCTGGCCTGCTGCAATTCCAGATGGTTATGGATGCGCGCCAGCAGCTCGACCCCGTTGAACGGCTTGGTGACGTAATCCACGCCCCCCGCCGCGAAGCCCTTGACCACATCGGCGGTGTCGCTACTGGCGGTCAGGAATACGATCGGGACTTCGCTGACCGGCGCAATTTTCTTGAGCTGCAGACAGGTTTCGAACCCGTCCATGTCGGGCATGTTCACGTCCAGCAGAATCAGGTTCGGCACCCGGGCGGCAGTCATTTCCAGCGCGCGTTTTCCACTCTCGGCGGCAATCACGTCGTAGCCGGCATTCATCAGGACGCTTCCCAGCACCTGCAAATTTTCCGGGCGGTCGTCAACGATCATTACCAAGGGTATGCTGGCACTGGAAAGCTGCATCATGCTGACTCCGGCAGTTGGGCAAGGTGCTCGATCAACCCGGCAAAGCCTTCCAGGGTTTTGGGAACCCGCACCATGTCGAACTGCTCCACCTGCAGTGCCAGGGATTTGCCGTATTCCAGCAGTTGCGGGCTGGCATGGGTAGCACCAAGCTCGATCAGGCGCAGGGCGAATTTGCGCACGTCGCTCATCACCGGGGCGTTACGCAGTTTTTTCCATTCATTTTCAGACAATTGCCGCAGCTGATCAGACAGTTCGCCGGGGTTGATGGCCGCGACGCTTGGACACGGCACTTCGTCAGCGCCCTCCAGCCTCGTGTTTTGCGTGGCGCAGGGGGTTAAAAAATGGCGCAGTACCGCGAACAGTTCCATGCGGCTGACAGGTTTTTTCACGAAGGCATCGCAGATGGGTCTGATTTCCCCTTCCTCGCTCTTCACCGCCGAAGCGGTAATCACAATGACGGGTATGGATTTCAGCGCGTCATCCGCCTTCAGCAGGCGGGTGGCCTGCAGCCCGTCCATCACCGGCATGCGGATATCCATCAGGATCACGTCGGGGCGTTCGCTACGCGCGAGTTGCAGCGCTTCCTCGCCATTTGCCGCCTCCAGCATGCGGTGGGGAGAGCCGTCGAAGTAACATTTGATCAGATCGCGATTCATGGCGATGTCGTCCACCACCAGGATGGTCGCCGTAGCAAACGCGGAAAAATCGTCCCTGACGGGTTCGGATGCGGCTGTTTCGCGGGCAGCATCGGTCACGGCGACTTCCGGAAATTCGATGCGGAAGGTGGTGCCGCTGCCGTGGCGGCTGTGCACCGAAACCGTGCCGTGCATCATTTCCACCAGGCGCCGCGTGATGGTCAGGCCCAGCCCGGTCCCGCCGTATTTGCGCTGGCTCTGGCCGCTCTGCTGGGAGAAAGATTCGAAAATGCGCTGCTGCTCGCTTTCCGGAATGCCGATACCGCTATCTTCCACCTCGAGCAGCAGCCCGATCTTTCCCGCCGGATCGTGACGAACCAGGCTGCGGGCGATGATTTTCACATGCCCGCTCTCGGTGAACTTGATGGCGTTACCCACCACATTGATCAGTATCTGGCGCAGGCGAACCTCGTCCAGCAACAGCCCGGCTGGCATGGTAGGGTCGATTTCCAGCAACAGATCCAGGTCTTTCTGCTCCGCCTTCTGCGCAAAAATCTGGCGGATTTCCTGCAACACCGTGCCGACGGAAAGACTTTCGTATTCCAGCTCCATGTGGCCCGCCTCGATTTTCGACAGGTCGAGGATGTCGTTGATGATGGTGAGCAGGGTCTTGCCGCTGCTGGCGATGGCGGAAAGATAGGATTTCTGGCGCGGGTCCTGAACCAGGCCGTGGAGTAATTCCGAAAAACCCAGGATCGCATTCATGGGCGTGCGAATTTCATGCGACATGTTGGCGAGGAATTCGCTCTTGGCGTCGTTGGCCGCTTCCGCAGCCTTTTTGGCTTGCTGCAATTCCTCCTGGGCGCGTATCTTGGCGGTAATGTCCTGCACCATGCCTTCGTAATGCAGCGGATTTCCCGCGCCGTCCCGGATCAGACGCACGTTTTCGCTGATCCAGATGGTGCTGCCGTCCTTGCGGCGGATTTCCGACTCGAAGTCGCTAATCACGCCCTTTTGCGCCATCAGTTGGGTAAATTCCTCGCGTCGGCCGGGCGCAAGGTAAAGCTGGCTGCCGATGTTGTTTACGCCGTCGATCAGCTCTTCCGCCGAGTCGTATCCGTACATTCTGGCCAGCGCGGGATTGGCGGTAAGGTAGCTGCCATCCGGTGTGGTCTGGAAAATTCCGGTGACCGAGTTTTCCACGATGCCGCGGTACTTTTTCCCGGACTGCGCCAGCGCCTGTCCCACCGCATTGAAGGCCTGCGCGACTTCGGCCAGCTCATCGCGGTTGTCCAGCGTGACGGTGACGCCGTCCTGGTTGTCGCGCATGCGGTTCGCCGCCGTTTTCAGATTGGCCACGGTGCGCATGACGGAGAGATAGAACCCGGCCCATAACCAGGTCACCAGCAGCACCGCGCCCAGCGACAGCAACAGGAGCATGTCGCGACGTTGCTGGAAGCCCTTGATGCGCGCGGCCAGGAGCTTGTCCAGTTCGACCGAGCCCTGCACCCACAGGCGGGAATTGGAAAACAGCGCCGCGGCGGAAAGGCTGTGGAAAGAATTCAGATCGCTGTCCAGGCGGTCCTTGTCGGCCTGCCGGCTGATTTCGCGCAGCAGGTTCTCCTCGGCCGAATAGTACTGTGCCAGCGGGCCGTCCAGCCCGGCCTTGAGCGTGCCGCCCGGATTGTTCGCGAAGGCTACTTTCATGCCCTTCTTGAGCTTGTCGAGGTTGGCCTGCACGATGCCCGCCTGTGTCACCAGGCTGGCCCGCTGCTCCGGCGTGAGGGACTGCCCGGCGTGGCCGGCGACGAACAGGCGGATATTGGAGAGGATGTCGAGGCTCTCGGGCAGCTTGAGCAGCAAGGCATCCATGGTGTAATAGGTGTCGAGATCCGGGTCCAGGATGAGGTTGGAAGCGTCCCCGGCGGCAGACATCAGGGACAGCACATCCGCCTGCAACTTGCGGTGCAGGTCGTTGCTTATGGCCGGTGTCAGGGAAGGCAGGTGCTTTTTCATGTCATCCCAGTCGGCGCGGATGACGCGCGCCTGATCGGATAGCGCCAGGAGATCGCCCTGCTCGCTGTCCACCTGTTGCTGCACACCCATGATCTCGTCGATTTCCGCCTGCTTGTTGGGCAGGTGTTCCACGGCGAATTCCTCGTTGCGCAAGAATGCGTCAGCCAGCGACATCGACTGGGGCAGCTGCTCCACCAGCTTCTGCAAGGGGCGCAGGTAGGCGTTGCCCTGCATTTCCCGACGCGCAAAATCAATTTTCTCGCCGGTCTCGGAAAGGTAAAAATAGAATGCCAGCGCCAGCGGCAAAGCGAAGAAAAAGCTGATCAGCGCAAATTTGTGCGGGTAGCGCAGCCGGTCGATGAGGTAAATGGCGGGCTGGAAAAAGCGCATCATGCGACGCCCGGCGGGATAACGCAGCGCTGAGACTCATGGGCGGAATCCGCGCTGTTGCGCGGGCAGCCGTCCAGATCGCCAACTGGATGCGCAATTGCCAGCCAGCGCTCGATTTCGGCGTCGAAGCCGCATTCCTGCCGCCCGTCGCACTCGACGAGGGGACGCCGGATCAGCAGCGGGTCGGCCCGCATCAAAGCCAGGGCCGCCGCCTCGTCCAGTGTCTGCGGCGACACCTCCCCGCTCTTGATGCGCGGCGCGGAGGTGTTGAACCATTCGGCGACCGGCCGGCCACCGAAAAAACTGCGCAGTGCACCAGCAGTCCACGGATGCACCAACAAGTTGCGCGCTTCCACCTCGTGTCCGGCTTCCCGCAGCAGGGCTTTCTGCCGGGCGTTGCCCGTGCAGCCGGGCTTTTCATAGAAAATGACGCTGCTCATGACCGATTACCGTATGTTAACTGGCACCGGCTCAAGCAATTTCTACGCCCGTCGCTGAATTCCATTCACCGCGTAATAAGCGCACACAGGCACAGTTGCGAGATGTATGATGTTTCCAAGTTTCTTCATACCTGCCGCATCAGGGAGAACCTTCATGGAAGCACTGCCCAACGACTTGTTTGCGCTCAGCCTGCTGGTATTCATTCTCGGGCTCAAGCACGGCTTCGACGCCGACCACCTCGCCACCATCGACGGCCTTACCCGCTTCAACTCCCGCGCCAACCCCCGCCTCGCCCGCTTCTGCGGCGCCCTGTTTTCGCTCGGTCACGGTGCGGTAGTGGTGACCATCGCACTGGCCGTGAGCGCCTTCGCGCGGCGCTGGCAGACGCCGGAATGGCTGGAACTGTTCGGCGCCTGGGTCTCCATCGCCTTCCTCGCCACCCTCGGCCTGATCAACATTTATGCCGTGCTGCGTACCGACCCGGCACAGGTGGTGCGCCCCGTGGGATTGAAAGGCCGCTTCCTCGGCCGCCTGACGACGGCGGCGAGTCCCGGCCTGGTGGCACTGGTGGGCGCGCTGTTCGCGCTGTCCTTCGACACCATCAGCCAGACTGCACTGTTCGCCCTCACCGCCGCTCAGTTCGGCGGCTGGCGCGACGCGCTGATGCTCGGCCTGCTGTTCATGGCGGGGATGCTGGTCACCGACGGCGTCAACGGCCTGTGGATTTCGCGCCTGATCTGCCGCGCCGACCAGCTCGCCCTGATCGCCTCGCGCGTGATGAGCCTGGTCGTCGCCGGCGTCAGCCTGCTGGTCGCCGCCTTCGGCGTGGTCAAACTGGCCCTGCCGTCGATCGCGGCCTGGAGCGAAGGCAAGGAAATGTTCTTCGGCGGGGGCGTGGTCGCGCTGGTCGCCGGCAGCTTCCTGCTCGCCGTCTGGCTCACCCGCGCGGCCTCCCCGGCTGCGGTCGTTGCAGAAGAATAAAACGCGGCAATATTCTCGCGGCGCTCGATAACGTCTTCAGCCGACAAAAACCAGGAAGCGTGCGCATGCCTGGATTTCGAAACGGAATTCAAGCGCATTGCCAGCGTCTTTTGGATAGCTGATTTGCGTTGTTGCGGGACGCTAAAACATCAACATGAAGCAAATTCCGGAGTGTTGCATGTAACGCAAAAGCAGACTAACATGCGTTTCATGTAACACATGTTTATTGGAGGTTTTCAAATGAGAACAAGTACATCCGAGCGGGTTCAACGCCACCGCGCCGCTTTGCGCGCTTCCGGGCTACGCCCGGTGCAGATATGGGTGCCGGATACCCGGCGCGCTGGCTTCGCCGAGGAGTGCCGCCGCCAGTCACTGTTGTTGAAGGGTGACGCTCATGAGCGCGAAATCGGCGAATGGCTGGAGGCGGTGGGCGACCGCGAAGGCTGGCAATGAGGCGTGGTGATCTGGTGACGGTGGCTTTACAGGGCGATCTGGGCAAGCCGCGTCCGGCGCTGGTCATCCAGTCCGATCTGTTCGAAGCGCATCCGTCTGTCACCATCCTGCCGGTAACCGGCGAATTGCGCGATGCGCCGTTGTTCAGGATCACGGTGCAACCCACCGGGGGCAACGGTCTGAGCAAGCCCTCCCAAATCATGGTGGACAAACCGCAGTCGGTAGTGCGCGAGAAAGTCGGCGAGGTGTTCGGGCGGCTGGGCGATGAATCAATGGTGGCGGTGAATCGCGCGCTGGCAATCTTTATCGGGGTGGCATGAGGCGATAAATGAGGCCGGAACCCGCGCCTGGCCTTTTGTAGGTCGGGTTAGCGATAGCGTAACCCGACATGGCAATGGAGGCGGCACCTCGAACTTCCCATAATTGTAGTCTGCATGACTGCCCATCTTTCATAATGCGATAGTGACAGATTGGAATTAAGCATTTGAACTTCTCCCTTAATCGGAAAGGTATGCCGCCTCTAGTAATCGACCCTACGGTCCAGAAGTTCCAAGAATTTGCAGACTCGATTGCGTGGCCCAAATTAGCAGCCGAAAGTGCGCTCGAAACAGCTTCGAGAGTCTATAGAATGTGCCCGCCGCCACAGCACACGCTATCGGGTATCGAAGCGGCAAACTATCTGCAGACAGTCTTGCAGCTCACACAAGCGGATATTCTTGAACAACACTGTGGATATGGTTCTGTACGATGGCTTTGGTACCTGCGGCGGGCACCCAATACGCTATTTGAAGGCTCGTACCGAACCACAATGGGGTATGACCGACTGCTTGCGGAAGTGCTCTCGTCCCAGTTTAAACGGGCAGATTCCAGTGAACTGGCGCAGCTCGTCCGATTTCGGATAGACAGCTCTGCTTTCCGCCATCTCGCTCGGTATGTTGGACGCGTGAAGCTGTTATCAAACTTGCACATACTGTATCGGCGTGTGGGCAAAGGTTCGGTCCTCGACGCAAGCTCTCCGATTCTCGTGGCCGAGACTAGTGAGCACATTGAGCATGCGATTCAAATTTACGACACTAGGCACGATCGCTCCCACGAGTTCGTGGGAGCGGGGCTCGGAATGTTTTCCGTCGAGCCAAATATTCAACGGCTTGTTGATGAAAGTTCTGGTGGCGATCCAACAGCGTTTCTCACAATTGGATGCACACCTAGCTTCCCTGCGCCCATAACCTACCCGGACGGTGCGGGCGGGCTTTCTATTGCTACAGTACAAGTGCGCCACATCCCGAAAATGCTCAACTTGGAGCGGATATTGGCTCCTATGGGCGAGGAAGGTGGCCTACCTGACTATCTGCCAGGTATCGCGGCACTCTGCGAGCTACTAATGCTTGTGCCGATGATTTGCTTACACGTGCCTTGGGGACTCAGTTCGATCGTGCAGCAAGGTTACGTTTTCGTTGGTGAAGAGCGCTTGGGTGACATAGTAAATCGGTACCTGCCGGAGGTTATTGGCCAACTATCCTCACGAACACCAGACTTCTCATGGCCTGCAGATTTCTCCCAGTTGCGTGAGGCATTATTTGCCTTGAACGCCTCGGTTTGGCCGCTATCGAGCGGCAACGTCCTGCGTCGATACAGAGACAACTTCCTAATCGACATTACAGGTGCCTCACACGCCCTGCTACATCGGGTTGAACTGGCTCGTTCGCCATTAATTGGAAATCTGAGAGCTAGGGCGTTCGAACTCCAGTGCCAAGATTTAATCAATGGCACGGCTTGGGAGGCGCCCCAAGAATTGAAGGCTCTTCGGGGGCTGCCACTGCGCCAAGCTGGCAAAGTCTTAACGGATATCGATGCCCTTGGTGTAAAAGATCGAACTTTGCTGATCGTGTCGTGCAAAAGCATTATTTACGACCGCGACTACGATCAAGGCATATTCAACGTAATCAGAAATACGCAGGCAACGATTGATTCGGCTGTTGTCAAATGGGAAAGCATCGTCGCAGGACTGACTCAGCAGCCGAAGGGCGAAAACTTTGACCTCTCTGGGTATGACGAGATTATCGGTGTGGTGTGTACCCCTTTCGCAGCGTATTCAAACAACGAACAAACGTTGGCGTTTATTAAGCCGAATCTGCGAATATGTTCATCTATCCTAGAATTAAGAGATTGGCTTGTGGCCAACCCAAGTCCCAATAGTGTCAATGATCGTATTGGTACATAGCATAGAGACGCCATCCGCCAGCGTGGTTTTGAAGGGCAACTTGCCAACACATTGCTGACCAAGTTAGTCGGGATCGCGTATGTCCGCTCTGGCCGAGTTGCTCGCGTAGGCTATTCGGCAGGTTTCGGAGCGCACCCGCCATTCGAGCGACAGCTAAGCCGAGCAGGTGACCGGCAGGTTGTGGCACACCAGAGACATTCATCCCATCACATCCCAACGATCAGTTACCAATACCACATTGCACAACGCCCAATTTATCACGCAAATCCCCACCCTATTTTTCCCATTGGCAGGCCAGCTGTAGCCGGTATTGCGAAGGACTTATCAGGTCTTCGGCCTGAAATGCATGTGCGGTTTCGCCTTGGCGCCGGGCGCACTGCCGTGGCTGTGGCGGCCCTGGTCGACATCGCCTGAAATCAGGTTGAGCCGTCCGTGACGCACGCCGCGCTCGGCTATCAGGGCGTCGGCGAAGGCGCGCACGGATGCGCTCGGCCCCTTGAGAATCACGCTTTCAATGCAGTTGTCGTGGTCGAGGTGGGCGTGCATGCTGGCCACCGTCAGGTCGTGGTGGTCGTGCTGCATGCCGGTCAGGCGCTCCGCCAGTTCGCGCTCGTGGTGGTTGTAGACATAAGACAGGTTGGCCACGCAATGCGGCGCGTCGTCGCGCGCCTGACGCTCCTGCTCGAGCTGGCCGCGCAGCAGATCGCGCACCGCCTCGGAGCGGTTGCTGTAGCCGCGTGCAGCGATCAGCTTGTCGAATTCCCGGGCGAGTTCGTCGTCTAGAGAGATGGTGAAGCGTTCCATGGTCGGCAGTCCGCTGGCAGAAATGCGACAAATTATGCACCAAATCCTGCCACGTCATGCTTCCGCCTCCGTGCGGCCATGGAGCGGGAGTGATTGCTCGCCTATGGAAATGCCTGCCGATATTTCGCTGCCAGATCGGAATCCATCATAGCGAGATGGGTGCGGAACCAGTCCGGCACGGCCTCGGCCAGGTAGGCGCGGACAAAGGCGGTGCGGCTGCCTTCGGCACGCGCGCGCATCCTGACCAATTCGCCCAGGATGCGTTGGTGCTCTGCCTCGTGTTCGGCGCGCGACGAAAGCCCGCACGCGCTCATCATGCCGGACTCGTGTTTGAAATGCGCACGGGTATGGTCGAGCAGGGAATCGAGGCACTGTGGCAGTTCTCCATCCGGCGCGCGTTGCGCGCGCAGCAGAAGATCCACGAATTCCCGGTGAGTGGCGTCCATTTCCGGAAGGTGAAGAAGATGGGTTTCATCTTTCCAGGCAAATTCGATTTTCATGGTGCGATCCGTCTCCAGTCGGCTTGGCGAAATCTGCGTTCCAGACTAATCCCTTTTCGTAGTGAGGGGAGCCATTTGCAGCAACCCCGCCACCTGTCGTTCGATTTCCTTCACCACGTGATAGTCGAGCCGGTCCATCCAGCGCTTGGGAATGGCATCGGCGCCATACAGGGCGCCGGCCAGCATGCCGGCCAGCGCGCCGGTGGTGTCGGCATCCTCGCCGCGGTTGACGGTTTCCACCACGCAGCTTTCGAAGGAATCGGTATAGAAAAAGTGGTGCAGCACGGTCTGCAGCGTATCCACGATGTAGCCCGAGGCACGACCGGGGTAGGGGTCGAACCTGAATTGGCGATGTGTTTCGATCAACTGGTTGGCGATGGCGCGACAGTCCTTCACTCTGCCGCCCAGCAGCAGCGTCTGCGTCATTTTGCCCAGGGCCAATGTACCCGCGTCGGCAAGTGCATGATGATGGGTGATGTGCGATTGTTCCAGCGTGCAGCGCTGGAACAATGCCTCGTCTCCGAGGGTGAATAGCGCCACCGGCAGATTGCGCATGGCCGCGCCGTTGCCGCCGTCGGAATCGCATTCCGGGCCGGCCAGAATGCCCTGCAGCATGTAGCGCTGAATGCCGCGCCGACAGGTGGCGCCCACGTCCACCGGCCTGGACCTGAGCCAGACCGCAAAGGCATCCGCTATCGCGGCGAGATTCCAGCCCCTGGCGCGGACAATTGCCTGGCCGAGGTGCAGGGACATTTCCGTGTCGTCGGTGACCTGTCCCGGCTTGAGGCGCAACCAGCCGCCGCCGCAGATGTCCTTGTGCGTGCCGAACTGGGCCTTGATCTCGTTTACGGTGAGAAATTCCACCGTCGCGCCCAGGGCATCGCCGCAGGCGAGGCCGAGGTAGGCGCCGAGGGCGCGGTCGTGCAAGGCGCTGGCTGAGGCGTTCATAGCATCGTGCAATTGCATAACAAGTCCCGAATTGTTAACGTGAAACTCGCGTAGCGCACCTGCACTTAAAACCCCCCTCAATCCCCCCTTGTCAGGGGGGAGGCGGTAGCTCCTCCCCTGAAGTGGGTCAAGCAGGCAATCCGCGCAGCGGATGCTCGCACAAGGGGAGGCTGGGAGGGGTTAAAGCACAAGGCGGAAAAAGGGCATGGCGCGTAACTCCCTTCACCCCTACCCCCTCTCGCTTCACCTAAACCGGGCGATTCTCGTACACCTTGATCGGCCCCATTTCCTGCAGTGCCTGCTCGAAGGAGACTTCCGGGAACTTGTTGCCGAACTTGGCGGAGGATGCCGCCGCCATGGCTTCCAGCTTGCCGCCCATGTCCATTTTCTTGAGGTCGCCTTTTTCGATGTACAGCAGATCGAGCATTTCGTTATAGACGGTGCCTTCGTCCAGCGGCAGCACGTAGTAGGTAATGCCGTTGAGGACGATGGTGTATTTCTTGAGCAGGTCCACGTTGCCGGCGAAGATGAAATATTTGCCTTCCGGGGTGAAGTACGGCGCCATGATTTCCGAAATCAGTTCCAGGTGTTCCAGGGAATCCACGAAGCTGGCGTAGAAGGTGATCTTGTCGCTGTTGGACAGCATGAATACCTGGTCGGTCTTGATGTCCGGCGGACGCTTTTCGCCGGCGATGCTCACCGCCAGTTTGAGTGCAATTTCGCCGCGAAAGCCGAAGCCTTTTGCGGTCGGGCCTTTGAAGACCGGGGAGACGAGGCGCTCGTCGCCTTCCAGTTTGCCGAGTGGGGAAGACAGAAAGTCAGACATGATGATTCCTTTGGGTTGAGTTAAAAATAACTGAATTGCACTTTGTAATCGCCACCGATCACCAGATACTCTCCTTCCCCCTTGAGGGTGGTGCCTGAAATCAGGCCGTTGAAGAACAATACTTTCACGGCCGGCACCTGCGCCTCCAGGATGCAGTCGCCGAATTCGTCCGCGCGCATGCGGTCCGAGGTGAATGACACCAGGTTGTTCTGGCGCACGATCGCGCTGTTCTTGCTCAGCCGTTCCCTGACCGGGTGTTCCTTGAAGTCGTTCACCCCACGGTACAGGGTGAGATGTTTCCTGCCCGGCGCGAAGTAGCGCGCCAGCGCCCACTGCGAATATTCGTACAACAGGTCGAGCTGCAGGTTGATGCTGTTGTTGTGGAAGCGGCTCGACATTTTCTCTTCCACATAACCGATCCATCCCGGCGATGGAAAACGCCCCAGCGCTGTCTTGTGGAAGGTGGGGAAAAGCCCGAAGCGGCTCTCCACCCAGCCTTTCAGCACCGCACCCGCCGGGCTGCTGGAATCGAAGCCCCAGTCCTGCAGCAGGCGCAAATAGCTGCTGCGGAAGCGCCTGCAATCCGTCTTTTTCAAACGCTGCTCGCTATCCAGCCCGAACAGCGCGCCCATGTAGTTCTGGAAAGCTTCCGAAGCTTCTTCCGCCGCACCGGAACGGGCCAGCATTTCGAACAGGGCCTTGTTCATTTCGTGTACGCCGTTGATGTGCAACGGTAGCGGATAGTCGTTGAACGCCGTGCTGGCGAGCAAGCCGGTGGGGATGCCCACCAGGTTGGTGCTGTGTCCGTTGAAGCTGTCGGCTTTGCTTTCCATATGGGGCGGTCAGCAAGTTCCATTCCAGAGTGTTTTGCGGGCGCCCTTTATGGCGATGGGCCTGGCTAAAACCCCTCCCGACCTCCCCTTGTGCGAGTATCCGCTGCGCGGATTGCCTGCTTGACCCGCTTCAGGGGAGGGGCGTTCTTTCATCCCGCAGTGGAGTATCCATCCGCACTTGCTTTAAACATAGGCATACCGATTGCAGCATTCCAGACACTGGCCTCTTGTTTGTCGCGTTTGCGACATTCACAACAAACCTGTCAGCCGTTCGTTTTATTGCATATAAACATCAACATACGTGTTTTTTAAAGTCCTGGCACAGCCTTTGCAATAGGCTGGGTGCGGCCAAAGAACGGGCCTCTCTGCAGGGCGAATAAGAAGATCAACACGCAGTGCGGGGTGTTACCAGACTGGACGCCGGTTATTCAGCTTGACCGGAAGCCAAACGGAAACGGTTTGATTTTTTTAAGGAGTGACCCATGAGCAAGAAGTTAAGACAGATTGCCTTTTACGGAAAAGGCGGAATCGGCAAGTCCACCACGTCCCAGAACACCCTGGCGGCGCTGGCCGATATGGACCAGAAAATCCTCATCGTCGGCTGCGATCCAAAAGCCGACTCCACCCGCCTGATTCTGCACGCCAAGGCTCAGGACACGGTGCTGTCCCTGGCTGCGGAAGCAGGCAGCGTGGAGGATCTGGAAATCGAGGACGTACTGAAGTTCGGTTACAAGAACATCAAGTGCGTCGAATCCGGTGGCCCAGAGCCCGGCGTTGGTTGTGCCGGTCGTGGCGTGATCACTTCCATCAACTTTTTGGAAGAGAACGGTGCTTACGATGACATGGACTATGTTTCCTACGACGTGCTCGGCGACGTGGTGTGCGGCGGTTTCGCCATGCCCATCCGCGAG
>JASJPB010000062.1:34655-36957 GCA_031426915.1 Sulfuricellaceae bacterium | reverse complement strand
CGGCGATGCGGTCGGTTTCCTTGACGCGCCAGCTGGCGATGTTGCGCAGCGTGGTGGTGCCGTCCGCGAACAGTGCCGCCACGGCCAGCGTCATGGCAGCGTCCGGGATGTGGTTGCAGTCGAGGTCGATGGCCTTGAGTTTGCCCGTGCCGCTGGATTCGATCCAGTTGTCGCCCATGACAATGTTGGCGCCCATGCTTGCCAGTGCCTCGGCGAAGCGCACGTCGCCCTGGATGCTGGACTTGCCGACACCTTCCACGCGCACCGGCCCCTTGCCGATGGCACCGGCGGCAAGGAAATAGGAGGCGCTGGAAGCGTCACCTTCGACGTGGATTTCGCCGGGGCTGCGGTATTTCTGCCCGGCGCGGATGGTGAACACTTGCCAGCCCTGGCGTTCCACCTCGACGCCGAAGCGGCGCATGAGGTTGAGGGTGATCTCGATGTAGGGCTTGGAAATCAGCTCGCCCAACACTTCTATATTCACGTCATGCCCAGCCAGCGGCGCGGCCATCAGAAGCGCGGTGAGGAACTGGCTGGAAACGTTGCCGCGTACCCTACAAAGACGAGCAGCGCCCATCAAGGACTTTCTTCGGAATCGGCCAGTGCGGGTTTCAAGAGGCGGGAAGCCTTCGTTGCCGAGATAGTTGATTTCCACGCCCAACTGACGCAAAGCATCCACCAGATCCCCGATGGGGCGCTCGTGCATGCGCGCGACGCCCTCAAGCTTGTAACGTCTGTTACCGCCTGCTAAAGCAACTATAGCAAGGACTGCGGTAAGTGGCCTGAACGCGGTGCCGGCATTGCCCAGGAACAGGTCGGCTTCCGCCTCCGGGAACAGGCCGCCCACGCCGTCCACCCGGTAGTCGCGGCTGGTGCCGTGCTGTTCCCATTTCACGCCGAGTTTCTTCAGCGCTTCCAGCATGTGGCCGGTGTCGTCGGACGCCAGCAAGGCCTTGACTTCCGTGACGCCCTCGGCCAGCGCGGCCAGCAGCAGGGTGCGGTTGGAAATGCTTTTCGAGCCGGGCAGCGTGACCGTTCCGCTGACCCGTGCGATGGGAGATAAATCGAGATATTCCATGAGATAAACCTATTGTGAGTCTTGCTTGCTGGCGAGCCATTCGGCGCGGGCGGTGCGGGCGTGGCCGAACACTTCTTCCAGTGATTTGCCGTCGTCCTGTTGCAGCATGTCGCGCAGGCGGTCGAGTTGGGCCTGGTAGGTGTCGACTTCGCGGATCAGTGCATCGCGGTTGGCGAGGCAGATGTCGCGCCACATTTCCGGGTGGCTGCCGGCGATGCGGGTGAAGTCGCGGAAGCCGCCCGCAGCGTAACTGAACAGCTCTTTTGCATTGGCGCGGAAGGCGATGTCTTCCACCAGCGCAAAAGACAGCAGGTGGGGAAGATGGGAAACCGCGGCGAAAATTTCGTCGTGCTTGAGTGCGGGCATGGTGTTGACGATGGCGCCGCAGGTCTGCCACATGCCGGAAATTCTGGACACCGCGTCCGCATCGTTCTCGGGCAGCGGCGTCACGACGACATTGCGGCCCTGAAACAAACCGGCAAATGCCGCAGTGGCCCCGCTCTTTTCAGCGCCGGCAATAGGATGCCCTGGAATGAAGCGGCCCAGATGGCCTGTCAGATGTTGTCGTGCGCAGGAAATGACGTCGCGCTTGGTGCTGCCAACATCGGTGACGATGGTATGGGGCGACAGCAGCGGGGCAAGCTGGGCCATGGTGGGTTGCATTGCCGCCACCGGCACGGCCAGCACCACCACGTCCGCATCCTTTACCCCGGCTGCCAGGTCGGTTTCGATGCGGTCGATGATGCCCAGGGTCAGGGCCGCATCCAGGTTCTCCCTGCTGCGGCCGAGGCCGACGATTTCCCTTACCTCACCCGCCTCGCGCAATGCGAGGGCGAGGGAACCGCCGATCAGTCCGACGCCGATGATGACAAGTTTGTTGATCAACTCGCTTAAATGCTCCGTCCGATCGCACCAGCGATCGCGCCCAGCGAGCCCATCAGGGTTTTCAGTTCCTGCGGGGTCAGGGCCTGGTCGGCGTCGCACCAGGCTTCGCACGGGGTCGGGTGCATTTCCACCAGCAGGCCGTCGGCGCCCGCGGCGATGGCCGCGCGCGACAGTGCCGGCACCATCCACGCCTTGCCGCCGGCATGGGAAGGGTCGACGATTACCGGCAGGTGGGTTTCCTTCTTCAGCACCGGGATCGCGGTCACGTCCAGCACGTTGCGGTAATAGGTTTCGAAGGTGCGGATGCCGCGCTCGCAGAAGATGATGTTGTGGTTGCCG
>JASJPB010000062.1:0-34645 GCA_031426915.1 Sulfuricellaceae bacterium | reverse complement strand
CGCCATCAGCCATTCGGAGATGGTCGCCGACATGCCGCGCTTGAGGATCACCGGCTTGTTGACCTTGCCCACTTCCTTCAGCAGATCGAAATTCTGCATGCTGCGGGTGCCGATCTGGATCACGTCCACATCGTGTTTCATGAAGGTTTCCAGCTGGCGCGCATCCATCAGTTCGGTGACGATGGGCAGGTTGTAGCGCTCCGCCGCCTTGCGGAACATCACCAGGCCTTCTTCGCCGTGACCCTGGAAAGCATAGGGGCTGGTGCGGGGCTTGAAGGCGCCGCCGCGCATCAGGCGGCAACCGGCTTCGGCGACGTATTGGGCTGCGGCATCCATTTGCGGCTGGGTTTCCACCGAGCACGGGCCGGCGATGATTTGCACCTGGTTGCCGCCCAGCTTGATGCCCTTGATGTCGATGATAGTGTCCTGCTTGTGCCATTCGCGCCCCACGATCTTGTAGGGCTTGACGATGTGCATGGACTGTTCCACACCGGGCAGGGCGTCGAACAGTTCCTGATCCAGCTTGCGCTCGTCGCCGATGGCGCCGATGACGGTGCGTTCGGTGCCGCGCGAGATATTGGCGTCAAGGCCGTATTCGCGGATTTTTTTGACTACGCCTTCGATTTGTTCTTCCGTGGCGCCATTGTTCATTACGATGATCATTTAGCTTCTCCGAACGCGCGCTCAAGCGCCTGTAAAAAAATAGTGTTTTCCGCTTTCAGCCCGATGCTGACACGGAGGTGCTCCGGCATGCCATAGTTGGCGACAGGACGCACGATGACGCCCTGTTTCAGCAGGCTATGGTTGATGGCAGCGGCGTTGCCGACTTTCACCGCCACGAAATTGGCGCAGGACGGAATGTAATCCAGTCCCAGGCGTTCGAATCCCGCGGTGAGCTGCGCCATTCCCGCGTTGTTGATCTCTATGCATTCTTCCAGGAAGGCTTCGTCGTCCATCGCGGCCACGGCGGCAGCCATGGCCATGCTGTTGGCGTTGAATGGCTGGCGTACCCGGTTGAGCAGGTCCGCCACGCGCGGATGCGCCAGCGCGAAGCCGATGCGCAGGCCGGCCAGGCCGTAGGCCTTGGAGAAGGTGCGGGTGAGCACCAGGTTGGGATATTGCTTGAGCCAGCCGATGGAGTCGCTGCGCTTGTCCGCGGGCAGATATTCGGTGTAAGCCTCGTCCAGCACCACCAGCACGGTATGCGGCACCTGTTGCAGGAAATGCTCCAGCTCCTCCCCACCCAGCAGCGTGCCGGTGGGATTGTTGGGGTTGGCGATGAAAATCACCCGCGTGTCGTCGCTGATGGCTTCCAGCATGGCCTTGAGGTCGTGGCCGTATTCGCGTGCCGGGGTTTCGATGCCGCGCGCGCCCACGGCCTGGGTGGCCAGCGGATACACCGCGAAGGCATACTGGGAGTAGATGGCGGAAGTGCCGGGCGCGAGAAAGGCGCGCGCCGCCAGTTCCAGCACATCGTTGGAACCGTTGCCGAGCACGATCTGGTTCAGCTCGACGCCGTATTTTTTCGCCAGCGCGGATTTGAGCAGGAAGCCATTGCCGTCGGGATAGCGCGCCACTTCCATCAGCACGTTTTCCATCGCCGCCAGCGCACGGGGGCTGGCGCCGAGCGGGTTTTCGTTGGAAGCGAGCTTGACGATGCTGTCTTCGGGCAGGTTCATTTCCCGTGCCAGATCGGCGATCGGCTTGCCGGGCTGATAGGGGGCGATGGCACGCACGTAGGAGGGTGAAAGATTGCACAAGTCCATAATTACAGAACTGCGGCCGGATAAGAGCCGAGTATCTTCAGGAAAGCCGCCTTGTCGCGTAATTCTGCCACGGCCTGTTGCACCTTCTGGTCCTGATGGTGGCCTTCCACGTCCACGTAGAACATGTATTCCCACAGGCCGGTGCGGGAGGGGCGGGATTCCAGCTTGCTCATGCTGACGCCGTAATGGGCGAAAGGCGCAAGCAGTTCATATACCGCGCCGGGGAGATTTTTCGACGACAGCACCAGCGAGGTCTTGTCCTTGCCGGAGGGGGCGGAATCGTGCTGGGCGATCACCAGGAAACGGGTGGTGTTATTGGGCTCATCCTCGATGTTCTGTGCCACTTTTTCCAGGCCGTACAGCTCCGCTGCCGCTTCGCCCGCGATGGCGGCGGCATTTTCGTCCTCGCCCGCCAGTTTGGCCGCCTTGGCGTTGCTCACCACCGGGATGCGCTCCACGCCGGGCAGGTGCTGGTTGAGCCAGTCGTGGCACTGGGCCAGGGACTGGGCATGGGAATACACCTTTACCACCTTGGCGCTAGCGCCCGGCTTGCGCAGCAGGAACTGGTGGACGCGCAAATCCACTTCGCCGCAAACCTTGAGCGGCGACTCCAGCAGCAGATCCAGCGTGGTGCCCACCGCGCCGCCAGTGGAATTTTCCACCGGAACCACGCCGTAATCGACCGCGCCTGCCTCGACATTGCGGAACACCTCGTCGATCGAAGCGCAGGCCTCGGTTTGCGCGGCGTGGCCGAAATGCTTGATCGCCGCGGCCTGGGTGAAAGTACCCTCGGGTCCGAGGTAAGCCACCTGGAGGGGTTTTTCCAGCGCCAGGCAGGCGGACATGATTTCGCGGAACAGGCGTGCCACGGACTCGCCCGAGAGCGGGCCGGGATTGTTTTCCTTGACCCGGCGCAGCACCTGGGCCTCGCGCTCGGGACGGTAGACCAGCGCCCCGCCCTTGAGTGCGCCGATGGCCTGGGCATGCCGGGCGCGGGCGTTGACGAGCTTGAGCATCTCGTCGTCGATGGCATCAATGGCCGCGCGGTGTTGTTTGAGTTCCTTATCCATTGCGGCGCTCGAAATCCTGCATGAAAGCCACCAGCGCCTGCACGCCTTCGAGCGGCATGGCGTTGTAGATCGAGGCGCGCATGCCGCCCACCATCTTGTGGCCCTTGATGGAAACGATGCCCTGCTGTTTCGCTTCGTCGATGAAGCGCTGGTCCAGTTCCGGACGGGTCAGCGTGAAGGGAATATTCATGCGCGAGCGGCAGTTCGGCTCGATTGGGTTGTGGTAGAGCGCGCTGGCGTCGATGGTGGAATACAGCAGCTGTGACTTTGCGATATTGACCTGCTCCATGGCCGCGAGACCACCCTGTTTTTTCAGCCACTGGAACACCAGGCCGGCGACGTAGATGGAATAGGTCGGCGGCGTGTTGAGCATGGAGCCGTGCTCGGCCTGTACCGCGTAGTCGAGCATGGTGGGGAGATTTGCCGGGGCGTGCCCGAGCAGGTCCTCGCGCACGATCACCAGCGTCAATCCGGCCGGGCCGATGTTCTTCTGCGCGCCGGCATAGATCAGGCCGTACTGGCTCACGTCCACCGGGCGCGACAGGATGTGCGAGCTCATGTCGGCGACCATGGGCGCAGAAGTCCGGAATGCTGCCGGGTCATGGATTTCGACGCCATGCACGGTTTCGTTGGTGCAGAGGTGGAAATAGGCGGCATCGGGATCGAGATCGAATTCCGAGATGTCGGGCAGGCGGGTGTAATTGCTGGTCTCGCTGCTGGCGGCGAGACGGGCGTTGCCGACCTTGAATGCTTCCTTCAAGGCCTTCTTCGACCAGGCGCCGGTCACCAGGTAATCCGCCGTGCGGCCTGCGAGCAGGTTGAGCGGGATCTGGGCAAACTGCATGGTCGCGCCGCCTTGCAGGAACAACACCTTGTAGTTGGCCGGGATGTTCAGCAGTTCGCGCAGGTCGGACTCCGCCTGCGCAATGATGGCGGAGAAGTCCTTGCCGCGATGGGTCATCTCCATCACCGACATGCCGCAGCCATGCCAGTTAAGGAGTTCGTCCCGGGCCTGCTCCAGGACTTCCTGGGGCAACATGGCGGGGCCGGCGCTGAAGTTGTGAATTCGTTCCATACAAAGCCTTTTTCACCGCGAAGGACGCAAAGTGACGCGAAGGAAAACCAGGCAGTCCTTTGCGTCCTTCGCGGTTAACTCATTGTTCCTCTTCCGTTTCGTCGATAGCTTCTTCCGACTCCACCACTTTTTCCAGGCCCGTCAGCTTCTCGCCCTTGTCCAGGTTGATCAGCGTCACGCCCTGGGTGGCGCGGCCCATTTCGCGGATTTCCTTGATGCGGGTGCGAATCAGCACGCCGCCGGTGGTGATCAGCATGATCTCGTCTTTTTCTTCCACCAGCGTGGCGGCGACCACCTTGCCGTTGCGCTCGCTGGTCTGGATCGCCATCATGCCCTGGGTGCCGCGTCCGTGGCGGGTGTACTCGGTGATCGGAGTGCGTTTGCCGTAGCCGTTTTCGGTCGCGGTCAACACCGACTGGTTTTCGTTTTCCGCCACCAGCAGGGAAATGACTTTCTGTGCTTTTTGCAGGCGCATGCCGATCACGCCGCGCGAATTGCGGCCGGTATCGCGCACGTCGCCTTCCTCGAAGCGCACCGCCTTGCCGCCGTCGGAGAACAGCATGATGTCGTGCTTGCCGTCGGTGATGGCGACGCCGATGAGGAAGTCGTCCTCGTCCAGGTTGATGGCGATGATGCCGCGCTTCATCGGGCGCGAGAAGTCGGTCAGCGGGGTTTTCTTGACGATGCCGCTGGAAGTGGCCATGAAGATGAAATGATTGTCGTCGAATTCCTTGACCGGCAGGATGGCATTGATCTTCTCGCCTTCCTCCAGTTGCAGCAGGTTGACGATGGGCTTGCCGCGCGAATTTCGGCTACCCTGCGGCACTTCGTAAACCTTGATCCAGTAAACCCGGCCGCGGTTGGAGAAGCACAGGATGTAGTCGTGGGTGTTGGCGATGAACAGGTTGTCGATGAAATCGTCTTCCTTGGTCGCCGTCGCCTGCTTGCCGCGTCCGCCGCGTTTTTGCGCCTTGTATTCATCCAGCGGCTGGGATTTGATGTAACCGGTATGCGAGAGCGTGACCACCAAATCCATCGGGGTGATCAGGTCTTCCATGCTCAAATCCTGGGCATGGGCGATGATCTCGCTGCGGCGTTTGTCGCCGAACTGGGTCTTGACTGCAATCAGCTCGTTGCTGATGATTTCCGTCACCCGTGCCGGCCGTGCCAGGATGTCCAGCAGGTCGGCGATGCGCAGCATCACGTCCTTGTATTCGGCAACGATCTTGTCCTGTTCCAGCCCGGTCAGGCGTTGCAGGCGCAGTTCCAGGATGGCCTGGGTCTGGGCGTCGGAGAGGCGGTAGCCTTGTGCCGAGAAGCCGAACTCGGGCGCCAGACCTTGCGGGCGCGAGGCGTCGGCCGCGGCCCGCAGCAGCATTTCCTCCACCAGCGGCGAGCGCCAGGTGCGTTCCATCAGGCTGATCTTGGCGGCAGCCGGGGTGGGCGCAGCCTTGATCAGCGCGATGATCTCGTCCACGTTGGACAACGCGACCGCCAGACCTTCCAGGATATGGCCGCGTTCCCGCGCCTTGCGCAGTTCGAACACGGTGCGGCGCGTGACTACTTCGCGCCGGTGGCGCAGGAAGGCGTCGAGCATCTGCTTCAGGTTGAGCAGGCGCGGCTGGCCGTCCACCAGGGCCACCATGTTCATGCCGAAGGTGTCCTGCAGCTGGGTGTCCTTGTACAGCTGGTTGAGGATCACCTCCGGCACTTCGCCGCGCTTGAGCTCGATGTAAACGCGCATGCCGGACTTGTCCGATTCGTCGCGCAGTTCGGAAATGCCCTCGATTCGTTTCTCGCGCACCAGTTCGGCAATTTTTTCCAGCAGGGTTTTCTTGTTGACCTGGTAAGGCAGCTCGTCGACGATGATGGCCTGGCGCTCGCCCTTGCCGATATCCTCGAAGTGGCAACGCGCGCGCATCACCACCCGGCCGCGGCCGGTGCGGTAGCCTTCCTTGACGCCCACGGTGCCATAAATGATGCCGGCGGTGGGGAAGTCGGGGGCGGGCACGATCTCGATCAGTTCCTCGATGCCGGTATCCGGCTCGGCCAGCAGCTTGAGGCAGGCATCGACCACCTCGTTCATGTTGTGGGGCGGGATATTGGTGGCCATGCCGACCGCGATGCCGGAGGAGCCGTTGATCAGCAGGTTGGGGATCTTGGCCGGCAGCACCAGCGGCTCGAACTCGGAGCCGTCGTAGTTGGGGCCGAAATCGACGGTTTCCTTGTCCAGGTCGGCGAGCAATTCGTGGGCGATCCGCGCCATGCGGATCTCGGTATAACGCATCGCGGCGGCATTGTCGCCGTCGACCGAGCCGAAGTTGCCCTGGCCGTCCACCAGCGGGTAGCGCAGGCTGAAATTCTGCGCCATGCGGACGATGGTGTCATACACCGCGGTGTCACCGTGGGGGTGGTATTTACCGATCACGTCGCCGACGATACGCGCCGACTTCTTGTAAGCCTTGTTCCAGTCGTTGGACAGTTCGTGCATGGCGAACAGCACGCGCCGGTGTACGGGCTTCAGGCCATCGCGCACATCCGGCAGGGCGCGCCCCACGATCACGCTCATGGCGTAATCGAGGTAGGAACGGCGCATTTCTTCTTCCAGGCTGACCGGGATTGTTTCTTTGGCGAATTGATCCATAAATTGTGGCTGGAATTATCTGAATAAAACCCTGACAGTTTAGCACGTAATGACAGCCCGGCACTACCGGCCCTAGCGCCGGAATGTGGGGGCGAAAAAGAAACGGCGTCCGATGCTCAGGACGCCGCGCAGTTTAAGTAGACAGGAAACTCCGATTTAACCCTTGACAGCTTCGACCGGAATGGTCAGGGTTACCTCGTCGCCAACAAATGGCGCATTTTTCCCGGCGTTGAATTCGGAGCGCTTTATCCTGGTGATGGCGTTGGCGCCGCAGGCGTCTTTCTTGAGCATGGGGTGGGGCATGCAATGGAAGGAGGTCACGTTCAGCGTCACCGGCTTGGTCACGCCCTTGACCGTCAGGTCGCCATCAACGGCGACCAGCTTGTCGCCATCGAATTTTACGCTGTTTGATTTGAAGGTGATGGTCGGGTACTTTGCGGTGTCGAAGTAATCCTCGCCCTGGATATGCTCATTGAAGAGCGCATAGCCGGTATTCACCGATTTGGCGTCGATCGTCACATCGACCGATCCTGTTTTGGCGGCACGATCCAGCGTGATCTTGCCGCTAGTTTTATCGAAGCGGCTGACCTGGATGGAATAACCGAGGTGGCTGTATTCGAAACGCGGGAAAGTATGCGTGCCGTCGATGACATAAGTTTCCGGTGCGGCGAGGGCTGCGGATGACATGGAAGCGGCAAGAGCGAATAGGGCGAATTTATTCATGGTGGTTCTCCTGTAAAAGACTACTTCAAAATAAAATGAAACTTGACCAGGACTTCATCGGCGACCACCGAGGTGTCTCCCCAGATACCCGAGCCGATGCCGAAGTCGAGGCGTTTTATGGGAAAGGTTCCGTCCAGGGTCAGGACTCCCTTTTCTTGCTTGAGAATGAAGGGCGCGCGCAGGTCGAGGGTCTTGCCCTTGATGCTCATTTTTCCGGAGGCTTCGAATCGCCCCCCGCCGAGCGCTTTCACCGAACCCGAGACAAAGCTGGCCTTGGGAAAGTCGCGCACGTTGAACCAGCTTTTTCCTTTGACTTCGTCGTCAGCGTCCGAGTTGCCGGTATCGATGCTGGACAGGTCGATTTCGATTCGGGCCCGTCCGGCCTCGGGCTTGGCCGGGTCGAGCACGATTTGCGCGGTGAATTTCCTGAACGCGCCCTCCACCGGCACGTTCATCTGCTTCGAGACAAAGACGATGCTGCTTTTATCGAGTTGCACCGTACTGAATTCGGCGCCGTGGGCGCTGCCGAATGCCAACAGGGAAAGAGCGGAGAGGATGCGGATCATCCGAAAATACTTAAATTCATTAACCGCAAAGACGCGAAGGCGCGAAGAGACGGGACTCGCAGGGAAGGGTAATTTATCTGCCAACTTGATTCTTTCTTTGCGCCTTTGCGGTTCAAATGCTTTTTTCAGGATCATGGTTATTTCTCCTTCTTGTTCAGGAAAGGCAGCATGCGGGCCAGCACGCCATCGCGCTCGATATACTGGTGCTTGAGCGCGGCACCGACATGGGCGGCAAGCAAAGCCAGCATGGTGAAATTCAGCGTCGCATGCACTTGTTGCAGGACAAGGCCGAGCGCCTTGTCCTTGCCGATCAGGTCGGGTAGCGGCACCAGTCCCAGGTACACGGTCTGGAAACCCTTGGCCGAACTCATCAGCCAGCCCGAAAGCGGAATCGCGAACAGCAACACGTAAAGCAGGAAGTGCAGGCCATGGGCAGCGCGTTGCTGCCACAATGGGATGGTGCCCGGCAGTGCAGGGGGGGTGTGGCCCGCCCGCCAGGCCAGACGCATCACGGCCAGCAGGAACACCGTGACGCCCAGCCATTTGTGATAGCTGATGAGCTTGAGCTTGAGCGGCGAAAGCGCCAGCTCGCTCATGTAAAGGCCGAGCGGGAAGGCGGCGAGGATGAGCAGCGCGATCAGCCAGTGCAAGGCAATGGCGGTGCTGGAATAGCGGCTGGCCGCTTTCATCCGGCTTTTTCCATGCTGGCACGGGCGCTCAGGAAGCCCGCGCGCAAGCTGCGCAGCATGGTCTCTATGCCGGCCAGTTGATCCGGACCGAAAGCGGCGAAAGCGCGTTCCATATGCTTGATGTGAGCCGGAAAGACGCGCTCGAACAGGGCTTCTCCCGCTGGGGTCAGCTGCACGATCTGGCTGCGTCCGTCGCTTGAGGAGGCGATGCGCCGCACCAGTTGCTTGTCGCTCAGGCGATCCACCACGCCGGTCAGCGTGCCCTTGGTGATGAGGGTCTTGGCGCCGAGTTCGTTGAGCGGCATGCCCGGTGTATTGCCCAGCGTGGCAATGATGTCGAACTGGGCCGGCGTCAGGTCGAGGGTGCGGATATGCGCGCCCGAATAGCCTTCGAAGGCTTGGTATGCTTCGACTAATTCGCGCAGCGCTGGCAGGAAGGGTGCTTGGGGCATGATGATTCCGGCATTTGGTTCTAGTTAGAACAAATAATGTTCTAGTTAGAACTAAATGTCAAGACTGCCGAAAATTTGGCGGCTTGAGCGCTCGGCGTCAAACCCGATTCGAATCCAGGAACTGCTCGAACTCGGCCAGGGGCACTGGACGGCTGAAAAGATAGCCCTGGAATGCATGACAGCCATTGCGGTCGAGAAAATCCCGCTGCGCCTCGGTTTCCACGCCCTCGGCAATGACGTTCATCCCCAGCGTTTTCCCCATGATGATGATGGTCTGCACGATCGCGGCCCCATTGGAGTCGGAGCTGATATCGCGGATGAACGACTGGTCGATCTTGAGCTGGTCGAGCGGCAAGCGCGTCAGGTAGGACAGGGACGAATAGCCGGTGCCGAAGTCGTCCATCGAGAAACCGACGCCGATGGCCTTGATCGCCTGCATCTTGGCGATGGCATCATTCACGTTGTCGAGCACCAGGCTCTCGGTCAGCTCGATCTTGAGACGCGTCGGGTCGGCACCGGCTTCCAAAAGCACCCGCTCTAGCTGTGCGACGAAGTCCGGCTGGTGGAACTGGCGCGCGCTGACATTGACTGCCAGCCGCAGTGCGCGGGTGTGCGGGTTGTCCTCCCAGGCCTTGAGCTGGGCGCAGGCGGTTTCCAGCACCCACAGGCCGATGGGCAGGATGAGCCCGGTTTCCTCGGCGAGCGGAATGAAGTCGCCCGGCGTTACCAGTCCGCGTTCGGGGTGCACCCAGCGCAGCAAGGCCTCTGCGCCGATGACGCCGCGCATGCTTTCCATCTGTGGCTGGTAGTAAAGCCGCAACTGCTGGTGCTTCACCGCCTGACGCAGATCCGTCTCCAGCGCGCTACGCTCGTCCAGCGCGGCCTGCATGGCGGGGTCGAAGAAACGCAGGGTGTTGCGCCCGGCGTTCTTGGACTGGTACATGGCGAGATCGGCATGCCTGAGCAGCTCCTCGACGGTGACATCGTTATCGCGGAACAGGCTGATCCCTATACTGGTGGTGCAGTGGTATTCGCGGCCATTGAGGCGGAAGGGGCTGGCGATGGCTTCCTGCACCTTGTCCCCCACCAGCTTGGACTGTGTGGCAGCCTCTTCGGCCTCTCCGCTCAGGTCTTCCAGCAACACCACGAATTCGTCGCCGCCCAGCCGTGCCACTGTGTCGCCGCCGCGCACGCAGGCGTGCAGGCGTTGCGCCACCTCGGCCAGCAGCAGGTCGCCGATATCGTGACCGCGCGTGTCGTTGAGGGTCTTGAAATTGTCCATGTCCATGAACAGGATCGCGCCGCAACGGCCGTTGCGGGTGGTGGCGGCCAGCGCCTGGCTCAGCCGGTCCTGCAGCAGGCGGCGGTTGGGCAACTGGGTGAGCGGGTCGTAATAGGCCAGGCGGTGGATTTCTGCCTCCGCCTCGCTGTTCTGCGTAATATCGGAAAAAGTGCCGACGTAATGGGTAACGCGCCCATCGGGCGCGGTGACGGCGGAGATGGTCAGCCATTCGGCGTAGATCTTGCCGTTCTTGCGCCGGTTCCACATCTGGCCCTGCCAGTAGCGTTTTTGCGTCAGGGTTTTCCACATGCGCTGGTAGAACGTCTTGTCGTGGCGCCCGGATTTGAGCAGCGCCGGCGTTTTCCCCACTGCTTCCTCCGCGCTGTAACCGGTCAGGTGGGTGAAGGCCTGGTTGACCCGCACGATGACGCCGTGGGGGTCGCTCACCATCATCCCCTGTTGCGATTCGAAGGCAATGGCGGCGATACGCAGCTCTTCCTCGGCCTGCTTGCGCGCGCTGATATCGGAGAGCGCGATGCGCACCACGGGCTCTTCGTCCTCCTTTTCCAGCCGAACGGGTAGGCGTGAGCCATCGCCGCGCTGGAGCGTGATTTCACAGCTCTGATTGTCGCCATGCAACGCCACGCGCAGGTAATTCCGGTGCCAGCAGTCGCTGTCTTCGGCGGCGACAAAACGGGCGAAGCGACGACGGATCAGCTTCTTGCGCTCCTGCCCCAGCATCCCGGCGCCGGTGAGGTTGATTTCAGAGATCAGGGCATTAGTAGCGAGGGTGAGATAGCCGATGGGCGCGAAATCATAGAGGTCGACGTAGCGGTCGCGCGATGTCTCCATGGCGGCCTGGGCACGACGCAGTTCCTCGTTCTGCATCTCCAGTTCGATCTGATGCACCTGGAGTTCGTGCAGCAGTTCCTCGGGAGACCGGAGCAGCGCCGTCATCACCGGCGCATCGAGATCAAGTTGCGTCTCGGCCCGGAAACGCAGCAGATCCTGTTTGCTAACCAGCTTCGTGCTCATGGTGACCCTTTCAAAGCCACATGAAATTAAGAATTTCAGACTATCGAATCTTGTCTTGGCTATAGAGCAACTTGTTCCATCGCCAGCAAAATCAATTGCGTATCGCCGTTCTCGGCGACGATGCGGCGGGCGTTGAGCAGCATTTTGCGGCTGCCAATGACAGGAAAGTTGTGTTCCACCTGATAACTCTCGAAACTCTGGTCGCGGAGCCGGATGGTCTCCAGCAGTTCCCGCAATGCGGGGATGTCCCACTGGCGGTTGCCCAGTTCGTAGAGCGAGCGGCCCACGGTCTCTTCCGCCGCGACCTGGAATTCCCGGTAGAACGAGCGGCTGGCCGAGACTACCTGCAAGGCGCCATCCAGCACGACAAGCGGTTCGCGCACGGTATCGACGATGGCTTCAGCCAGATGCCGCGCCGACCTTTCCGCAGCCTCGGCCTGGATGCGTTCGCTGATGTCGGTGAAGGTCAGCACCACCCCCTCGATCACGTTGTCCAGCGTGCGGTAGGGTTGGATGCGCGCCAGATACCAGGTGCCGCCCGTGGTGCGCACCTCGTGCTCGCGCGGCACCAGTGACTCGAGCACGCCCCGGGCATCGGCAAGCAGGTCTTCGCCCTCCAGGTCGGATTTGATGTCGCCCAGCGGCCGACCCACATCCGAGGCCACCAGGCGATAGACCTGTGCCGCCTCGCGCGTGAAGCGGCGGATAAGCAGCTTATGGTCAAGAAAGACGGTGCCGATATTGATGTTGTCGAGCAGATTTTTCATGTCGTTCTGCATGCCGGCCAGTTGCTCGATCTTGGCCTGTAATTCGGCGTTCACCGTCACCAGTTCTTCATTGACGGATTGCAGTTCCTCCTTGGATGTTTCCAGTTCCTCGTTGGTGGACTGCAATTCTTCGTTGGTGGACTGCAATTCCTCGTTGGCAGACTTGAGTTCCTCGTTGGATGCCTGCTGTTCCTCGATGGTGGCCTGAAGATTCTCCCGGGTGTAGGCCAGGTCGCGCTCCAGTTCCTCGACGCGCCGCAGTTCGCCACGTCCCGAAGCGACCCCTTTGCCACGCCCCGGCCGGCCTGGCGCCGCGTGTGCCATATCCTGGAAGCTCACCAGCAGTAATTTTTCATCGGCATCCGTGTCGGGCAGCGGGCGCAGGCTGAGACTCACGGCCTGAAAGTCGCCGTTGGTCGTGATATTCAGTTCGCGGCTCAAAGTGGGCACGCCCTGGCCGGCATGGTTCAAGGCAGCGCGCAATTCCAGTTGCAGGCCATCGCGTGCCATGTCCACCACGTTGAGGGTGGCCTGGCCGGGTGCCGGGCGCAGGTATTTGCCGGTGTCACCATGTACGAACAGGATGTTGCCCTTCATGTCGGTCACTACCGAGGCGGGTGCGTAGGCCTGCAACAGCACGCGTTTGCTCAGTTCGGCGAAGTTGGTTTCCTTGATCTTCTTTATCACTTCGCTTTGCCCTTTGGCGTTGCTGTCGCCGGTCCAGGATAATCCACTGGACATCACCGCGCGGGTGGAGGCAACGGAACTGGTGGCGCGGTAGAACTTCCACTTGCGGTTGAGCGGTGCGAACAGCTCGGGATGGTTGCCGATGCTTTCCGAGGGCGAGAGGAACAGCACCCCGCCCGGTTTGAGGGCGTAATGGAAGGCAGGGATGAGGCGGTTCTGCAGTTCAGGTTCCAGGTAGATCATCAGGTTGCGGCAACTGAGCAGGTCAAGCCGGGTAAAGGGGGGATCCTTGATGACGTTCTGGATGGCGAACACCACCATCTCGCGGATATCCTTCTTCACCCGGTAGCCCGTGTCCTCTTTGATGAAAAATCGGCGCAGCCGCTCCGGATGGACGTCCTGGGAGATATTGGGTGGATAGGTGCCGGCGCGCGCCAGGGCAATGGCGTCATCGTCGAGGTCGGTGCTGTAGATCTGAACCTTGAACTCCTGCCGCGTTTCGTCCATGTACTCGCGCAGCAGGATGGCAATGGAATAGGCCTCTTCGCCGGTGGCGCAGCCCGCTACCCAGACACGGAATACATAGTCCTCGGGTTTGCCCGCGAGCAGTTGCGGCAGGACGTCCTGCTTCATGCTGACGAAGGCCTCCGGGTCGCGGAAGAAACTGGTGACGTTGATCAGCAGTTCCTTGAACAGCGTTTGCACCTCGGATGGATGTTCCTTGAGGTAGCGGGCATAGACCTCCGTGTCCTCGATGTTGTGCTGCGACATGCGCCGCTCGATGCGGCGGCCGATGGTGCTCTTCTTGTACTGGGAAAAATCGTGGCCGGTCGCGCTGCGCAACAACATCAATATCCGTTTCATTCCGCTCGCTGCGGTGGGAGTCGGCGGCATTTCATGCTGTACCGCCTGGCTGTGCATGTCGGCCAACAGTATCTGCGGCATTTTTTCCACGGGCAGGACATGGGTGGCATAGCCGGCCTGGATGGCGCTGGTGGGCATGCCGTCGTACTTCGCCGTGGCCGGTTCCTGCACCAGCGCGACCCCACCACTACCAAGAATTGCGCGCAGCCCCAGGGTGCCGTCGGTGCCGGTGCCGGAGAGGATGATGCCGATCGCGTGTTCGCCCTGATCCTCGGCCAGCGAGCGCAGGAAAGCATCGATCGGCATGCGCTGACCACGCGGCAATTCCGGTACCGAGAGTTGCAGCGTGCCGTGGAAGATGGCCATGTCGCGGTTGGGTGGAATGACGTGAACCCGGTCGGGAGTCAGCACCATCTGGTCCGTCGCCTCGACCACCGGCATGGTGGTGGTGCGTTGCAGGATTTCGCTGAGCAGGCTGGCATGGCTCGGATCGAGATGCGGCACCAGTACGAAGGCCATGCCGCAGTCGGGCGGGATATGGCGGAAGAATTGCTCGAAGGCCTCCAGCCCGCCGGCGGAAGCGCCGATGCCGACGATGGGGAAGGCAGCGCCGGGAAGCTCTTGCGCTTCAGTGATAAGCACGGAGCGTGCCTTGGCTTCATCTGGCATGTCGGAAGCAGCCGGCGACCTGGCTTCCCCTGGCGGTTTCTTGCTTGTCATGAACCACTCTCTCCCGCCTCGAACTGGTGTTTATGCTGTGCGCACATATGCTACATCAACCCATGGCATTGGCGTTAAACGTTCTCTAGGGAGGCTCTTAATTGTCATTGCGAGGAGCGAAGCGACGAGGCAATCCGTAACTTGCTGACTTTATGGAATCGAGATTGCTTCGCCGTGGGGAGGGGCTTGCCGCTACTTGCTCCTGGAAATTTCAGACCCCAGTAGCTGGCCGCCTGCTGTCACGGGCCGATTTCATTACTGGGCGCACGATCAGCGACAAGCGTGTGTTTTCCTCGTTGTCCAGGAGATTGAGGAATATTTCGCTGGCGAAGCGCTCGCCGTCCTGCGTCACCGCCAGAAAGCGGCCTCCGATGCGGCAGAGAAAACGCAAGCGCGGGTTGATCTGGCCATTCTGCATCAACTCCACCTTGGCCAATTGCGGCAGCAGCATGGAAATGTGGCGCAAAACCATCTCGTCGCTGCGGTATTTGAATAGTGACTCGCCGGCGTGGTTGCAGTCGCAGACCATGCCACGTTCATCCAGCATCAGCGCCGCCATATCTACCGCAGCGCCATTTGAAATAATATTGCGCTGGCCGGTAACCGCTTGTGGCATCTGGTCTGCAAGCATGTTCAATGCACGTTCATTTTGTTGACTTCCGCCTCGGCATGCAGCCAGTCGTCCAGTTCCTGGCCTGGCTCAAAACCGCGAGCTTCTGCCTTGTAATAGGCTGCTGTGGCTACGTTATCGAGCTGCTCCTTGATACTGGATGCGCTTTCCACGATGGCTTCGGGTGCGGCCCTGGCGCCGGTTTTACGTTTCGTTGGCGTGGTGTTCACCGTGCTCTCCCGTTCATGTTAGAGGTCGCCGAGGTGGCGTAGCACCCTGGCTGTTTGCAGAAGTGAATTTTCGCTAGCCGCATCGGGTGAAGCGATGTGCCGCCAGAAATTTCAAATCTACGCGCCAATGCGGTGTGAATATATACGTGCAAACGCGTAGGGGTTTTCCCTATGGAAGCAGTGTTATTGACGCGGAGGCGGCGATGCCTTACGGTTCCCCTGTAAGGCTTCGAGTCTCCAGCTTGACGCCGGGGCAAATGCCGGGGTTCGCCCGGTGGCGCTCCACCTGATTCAGGAAGATGCAGATGAGCACGGAATGGTCTCCTCCTCCCGCCCCATACCGCAAATAAGGGCCGACGCGGAAGCGGAGCTCGCCCGCACCCCGCGGGCCGAGGCGCCTGCACGCTCCCCGGGCGAACTGCTGCACGAACTCCAGGTGCACCAGATCGAACTGGAGATGCAGAACGAGTCGCTGCGCCAGGCCCAGTTGGCTATGGAGGAATCCCGCGACCATTATCTGGATCTATACGAATTCGCGCCGGTCGGCTATCTCACCCTCACCAATGCCGGTTTGATCGCCGCAATCAACCTTAGCGGCGCTGCGTTGCTGGGAGAAGACCGCAGCAAGCTGCTGCAACGACGTTTCGCGCGTTTTGTCGCACCCGAGGATCAGGACCGGTGGCAGCGGCTTTTCCGCCATGCGTTGCAGCATGGCGAGAAGCAATCCTGCGAGCTGAAACTCCAGCACAGCGGCGCCGCCGTCGTCGATGTCAGCCTGGATTGCCTGCGCACGGAAACCGGCGGCGCGGCAACGTCACTGCGTATTACGCTTACCGATATCACCGCCCGCAAGCAGGCCATGGCCAGGCTGCAGACCAGCGAAGATCGCCTGCGGCTGGCAAAGGGCGCGGCGGGTCTGGGCATCTTCGATCACGACATCGCCGGCGGCAAGCATGAGTGGGACGAGCGGGCGCACCAGATCTGGGGCCTCGGGCCGGAGGATCCGGTCACCTTCGCAAAATTCATGGCAGGCGTGCATCCCGGCGACCGCGAGGCCACGCAAGCCGCGGTCGATCGCGCGCTCGACCCGCATGGCAGCGGCGAATACCATGCCGAATACCGCGTCATCAGCGCTGCCGACGGCTGCATGCGTCATGTGGCGGCCAACGGGCGCGTATTTTTCGAGGGTGGGCGCGCGGTCCGGTTTGCCGGCACGGTGGCCGATATTTCCGCGCAGAAACAACTGGAAAAGGAAATGCAGGAGCGGCGCAACGAAATGGAACTGCTCGTCAAACGGCAGGTGGCGGTGCAGACGGCCGCTGCGATCGCGCATGAACTGAACCAGCCGCTGGTTTCTATTTCCGCCTACAGCGAAGCGGCGCTCAGCATGCTGCAGGGCGGCACGAAGAGTCCGGAGAAGCTGGCGCGCGCCCTCGAAGGCGCAGTGGGGCAGGCGCAACGCGCAGGACGGACCCTGCACGAACTGCTCGATTTCCTGCACCAGGGCGAAGCCCCGTCCGAACCGCTCGACCTCAACGAGGTGGTGCGCGAGGCGCTCGCCATTGCCGCAGAAAGCGGTTACGGCGGATTCCACCCGGTGATCGAACTGGAACGGAAGCTGCCGCCCGTTGTGGCGAATCGCCTCCAGTTGCAGAAGGTCCTGGTCAATCTGCTGCATAACGCTGTCGATGCCATGCGTGGTGCCGGGGTGCCGGCGGCTGCGATCACGATCACGGTACGAACCATGGCGGGGAGGAACATGGCGCAGCTGACAGTGCAGGACAGCGGCCCGGGTCTCGCTGCCGAAACGGCCCATCGAGTGTTCGAGCCATTTTTTACTACCAAGCCCAAAGGCATAGGGCTGGGGCTCGCAATCAGCCGTGCGCTGATAGAGGCGCACGGCGGACAACTGTGGGCCGATCTTGAGAATGGCCCCGGTGCAACGTTTCACTTCACCTTGCCCTTCGCCTCATGAACCTAGAAACCTCAGTTGACCGCTGACCACGATGTTTAACAGTCTGGTTCCAATGAACTTCTTCATGGTTTACCGTTTCACCCGATTGGTGAGATCGCTACGTGGCGGATTGCACGGTTTTTGGGGCGCATGTCTGCGTTGTCTCGCCGGAGCGAGCAGCTTTGCTGCCGCTCCCGGCGGGGATGCCCCTCGCGGGTGCAACTCCTTGGAATGGAATAACCATTCCGCGTCGTTGCCCCTTGCCCTGCATCCCAAATGGGGTAAGCAGGCATTTCGCCGTCAGGCGAAAGCTCGCAAAAACCGCACACTCCACCCCGTCCAACTGAGGTTTCTAGGATGAACGGCAGCACGACAGTCTTCGTGGTCGACGACGATTCCGCGGTACGGGATGCGCTGACGCTGCTGCTCGAACAGGACGACATCACTGTCGAAACCTTCGCCAGTGCGGAGGACTTTCTGGCAGGCTGCCGGCCGGTGGCGCGCAGTTGCGCTATCGTCGATATCCGCATGCCCGGCATGGACGGGATGCAGTTGCAGGCCGAATTGACAAGACGCAGCGTCCTGCTGCCGGTGATCTTCCTCACCGGCCACGGCGACATTCCGCTCAGCGTGCGCGCCATCAAGGCCGGCGCGGTCGACTTCCTGACCAAACCGGTCACCGCTGCGGCGCTGCGCGAGAGCGTGCAGGCCGCGCTGCTTGAAAGCGCAAGGCTGAGTACCCGGGCCGAGACGCATCAAACAGCCGCAGAGCGCGTGGCCACGCTGACCGAGCGCGAAAAAGAGGTGATGGCCCTGGCCGTCGAAGGGCTGCCCAACAAGGAAATCGCGCGTCGCCTGGGCATCAGCCATCGCACCGTGGAGATTTACAAAATGCGGCTCATGCGCAAGACGGGCGCGAACAATCTGCTCGACCTGGCGCGTATTGCCGAGGCGGGCGGATTGCGCAGCTGACAGCATTCGGCCTCCGACTATACGGGTTTGCACGGATTGCCGTTTGACGGACATAAACCGGCCCGTTGCATGTGTTCTGAGCATGGCGGAATGCGTCACTGAACTTGCATCGCGCAGCTTGACGCATCCCGAACTTGTTCCAGGCCGGCACTACGTCCGGATCACCAGCCGATCATGTCGAGTGTTGCGGCTCGAATGGTGGCGCAGGCAGAGCCCCTTCCGAACCAGCGCCGCCTCGAAATCGGGAAAACTTTCCGCCGCCATTCCTTGTTCGCTCCACAAACGCTGCAGGCTGGTGAGAGCCTGGTCATCGCGGGTCCCGCTGGGGAAATAGCCCAACGCCCGTGCCGCCATGAAAGCCAGCGGTGAAAGCGCTGGCTCGGCTTTCTTCCATCTGCCGCGCAATTCACGCAGGAAAATGTCAACCGTTACCTTGCCGATGCCTTTGCCCAAGTCCTTGAGGCGCCGTTCCAGATCGCCGGAATCTGCCGCGGCGGCGTGAAGCGCATTGAGATCCCCGCCATAGCCGTCGAGCAGGGCGTGATTTATGTCGAGCAACTTGGTGGCGGTCTTGTAGTCGTAGCGCACATATCCGCCATGGTCGAGAATGGCGACAAGTCCATCCCAACCGGTGCCGAGCATGCGCTCCGGCGTCAGGACGCCGCTGCCTTCGAACTCGTGCCAGGTACGGCTGGCGATGTTTTCCGAGATACGCGCGCCATACAACGCTGGGCATGAAACCTCCTGAAATAGGCTCTTAGACATCAGTGGTCGCCACCTCGCGAGGATAGGGTCAGCGGGTCCAGTGGACGCGCAGCAGGTTTTGCTCGGGGTTGTAATGGAATTCCAGTTTCCCCTGATAGGCATGGTGGATGGCCTCGCCGATGCCGCGTGCAAGATGGATGTCGGTCGTCTTTACCAGCACCTCTCCGTCATGTTCTTCCACTGCCATGATGCGCTTGAGCGGATGCTCCGCCTTTTCGCGCTGTTCCTCGTTGCGAACCAGATGCATGAGCTCGTCCTTGTGAGCCAGGAAAAATGGTCCTCCCAGGGAAAGAAAACCGGCCGGAAAGTCGTCGTGCAGGCGATGGCAGGCAGGGCAGGTTGCTTGATGTGCACCTGCCGGAGTTTCGCCCCACTGCCAGCGTCCGCCATGGAAAACCGCGCCGCATTGCGAGCAGACGCTCGGTTCCGGCAGATGTCCCTTGGTTTTATAGTTGTCATGCTCATATTCCTGCAGCAAGCGATCATGGCGGACAGGTTGAAAACCGGGGGGAATCGATCTGGTACTCATGATGGGTCTCCTTGGAGTGGTTGCATGGGGAGTCTGAACGTATGAGGCTTGAGGATGGCTGAGTCTTCGTGCAAGCCTGTATCAATATGCTACGCCATCCTGTCGTCCGGCAAGCACGCCGCGGCTTAAATTTTCCACTACTCCATGCTCAGAACGGCTGCGCCGCGTATCTCCCCTGCGCGCAGGCGCTGCAGGGCTTCATTGGCCGATTCCAGGCTGAATGTTTCGACCACTGTTCTGACCCCGGCCTTGGGTGCGATATCGAGAAACGCCTCGCCATCGCGGCGGGTGAGATTGGCGATGGAGCGCACGCTGCGCTCCCCCCACAGCAGGGAATAGGGAAATTCCGGAATATTGCTCATGTGGATGCCGGCGCATACCACCGTCCCGCCTTTTGCCGTGTGGCGCAGCGCCTGCGGTACCAGCGCGCCGACCGGCGCGAACAGAATCGCGGCGTCCAGCTCCTGCGGCGGCGCCTGGTCGGAGCCTCCCGCCCAGGCGGCCCCCATTTCGCGGGCGAAACGCTGTCCATCCGCATCGCCCGGCCTGGTGAAGGCAAATATCTCCCGCCCCTGCCAGCGGGCTACCTGAGCGATGATGTGCGCTGCCGCGCCGAAACCGTAGATGCCGAGCCGTTTCGCATCGCCGGCTGCGACCAGCGCGCGGTAGCCGATCAGACCGGCGCAAAGCAGCGGCGCGCATTCGGCGTCGGAGTATGCGTCCGGCAAGGGGAAACAATAACTTTGGTCGGCCAGCGTAAATTCGGCGTAACCGCCATCCCGTGTATAGCCGGTGAACTCCGCCTCGTCGCAAAGGTTTTCGCGGCCGCTCGCACAATAGCGGCAATGGCCGCAGGTGCGACCGAGCCAGGGCACACCGACGCGCTGCCCGAGGGAAAAACGCTCCACCTGCGCGCCTTTTTCCACCACGATGCCTACGATTTCATGGCCGAGAATGAGCGGCAGCTTTGGTTGTCGCAGATCGCCGTCCATTACGTGCAAATCGGTACGGCATACGCCGCAGGCATGTACCTTAAGCAGGATTTCGCCAGTTCCGGGTTTGGGCCGGGGAAGTTCGGCCAGCCGTAATGGCTGGCGTTGCGCTTCCAGAATCATGGCCTTCATGCGTATGCCCTCACCCCTTGGGTCAGGCTACAGGAAGCGGTCCAGCAGTTTGCGGCTGGGTTTGTCCAGCGCTTGCAGATCGCGCAGCAGGAAGTGGATGCCGTTGCTGTCGGCGATGAGTAGCGTGGAGGCGCTGATGCGGCGGATGTCGTCTTCCCCCTTGAGCACGAAGCTGGTTTCGCCGCGGTCGGTCTCGACCTGCCAGGTGCTGGGCGTGGCAAAGCTGGAGACTTGGCGGATGCTGCGAATTTCGGGCATGAATTCGCGGCTGGCCAGTTCTTCCTCCAGCAGCGTGCGTGTCGCTTCGGGCAAGTCCGACAGGCGCTCGATCCAGGCCAGCTCGTGGCCGTCGCTGCTGACCAGCGCGATGCCCGTTTCCGGGGCGGCGATGGGAAAGGCGCGCACCGGTACCACGCCCTGGTGGACTGCTCCGTCCGGCATGGTGCATGCCAGTTTCCCGAAAGGGTTGCGGCTGAGCCGGAAATCAGGCGTCGGCTTTTCTGTTTCCATGCGTCTTCTCTGTGTCACAAATAATGTCGCCGAGGTCGGTGTCGACGTTGCGCGCCTGTGCCTGGTAAAGGCGGAAATAGGCGCCCTGGCGCGCCATGAGCTGATCGTGATGGCCGATCTCGACGATCTGGCCGCGATCCATCACCACCAGCCGGTCGGCCTGGCGTAGCGTGGAGAGGCGGTGCGCGATGGCGATGGTGGTGCGGCCGCGCACCAGGTTGTCCAGTGCTTTCTGGATTTCCTTTTCGGTTTCGGTGTCGACCGACGAGGTGGCCTCGTCGAGGATCAGGATACGCGGGTCGATCAGCAATGCGCGGGCGATGGAGATGCGCTGGCGCTCGCCGCCCGAGAGACCCTGTCCGCGTTCCCCGACCAGCGAATCGTAGCCATGCTGCAGGCGCAGGATGAACTCGTGGGCGTGCGCGGCGCGGGCGGCGGCGACGATTTCCTCGCGGCTCGCGTCCGGTTTGCCGTAAGCGATGTTCTCGGCGATGGTGCCGAAGAACAGGAAGGGTTCCTGCAGCACCAGGCCGATATGGCAGCGGTATTCGGCCACCGGCAGGGAGCGGATGTCCACGCCATCGACCCGGATCGCGCCCTCGGTGACATCGTAAAAGCGGCAGATCAAGTTGACCAGCGTGCTCTTGCCCGATCCGCTGTGGCCCACCAGGCCGATCATTTCGCCCGGCGCGATGGTCAGGTCGACACCCCGGATCACGGCGCGGTTGCCGTAGCGGAACCCGGCGTCGCGGATCTCGATCTGGCCGGATAGCCGGGCCAGGTGAGCCGGGTTGGCCGGTTCGGGCACGCTGGAAACGTGATCGAGAATGTCGAAGATGCGCTTGGCGCCGGCGGCGGCTTTCTGCGTCACCGAAACGATGCGGCTCATCGAGTCGAGGCGCGAGTAGAAACGGCTGATGTAGGCCAGGAAAGCGGTCAGCACGCCCACCGTGATTTCGTTGCGCGAGACTTGCCAGATGCCGAAGGCCCATACCACCAGCAGGCCGATTTCGGTCAGCAGCGAGACGGTCGGGGTGAACAGCGACCAGGTCTTGTTGAGCTTGTCGTTGACCGCAAGGTTGTGCTTGTTGGCGTCGCGGAAGCGCTCCGCCTCGCGTTTTTCCTGTGCGAAGGCCTTGACCACGCGGATGCCGGGGATGGTGTCGGCGAGCACGTTGGTGACTTGCGACCAGACCCGGTCGATTTTCTCGAAACCGGTGCGCAGCCGGTCGCGCACCACGTGGATCATCCAGGCGATGAAGGGCAGCGGCAGCAGCGTAACCAGCGCCAGCCAGGGGTTGATCGAGAACAGGATGGCCGCGGTGAGAACGATCATCAGCACGTCGGTGGCGAAGTCCAGCAGGTGCAGCGAGATGAAGACGTTGATGCGGTCGGTTTCCGAGCCGATGCGCGCCATCAGGTCGCCGGTGCGCTTGCCGCCGAAATATTCCAGCGAAAGCCGCAACAGGTGTTCGTAGGTGGTGGTGCGCAGGTCGGCACCGATACGCTCGCTCACCAGGGCCAGGATATAGGTGCGCGCCCAGCCCAGGCTCCATGCGAGCAGGGCCGAACCCAGCAGTCCGGCGAGCAGCAGCGTGACCAGGCCGATGTCGATGGGCTTGCCGTTCTGGAACGGAATCAGCACCTTGTCCATGAGCGGCATGGTGAGATAGGGCGGCACCAGCGTGGCAGCCGTGGATGCCAGCATGAGCAGAAAGCCGGCCAGCAGCTGGCCGCTGTAGGGCTTGGCGAAACGCCACAGGCGGAACAGGGTCCAGGTCGAGGGCGGGGTATGGATTTCCCGCATGCACACCGGACATTCGTCCTCATATGCCGGGAGCGGCGCCTTGCAGTTGGGGCAGATGGCCTCATCCGAAGGCGGGACGGTGCGCCCGGTCGTATGGCTGTCGAGTTGCTGCTCGAAGTGTTCGATCAACCGCAGCGCCGCGACATTGTGGCCCAGGGTATAGCGCCAGCAGGCGAGGCGGCCCTGGGCGTCATGCAGCTCGAGGCTACCCACGCCGGCGTGGTCGTGATGATCGAGCGCGAGTTGCTCGCGGTAGGGCCAATCCTGCCAGCCTGTTCCGGAGGATGTCCTGGCCAGCAGTCTGAGATTGGTCACCAGCAGCAGACCCGGCGTAAAATGGAGCCGGGCATCGAGATCCACTTCCAGCCAGGCCAGGATTTGTTCCTGGTCGGCAAGTTGCGGTTCAACTTCGGCACGCCAGGTGTCGGGCAGGTATTTGCCTGTTGGGGCGGAAAGGGGAGTGGCGGTATTCATTGGAGTGGAGTTTACCCCGGTTTCGGCGCTTGGGCGAGGTGGAGCGTGTTTCAGGATTCTTTGCTTTTTCCGGTAAACCGTTTAGCCTTATGTGACGTTAAGATTGCGACAGACACCCAAGCTGGATTATTGTCTTCGCCCCCCAACCTTATGTTTTGCAATATGGAAAGAATTTAGATGGAATTTCTCGAGGTCATGTCGCTGCGCGGACCGAATATGTGGACGTATCGTCCGGTTCTTGAAGCGTGGGTCGACATTGGTGCCCTGGAGGATTCGCCTTCCAATACCATCCCCGGATTCAATGAGCGCCTGACAGCATTGCTGCCCTCGCTGATCGAGCACCGCTGCAGCATCGGCGAGCGCGGCGGCTTCCTGCAACGCTTGCGCGACGGCACCTGGGCGGGGCACATTCTTGAGCATGTCACGCTCGAGTTGCAAAATCTGGCCGGTATGCCGGGCGGCTTCGGCAAGGCGCGCGAGACCTCGACGCGAGGTGTGTACAAGGTCGTGGTGCGGGCGTGGGGCGAGGAAGTTACCCGCGCCGCGCTGGAGGCCGGCCGGGATCTGGTGATGGCGGCGGTCCAGGATCGCCCCTTCGATGTGCCTGCCACAGTCGAACGCCTGCGCGACATGGCCGAGTCGTTGTTGCTGGGACCCAGCACCGGCTGCATCGTCGATGCCGCCACCGCCAAGGACAGGCGCATCCCGGCCATCCGGCTGTCCGAGGGCAACCTGGTGCAACTGGGCTACGGTGCCCGCCAGCGTCGCATCTGGACTGCCGAAACCGGCCAGACCAGCGCCATCGCCGAGAGCATTTCGCGCGACAAGGATCTGACCAAGACCCTGTTGCAATCCTGCGGCGTGCCGGTACCCGAGGGGCGCTCGGTCGATAGCCCGGAGGACGCGTGGGAAGCCGCCGGTGAGGTTGGCGTCCCGGTCGTGGTCAAGCCCTGCGACGGGAACCACAGTCGCGGCGTGTTCACCAACCTGAGCACGCGCGAGGAGATCGAGACTGCCTACACCGCAGCGCTCAACGAGGGCACCGGGGTCATCGTCGAGCGCTTCGTGCGTGGAGACGAACACCGTTTGCTGGTTGTCGCCGGGCGCGTGGTGGCGGCGGCCCGGGGCGAAACCACGTCGGTGGTGGGCGACGGCCGCTCGACCATGGTCGAGCTGATAGACAGCCAGATCAATACCGATCCGCGCCGTGGCGAAGCCGAGGAATTCCCGCTCGATGTGATTTGCCTGGATACCGATCCGGTGGCCAGGCTCGAACTTTCGCGCCAGGGTCTTGGGCCGGAGTCGATACCGCCTGACGGCAAGCAGGTGCTGATCATGCGTACCGGCAATGTCGGTTTCGACGTCACCGATTTGGTCCACCCCGACGTGGCTGCGGCGGTTGCGCTCGCTGCCCGCATCGTGGGGCTGGATATTGCCGGTGTCGATCTGGTGGCCGAGGATATTTCGCGCCCCCTCGACGAGCAGCGCGGCGCGATCGTGGAAGTCAACGCCGGTCCCGGCCTGCTGATGCATCTCAAGCCCGGGCAGGGCAAGCCGCGTCCGGTGGGACGGGCAATCGTGGACAGCCTGTTTCCGGAAGGCGAGAACGGCCGCATTCCGGTGGTCGGCATCACCGGAAGCAGGGGCAAAACCGTGGTGGCGCGCATCGTGGCGTCGCTGCTTCACCTCGGCGGCAAGCATGTGGGCCTGGCCTGCGGCGACGGGCTGTATCTGGGCCGGCGCCTGGTCGAGAAAGGCCATCGCGCCAACTGGGATGCCGCGCACAAGGTGCTGCTCAATCCTGCGGTCGAAGCCGCCGTGTTCGAGAACGGCAGCAGCGCGATCCTGAGCGAGGGCCTCGCCTACGACCGCTGCCAGGTGGGGGTGGTGACCAACATCGATCCCGCCCGACACTTCGGCAAGTATTACATCGAGACGCCCGAGCAGGTGTTCAACGTGCTGCGCACCCAGATCGATCTGGTGCTTCCCGGCGGCGCGGCGGTGCTTAATGCCGGCGACCCGCTGGTGGTGGATATGGCCTCGCTGTGCGACGGCGAAGTGATCTATTTCGGCTCCGGCCCGGATGTTCCCGCCATTGCCGAGCATTGCGCCGAGGGCGGTCGGGCGGTCTATGCGCGCGAGGGACGGATCGTGCTGGCTACAGGCAAGGACGAGCTTGCGCTTTCCGCAGTAAGCGCTATCCCGCTGGTTGCCGCCGGGCCGGATGGTTTCGCCGTCGAGAACGTTCTGGCCTCGGTCGGGGTGGCATGGGCGTTGGGATTGTCCCCGGACCTGATTCGTGCCGGCATCGAGACCTTCGAGGTCTAAATCAAGAAGTATCCAAACAGGCCGCGAAGAAGGCCGGGTCATACAGGGAATTAACATGGAAGTATCACGCATTCGGGCGTTGCGCGGCCCCAACCTGTGGAGCAGGCGCACTGCCATTGAAGCCATCGTGTCCTGCATCGGGGAAGAGCGTTCGATTGCCGACATACCGGGCTTCGAGGTCAGGTTGCGGGCAAGGTTCCCTGAAATCGGACCTTTGCGCCCCGCCGGTCATGATGAGGCGGTCACCATGGTGCATGCGCTGGAGCTTGCCACACTCGGCCTCCAGGTGCATGCGGGCTGTCCGGTGACGTTCAGTCGCACCGCTGCAACAACCGAAACCGGCCTGTTCCAGATGGTGGTCGAATACAGCGAGGAAAAGGTCGGCCGACTTGCACTGGAGCTGGCGCAGACGCTGTGCCAGGCGGCGCTCGATGACACTCCGTTCGATCTCGCCGGCGTGCTGCATCAGCTGCGCGAGCTGGACGAGGACGAGCGCCTGGGGCCCAGCACCGGCGCCATCGCGCAGGCGGCGGTCGCGCGCGGGATTCCGTGCCGGCGTCTGACCTCGGGCAGCATGGTGCAGTTCGGCTGGGGCAGCCGCCAGCGCCGCATCCAGGCGGCCGAGACGGATAACACCAGCGCCATCGCCGAATCCATCGCCCAGGACAAGGAGCTGACCAAGAAGCTGCTCGATGCGGCCGGGGTTCCTGTGCCTTTCGGGCGCTCGGTTTCGGATGCGGAAGACGCCTGGGCGGCGGCATGCGAAATCGGCGGCCCGGTGGTGATCAAGCCGCGCGACGGCAACCAGGGCAAGGGCGTGGCGGTCAATATCGAGACCCGCGAACAGGTGCTGGCGGCGTTTGCGGCTTCTTCCGAAATGAGCTCGGATATCATGGTCGAGCGCTACGTTCCCGGCTATGACTACCGCCTGCTGGTAGTGGGCAAGACCCTGGTCGCGGCGGCCCGGCGCGAGCCCCCGCATGTGATCGGCGACGGCGTGCACAGCATTCGCGAACTGGTCGATCAGGTCAACAGCGATCCGCGCCGTAGCGAGGGGCATGCGACCTCTCTCACCAAGATCCGCTTCGACGATATCGCGCTGGCCACGCTCACCAGTCAGTCCTATGCCGCGGATACCGTGCCAGCCAAGGGCGCGCTGGTGCTGCTGCGCAATAACGCCAACCTGAGCACCGGCGGCACCGCGACCGACGTGACCGACGATGTTCATCCGGAACTGGCCGCGCGCGCCGTGGACGCGGCCCGCATGGTCGGGCTCGACATCTGCGGCGTGGACGTGGTGTGCGACAGCGTGCATAAATCGCTCGAGGAACAAGGCGGGGCGGTGATCGAAGCCAACGCCGCGCCCGGTCTGCGCATGCACCTGCAACCCTCGTTCGGCAAGGGGCGCGCGGTAGGGGAGGCGATTGTCTCCAGCATGTTCGGCGACGGCGAAGATGGCCGCATCCCGCTGGTGGCGGTGGCCGGCACCAACGGCAAAACCACGACTGTGCGCCTGATTGCCCATCTGCTCGGCTGCAATGGGCTGCGTGTCGGCATGACCAATTCGGATGGCGTCTATATCCAGGGGCGGCGCATCGACACCGGCGACTGTAGCGGACCCAAGAGCGCGCGCAACGTGCTGCTTCATCCCTATGTCGACGCGGCCGTGCTGGAAACCGCGCGCGGCGGCGTGCTGCGGGAAGGCCTGGCATTCGACCGTTGCAACGTGGCGGTAGTGACCAACATCGGCATGGGCGATCACCTGGGTCTGAGCTATATCAGCACGGTCGAGGATCTGGCGGTGGTGAAACGGGTGGTGGTCGAGAACGTTGCGCCCAACGGCGCCGCGGTTCTCAACGCGGCTGACCCGATCGTGGCCAGGATGGCCGACGCCTGTCCGGGTGCGGTGATATTTTTCACCAGCGACCCCCATCATCCCGTCATGTCCACCCACCGCGCGCGCGGCCAGCGCGTGGTGCACGTTGATGGCGACGTCATTGTCGCGGCAGAGGGTAGCTTTGAACAGCGTATCGCCCTGGCGCAGATACCCCTTACCTGGAATGGCGCGATCAGCTTCCAGGTCGAAAACGCGATGGCCGCCACGGCCGCCGCCTGGGCCCTGGGCCTGGACTGGGATGTCATACGCACGGGCCTTTCCAGCTTCGTCAACGATGCCCGGACCGCGCCGGGCCGCTTCAACCGCTTCGACTACCGGGGCGCCACGCTGATTGCGGACTACGGGCACAACCCCGATGCGATCCAGGCACTGGTGCAAGCCATCGAGCCGATGCCGGCCAGGCGCAGGGTGGTCGTGATCAGCGGCGCGGGCGACCGGCGCGACGAGGATATCCGCAACCAGACCGAGATTCTGGGTGGCGCCTTCGACGATGTGATCCTGTATCAGGACCAGTGCCAGCGCGGCCGTGCCGACGGCGAGGTGCTGCTGCTACTTCAGCAGGGTCTGGAAAATGCCGCGCGCACCACCGCCATCGAGGAAATCCGGGGCGAATTCCTGGCTATCGATACCGCCCTTGCACGTCTCCAGCCCGGCGACCTGTGCCTGATCCTGATCGACGAGGTTGACGCCGCGCTGGAGCATATCGCCAGGCGCATTGCCGAAGGCTGATGGCTTTTTTCCAAGCTTAATTCAAGCCACAGAGATCACAGAGGTCACAGAGATGAAGCGGGTTTCTCCGTGAACTCTGTGATCTCTGTGGCTAACTGAGTTTTCAAGGTTTTATTTGCCCGCAAGGTAGCGTGAAAACTCCCCGGCCGGCATCGGCCGCGCGAAATGGTAGCCCTGAACCTCGTCGCATTGCTGCAGGTGAAGCGATGTCAGCTGATGCTCGAACTCGACGCCCTCGGCGATGGTCTTGAGGTACAGGCTTCTGGCCATCTGGATGATGGCGCGCACGATGGCTGCATCGTTCTGGTTCTCGGTCATGTCGCGGATAAAGGACTGGTCGATTTTCAGCTTGTCCACGGCGAAGCGCTTCAGATAGGCGAGGCTCGAATAGCCGGTACCGAAATCGTCGATCGAAAACCTGATGCCGAGTGCTTTAAGGCGCTGCAAAATTCCCAGCATCTTGTCGGTATCCTGAATCAGGATGGATTCGGTCAGTTCGAGTTCGAGAAAGGCCGGTTCGAGGCCGGATTCCGCGAGCGCCGAGGCGACGCTTTGCTCCAGGTCGCCGCGCTTGAACTGCACCGCCGAAAGGTTCACGGCGACAACCAGACTGGACAGTCCCTCCTTGTGCCAGATAACTGCCTGCCGGCACGCTTCCTTCAGTACCCAGTCGCCTATCGGCACGATCAGGCAGCTGTCCTCGGCGATGGCGATGAAGCGCCCGGGCATGATCAAACCCTGTTCCGGGTGGTTCCAGCGGATCAGCGCTTCAGCCCCGATCACCGTGCCGCTGGCGAGGTCGATCTGAGGCTGGTAATGAAGCACGAATTCGTGATTCAGCAGCGCCTTCCTCAAGCCGTTTTCAATCGCCAGGCGCTCGTGGACGGCTTCGTTGAGCGACTTCACGAAAAACTGGTACTGCGAACGTCCGGACTGTTTGGCGTGGTACATTGCGACATCGGCATTGCTGATGAGGGTCTGTTCGTCGTTGCCATCCTCCGGATACAGCGCGATGCCGATGCTCGATGAAATCGTTACCTCGTTGTCTTTCAGTTGCACCGGCAGGGACAGGGAGGAAACCAGTTTTTCCGCGATATGCGCCACTTCTTCCGCCGTCCTGATGTCCTGCAGAATCAGGATGAATTCGTCTCCGCCCTGACGGCAGACCACGTCCGATTCCCTCAGCAGCGACTGGAGGCGCCGCGCCATCTCCTGTAGCAGGAGGTCGCCGTAATGGTGCCCCATGGAGTCGTTGATGTTCTTGAAATGATCCAGGTCGATAAACAGTAGCGCCAAGCGTTTCTGGTGCCGGCTGGCATTGGCGATGGCCTGCTCCAGGCGATCCGAAAACAGGATCCGGTTGGGCAGGCCGGTGAGGATGTCGTGCTGGGCCAGATGGCGGATGCGCTCTTCCGTGACCTTGCGCTCGCTGATGTCCGAGAATGCGCCGATGTAATGGGTGATGGCTTGGTATTCGTCGTGCAGCACGTCGATGGTGAGCCATTTTGGATAGAGGCCGCCGTCCTTGCGGCGATCCCATATCTCGCCTTGCCAGTGGCCAATTTCATTGATGGCATGCCACATGTCCCGGAAGAATTCTTTCGATTCGTGGCCAGCGGAAAGCATGCCGGGGTTCCTGCCCAGCACTTCCTCCGGCGTATAGCCGGTGAGCTGCGTGAAAGCGGCATTGACGGTGATGATGTGATTGCCGGCATCGGTGATCACGATGGCTTCGCTGCTGGATTCGAATACCTTGGCCAGCAGCCGCAATTTGTCGTCGGCCAGCTTGCGTTCGGTGATGTCGCGCGCGATGCCGGTGGTGCCGATAACCTCGCCTGCCTGGTTGAATATGGGCGCCTTGATGGTTTCGATCCAGACCTGTTTCCCGTCCTTGCCCTGCCAGGGTTCGATGACGCGCTTGCCTTTTCCGGTCGAGATGACCTCGAGATCGTCCTTTCGGTAGAGCGCGGCCATTTCCACCGGAAAGAAATCGCGATCGGATTTGCCGGGAAATTCATCCGGTGCCAGGCTGAACGCCTTTCCGACCGCGCTGTTGACCATGATGTAATTGCTGTCGATGTCCTTGAGCCAGGCAATGTCCGGAATGTTGTCGAGAATCGCTTTCTGACAGCGCTCGGACATTTTCAGCGCTTCTTCCGCGCGCACGCGCTCGCTGATGTCGACGCCCATGCCGGCCACGAAGCGTTTGCCGCCGATTTCGATCAGCTTGCCGGTAAAGAAGTGCTGCCGCGCGGCACCGTTGCTGTTCAACAAGCGCGCTTCCGCTTCAGCATAGCCGGTTGCAAACACTTCCTCGATCTTGCGCGCGATGAGGGGGCGATCCTGTTCGTAAATGGTGCCCAAGGCGGGGGTTTGCCTCATTTGCTCGGAAGAAAGGCCGGTCAGTTCTTCCTGGTTCCTGTTCCAGCGGATGAAGCGCCTGTTTTCGTCGAAGAGGTAAAATACGCCCGGCAGGCTTTCGATCAAGGCATCGGTGAATGCCTTCTCTTCGGTCAGCGCAAGCTGGCTCGATTTGAGCGCGGTAATGTCGTCGAACAGGCCGATTACACCCACGATCGCGCCGGATTCGTCGCGCAAGGGGGCTTTGGTGACATGGCTCCAGCTCAACTTCCCTGCCATGGCATAGGGCATCTCTGCACTGCTGCTGACGCCTTCGCTGATGATGCGGCGGTCGAACTCGCGGTATCGCTCGGCCAGCTCATGGGGATGCAAGTCGAAATCCGTTTTGCCGACGATTTCCTCGGGGCGCATGCCAAGGTCGCGCGCGTAGTTCTCACTGCAATAGAGGTAAACGGATTCCCGGTCCTTGATGAATATCTTGTGGGGAAAAAGTTCGACCAGTTCGCGATACAGGCTATCCCATCTCTGGAAGAGAGGTGCAAGCAGCGGTTTATGCGCAGACTTATCGTGTTCGTCAACCATGGTTCTCATATCTTGAAGAGAAGTGTTATCGAGCCGGGCACCCTTGTCTGTCACTATAGCTTTTCCCGCCACACTTGTCTTAAGCAGCGTGGGGGTTTTCTGTTGGCTATTGCGCCCCCTCGTCCTTCTGTCGTTTCCAGGATAATTCGGGCTATACTTTGACATGGTCGAAAGTTTACTTTTGTCGGGATAATGAGCGAACCTCTAAGCAAGTCTGAAAACAGCAAGGTCATCAAGCTCGAAGATGAGTTGTATAAACGCGACCAACAGATTGCCCTGTTCAAGGAGGTGGTCACGGCGGTGCGCGAGCGCTTCGACCTTGGCGGCATTTTCCAGATGGTCGCCACCTTCGCCCAGGGACTGATCAAGGCTGAAACCGTCCTGATCCCGGTGCTGGACGAGAACTGTTCGACTTATACCTATCGTGCCGGCTGCGGCCTGAATGCCGAGGAAATTGTCGGCGAAAGCCTGGACCTCAATCTGGGTATCTGCGGTTGGGTGTGGAAACATCAACGTCCCTGGTGGCACGGTGTTCTGGAAGAGCTGGACGAAGAAGAACGCAACAAGTGGGAAAAGGAAGTTGGCAGCGTCATCCTCGTGCCCATGGTGGGCCGCAACCATTTTCTCGGCGGCATCGCGGGCATCAACAAGATCGGTGGGCGCGATTTTGACCGGCGCGATCTTGATCTGCTGGTTTTGCTGGCGAGCCAGGTCGCCATCGCGATCGACAACAACAGTCTGATCGAGCAACTGGAACAAGCCAACCGCAATCTCTTCAGCGAAAAGGAAAAAGCGCAGGTCACGCTTTCCTCCATCGGCGATGCCGTGATAACCACGGATGTCGAGGGACGGATCGAGTACCTGAACCCGGTCGCGGAACGGATTTTTGCCCTGCGCCTGGAGGCAGCCAGGTCGATGCCGCTGACGCAACTGGGCACCCTGCTGTTCGAGGAGAGCCGGGAACCGGCCGGCAACCTGGTGGAACATGCATTGCGCGAGGGCGGGCTTGCGGCGCAGTTTCATACCCTTGTCCTGGCGCGCCAGGACCAAAGCGAACTTTATCTCGAACCCAATGCCGCGCCGATCCGTGACCAGAATGGACGTGCCTCGGGCGTCGTGCTGGTGTTGCGCGACGTGACCCAGACCCACGATCTCGCCAATCTGCTTTCTCATCAAGCCACGCATGATGTCCTGACCGGCATTTTCAACCGTCGCGAGTTCGAATACCGCATCCGGCAGGCGATTCATGGTGCCCAGGTAAGCGGTATCGAGCACAGCCTGCTGTACATGGACCTCGACCAGTTCAAGGTCATCAACGACACCTGCGGTCATGTTGCCGGCGACGAGCTGTTGAAGCAATACGCCGCCCGCTTGACCGGCCTGCTCGGTCAGGATGACGTTCTGGCAAGGATCGGTGGCGACGAATTCGGTCTTCTGCTGCAAAATTCCTCGACCCGGCAGGCGCTTGTGATTGCCAACCAGATCCAGGAAATGACACAGCATTTCCGTTTCGCCTGGGAGGATAAAACCTTCAACATCGGCATCAGCATTGGCCTGATCGGCATCGGACCCCACTGCAAATCCGTGATGCACGTCATGAGCCGCGTCGATGCGGCCTGCCACATGGCGAAAGAAGCCGGACGCAAGCGCATCTACGTTCACGACGATGCGGATCAGGCGCTGCATGCGCGCCATGGCGAAATGGAGTGGATGCCGCGCATCACCAGGGCGCTGGAAGAGCAGCGCATGGTGCTTCATTATCAGCCCATCGTTCACCGCAATGCGCCAGCGGATCTGGTCAGCCATTACGAAATACTCCTCCGCATGATCGACGAGTCAGGCCGGCTCATTGCGCCGGGCGCTTTCCTGCCCGCCGCCGAACGTTACAATCTGATCGCCATGATCGACCGCTGGGTGGTCAGCGCCTATTTTCGCTGGCTGGCCGAACACCCCGCCCATCTGGCGGTGCTGGAACTCGGCTCGGTCAACCTTTCCGGCAGTTCCCTGGGCGATGACGGCTGCCTCGGACACATCGAAAGCCAGCTCCGGGAATTCGCGATTCCGCCCGAAAAAATCTGTTTCGAAATCACGGAAACGGAAGCCATCGCCAACCTCGACAAGGCCACGCACTTCATCAACCGCCTCAAGAGCCTCGGCTGTAAATTCGCCCTCGATGATTTCGGCAGCGGCTTTTCCTCCTATGCCTACCTCAAGAATCTGCCGGTCGATTTTCTCAAGATCGACGGCATGTTCGTCAAGGACGTTGCTACCGACCCTGTCAATTACGCGATGGTCGAGTCGATCAACCATATCGGTCATGTCATGGGAAGAAAAACCATTGCCGAGTTCGTCGAAAACCAGGCCATCCTGCACACGCTGAACCAGCTCGGCGTCGATTACATGCAGGGCTACGGCCTCGCCAAACCACGCCCGCTGAGTGAATTGGGTTAGCAACAGTTTGAACAGGTAAACTAGCGTTTTTTCCGTTCAACTTCCCACTCTTATGCCATCCCGTTCCGCCCAGCAAATTCTCCAGGATATTTTCGGCTACAGCGCCTTCCGCGACGAGCAGCAGTCCATCGTCGAGCATGTCGCGGCGGGCGGCGACGCGCTGGTGCTGATGCCTACCGGCGGCGGCAAGTCGCTGTGCTACCAGCTCCCCGCCCTGCTGCGGCCCGGCGTGGGCATCGTGGTGTCGCCGCTGATCGCGCTGATGCAGGACCAGGTGGATGCCTTGCGCCAGCTCGGCGTCAGGGCCGCCTTCCTCAATTCCAGCCTGGATGCCGAGACGGCGCGCGCGGTGTTCGGGCGCCTGATGCGGGGCGAGCTGGACTTGCTCTATGTGGCGCCAGAACGACTGCTGGCGCCGGGATTCCTCAACGCGCTGGAGCAGGTGCAGGACGGCCCCGGCCTGGCGCTGTTCGCCATCGACGAGGCGCACTGCGTGTCGCAGTGGGGCCACGATTTCCGTCCCGAATACCGCGAGCTGACGGTGCTGCACCAGCGCTTTCCCGAGGTGCCGCGCATCGCGCTCACCGCCACGGCGGACGCGCCGACGCGGCGCGAAATCGTGGAGCGCCTCAAGCTCGAAAACGCGCGCCAGTTCGTCTCCAGCTTCGACCGCCCCAACATCCGCTACCGGGTGACGCAGAAGAACAACGCGCGCCAGCAGTTGCAGGCCTTTTTGGAGACCGAACACCCCAACGATGCCGGCATCGTGTATTGCCTGTCGCGCAAGAAGGTCGAAGAAACCGCCGCCTGGCTCAAGGACCAGGGCTGGGACGCGCTGCCCTACCACGCCGGGCTCGACGCCGCCACGCGGACGCGCCACCAGTCGCGCTTCCTGCGCGAGGAAGGCGTGGTGATGGTGGCCACCGTGGCCTTCGGCATGGGCATCGACAAGCCCAACGTGCGCTTCGTCGCCCATCTCGAC
>JASJPB010000061.1:15410-59867 GCA_031426915.1 Sulfuricellaceae bacterium | reverse complement strand
CCGCGGCCACGGCATCCCGTGGAAGGGCAACTACTCGAGCTGGCTGGAGCAGAAGGAAGCGCGGCTGGAGACCGAGAACAAGCAGATCGACGCGCACACGAAGGCCATGAAGCAGGAGCTGGAATGGGTGCGCCAGAACCCCAAGGGACGTCAGGCAAAATCCAAGGCGCGTATCGCCCGCTTCGAGGAACTCAATTCGCAGGAACACCAGAAACGCAACGAAACCCAGGAAATCTTCATCCCGGTCGGCGAGCGCCTCGGCAACGAAGTCATCGAGTTCGACGGCGTGAGCAAAGCCTTCGGCGATCGCCTGCTGATCGACAACCTCAGCTTCAAAGTGCCGCCAGGCGCCATCGTCGGCATCATCGGCCCGAACGGCGCGGGCAAATCCACCCTGTTCAAGCTGATCACCGGCAAGGAACAGCCGGATAGCGGCACCGTCAAGATCGGCACCACCGTCAAGATCGCGCACGTCGATCAGGCGCGCGACTCGCTGCAGAACGACAAGACCGTGTTCGACGCGATCTCCGGCGGCAACGACATCCTCACCGTGGGCAAATACGAAACCCCGTCGCGCGCCTATATCGGCCGCTTCAACTTCAAGGGCGGCGACCAGGCCAAGCTCGTCGGCCAGCTCTCCGGCGGCGAACGCGGACGGTTGCATCTGGCGCAGACATTGATCTCCGGCGGCAACGTGCTGCTGCTGGACGAACCCTCCAACGACCTCGACGTGGAAACCCTGCGCGCGCTGGAAGATGCACTGCTCGAATTCGCCGGCTGCGTGCTGGTCATCTCCCACGATCGCTGGTTCCTCGACCGCATCGCCACCCATATCCTGGCGGCTGAAGGCGATTCCAGGTGGACCTTCTTCGACGGCAACTACCAGGAATATGAGGCGGACAAGAGGAAGCGACTGGGCGAGGAAGGGGCGAAGCCTAAGCGGATACGGTACAAGCCGATCAGCCGGTAATTTGTTCGCTCTTTCGCTCGCAAGCGGGAGCTTTGGTTCTCGTGTCGATCCGGCATTCCCGACAAAATCTCCGGAATGGCGTCAAACCGATGGCGATCCGAGCGGGCCAATGGCTTGGCGTATCGCCGACACGATCGCCAGCGAAGCGCTGTCCTTGGTGAGATACGCGGCGGCACCGGCCCGCAGGGCAACGGGTTCGTACTGCTCGCGGCTGTTCATGCTGAGCATCAGCACCGGCAATAACGGATATTCGCGCTTGATCAGTTTGAGCACCTCGATGCCGTTCATGCCCGGCATCGAGATGTCGAGCAGCACGACATCCCAGAGCTCGGTGCGAATTTTTTCCAGGGCCTGAAAGCCGTTCTCCGCTTCGCCCCCTACCATGTCCGGCGTGGCTGCCAAGATACTTTTCAGGCCTTCGCGCACCAGCGCGTGGTCGTCGGTGATCAATACCCTGATGCTCATCACAGCACGTAGGCCATGGAATCCGGTCCGAATTCCGGCAAGCTTCCATCTGCCCGCAGCAGCGCGGCAAACTCTTCCTGCGCCAGCGGCGGGCTGAAATAGTAACCCTGGATTTCGTCGCAGCCGTGCTGGCGAAGGAAGGCGAGCTGCGCCTCGGTCTCCACCCCTTCCGCTACCACCCCCAAGCGCATGGCGTGGGCGAGGGAGATGATGGAAACGGCAATCGTGGCGTCGTCCGGATCGGTGGTGATGTCGCGCACGAAGGAGCGGTCGATCTTGAGCCGGTCGATGGGGAAGCGCTTGAGATAGCCGAGGCTGGAATATCCGGTGCCGAAGTCGTCCATGGCGATACTCACGCCCATCGCCTTCAGTTCGTCCAGTTTGGCGATGGTTTCCTCGATGTGATCCATGGCGATGCTTTCGGTGATCTCCAGCTCAAGAAATTGCGCGGCAAGACCGCTGTCGCCAAGCGCCGAGCGGACCATCGCCACCAGGTTGGGCAGCCTGAACTGGCGTGCGGAGAGGTTCACCGCTACGCGCAGCGGCGCGAATCCGGCATCCTGCCAGGCCTTGTTGCGCGCGCAGGCGGTGCGCAGCACCCATTCGCCGATGGGTACGATCAGGCCGATTTCCTCCGCGATGGGGATGAATTGCGCGGGAGGAATCAGTCCCTCCGGCTGGCGCCAGCGCAGCAGGGCCTCCATGCCGATGATGCGGCGCGAGCCAAGGTCTACCTGGGGCTGGTAGTGGAGCAGGAACTCGTTCCGTTCCAGCGCCCTGCGCAGGCTGTTCTCCATGGCCAGCCGTTCGAAGGCGCGCACATGCATGTCGGCGGTGAATAGCTGGTAGTTGTTGCGCCCCCGCTCCTTGGCACGATACATGGCGACATCGGCATGCTTGATCAGGGTTTCCGCATCCCCGCCGTCGTCCGGGTAGAGGCCGATGCCGATGCTGGGCGTGACGACCAGTTCGTGCTGCTCCAGGATCAACGGCTGGGCCAGAGCATCGATAATTTTTTGGGCAACTGTGACTGCATCCTGACTATCTGTGACGTCATCCAACACGATGACGAACTCATCGCCCCCCAGCCGGGCCACCATGTCCGCTGACCGCACGCATCCGGCCAGCCGTCCGGCCGTCGCCTTGAGCAGCTCGTCCCCCACCGTGTGGCCCAAAGTATCGTTGACCAGCTTGAAGTGATCGAGATCGAGGAACATCACCGCCAGCTCGCTACCGGCGCGGCTGGCGCGTGCCAGGGCGTGCTTCAGCCACCCGGTCAGCATGATCCGGTTGGGCAGGCCGGTCAGTGCATCATGGTGGGCCAGGTGGCGTACGCGGTCCGCCGTTGCCTTAAGCTCGGTGGTGTCGGAGAAAATGCCCACGTAATGCGTGATCGCCGCGCCCTTGTCCCGGACGGCATTGATCGACAGCCACTCCGGGTAGATTTTTCCGTTCTTGCGCCGGTTCCAGATTTCCCCGCTCCAGTATCCGGATTCGTTCAGAATCGCCCACAGCTTGCGGTAGAATTCCCGCTCGTGTTTTCCCGACGACAGCAGGCCGGGATTGCGCCCCCGGACTTCTTCCAGTTCGTACCCGGTGATCGCGCTGAAAGCGCGGTTGACGGAAACGATGCGGTTAGCCGCATCGCAGATCACGATCGCCTGGTCGCTTTCCTCGAAAACCAGCGAGTCGATGCGCAATTTTTCGTCGGCCTGATGCCGTTCTTCTTCCAGCGCCAGTTTGTCGAGCGCGTGGGAAATGCTCGCGGCCATCCAGCTCAGCAGGCTTACCCGCTCCGAGTCCAGAGAATCGGCCTGCGCCGCGTGCAATCCCAGGGCACCGACGACCCTGCCCCCGGTTGATAGCGGGAACGCCCCCGCCGCCGCTACGACACCGCAGGTTCCGCAGGAAGTGTAGCCAGAAACCTGGTGGGTTCCTTCGCGCATGGCTGCCGCCATTGGCCCGTCCCCGTCCTGCTGGCACGCCGCCCGGACCGGGCTGTGGCCGGCGCGAGTCGCCAGCGCCGCGCAACGGCGGAATCCTGTGTGCGGGTCGAGCAGGCTCACGCAGGCGCTTTCGAATTGTCCCGTATCGACGGTGATCCGGCAGACCTGGTTCAGCAATGTGTCGCGGTCTCCGGCCCCGACGATTGCCTCGCCGAGACGCAACAGGATGGAATGGATTTCGTCCGGAGCTGACCGGCACTGCTGCGCCGGCTGGTTGTCCTGTATGCGCCGCCAGCGCAACCAGGCGAGCGAGGTGGCGCCGAAAAATATAAAGACGAACGCCTGGTACTGGAGCGAAAGGCCGTACCCACTCGCAGCCAGCGCCGTCAGCAGGGCTGCGGTTAGCGGCAGCCAGTAAAATCGCACAACCAGACCCTCATGTCCTGTATATCCATGTAAACAAAGTCTTTCTGAACAAATAATGAACCACTCGGTCCAATCCAGTTAGGGAGATATTATGCAAAATGACACAGGCGGGAAATGTACACGCCGTACCGGGCTACAGAGTCAAGCAATGGCAACGGCATTTTTGATCGCTTGACTCTGTAGCAGAGTACGGAGTTTAGGATTCACTGCAAAAAATGTAGGGAGAACAAACAACCAAACAGGCGTCAGGCAGAGGGGATTCCCCATGAAAATAAAAGGTGTGTTGACCATCGGCAAGCTGGCTCGCGAAGTTGACGTGAGCGTCGAGACCATTCGCTACTACCAGCGGCGCGGCCTGATCGCCCAGCCCGGCAAGCCGAAAATGGGCGGGTTTCGCGCCTATGGCGAAAGCGACGTGGTGCGCATGCGCTTCATCAAGCGCGCCCAGCAGATGGGTTTTTCGCTGGCCGAGATTTCCGAGCTGATCGTTCATATGGAAGACACGAACTGCCACGCCGCCAAAACGCTGGCGGAAGCAAAACTGAAAGTGATCGAAACCCAACTGGAGGAACTGGGACGGATACAGGAAACCCTGAAAAGCCTGGTGGTCAGTTGCCGCCGCGATTGCCCGCACGCCTGTCCGGTTTTGCGCAAGCTCTATGGCGAGTCGCTTTCACTGAGCGCCGCATCCGCTGAAAAAAGCAGTTGAATCACACAGGGTGCGTAGGGAAACCCGAGTCCCCAAGCCACCTCATCTCTTTTTGAAGGCAATAATCCGGGCAGTGCCGGTAGACGGCTTCCTCCTTGCAGCATCACGCCCCATAGCGCTATCCACCAAATCTTTCATTTCGTAGAACGAATCCCACATCATGGCGGAAAGCCGCAGGCATGCCTTGAATGGCACAGAGGTACGTCTGCGCTCCATGTCAATGCGGAATTGGAAAGCTTTTAACCGCGCTTGATCGAGGTGGCTTTTGTTCGCGATATATGCCTCGATGAATAGGCGTCGTTGCCGGGAAAATGCTTCCGGATCTTTCCTGGCGAGCTCCGTCCAGTGGTTGAAATCGAAGGGGGCGCTGGGTTTCAAGCTATCAACTCCCGGAATGGCAAAGCTGGTTCTGTCGCCATTTATCTGCGTTTATCGGCGGTTGGCATTTTTAAGGATAAGCGCAGCGGCTACCCGAAATTTAATATACAAGCCGTACTTGGCTACGGAGTCAAGCCATGGCAACGGCATTTTATATGCTTGACTCCGTATTTTGGTACGGGGTTAGGATTCATCAGTTCAGGCGAATAAAAACCGTTCGTGGCCATGTCATAGAGGCTATTGCAACAACAATAAAAACTGTGGCCCATCTTGGGCTCTATGTCTTGTTTTGGGGAAAGCGAAAAAATGAATTCTTTTTTATCCGACCGGCCCATCAGGACCAAGTTGGCCCTGATGCTATTGTTTCCCGTCCTGGGGATGCTCTATTTTTCGGCTATGGCAGTGGTAGAAAAAAACAGCGTGGTGGACAGCCTCCATTCCCTGCAAGAACTGACCCATCTCGCCATCCGCAGCAGCGCGCTCATCCATGAATTGCAGAAGGAACGCGGCTTGTCAGCCGGGTTCATCGGTTCGGGGGGAGAAAGGTTCGCCTCCGATCTGGACGGCCAGCGCACGGCCACCGACCGCAAGCTCGCCGAACTCCGTGCTTTCCTCGACAGCTTCGATGCCACCCGCTTCGACGTGAAATTCAGGAGCACGCTGGATACCGCCCATTCCCGGACGGACAAGCTGGGGGAACTCCGCAGCACGGTCACCGGGCTCAAGCTGGACACCAGGGCTTCGTTCGAAGCCTACACGGCCGCCATCGCCGGGCTGCTGGATGTAACCTTCAACATCACCAACGCCGGCAAGCAGGTGGATATGGCACGGCTCACCACCTCGTATTACATGCTGTTGAGCGGCAAGGAACGCGCCGGGCGGGAACGCGCCACCTTGAATGGGGTTTTCGCCGCCGACCGTTTCGAGCCGGAATCGCTACGGCGCTTTGTCGGCGCGGTCGCACAGGAGGACACCTACTTCAGCCTGTTCACCGCCTACGCGCCGGACGGCGTGACGGCCTATTATCAGGACCGGATGGTGGGCGACTACAGCAATGAAGTCGGCGCGATGCGGAAAATTGCTTTCGACCGCGTGGCCGAAGGCCATTTCGGCGTCGAGCCGAAGCGCTGGTACTCCGCGATCACCGGAAAAATCAATGCGATGAAAGAGGTGGAAGATAAATTCTCCACCGAACTGAACGACACAGTCAGCCAGCATGCCCGGCAGGCTGCCCGGCAATTGTGGTTGATGGCGGGCCTGACCCTGCTTGCCCTCACTACGGCCCTCTTGTTGTCCTGGCGTATTGCCGCCAGCATTCTGCGCCCGGTAAGGAGCCTGCATGCCATCATGTTGCGCGTCTCCGGAACCGAAGATCTCACGCTGCGTGCCGAGTCCGGCGGCCATGACGAGATCGGCCAGATGTCCGCCGTATTCAACGGCATGATCGCCGGCTTCCAGGGAATCGTCACCTCCATCAACCAGAACGCCCAGCAGGTGGCCGGCTCCGCGACCCAACTGGCGGCCGCCGCCAAACAGGTCAACGAGGGAACCCAGGCCCAGAGCGAAGCCGCGGCTTCATCTGCAGCTGCGATCGAGCAGGTCACCGTCAGCACGGATATGATTTCGTCGAACGCCGGCGAAGTATCGGGCTTTTCCCAGGAAAGCCTGGCGCGCGCGCATGACGGCAACCAGAGCCTGTCCCAGCTGTTCGGGGCGATCGACGTGGCGGAAAAGGCGGTGGGCCTCATCGCCGAAGCCTCGCAAGAGTTCATCCAGGACGCCAACAGCATTTCCCGCCTCACCCAGGAAGTGCGCGACATCGCCGAGCAGACCAACCTGCTGGCGCTCAATGCCGCCATCGAAGCCGCGCGCGCCGGCGAGCAGGGGAGGGGGTTTGCGGTGGTCGCCGACGAAGTGCGCAAACTGGCGGAAAAATCCGCCCTGTCGGCCAACGAAATCGACGTGGTTACCCGCGCTGTCAACCATCAGTCGGAATCGCTGCAAAGCGCGGTGAAGGAAGGGGTGGACTCGCTCCACGTCAGCCAGAACGCAGCCGAAAACGTCGCCAAGGTGATGGGCGCGGCGACCAGATCGGTGGAAAACTCCTCCGCCGGCATCAACAACATTGCCGATTCTGTCAAGGAGCAGAATGCCGCCATGACCGAGCTTGCGCGCAACGTCGAACATATCGCACAGATGGCCGAGGAAAACGGTTTTGCCGTGAATTCAGTGTCGGATGCGGCAGCGAATTTACAGAATCTTGCCGTGGAACTTCAGGAAAGGGTCGGCAAGTTTCGTTATTGAATCTGCATGGCGGCCGATTGGCGGGCAGTGGAAATTATGATGTCATCACTCTTGCTTGACTCTGTACCATAGTACGGACTTAGACTTCGGCCCCTGTATGACTAAAGGTCATGCTATAACTGACAACATGGACAAATCCAAAGTCAAACTGAGCGACCTGGCGCTGGCGCTGGCACGCAACGAGTTCGTGTACTACTACCAGCCCAAGATATCGCTCATCAGCGGCAAGATGAGCGGTGCCGAAGCGCTCATCCGCTGGGCCAGGCCCGACGGCACGCTGGTGCCGCCGTCGGACTTCATTCCTCTCGCCGAATCAACCGGCTTCATCACCGAAATAAGCCGCGCCATGTTCCCCCGGTTGGTGGCCGATATGGTCATCATCAACGACATCAACGAGGCGCTGACAGTTTCCTTCAACTTGTCGGCGCAGGATTTCAACTCGCCGCATATCCTGAATCTGATCCGCGCGGCCATCGAAAGCCGCCAGATCAATCCGCACTGCCTGCAAGTCGAGCTCACCGAAACGTCCATCATCAACAGCCAGGACACGGCGGTGCAAGAAAACCTGCATCAACTGGCCGACCTGGGCGTCACCCTGGCGATGGACGACTACGGCACCGGCTATGCCTCGATCGATTCGTTGAGCCAATGGCCGTTTTCCATCCTGAAAATCGACCAGGGGCTGATCCAGCGCATGGCGTGCTCGGAAAAATGCGCCACCATCGCCCAGGCCAGCATCCGCATGGCGCACCAGTTGGGCATCCGCACCGTGGCGGAAGGCATCGAGACCTCCAGCATGTACGATTTTCTGGCGCACGCCGGCTGTACCGAAGCGCAAGGATTCCTGATGGGAAAACCGATGACGCTGAGCGAACTGCTCATTTTCATCCAGAAGGACCAGCGCTGGTCGGGGCTGCCGGTCGGCCTGATTCACATGGCGCAGCTTGACCATATCCAGTGGCGCAAGAACCTGATCGACCAGATCACGTCCACCAGCTTCGGCGGTACGCGCAATATCGAAATCCGCGATATGACCCTGGAAATGGATCACCATACCTGCCGGCTGGGTAAATGGTATTACACCGCAGGCCAGGAATTCAGCGGACACGCCCCCTTCGACCAGCTTGAGGAGGCGCATCGCCTGCTACACGACATCGGCAAGGAGCTCCTAGCCAGCGCCATGAACGGCGCTTCGCGCGACGAAGTCACGGCCATCCTGCGCCGGCTGACCAAGCAATCGAGCATCGTGCTGGAAATCCTGCAGGAACTGGAAAACGAAGCCCTGATGGGACAGCCCGCCAGTATTTTTTGATTGACCAGTCGTCCCGCCAGCAAGCTGTGAGCCCCCCTCGCCCGCAAGCGGGAGAGGGGCTGGGGGAGAGGGAATAAGCCTATTGGCTAACTTAGCCAGCCAGCGTAAACTTCAAGCTTGATACAAGCTTCTTCCAGGAGTTAACCATGCAATGCAACATGCTTGAAGCCAAAAGCCAGCTCTCCAAACTCGTGCAAGCCGCGCTGGAAGGCGAAGACGTGATCATCGCCAACAAGGGCGTTCCCGTCGTCAGGCTGGTCCGGATCGGCGCGCAGGAATTCGCGCGCAAGCCCGGCGCATGGGCCGGGCTGCCCAAGGCAAAAGCCGACTGGGACGCACCGGAAACCAACGCGGCCATCGCCGACGAACTCGCCGGCGGCCAATTGTCGTGAAGCGCTACCTGCTCGACACCCACCTGGTCTACTGGTGGATGACGGCGGACAAGCGCCTGGGCAAAGCCACGCAACGCCTCATCGAAAAATCCGAGATCGTCGTGAGCGCCGCCAGCATGTGGGAAATGGTGCTGAAAAATACAAAAGGCAAACTGCCCTTGCCGCAAGCCGCCCTGACCGAACAACTGGAAGCGCAAGGCTTCATCCTGCTGCCCATCCTGCCGCGCCACATCGAAGCCGCGCGCAGCCTGACCTGCGCACACGCCGACCCGCTCGACCGGCTGCTCATCGCGCAGGCAAACGATGAAAGGCTGACGCTGCTGACGCGCGATGCGGCGATTCTGGAACTGGGGTTGGATGGGGTGGTGAAGGGGTGATGCAATGTCATCGGCTGTTCCAGATTGTTCGTACTGGCTAACTTATTTTGCTCGGACTAGAATGCATCTGGAATTCAAAACGGAGATTGGCCATGCAAGCTATCGAATTTGTCAGCAAGGCTCATGACGGAGTAGTGGACTTGCCCAGCGAATATCAAGGCTGGAACGGCAAGAACGTGCGGGTAATCTTGCTGGATGATGTAAACGAGGCAAGCAGGCGCAAGACCCAGTTCAAGGCCGCGACCATTTCCACTCGCGGCTACCGCTTCAATCGCGATGCCGCCAATGAGCGATAAACTTTTTCTCGATACCAACATTGTGGTGTACCTCTATTCCGGCGACGAACCGGAAAAGCAAGCCGTTGCGCTCGCACTCATCGAACAAAACAATCCCATTATCAGCACACAAGTCCTGAGCGAACTCGCCAACACATTGAGCCGCAAGTTCGGCCTGTCCTTTGACGTGGTGGCGCAAGCGGTTGCGGAAGTCCGCGATGCCTGCACCGTCGTGCCAGTCATGCCGGATACCATCGCGCAAGCGCTGGCCCTGGCGCAAAAGTACCGATACACCTACTATGACAGCCTGATCCTGGCGGCTGCTTTGTCGGCCGGATGCGAAACACTCGCCACCGAAGACATGCAGCATGAGCAGGTTATCGATGGTGTGCTGAAAATTCATAACCCGTTTAAAAAACAATAGCGATGCTGACCCCGTTAATTGCTTTCAATCGCGATGTCGCCTCCGAAGTCTGCGCATCTCTAAATTGACTGTAGATGACGAGGCTGAGAAACATAAATTCAGGGGCTCCATAATGGCAATACAAATTTCGTTGTTTAACCACAAGGGTGGGGTAAGCAAGACAACAACGGCATTCAACCTTGGCTGGATGTTGGCCAATAAGGGAAAACGGGTGCTTTTGGCCGATTGTGATCCGCAGTGCAATCTCACCGGCATGGTGTTGGGCTTTCAAGGTGCAGATGACTTCAGCAAAATTTACGAGGCTGGTGGGATACGAAATATCCGTGATGGATTAGCTCCAGCTTTTGAATCACGCCCCGTACCAATTGAACCGGTTGAGTGTGAGGCTATACCAGGGCAGCCAAATATGTTCTTGATCCCTGGTCATATCGGATTGGCCGAATACGAAGTAACACTTGGCATAGCACAAGAGCTATCTGGTTCTTTGGTGACACTTCAAAATCTGCCTGGGAGTTTGAATCATCTATTTCAGCTAACGGCGAGTAAGTACAACATTGATTACATATTGATTGATATGAGTCCCAGTCTCGGGCCAATTAATCAAAATTTGTTGATGACAAGTGACTTTTTTTTGGTTCCGATGGCTCCTGACTATTTTTCTGTGATGGCTACGGATTCTTTGGCTTCTGTGTTGCCAAAATGGAAAGCATGGGCATCGCAGGCTAAGAGTACTTCAGTACTCCAAAAGGCAACATATCCATTTCCTCAGAGCAATCCAAAATTCCTTGGAACCATAGTTCAGAAGTATCGGCTCAGAGAGGGAGAAACGCCTTCCGCTGCATTCCAGAAGTGGATTGATGCTATTGAGGCTGGTGTGCGGGACAAATTGATTCCCGCTCTTACCGGTTGCGGCATGATGCTGCCAGAGAAGAAATATGGTGATGCTGGGGTCGTTCCACAGAAACCCTTGTTGCAAATGTCCGACTTCAATGGCCTTATTGCGCTTTCTCAGAAACATAAAGTCCCTGTTTTTGCACTTACAGATGCGCAACTAGAGCAGACCGGCATTGTCTTGGCAAGAACAAAGAAGTCTATGGAGCAGTTTGAGGGGTTGTTTTCCGCCGGAGCAGATAAGGTCATCGCGTTGACGTCATAATGCTGAAAGCCATTGAAGATTTTCGGAAAAACATAGATCGGGTCAGGCACTTAGGGGGACTGAACAAGGCGATGCAATCGCTTTTGACTAGCGCGGTCGATACATCCGATATTTTTCGAGCACAAATTGTACTTGGGGTTAGCGCGCTGGACTGCTATATCCATGAAGTTACAGTGTTGGGTATGGTAGAGATATTCGAAGGCAAGCGACTTGCTACTCCTGCTTTTAGTAAGTTCAGGGTTCCAATGAACTTGGTACTTGGAAGTGGTAGTTCGATCACTCGCGGGTGGTTTGAATCAGAGGTACGAGAACGACACAGCTTTCTTTCCTTTCAGCAACCCGACAAGATTGCAGACGCCATACGTCTTTTTTCCACAGAACAGTTGTGGAGTAAGGTTAGTGTCCGGCTTGGCCTCGCGGAAAAGGATGTGAAGGACCGATTGACTCTAATTGTTGATAGGCGAAATAAGATTGCACATGAGGCCGACCTTGCTCCTGGTTGCCCAGCTGTTCTTTGGCCTATAAGTGAGCATGATGTCACTATTGCGCTGGACTTCATTTCGAAAGTCTGTGAGGCAATTCACGATACTGTTGTATAGCGTAAAAACAAATCAAAAGGTTAGATTGCCAATCAAAGGAGCAGCATCGCAATAGTTCCAGGATGCCACGATGGAAATGAAAAAGATCAACTCAGGCAAGCTGCGCGCCATCGGCTACGATGCGCGCGCCCGCTTGCTGCAGGTTCAGCTCGACGACGGCAGCATGCTGCAATACAGCGGCGTCGGCGAGGAAGCCTGGCGCCGCCTCAGTAGCTCGGGGTCGGCCTGGAGCTATTACCGCGACAACATCGAGGAGGAGTTCGCCGCGAAGTGCGTTTCCGGCAAGCCCTCTGCAGGCAAGAACCCGCTCGACGAATTATTCGGCAAACCCTGAATACAGTAAGGCGCAATAACCAACGGGCATTGCACCAAGGGTAGGCAATTCTCTAAGCTCTTCGAGCTTGAGAAGTTGACACCGCCGCATGCGAGCATCAAACATCCGGTGCAATGCGCTTCGCTTATGGCGCCAAGATCACCGCAAAGCGGTGGTCTCTTGGCGGACATGACCCCTGCGGTTATTGCACCCTACATAATTACCGATCCATCACGCCAACATGCCATTTTCTCTGAAAAATCTGCAACCCCACTCCGTCTGGTCGCACTTCGCCACTCTCTGCGCGATCCCGCGCCCCTCGTTGCACGAGGCGGCGCTGATCGGACATCTGACCACCTGGGCGCAGGCAACCTGATACTGAAAAAGCCCGCCAGCCCCGGTTGTGAGCTGCAACCCGGCGTGATTCTGCAAGGTCATCTCGACATGGTTTGCCAGGCCAATGCCGGCACGCGGCACGACTTCGAACGCGACCCGATCCGCGCCATGGTGCGCGATGGCTGGGTGGTGGCGGAGAACACCACGCTGGGCGCGGACAATGGCATCGGCGTGGCGCTGGCGCTGGCCGCGCTGGAAGAGCCGGCGCTGGTCCATCCGCCGCTGGAGGTGCTGCTCACCGTCAACGAGGAGTCCGGCATGGACGGCGCGCGCGGGCTGGCGGCTGGCAGCTTGCAGGGCAAGGCGCTGATCAACCTCGATACCGAGGAGTGGGGGCATTTCTATCTGGGCTGCGCGGGCGGGGTGGATGTGGAGGTGCGCGGCGATTGCGCACCGGAAGATTTGCCGCCGTGCTATGCGCCGATGCGGCTGGAAGTGTCGGGGCTGCGCGGCGGCCACTCCGGCATCGACATCCATCTCGGGCGCGGCAATGCCATCAAGCTGCTGGCGGAAGCGCTGGGCGAGCTGGCTTCCCGTCATGACCTGCGCCTGATCGGCATGCACGGCGGTACGGCGCGCAACGCCATTCCGCGCGAGGCGTTCGCGGTTTTTGCGCTGCCTGCTGCCGAGGCGGCGCAACTGGAAGCGTGGGTGCAAGGGAAACATGCGGCATGGCGGGAGCGCTTCGCGGAGGCGGATGCCAAGGTGTCGCTGGCGTGCCAGCTTGGCGACACGCCGCAAGGCAACGCTGTTATTGGCGCGGAGCGGGAGCGGCTGCTCGATTTCCTCAATACCGCCGCCAACGGCGTGGCGCGCATCAGCGACGCCTTTCCCGGCGTGACCGACACCTCGGACAATCTCGGCGTGCTTGCGCTGGAGCAGGGCGCATTCCGTGCGACGTTCAAGGTGCGCTCGCTGCACGACGCACGTGGCGATGCGCTGGCCGATGAGCTGGTCGCGCATGCCGCGTCATTCGGCTTGCGTGCCTGGAAGGACGGCGCCTATCCGGGCTGGATGCCAAACCCGTCATCCCCTCTGCTCGATTTGTGCCGGCAGGTGTACGCCGCGCAATTCGGCCAGCCTGCTAGTTTGCAGGTGATCCACGCCGGACTGGAATGCGGCCTGCTCGCCGCCAGCCATCCGCAGCTGGACATGATCTCCTTCGGCCCCGACATCCGCGGCGCGCATGCGCCCGGCGAAAGCGTGGAAATAGCCTCGGTCGCGCGCTGCTGGCAATTGCTCAAGGCGGTGTTGCAGGCGCTGGCCGGGAAATAGCGCCACCTTCCGGCGGAATTGAAGCGGCGCATGCGCTTAAGTCGTGTGTCATGATATAGTCAGCCAAATTGATTTTTGTCATCGACATGCCCCAGTCAAAGTTGAACCCATAGCGTCATGAACCTGGATCCCCGCACCCTGCTGTTTTCGCTCATCATGGTCAACGCCTTGATGGTGCTGAGCCTGTTCATCGCGGCTTCCAGCGGTAAGGACGGAAGAAAACGGGACGGCATGGGCAAGTGGGCGGCGGCGATCCTGCTGGAAACCCTGACCTGGATGCTGATCGCAGCCCGGGGCCATATCCCGGATGTTTTCTCCATCATAGTCGCCAACGTGCTCAAGGCCGGCGCCCATGCCCTGATACTGGCGGCCATCTGCGAGTTCCAGCGGCGCTCGCTGCCGCGCTGGCAGTATTTCGCGCCAGTCGCTCTGACGCTGTTGATGGCAACCGTCCTGGTGGACGACATACGCGGCCGCTTCATCTGGGGAAGCCTTATCTACGGCTTCCAGATGGTGCTGATCGCCCGCGCCCTGCTGTCCGACCCGGAAACCCGTGCCGGGCGCGCGTGGCGGCTGTTGTTCGGCGGGGCCGCGATGATCGTGCTGGTGCTGGGGTTGCGCGCCTTTGTTGCGCTGTTCGGCCAAGTCGAATTGGCCCAGCCCCAGAGTGCCGGTGCGCCCCATTGGGTTCAGATCGTATCCTTTATTGCGGTCATGGCGACCGCGCTGCTGGGCTCTATCGGATTCGTGCTCATGGTCAAGGAGCGCGCGGACCGGGAAATCATGCACCTGGCGATGACCGACAGTCTTACCCAGGTTCCCAACCGCCGCGCCCTGATGGATCATGCCGAGCGAGCGCTGGCCCATCGCGGTGGTCGGCCCATGGCCTTGCTGATGATAGACGTGGACCATTTCAAACGCATCAACGATGCCCATGGACACCCGGTGGGGGACGAAGTGCTGCGCAAAGTCGCCGATCGGCTCGCGGGACGGCTGCGGCGCCATGACATTCTGGGCCGTTATGGCGGAGAGGAATTCTGCGTGGTTGCCCCGGATACCAATGCCGAGGGCGCGCAGATACTGGCTGAATCCTTGCGGGAATTAATCGCTTCCACGCCTTTGGCCACCGAACGCGGGGAAATCTCCGTCTCGATAAGCATCGGTGTCTCGAGCTGCCTTTCCAATGGCGGAAGGGAACTAAAGGAAATTCTGGCGGAAGCCGATAATGCCCTTTATGCCGCCAAACAGGCGGGCCGCAACCGGGTGTTCCATTTTGACGTCCAGCCTGTGTGCGAGTTGGTGCTGGCCTAATCCGCAATACTCCCTTCAGGTGTTCGATTGTCGGCCGGCGAGGTGCTAAAGTGAGCATTCGGTTGCCACGACTTTCGTCGTGAATACCCTGAGTTTGCCCATGGGGTGAATATGTCTCGCTGGCTTTTGATTCTGGCTCTTGCCCTGGCGGGAAGCGCGTTTGTTGCGCCAGTAGTTGCCGGGGTGCAGCGCTTTCCTCCCGCGATGGAGGATGAGCTGCCGCAATTGCGTGCCCTGCTCGAACAGGCCTGGGCGGCGGAAGCGGGGCGTGGGCAGTTTCGCAACGAACCGCTTGCGGCCGCGCTTTATTGCGAAGCGGGTCGTCTGGGCAGCGTCGAGGGATACTACCGGGTCGGCCTGATCTACTATTCCGGCAACCAGTATCTGCGTAACCCGAGGATCGCGTCCGGATTCTTTTCCGCCGCCAGCCGGCTCGGACATCGCGCGGCCGGCCAGTTGCTCGAAATTATTGGTGCGCCAGACGATACGCTTTCGCCCTGTCTTTCCATCGAAGAGGCGGGCGGCTTCGACATGGATCTCTACATGACGGAGCTCCCCCTCCACAAACGCAGGATAGCCGAGCTGATCAGGAGGTTGGCGCCCCATTATTCGGTGGATTTGCGGCTCGCGCTTGCCGTGGCGAGTGTGGAGTCCAACTTCAACGTGTCGGCCCGTTCGCCCAAGAACGCCCAGGGTGTGATGCAGCTTATTCCGGAAACCGCAGCCCGCTTCAACGTCAGGAATCCTTTCAACGCCGAGCAAAATATCCGTGGCGGACTCGCTTATCTGCGCTGGCTGGGCGTGTATTTCGAGGGCGACCTGGTGCGCGTCATAGCCGCCTACAACGCCGGTGAAGGGGCGGTGGACAAGTATGGCGGCATTCCTCCCTATGACGAAACGCAGGCATACGTGATGCGGGTTCTTCGCTATGCGGGCGTGAGCCTGAATTACATTTTGCCCAAACAAAAACGCCTGTCGCGCGGCATGTGATTGAGACGCGCCGCACCAGGATCGTCCGCGGCAGCACCGTGCGCATCAAAGGCGCCACCCATGCTGCTACAATGCAACGCTTGTTAAGGAGAGAACGATATGAAAGGTTTTGTTTTTCTGCTGTGTTTGCTGAGTTTTTCTCTTCCCGTCGCCGCGGCAGAACTCCCCGTCGATGCGGGTCTGGCTGAGGTACGCGATCTGGGGCGTCTCAATGGTCAGGCGCTGGCTTGCTCCCACAGCGAAACCGCCTCGCGGATCAAGAAGATCATGATCAATAGCGCGCCCAAGTCCAGGCGTTACGGAGAGGCCTTCGAAGCCGCCACCAGCGAGGCATTCCTGAGCCAAACCAGGGCCGACGCGGCTGCCTGCCAGGGTGGCCCGGCGCTCGCGCTACAGGTGGATGCGGTGGAAAAACGCTTGCAGGCCGCCATTCCGGCCACTGTTGCCCCGTAGGATGCGCGCCATGAAAAGATTGTGTCTTGCCGCTCTCGCTGCTGCGATGATCTGCGCGCTTCCCGCCTGGGCCGAAGCGACTTCATCGGCTGTCGAAGAGCAGCCTGAAGCCGGGATCGTGACGCGTTACCTGCTCATGGACCACCGCGGGCGTGCCGTCACCGACCAGGATTTTCCCGGTAGTTTTCAGCTCATCGCCTTCGGTTACACCTTCTGCCCGGATATCTGCCCGACCACCCTGGCGGAAATGTCGCTCATCATGGACAAGCTGGGTACGCAGGCCGAGCGCCTGCAACCCCTGTTCGTGACAATCGATCCGGAGCGGGATACGCCCGAGGTACTGCGCCGCTATACCGCGTATTTCCACCCGCGCATCATCGGCCTCAGCGGCTCGCCGGAACTGGTGCGCCGCGTGGCGGATCACTTCAAGGTGCGCTACGAGAAGCATCTGGAACCGGGCGCCGCGCCGGACAAATATTCCGTGGATCACTCGGCAGGCATGTACCTGCTGGGACCGGACGGGCGCTTTGTCGCCAAGTTCGCCTATGCCACGCCGCCCACCGAAGTGGCGGAGCGGATTCGGGTGCTGATGGACGCGCGCCGCTAGCCCACCCTAAAGGCATCCGCCGCAACTGCCGCAGCGCCAGTCCTGGGGGTTGATCGCCTGGTACAGCCAGCGCATGTGCGCTTCATCGATGGGAATGTCGTGGGCGGCGAAAAGCTCGCTGACCCAGTCGATGTTTTCGAGAATCCAGTCGTCCTCCGCCAGGCCTTCGGCAAGATCCTCGTCGTCGGGGAAAATGTAGCTGAAAATGCCGAAAGTACCCATGTCCTTTTCCCGCCGCGCGGCATCCAGGTCCAGCAGGCGTCCCTGATGGCGCACCTCCCACTGACCCAGGCACAGGTTGTTGCCGCTGGCGCTCCAGCGGACGGAAAAGGGATTCTGCATGGGCGGGATTATAGCGTGCCCAACCAGGCGCTGGAGCAGGCGGTCTCGGTGCAATGTCCTTGCAATAATTGACTCTTTATGGTAAAAGTTTTGCTGTTCCTGCTCAAAAAACGCACTGTTTCTTGAGCAGGTAGCACCTAAATTTTAAGGGCAAACCCATCGAAAGGTGGGGACGCAAAGTTTCCGGTCTAAGGGGCAGATGTCCTAGGATAGCGGGATTGCTGGGTGAACCCAATTCGTGGCGTTTCTCGTGCCGCGCGGGTGTTGCACTTCGCTGTCCTGCTTTTTCCCCTTACCTGACCGATTTCGACCTGGCGTCTCCCTCATCGCAATGAAGGTTTGTAGCGGCTTGCCCGGCCGCGCTGTCAGGAGACAGGATCATGAAAGAAGCCGCGCAGAATAATGTTGTGATGATGAGCCAGTACGAGAAGCCGAGAGCCGTTCCGGGCCTGCCTCCGGCTGTTGCGGGCGGCAGCGCGTCGTTGCTGAACGAATGCCGCGACATGGTGGCGCCACGCCTGATGCAGGCCTTGTCCATCATGATGGACAAGGCTGGCGATGAGTTTTTCGATCTCTCGGATCAAACGAGCCACCATGAAATGCGCAATCTTTACCTGGACGCCATGACGCTCGTGCGCGACGAACGGGGTGTCATCGAGAAGGGTTTCAGGCAGCAATTCGAGCAGGCTTTCAACAGGGAAGTCCGTCGGGACCCGCTGCAAGGGGATGCCCGGCAGCAGGGCGGGTTCAACTTCGAAGAGCTTAGCCTGGTTGCACCGGACGATCTTGAAGAGTCGCTCGCGTGCGGCAATATCGCCAACAGTATCCATGACGCTTGCGGAGAAGAACTGTTCGGCATCGAAAAACGCATGGGCGTGCTGCTGCACGATCCGGAACTGGCGCACACCGGCAATCCGCTGGGGCCGGAACTGATCGGCAAATCCTTCCTGGGCGCCATGAAGGAGCTGGATTGCCCGGTCAAGGTCAAACTGTTGCTGGTGACCATGTTCAACAAGCACATGCCGGGGAAAATCAAGGACGTTTACCGCGACATCAATCAGCACCTGGTGGAAAAAGGGGTGCTGGAGAAGATACGGGTCGGCATGAGGCGGCGCTCCGACGCGGGGGGCGCATCGCAACCCGGCCATGCTGCTGCGGCCGCCGTAGCGACGGGTAGCGGCGGCGAAGCCGGATTGTTCGCGGCACTGCAGCAATTACTGACGCAGGGTGCTTTTGGCGGTGCATTTCCGGCCGGGCAGAGTGGCGCCGTGGCGCAGGCTCAGGTGCCCGCGACCAGCCTGTCCGTAGTCAATACGCTGACGCGCCTGCAGCAGGAACAACTCGGTGGTCTGGCTGGCAGTGACGGTTCTTCGCCGGCATCGGCTTTCGACCATGCTCGCGTGAATGTGCTACGGGATATCAAAGCCAGCTCCGCAGCCGGCGCCATGGGACAGATGGATGCCATGACGCTGGATATCGTGGCGATGCTGTTCGACTACATCCTGGATGACCGGCGCATCCCGGATGCGATGAAAGCCCTGATCAGCAGGCTGCAAATCCCGGTGCTCAAGGTGGCGATGCTGGACAAGTCGTTTTTCTCCCAGAAAGCCCACCCGGCGCGAAAACTTCTCGACAAGCTGGCGGAAATCTCCATCGGCTGGAACGAGGCGGAAGGGCATCAGGGCGGGCTCTACAAAGAAGTCGACGACCTGATGCAGCGCATCCTCAATGAGTTTGACGACCAGGTCGGTATCTTTGCCGAGGTGCTGGAAGCCCTGGGGCTGTACCTCGCCGAGGAAAAAAAGCAGGCTGACGCGCTCACCGGACTCAGCGCCCAGCTCGTCCATCATCGGGAACGGGAAGAAATTGCAAAAATCATGGCGCACGATGAAATCCGGCGCCGCATCCATGCCCCGCAACTGCCCGATGTGATCCGCAATTTCCTGGCCGGGTGCTGGGAAACCGTTCTCTCTGCCGCCTACGTGCAGGCTGGCGAGGACGGCGCGCCCTGGCGGCAGGCCATCGCGACCCTGGACGAGCTGATCTGGAGCGTCGAGCCGAAACGCGTGCCGGATGATCGCAAGCAACTTGTCAGCCTTTTGCCGGGTTTGCTCAAGCGTCTGCAGGACGGTATGGCGCTTGCCGCTTTGCCCGACGCGGAACGCGACCAGTTTTTTTCCCGGCTGGTCAAATGCCATGCCGATGCGATCAAGTCCGGACTCGATGCTCATCCGCAGGCAGGTGCTGCCCCTGGCCAGGAGGCAGGGTTCGTGGTGCAGGCATTTGCCGCGGAAGATTCGGCGCAATCGGCCCCGCAAGGTGGCGAGGCGGCCGATTTCACGGCTATCCCCCTGCCGCTGGAAACGCTCGTGCCCGACCCTGGTTTTGTCCAGAGTCTGAACGCCGAGGCCTGCGAAGTGGACGATTCGGAATGGCAAACCCTCGCCATCGGGGACGCGCCCCGTCAGGCCGCGACTGACGATTACGACACCATGGTGAAGCGGCTCAAGCGCGGCACCTGGATCGAATTCGAACTGGAAAACGGCGAATCCAACCGGGTCAAGCTGGCCTGGGTCAGCCCGCTCAAGGGGCTTTTCCTGTTCACCAACCGCCTCGGAGAACGGGCGGTTTCCATCACGCCGGCCGGGCTTGCCGAAAAATTCCGCAATGGCTACGCGCAAGTCATTGACGACATCGCGCTGGTGGACCGTGCCGTCGACAATCTCATGGAACGCCTGAAACAGACCGCTGCCATCGCGCAGTGATGCCGCGCAGGGCAATGGCGCCCGGCTGTTTACAAGCGGCCGGGTTTCTTGCAAGCTGCCAATTCAGTCGTTATTGAAACCAAGTAAAAGCCGCGCAACCCATGCTGAATAAATACCTGAACTTGCTGACAGGCGCTCACGGCGACGCGCAGGACGTCCCTGCTGCCGCGTGCCAAGACGTCACGAGCGTTCTTGATGCCGCCGCCGAACGCGGGCAGGCGACGCTTATGCTGCGGCGCTTTCTCGGTCACCAGCCGGTGCTCGATGCCACGAGCCAGATCGTCGGCTATGAACTCAATATCCGCGAACCGGGCCTGTTCGCTGCGGATGGAGAGGCGGCGCAGCGTTGGATGCAGGACGAAGCGCTGGTGATCAGCGTGATCGATCTCGACTTCCAGCAGGCGCTGGGCAACAAACTCACCTTCATCGGGGTTGCGCCGTCCATGCTGGATAACCCCATCGTCGATCAACTGCCGCAACACAGGGTGGTGGTGGCAATACGACTGGCGGGGGAGGTCGGTGAGTCTCTTCTCGCGCGCTGCCGCGAACTGGTCGCAGCGGGAATCGAACTCGCCCTCGACGATTTTGAATGCCGTCCGGAGCACGAGCCGTTCCTGAAGCTGTGCCATTACGTGAGGATCGATACCACGCGCTACGATGCGCTGGCGCTTGGCCAGCAGGTGGCGCAAATCCGGGGTATGGGATCGCCGCGCCTGGTGGCCCGCAACGTGGAAACGGAAGATGCGTTCGAGGCCTATCGCGCGCTTTCCTTCGAGCTGTTCCAGGGGTATTACTTCGCCCGCATGCAACCCGCCCTGCCGCACCGGCTCGACAACGATCGCATGCGGGTGATGGAGCTGCTCAACATGGTCATGAACCGTGCCGAGCTTGCCGAGCTGGAGGAGAAGGTCAAACTCGATCCGGGGCTTTCCTACAAGCTGCTCAATTTCATCAACTCGCCGGCCAACGGTTTGCAGCAAAAAATTCGTTCCATCGGCCACGTGTTGACCCTGCTCGGATACGACCAGCTCTATCGCTGGCTGACCCTGCTGCTGTTCAGCAGCGGCAAGAGCGACAGCCGCAACCGCAGCTTGCTCAAGAGCGCGCTGGTGCGCGCGCGTTTCATGGAAACCCTGGGCAAAAGCCGCTTCGCGGCGGCTGAGCAGGGGGGACTGTTTATCGTCGGCATCTTTTCGTTGCTGGACGTGTTGCTCAATGTGCCGATGGCGCAGGCTCTCGCCCGTCTCAACCTGCCGCAAGCGGTGGTGGATGCCCTGCTACACCAAAGCGGGATATATGCGCCTTATCTGCAACTGGTCATGGCCTGCGAAAACTTCGACCAGGAACTCATCGCGCGCTACGCCGCCACCTGCGGCCTGAACGCCGACGAAGTGAACGTGACCCATGTCAAGGCCCTGATCTGGGGCGAAGGCGTGGATATCTGATCTCAGAGCCTATTTCAGTAGGTTTCATGCCCCGCGTTGTATCCAGAAAGCGATGAATGCTAGGCGCAAGGCGCAGCCAAGGGTCGTTCCCTTGGCAAGCCTTGCAACGCCGCAGACGCGCTTTCTGGACACAACCCGGAGGGCCATCACGATTTGGGGCACATTGCGTCGTTGCTCGTCACTTGTTTGGAATGACCAAACGGCGAGACGAGCGCCTAGCACTGCACCCCAAATCGTGATGGCGCGGGGCATGAAACCTACTGAAATAGGCTCTTAGTGCAGCGTCGGTTCCTTGCCGCAGCACTGCTTGAATTTCTTTCCGCTGCCGCAGGGGCAGGGGTCGTTGCGCCCGACCTTGGGGGATTCGCGGCGCACCGTGCCGGGGGTGTTGCGGCGCGCAAGCCAGAACTGGTAAATGGCGCCGATGGTCGAGGGGAAATCTTCCCGGGCCAGAGCCATGCGCCGCTTTTCCTCCTTCTCGGATAGCCACGGCTCCTTGTGTTCGAGGGCGTCTTCCTTGAGCAGGCCGCTCAGCAGGAAAAAAACCTCCATCATTTCGCTCAGCCCTTCCGAGTGTTCGCCCGCGGCCTCGAACCAGTTGGTTTCCCCGATCTGGGCGCCGAAGACGTAACCGTCGCACCACGGGACATAATCCAGCTGGTCCGGGTTTTCCTCGATGGCGTAGAGAATCAGGTCGAAATCCTCGCTGTTGGCGAGCGCCGAGGCGATGCTGTTGTAGAACTTCATCAACAGCGACAGCACTTCCTGGGCCTGGGCCTCGGATTCGTATTCCGGCGCTTCGCCCAGCGCTTCCGGCAACCACACGCTGGGAGGGAGCAGATCCGGGCCGCTCGCCACCGCGCACAGGAAGCCCTGGAGCATGTCGAGCGTCATCGCCTCGTTCTTGAAAAAATCCGAAGCCAGCAGGTCTTCCAGCCGGTCAAGTTCCAGTTCGGTCATGGTTTGCATCGTGGCTCCTTTACAGTGTAATGTCGGATCGAAGACACCCCCCGCCTGCCGTCAGATCTGTTTTTCCATCGTTTCACCCTCATCCCATGGCCGCAGTTCATAGCGCGGCGGCTGGCTCATGAAAAACAGCACGGTGGCGCAACTGGCGAAGAATATTATCGTGGCAAGTGCGCTGGCGGTCAGCGGGTCGCTAATACCTTTTTCCCTGAAGAAATAGGTAAAGATAAGTGCACTGGCGGCCATGCCGACCAGGCTTGCGATGGCGAAACCGAATGCGATTTTCTTGCCGGGGGTGCGCTTCATTGGAATTCCTTGTAGTGGGTCTACCATGACGATCAAGCTGGCCTCACGGTAGGGGTAGGTAGGTATTATGAAGGCTGCCTGGTTTTCCAGCCGGTATTTTTTGACAGCGGGGTTTAATCTGAGTTTATGTCAGGATGGCTTCCAGTCACTTCATCGGGCCGAGACAAGGTCAATCGCAACTGCTCTTGATTACCGGGTTTCGCTGTGGTCCATCAATGATGGCGGTACACGCGCTATCGATGTTTTGCTGGTGCAGATAAACGAGATCCAGTTTTTCAGTTCGCACAAAGCGACCTTTTGCATTCCTGTTGATTATTTCCGCCCGAATAAAAAAATTGATCCCCGGGACAATCCAGAAACGGCGTTCCAGTTCCATGTTTCTTTTGTTGTCCAGCGACCACCCTCTTCCCTCAATACGGAAGGTATTGAACTCGCCCAGTTCGGTGCGGATTTTCTCGAAGGAGGCAATGCGCAGATCCATGGTGACAACCTGCTCGCCCCGTTTCGGATGTTGTTGAGTCCAACCGGCCGTCCACTTTTTTCCCACCTGCAGTTCGAAGGGAACAAGCTGCGCTGGAATATTCCTTGGCCCATTGCGGGGGGTGGTTAGTTCATTCCCCATCAAGTCGTATACCCACTTCCCTCTATTTCCCTCAACGCGATCGGCATCAGTGTCCACATGGGTGATGAAGATGTTTAGCGTTTCAATTTCGAGGCCAGTCAACAGGTCGCTAACGCGGAAGGTGGCTTTGTCACCAACCGTGAACTTTCGCCCCAACGGGTAGCGGCCGGCCGAATAGGGATTGGCTGAGGGTTTGCCCAAGGGCATAAGGGCGGTGCCTGGTTTGAGTTCTATCGCCGCAACGTCTGCCTGGGGCACTGGGTTCTGAATGATGGGGGCCATCTCCGATTTATGCACGATTGCCGGGGTGGCTGGCATGGATGCCGGATTCAGCGCAATGGCGGGAGCGCCGGAAACCCTCGGTTTTTCCACTTCAGCCAGCAGAAGCGTCAGGCGAGCCTGAGCGATTTCCGCAAACCGTCCGTTTGGCAGTTTCCTCAGGTAGGCAACCCAATCGTCAGGATTGCGCGAGGACTTGATGCGGGTCCATTCGGCCAGATCATCTTCGACCAGTTTTTCCAGTTCTGCATCGGAGAGCTTTTTCTGTCCATCATTGAATAGATAGATATCGCTTTCCAGTGATGTCGTTTCCCAAGGAATCTGCCTGCCGAGGGATTGCAAACGAACATTGAGGCGCACGCGCTTGAGGCCGTCTTCGATGCGGGTGCCGCGCACTGAAAGCTCGCGTATCAAGTTCTCGGTATAAAGTCCATGCTTGCCCGAACCGTCAGAGGCGACTTTGCCTGGTGAGGTGGCATAGGCAAGCAAGCTGCCAACGGGGGCGTCAAACTGCGACAGCCCCGTCTGTTCCGGCCTATAGCCATCGCCAAACGGGTTGCTGCGGCACGCGTCGAGAATCACCATGAAGGTCTTATCCTTGGCCGCTCCCAGCTTGCCAAGAAGCAGGCCAAGGTCGACACAGTGCTGCTTCAACTGCTCCGCGTTTGCCACGTCCGCATCCACCGGAAGCAAATAGTTGCGCCAGTCAAGCTGCGCTCCATGGCCCGCATAATAAAAAATGGCGAGTCGGGTCTCCGAACGCTGCACGGCATCACCAAAGCGTTCGATTGCCGAGATGATGTCGGTACGGGTGGTATCGAGGCAAGTGTCTACCGTGAAACCTGCCGTGCCAAAGAGACTAGACATCGCGCGCGCATCATTGGCAGGATTTGCCAGCGGCGCGTGTCGGTATGCGCTATTGCCGATAACCAGAGCCAGCCGGGATGGATCGTTTGTTGCAGCCCAGCTGGAATCGATTGCCAGCAAGGGAGGCAAGGTCACAAGGGATTTGATGAAGTTGCGGCGCGTCACCATTCAAGGGTCCCCGGCTTGGTATGAGATGCCCTATTCTGCTCCACGGGATTCGGTCTATGCAAACGCGCGCTGAAAAAGACGCACTATCGGCTAATCCGTCGCTTCCCAGTTGTGAATATGGACGTGGGCATGTTCCACGCCGCCATGGCGGTGCCGGTGGCGGTGCGCGAGATTCGCGGCTTCGAGCAGGGCGAGATCGGAGAGGGCGGCTTGCACCGGGCCGTCGAACATCAGCGTGCCATCCTCTCCCAGCACCAGGCAGCGGGTACCCAGCTCGGCCGCCATGCTCAGGTTGTGGGTGCTGACCACCACGGTCTGGACGGAATCCGCGAGCGTGTCCACCAGCCAACCGGCACTGCGCGGGTCGAGGCTCGCCGCCGGTTCGTCCAGCAGCAGCAACAGCGGGTCGAGTGCCAGCACGCAGGCCAGCGCGACTTTTTGCTTTTCGCCGCCGCTCAATGCGTAGGGCGGCAGATCGAGCAGCGCTTCGAGCCGCAATTCACCGGACCAATGCGCGACCCGTTTTTCCACATCCGGCTGGCCCATCTGGCGCGGTCCGTAGCCGATTTCCTCGCGCACCGTGGGGTTGAACAGCATGGTTTCCGGGTGCTGGAACAGAAGCGCGCACTCACTCCTGAACTTGCGCGCGAAATCACGCCGGCGCACCTGCTCGCGGCTGATTGCCTCGCCCCGGTAGCGGTAGTGGCCTGTTTCGGGGAAGACCAGGCCGTTCAAGAGCTTGAGCAGGGTGGATTTTCCGCAGCCGTTGGCGCCCAGCAGGATCAGCTTTTCGCCGCTGCGGATGGTAAGCGAGAGGTTTTCGAATACCGTGCGGCCTTCGGGCCAGCGGTAGCTGACGTTTTCCAGTTCGATCAGCGCGGTTTCAGTCATCGAAAGTTCCCCGCGAACGCATCGCCAGCGCCACCTCGGTGCTGCTGGCGAGGGATTTGTCGAGCAGGGTCTGGCCCTGGGCGGCGGCATTGCGCGCACGGTCCTTCAGGTGCGGCCGCGCCAGGTTGCGGCTCTCGAAAGCCAGACGGAAATCGCGCACGATACGCTTGAAAACCTGGGTCTGGCCCAAGGCCAGGGTGGCCAGCAATTCCAGCGTGGGCCAGCCGCGTAGCGCCGCCAGCACGTCCACGCGGCTGGCGAACCAGAAACCCAGGAACACCAGCAGCAGCACGCGCAGATTCACCAGCAGCAGGTAATCGGCGCGGAAATTCCCCTGCCAGTGCGCCACCAGGACGTAACCCAGGCTGACTGTCAGGTTGAAGGCAAGGATCGCCAGCAGCGTTCGTTTCAGCAGACGCCAGCGGGATGAACCCGCCAGCGCCAGCGAGCATGCCAGTGCGGCGGCCAGGATCGCCGGCACATGCACGAAGGAAGCGGTCACTACCGCCGCGATATAGGCAAAAAGCCAGCCGCGCGCGCTCATACCCATTTCCGGCTCTTGGCGAAACGCCACACCAGCACCGTCAGCACGGCCTCGCCGATGCCGATCAGCAAGTGGGGCAGGAGTAGCGCGGGCAAGGTGATTTCCGGGCCGAAGGGAAAGAACAGCGGTGAGCCGTCGGCGCGCCGGGCGATCAGCGGCTGCACGCCCAATACCAGCGCCACCAGCGCGGCGGGCACCAGTACCGAGAGCCAGGCCGCCACACCCACCGCGATGGTATCCCCGGCGCGAGTGAGCAGCCGCTTCGCCGCCACAGCAACGGCAGCGCCGATCAGCCCCATGGCGAGGGCGTTGACCGGCAGCGCGGTAATGCCACCCGCGCCGAACAGCAGCGCCTGCAACAGCAGCACCATGCTGTAGGCGATGAAGGCGGCGCGCACGCCGAACATCAGCGCCAGCAGCGCCACGCCCAGCGCATGGCCCGAGGTTCCGCCCGGCAGCGGCACCATGACCAGTCCCAGGCCATAAGCCAGCGCCGTCAGCATGGCCAGGCGCGGCACGGTGGTTTCATCCAGTTGCCGCTTCAATCCGCGCGCCGCCCAGGCCCAGGCGCCCGCCGCCACGGCATAGGCCGGGAGGTAGGTCTGGGGCGAGAGGAAGCCGTCGGGGATGTGCATGGGGTGGAATGGGGTTTTGGTTGGCCGCTTCTAACCCCTCCCGGCCTCCCCTTGACAGGGGAGGAGACAACCGGCTTCCGGGAAGATTGAGGGGGCGATGTGTTTCCCGGCTCAATAAGCCTGCAAGTCCGCTCCGCCGATGTCGAGCGAGTGGCGCCAGAACTGGTCATCCCGGTCGAAGAGGCGATAGGTGCCGCGCGGCCCCCAGCTTCCCGCCGGATAATCGTTGATGAAATCGCGTTCCATGGACCAGACTTTCAGCACCGGATCGACCACGCGCCATGCCCATTCGACTTCGTCGATGCGCAGGAACAGCGAGTGGTCGCCGTGCATCACGTCCAGCAGCAGTCCCTCGTAGGCGTCGTAATTGATATCGTCGCCCTTGTGGTAGGTCGCGTCCAGGCTGATGGAGCGGGTGTTCAGGTCCAGCCCCGGAACCTTGACCTGCAATTCCATTTTCAGACAGTCGTCGGGCTGGATGCCGAGCAATATCCAGTTGGGGCGCGAACGCTCGTGGTGGGTCTGGCGCAGCAGGTCTTGCGGCGGGCGTTTGAAGCGGATGCTGATGGAGGAACTGTTTTCCGCCATGCGTTTCCCGGTGCGCAGGTAGAAGGGAACACCGGCCCAGCGCCAGTTGTCGATGAACAGCTTGAGCGCGGCGTAGGTCTCGGTGACGCTGTTGGGCTCCACGCCGGCCGCTTCCTGGTAGCCGGGAACGGTCTTGCCGTCCACCACGCCGCTCGCATACTGGCCGCGAAAGGCGTGGGCGTGCACCGCATTTTGCGTGATGGGGCGGATCGCCTTGAGCACCTTGACCTTTTCGTCGCGCAGATGCTCCGGACTCATGGACACGGGCGGTTCCATCGCCACCAGCGCCAGCAGTTGCAGCAAGTGGCTCTGGATCATGTCGCGCAAGGCGCCGGCATTTTCGTAATAATCGGCGCGCCCTTCCACGCCCAGGGTCTCGGCGTGGCTGATCTGAACGTGGTCGATGTAATGGTGATTCCACAACGGTTCCAGCAGCAGGTTGGCAAAGCGGAACACCATGATGTTCTGCACCGTGCCCTTGCCGAGGTAATGGTCGATGCGGAAAATCTGCGGTTCGTCCAGGTATTTGAATAAGCCGCTTTGCAGCGTTTGCGCGCTCAGCAGGTCGTGGCCGAAGGGTTTTTCGATCACCACCCGGCGCCAGCCGTTTTTCTGCTTGAGCAGCCCGACCTCGCCCAGTTTCTCGATGATGCGGGGAAATTCGGCGGGGCGCACCGACATATAGAACACTACGTTGGGCGGAAAATCAGAATTTTCCTCCAGGGTTTTCTGCATGCGCTGATAGGATTCGGCGTCGTCAGGCGGGTTGGGATGGTAATGGAGCCGGGCGCGGAAGCGTTCGAATGCCTGCTCGTCAAATCCGCCGGGATACTTGTTGCGCAGCATGACGGCGACTTCCTCCAGCCACTCCTCGTGGCTCCAGCGTTCCAGGCTGGACGACAGGATCACCATCTTTTCCGGCAAACGGTTTGCCGTCTCGAGCCGGAACAGCGCGGGGATCAGCTTGATGCGCGACAAGTTTCCCCCCGCGCCGAATATGACCAGGGTGCAAGGCTCCAGGGTTTTCATTTTCCGCCCTCCGTGTGTTTCACGGCATGGCCGCCGAAGGCATTGCGCATCATCGAAAGCAGGCGGTAACCATAGCCGGTCTGGTCCTGGCTGGCAAAACGCATTTGCAGCGCCAGCGTCAGCACCGGGGCCGCCACGCCCTGCTCCACGGCTTCCACTACGGTCCAGCGCCCCTCGCCCGAGTCGGCCACGTAGGGCGCGACCTGCTCCAGCGCCTGGTCGTTCTTCAGCGCCTCGGCGGTCAGATCCAGCAGCCAGCTGCGCACCACCGAACTGTGACGCCACAGCTCGGTGATCTGCGCCAGATCGAGCTTGAATTCCTCCTTGCCGCGCAACAGCTCCAGACCCTCGGACATCGCCTGCATCATGCCGTACTCGATGCCGTTGTGGATCATCTTGGTGAAATGTCCGGAACCGACCGGCCCCACCCAGGCCCAGCCGCGATCCGGCGCGGGCGCCAGGGCCTTGAGCACCGGTTCCATGAGGTTGGCCACTTCGAGGGAGGCGCCCACCATCAGGCAATAGCCGTTCTCCAGCCCCCAGATGCCGCCCGAGGTGCCGGCATCCATGAAGCCGATGCCCTGTTCCGCCAGCCATGCGCCGCGGTGCTGGCTGTCCTTGTAATTGGAGTTTCCGCCATCCACGACCACGTCTCCCTGCGACAGCAGCGGGGCCAGTTCGCGGATCTGGCTCTCGGTCGGCTCGCCGCTGGGTAGCATCAGCCAGACCACCCGCGGTGACTGTAATTTCGTGACCGCATCGGCTACCGAGGAAGCGGCAACGATGCCTTCTTCCGCAACCAGTGCACTTACCACTTCCTGCGCGCGGTCATAGCCAACCACCTCGATGCCGCCACGGCGCAGGCGCCGCGTCATGTTGCCGCCCATTTTCCCCAGTCCTACCATTGCCAGCCGCATAGCGCCCCCTTATGGAAATTTGAAACTTGAAAATAGCATGTTCGGTGCAGCCTGAGTACGATTTCTCAGTTCAACCCGGATTTCCCATTAGTACCTGTAGGGGAGGTTTTAACCGCCATTGGCGAATGAATTCGCCCCTACAGCATGTCATTTTGAACAGATTTTGGCTGATGGATAATCAGGGCTCAACACAAGTCCGGGATTTGCATCAGAACAGGGCCGAGGCCGAGAACACCAGGCGGTATTCCTCCTTGCCTTCCGCGCCCTGCTGCTGCCCGGATTCGTTGAGCCGGGTCCAGGCGGCTTTCTTGATGCCCAGCGCGAAACTCATGTTGTCCTGGTAGATGCGCAGGCCGGGCATCAGGTACAGCACCTTGCCGCCAGTCGCGATTTCGTCGCCGCCGTTGGCGCGGTCGCGGCCCAGGGCAAGGTATTGGGCCTCGACCACGCCGTCGATGCGCAGCTTGCGCTCCCCGTCGCTGAACAGCCGGTAGGCCAGGCTGCCGTTGAGGCGCTCTTCGGCGCCGAACTGCATGCGCTTGCCGTCGGCATAGGTGTAATCCTGGAAGCGCAGCATGGATGCTTCCGCGCCCAAAGTCGTTTTCGAACCGAGCATCTTGGTGGCAGACAGTCCGAGCGAATACGAAGGTTTGCCGAAGCCGGTGGATTTGCCCGGGTCGATGGCGCCGGACGCATCGCGCAGGTTGGCGTTGCCGCTGGGCAGGGTGGCGCCGCCGAACAGCGTGAAATGCCAGTCTTCCAGGTCGTCCAGGCTTTCGTTGGCGGGAACCAGGCGCAAGCCATGGTCGTACTTGAAACCGAGCTGCCCCATCAGCGAAACGTCGGCCCAGCCCTGGCTGTCAAAGCCGCCCGGTTCGTCGATCTTGCGGTTGTAGGGAACGAACAGGTAGGCCGAGAACCAGGGCGTGAAGCCGTGGCCGATGCCCAGCATCCAGAACCGGGAATAATCGCCTTCCGGGTCGGCGGGGTCGGCGTTGTAGGTCTTGAAACGTGCATGATCCACCTTGAAATAGGCCAGCGTCCTGCCTTGCGGCAGGGTCGCGGAGCTGGAAGATTCGATTGGGGCGCCCGGCCCTTCGAGCGCCGCCGTGCCGATGCCGGCCACTCCGTGGTGGGCGAAGGCGGGCAGGGTGAAAAGGCAGGCGAGGGCGAGGAGAATGCGTTTCATGGTGACTTTCTTTTCAGGAAAAGCTGATATAAACCGAAGCCGCCCAGCAGCAGCGACAGGCCGAACAGGACCAGGCTGACACGGTTGGGACCGGGCGTGACGGCTGCGGCCTGGCCTGCCACGGCGGGTGTTTCGAAATGAAGGTCCACCCCGTGCCCATCGGCGGAGAAGGCTCGGATGCGCCATTGCTTGCTCACGCCGGGCAGGAACACCACGTGCCCCATGGCATCGGTGCGACCGACCTGGGCCGGGACCTCGTTTTGGTCGGGGTAGAGTTCATAGGCCTCGTAGCTGAAAGGCTTGCCGTCGGCGTAACTCAGGCGTAGCACCACCGCGCCGGAGGTTTCGACGGCATGCAGGACTTCGTGGGCAGGAGCCGCCCCGGACAACATCAGCAGCAGAAGCAACAGGGCTCTCATTGCGGCAACTCGAACTGCAAGGCCGTGGAGCGTACCAGTACATCCGCCCTGCCATCGTTCAGGGGAGTTTCAACACTGGCGGAAATAAGTTGCGTGCCGAGCTGGCGAATGCGGATCACCACCTTGCCGTCCTCGCCGCTGGCGCCGCGCGTGTCGCCGCCATAAGCCACCGGGACGCCGGCCCTGGGGCGTTTGTTCTCGCTTACCAGCACGGTCAGCTTGTCGCCGGGTTTGAGCGCGAAGGGGTTGGCGAGCGGCGTGATTTCCAGGCCATCGCCCAACGCCTGCGCCGTGCCCGGCGTCCAGACGTCGATGCGTTTCACGGCCTCTTCCGACAGCCAGCTCCGGAGCGCGCCGCTGACCTCGGTTTTGGGCAGGTTTTTCGTCTCCCAGGGCGTTTTGCTCCAGTAACCGGAGGACGCCGCGACCAGGAGCGCGGCGCACTCGGCTTGGGTTTTCCAGGGGGGCAATTTGCCGACGGGCAGGGATTTTGCCGCGCCGGCCGCATCGAGGCAGCGCGCGTTTGTTACGAAAGCGGCAGTATAGGGAAGTATCTCAGCGCCAGAATGGGCGGAATGCCTGTGGCCCTGCAACAGCGTATAGCCGCCATCCTTGTCCAGCCAGAGATCGTGGGCGTGGGCCGGTGGCGTCACAACCGTGGCCCATAGCAAAGCAGAAAGCGGAACGACGGGATTCATGGCAAGCCATGCTGTATGAAGAATGGTAAAAAGATCATACATCATGGCCGTGGCGGCATGCAACGTCCCGGGACGGTTATGCGCCAGGCGCGAGGGCATGTCCCCTGTGCAGCAGAAAGATATCGGGTAAACTTGTCACATGCAGCTTATCTGTTCGGAAATAAACGATGTTCGTTGACGTAACCATCGAACGCATCATTCATCCCCACATTCTGAGTTGCACCCCTGTGACGCCATTGTCCCAGGCGGTGCAACACATGGTGGATGCGCATTGCAGCTCGATTCTGGTGATCGAGGAAGGGGAGGCGATCGGCATCTGGACCGAGCAGGATGCGCTGGCTCTGGATTTTTCAGACCCGACGTTTTTCAGCGCGCCGATCTCGCGCGTCATGAGTTCGCCGGTCAAGACCCTCTATTACCAGACCACGATAGGCGAAGCCACGTTGCGCTTTCGCGAGGAAGGTGTGCGCCATTTCCTGGTGGTCGACGACCAGGGGTCCCATAAAGGCATCGTCACCCAATCCGACATCGTCCTGAACCAGGGCATCGAATATTTCATTTCCTTGCGGGAAGTGAAATCGGTGCTCAAAAAGAGGCACTTGTTCATCCCCGGGGAAACGCCGCTCAATGAAGCGGTAAAAGTCATGCGCAGCACCCGTGTCGATGCCCTGATCGTCGAGGCGGAAAATGGCAGTTACGGCATTCTCACGGAACGCGACGTGTTACGGCTGATCGGGACCAGCAGGGCCTTGCTCGCAGTTGGCCAACTGGCCAATTTTCCGCTGGTCAGCGTGCCGTACAACTCCAGCCTGTTCCATGCGCGCAAGCTGTTTACCGAAAATCGGGTGCGCCATCTCGGCGTCACCAGTGAAGACGGCAAGCTGATCGGCCTGGTCACTTTCTCCGATATCCTGGAAAACATCGAATACGACTATGTGCACAGTCTCCAGGAGGCGCTGCGCGAGCGCGAACAAAGCCTGGCGATTTCCAACCAGAACCTGCGCCTGGCCGAGAAAGTGTTTGAACACACCTTCGAAGGCATCATGATCACCAGTCCGCAAAATATCATCGAATCGGTTAACCCCGCATTCACCTTCATTACCGGCTTTCAGGCACGAGAAGTGATCGGCCAGACGCCCGAGATTCTGTCTTCCGGCAGGCATGGCACGCCGTTTTACCAGGCCATGTGGAACGAAATGAAGGAAAAAGGACATTGGCAGGGGGAGATATGGAATCGCCGCAAGAATGGTGAAATTTACCCGGAATGGCTCACCATCAACGAAATCAGGGATTCCGCCGGGAAAATTACCAATTATGTAGCGATCTTTTCCGACATTACCGAACGCAAGGCGGCGGAGAGCCATGTGCGCCATCTCGCCCATCATGACGCGCTCACCGACCTCCCAAACCGCATATTGTTCGTCGAGCGCCTCAACCATGCCATCGTGCACGCGCATCGCTCCGGGCAACAGGTAGCGGTGATGTTTCTCGATCTCGACCGTTTCAAGCTGATCAACGATACCCTGGGGCACAGCGTGGGTGACCGCTTGCTGCAAGCCATCGGCCAGCGCCTGATCGCCTGCATGCGCGAGGATGATACCGTGGCGCGGATGGGTGGCGACGAATTCACCATCCTGATCGAAAACGTCCCCGATACCGGAAACCTGTCCTCCCTGGCACAGAAAATCATCACTGAACTGTCCCAGCCCATCATTCTGGACGGGCATGAAATCGTGGTCACCACCAGCATCGGCATCTGCGTTTATCCCGATGACAGCGAGCAGGCCGATGCGCTGATCAAGCACGCCGATGCGGCGATGTATTTGGCAAAGGAAAAGGGGCGCAACAATTTCCAGTTTTTCACAGCGGAAATGAACGCCCATGCCTTCGAGCGCATGACCATGGAAACCCGGCTGCGCAAGGCGCTGGAACGCCAGGAGTTTGCGCTGCATTACCAGCCCCAGGTGGACATCGGAACCCACCAGATAGCCGGCATGGAGGCGCTGCTGCGCTGGAATCAGCCGGCGGCGGGATTGATCCCGCCGGCGCAATTCATCCCCGTGGCGGAGGATACCGGCCTCATCGTGCCGATCGGCGAATGGGTGCTGCTCGAGGCCTGCACCCAGAACAAGGCCTGGCAGGACGAGGGGCTGCCGCCTATGCGCGTGTCGGTGAATATGTCAGGGCGCCAGTTCAGGCAAAATAACCTGGTCGAGGTGATCGGTAACATATTGGAGAAAACCGGGCTCAAAGCGGAATACCTGGAGCTGGAAATTACCGAAAGCATCGCCATGGTCAACGCGGACGAAACCGTAACCAAGCTGCATGCGCTCAAGGCGATGGGGATTCGCATCTCCATGGACGATTTCGGCACCGGTCATTCCTCGCTCAGCTACCTCAAGCAATTTCCCATCGACACGCTGAAAATCGACAAATCCTTCGTTCAGGATCTGACACCGAATTCCACCGATAGCACCATTGCCACCGCCATTGCAGCGATGGCGCATGGACTCAAGCTGAAGGTCATTACCGAAGGTGTGGAAACCGAGGAACAGCTGACCTACCTCAAGGGCATGCACCGCGACCAGGTGCAGGGCTATTACTTCAGCCAGCCGCTTCCGCCCGACCAGTTCGCGGCTTTGCTGCGGGGCGGGCTGCCGCTTGGCGATATGGCGCCCGATGCAGGGAAAACCTGACAGACTACTGGCAGTCCTGTTTCAACCCGTCCAGGTAGGCATCGATCACCCACGGTGCATATTCGCCCAGCGGAAACATCTGCGGGTTCATGGTCCAGTTCACGATCAGGCCGTCCAGTAGCGCCATCAGGCCGATCGCGGCCTGTTTCGGCAGCAGCTTGGGGGGCAGCTGTCCGCGTTCCTGTGCCTTGACCATGGCGCGCTCCATGGTATCCAGATGGCGGCAGCCCGCTTCCATGTGCTTGTCCCGCGCCTCCGCCATTTCGTCAACGTACTCGCACTTGTGCCAGACAATTTCGAACACACGGTGGAAATGCTCGTCGCTGGCGATGCGCATGATCCCGTCGAGCAGCAGGGTGCGCAGAAATTCGATGGGGTCGTCCATTTCCTGCTGCTCCAGTTCCTGAGAGCGCGCCTCCAGCGGAGCGACGACGCGCTCCACCATGGCATTGAACAGGTCGCCCTTGTTTTCGAAATGCCAGTAGATGGCGCCGCGCGTGACCCCCGCCGCCGTCGCGATGTCGGCGAGGGAAGTGCGGGAAACGCCTTTGCGCTGGAATAGCTGCTCCGCGGCATCGAGGATGCCGTCGCGGGTTTCCAGTGCTTCTTCCTTGGTTTTTCTGGCCATGCGGAATTCCTGTAGCGGCAGGCGGTGGCCGTGCCAAAAAATTTATATTTGTCACTTTACATACATTCATGGATGTATGTAATATATGAACAATTATCCGGCAGAAAAACAGGTCGCGCAAGCGGCTGCAATATCAATAATCAAGGAAGCGAACATGAAGCGACAAATCCTGCTGATGTTTCTGCTCACCGCCGCGCTGGCGGGATGCGGTGGAAGCGAAGACAAGAAACCGGCTGCCGGCGCGGGTGGGCCGGGCGCAGCGGCCATGCCGCCACCGGAAGTCGATGTCATCACCATCGCCGGCGGGACGGCAACGCTGACCCAGGACTTGCCGGGCCGTTTGCAAGCTTGGCGCACCGCCCAGGTGCGAGCACGGGTTGAAGGCGTGGTGGAAAAGCGGTTGTTCGCCGAAGGCTCCGACGTGAAAGAAGGTGCCACCCTGTTCCAGATCGATGCGCGCACCTACCAGGCCACGCTGGATGCCGCCCGGGCCGATGTCGAAGCTGCGCGTCTGGTGGTCGAGCGCTACCGTCCACTGATCGCAATCAGGGCCGTCAGCCAGCAGGAGCTGGATAGCGCGGAGGCGCGCCACAAGCAGGCCCAGGCCGCCCAGGCGCGCGCCGCGCTGGATGTGGAAAACACCCGCGTGCCGGCGTCGATCTCCGGCCGCATCGGGCGCGCACTGGTCACCGAAGGGGCGCTGGTGGGCAGGGGCGAGGCGACGCATCTGGCCACCATCGAGCAGATCGATCCGATCTACGCCAACTTCACCCAGCCTGGCGCGGAAATGCTGCGCCTGCAGGCCGCGGTGAAATCCGGCAAGCTCAAGCGCGCCGAATCGGCCAAAGTGGAGCTGATGCTCGAAGACGGCAGCACTTATCCGCTGCCGGGCAAAATCCTCTTCTCCGATCTGGCGGTCGACCCCTCCACGGGCGCAGTGTCGCTACGCGCCGAGTTCCCCAATCCGAGGCGTGAACTGCTGCCCGGCATGTTCGTGCGTATCCGTTTTCCTTCCGCCGTGGTCGAGGGCGCCATCCGCGTGCCGCAACGCGCGGTGCAGGGCGGGCCGCAGGGCCAGTTCGTGATGCTGGTCGCGCCCGACGGCAAGGCCGCTCCGCAACCGGTCAAGACCGGCGGCATGGCGGGTGGCGACTTCATTATTGCCGAAGGGCTGAAAGGCGGCGAACAGGTGATCGTCAACGGCTTGCAGAAGGCCCGTCCCGGCACGCCGGTCAAGGCCGTGCCGTGGCATCCCCAGAACTCCCAGCCCGCCAGTAACAAGCCAAAAGAGGGCTGAGCCATGTTCGCCAAGTTTTTCATCGATCGCCCGGTGTTTGCCTGGGTGATCGCCATCGCTATCCTGCTGGGCGGCGCGCTGGCGCTCAAGAACCTGCCGGTTTCGCAATATCCGTCGGTAGCGCCGCCCGCGCTCGACATCTCCGTCAACTACCCCAGCGCGGCCGCCCAGGTGGTGGAGGAAACGGCAGTGGCGCTGATCGAGCAGGAAATGAACGGCATCGAGAATCTGCTCTACATGGATTCCGCCTCCCAGATCGGCACCGGCACGGTGACGCTGACCTTCAAGCCCGGCACCGACCTCAACTACGCCTCGGTGGAGGCGCAGAACCGCATCAAGCGCATCGAGGCGCGCCTGCCGGACGACGTGCGCCGCGTCGGCGTGACGGTGAACAAGACTGCGCGTAACTACGTCATGATCGTGTCGCTGTTTTCACCCGACAAGAGTCTGAACAACGTGGATCTCGGCAGCTATGCCGCCGCCAGCGTGCTGGAGCCGATCCGTCGCGTGCCCGGGGTGGGCGAGGCGCTGCTGTTCGGCACCGAATACTCGATGCGCATCTGGCTCAAGCCGGAAAAATTGCAGGGCTACAAGCTTTCGCCCGCCGATGTGTCGCGCGCGGTGCGCGCCCAGAACGCCCAGGTCGCCGCCGGCGAGCTGGGGCAACTGCCCGCCGCATCGGGGCAGGAAATGAACGCGGTGATCGTGACCAAGAGCCGTCTCTCTTCCCCGGAAGAATTCGGCAACATCATCGTGCGCACCAATCCCGACGGCTCCACGCTGCGCGTGAAGGATGTGGCGCGGGTGGAACTGGGCGCCCAGGACTATTCGGTCGCTGCGCGCATCGACGGCCAGCCGACCGCGGCCATCGCCATCCGCCTGTCGCCCGGCGCCAACGCGCTCGATACGGTCAAGGCGGTCAACGCGCGCATGACCGAGCTGGCAAAATTTTTCCCCAAGGGCGTGAGCTGGATCGTGCCCTACGACACCTCGAAGTTCGTCGAAATCTCCATCCGGGAAGTGCTCATCACGCTGGTGGAAGCGGTGTTCCTGGTGTTCCTGGTGATGTTCCTGTTCCTGGGAAACCTGCGCGCCACCCTGATCCCCACCATCGTCGTGCCGGTGGCGCTGGTGGGCGGCGCCCTGGGCCTTTACCTGTTCGGCTACTCGATCAACGTGCTGACGCTGTTTGCGATGGTGCTGGCGATCGGCATCGTGGTGGACGACGCCATCGTGGTGGTGGAGAACGTCGAGCGCATCATGACCACCGAGGGCCTGTCGCCGCGCGACGCCACGCGCAAGGCCATGGACCAGATCGTCAACGCCATCATCGCCATCACCCTGGTGCTGGCGGCGGTGTTCGTGCCGATGGCTTTTTTCGGCGGTTCCACCGGGGCGATTTACCGCCAGTTCTCCGTCACGCTGATCCTGACCATCCTGTTCTCGGCACTGATGGCGCTTACGCTTACGCCGGCATTGTGCGCGACCCTGCTCAAGCATGAGCCGGGCAAGGAAATGCTGCCCACGCGCGGCTTTTTCGGCTGGTTCAACCGCGTTTTTGCCCGCACCACGCATGGCTACACCACCTGGGTTGGGCGCGCGGTGAAGAAGACCGGGCGTTACCTGGTGCTCTACGCGGTCATCCTGGGCGCAACCGGCTGGCTGTTCGGCAAGCTGCCGAACAGCTTCCTGCCGGAAGAGGATCAGGGCTACTTCCTCAACATCGTCCAGCTGCCGCCGGGCGCCACCCGCGACCGCACGCTGGAAGTGCTCGGCCAACTGGAACAGCACTACCTCAAGCTGCCGGAGGTGGAGCACGTGATCGGCGTCGCCGGCTTCTCCTTCTTCGGGCGCGGCCAGAACGCGGCGATCGCCTTCGTCCGCCTCAAGGACTGGGACGCGCGGCCGGGCAAGGAAAGCGGTGCCAAGGCGCTGGTGCAAAAGGCCAACATGAGCTTCTCGCGCATCAAGCAGGCCATGGTGTTCGCCATCAATCCGCCGCCGATCCCCGAGCTGGCGGCCGCCGGCGGTTTCGATTTCCGCTTGCAGGACAGGAGCGGAATGGGGCGGGAAAAACTGCTGGAAGCGCGCAACATGGCACTCGGCATGGCCATGCAGGACAAGCGCCTGGTCGGCGTGCGGCCGGAGGGCCAGGAAGCCGCGCCCCAGCTTTTCCTCGACATCGACCGGGTCAAGGCCGAAACGCTGGGCGTCTCCATTGCCGACCTCAACGACACCATGCAATCGGCGCTGGGCGTGGCCTATGTCAACGACTTCGTGCGCCAGGGCCGCATCCTGCGCGTGCAGATGCAGGCCGAGGCCGATACCCGCAGGAGCGTCGAGGACATCCTGCGCTTGCCGGTGCGCAACAACAAGGGCGAGATGGTGACGCTGTCCGAACTCGCCACGCCGCAATGGATCGTCGGCGCGCCCAAACTGGACCGCTACAACGGCCTGCCTTCGATGAAAATTGCCGGCAATCCGGCGCCCGGCCACAGTACCGGCGAGGCGCTGGCCGTGATGGAGGAGATTGCCGCCAAGCTGCCACCGGGCTTTGGCTTCGAGTGGTCGGCCACTTCCTTCGAGGAGCGCATGTCGGGGACGCAGGCGCCGCTGCTGTTCGGGGTTTCGCTGATCGTGGTGTTCCTCGCGCTGGCGGCGCTGTTCGAGAGCTGGGCCATCCCGTTCGCAGTGATGCTGGTGGTGCCGCTGGGCGTGTTCGGCGCCTCGCTGGCGGTGGACTTGCGCGGCCTGCCCAACGACGTGTATTTCAAGGTGGGCCTGATCGCCATCATCGGTTTGTCGGCCAAGAACGCCATCCTGATTATCGAATTCGCCCGGAAGTTGCAGGATGAGGGCATGGGCCTGTTCGAGGCCACGCTGGAAGCCTGCCGCCTGCGTTTCCGGCCGATTCTGATGACTTCCATCGCCTTCGTCGCCGGCGTTTTTCCCCTCGCCGTCTCCACCGGCGCCGGCGCCGAAAGCCGCCACGCCATCGGTACCGGCGTCATCGGCGGCATGATCGCCGCCACTGTGCTGGCGGTGTTCCTGGTGCCGGTGTTCTACGTCGTGGTGCGCAAGATCTTCCCCGGCCATGCCCGTGTTCATCAGGAGAACGACCATGCGTAAGCCAACGATAATCGCACTTGCTGTGCTGCTGGCCGGCTGCTCGCTGACGCCCGACTACCAGCGCCCCGAAGCGCCGGTGGTCGCGCAATGGCCGCAAGCCGCCCAGGATGACGGCGCCCGTCAGGCCAACGCACTGGAGTGGCGCAGCTATTTCTCCGACCCGCGCCTGCAAGCCCTGATCGCTACCGCACTCGACTACAACCGCGACATGCGCATCGCCGTCGCCCGGGTCGAGGAAGCCCGCGCCCAGTTCGGCATCGTGCGCGCCGACCGTTTCCCCGGCGTGGATGCGGCGGCGAGCGGCACCTCGGCGCGCACGCCGGGCGACCTTTCCTCCAGCGGCAACGCGGTCATCAGCCGCCGCTACGACGTGGGGCTGTCCCTGCTGTCTTTCGAGCTGGATTTCTGGGGCCGGGTGAAGAGCCTCAACCAGGCGGCGCTGGCCGGCTATCTTGCCAGCGAGGAAGCCCAGCGCGCGCTGCGGCTCTCGCTCATCGCCGATGTCGCCAACGCCTATCTGACGCTGCTGGAGATGGACGAGCGCACGGCGCTGGCGCGCGAAACGCTCGAGACCCGGGCGGAGACCCGCATGATGGTCGGCCACCGGCGCGATGTCGGGCTGGCCGGCGACCTCGATTTCCTGGCCGCGGATGGCGCGCTGGAATCGGCGCGCGCGGAGCTCGCCAGCCTGGAGCGCCAGCGTGCCGCCGCCGCGAATGCCCTCGACCTGCTGGTCGGCCAGCAGCCGGCCGCTTTGCCGCCAGGACGGACGCTGTCGGCGCAGGGCATCGTTCCCGATCTGGCAACGGGGCTGCCGGCGGAAGTGCTGCTCACGCGCCCCGACGTGTTGGCGGCAGAGCAAAACCTGATCGCCGCCAACGCCAATATCGGTGCCGCGCGGGCCGCCTTTCTGCCGCGAATTTCCCTGACCGCCGGTCTGGGTACGGCGAGCAACGCGCTCTCCGGCCTGTTCGAGAGCGGCAGCGGTGCCTGGAATTTCCAGCCGGTACTGCGCCTGCCCTTGTTCGATGCCGGTCGTGCAGCAGCCGCAACGGATCTCGCCGAAGCGCGCAAGGTCATCGCCGTGGCCCAGTACGAGAAGACCATTCAGCAGGCCTTCCGTGAAGTGGCCGACCTGCTCGCCGCTCGCACCCATCTGGCGGGGCAGTTGCAGGCCCAGCAAGCCGCCGAAAAGGCCCAGTCCGAGCGTCTGCGTCTGGCGGAAGCGCGCTACAAGGCCGGTATTTCGAGCTACCTCGAAGTGCTGGATGCGCAGCGCGAGTCCTATGCCGCGCAACAGGGTACGTTGCAGACGCGGCGTGCCTGGCTCGCCGCCGCTGCCCAGCTCTACAAGGCATTGGGTGGCGGGGGGTGACTTAACACATATTTACACGGCGCTAACCCCCATTTACGGACGCTTCTGTCAGACTTTCATGCACCGGTAAATAGGCAAAAACAGCCATGAAAATACACGCGGGCCTTGTCCTGCCAGCCATCCTTCTTGCCGTTCTGGGCGGCTGCGCCGCCGTCGGGCCTGACTATGCCGAGCCCGCACTGCCGGTTCCGGCGGCCTGGCGCCATGCGGCCGAAGGAACGGCAGCCACGGAACGGACGGAAGACCTCTCCCGCTGGTGGTTGCAGCTCGGCGACCCGCTCCTGTCCGGCCTCATCGAGCAGTCGCTCCAGGCCAGCCCTGATCTTCGCAGCGCGCAGGCGAAGCTGCGCGAGGCACGCGCCCGGCGCGGACTGGCCGGCGCGAACCGGTTCCCGACCGTCAGCGCCGCCATGTCCGAAACTCACAGCAAGAGCAGCGCCGCGAGCGCCGGCGGATTGACGCGCGAGCTGTATAGCGCGGGCTTCGACGCCGGCTGGGAGCCGGACATCTTCGGTGCCACCCGGCGTGCGGTGGAGGCGGCCCAGGCCGATCTGGAAGGCAGCGAGGCCAGCCTGTACGGCACCCGGGTTTCGCTGGTGGCGGAAGTGGCGCTCAACTACGTGGAACTGCGGGCTTTCCAGGCCCGGCTTGCCATTGCCCGAGACAATCTGGCGAGCCAGACGGAAACCCTGGAACTGACCGGCTGGCGCGCGCAGGCCGGGCTGACCAGTTCGCTCGACGTGGAGCAGGCGCGCACCAACCGGGAACAGACGCGCGCCCAGATTCCCAGCCTGGAATCCAGCCTCGCCCAGGCGGAACACCGCCTCGCCATCCTCCTCGGGCAGCCTCCGGGTGTGCTGCACGACAAGCTGGCAGCGCCAGCCCCGATTCCGGCGGCGCCGGAACATGTGGCCATCGGCATTCCTGCCGACACCCTGCGCCAACGTCCGGATGTGCGCGTTGCCGAACGCAAGCTGGCGGCGGAAACCGCCCGCATCGGCGAGGCGACGGCGGCCCTCTATCCCGGCTTTCAGCTCTCCGGCTCGATCGGCTGGGAGGCGCTGAGTTTTGGCGCGCTGGGCGGCGGCGACAGCCTCACCCGCTCCCTGCTCGGCAGCGTCGCCGCCACCCTGTTCGACGGCGGCCGCATCCGCCAGCGCATCGAAATCCAGAACGCGGTCCAGGAACAGGCCCTGGTCAGCTATGAAAAAACCGTGCTCGGCGCCCTGGAAGAAGTGGAAAATGCGCTGGTTTCCCACGCCAGCAGCCGCAGGCGCGAACAGGCCCTGCGCGAAGCCGCGGATGCGGCGCATAACGCCGTGCTCATGGCGCGCCACCGCTACGCAACCGGCATCACCGATTTCCAGAAAGTGCTCGACACCGAGCGCACCCTGCTCACGGTTCAGGACAGCCTGAAAACCACGCAAGCGGAAAGCATTTCCGCCCTGATCCGGCTCTACAAGGCCCTCGGCGGCGGCTGGCAAGCTGCTTCCGGCAGCGAAAACTCATCCCTTCTGCAAGGCAGCACATCATGAGCAATCCCTCCCTGGACGAGAAAGACCCGCTGGCCAGCATCCTCGCAGCGGAAAAATCGTCGCGCTTCCTGGGACTCTCCGGCCGCGTCTGGCTGATCGCTGTCCTGGCCCTGCTCATGGCGGGCGGGGCCTTTTACCTGCGCGCCCGCAGCACTGCTTCAGCCCCCCAATATCTCAGCGAGGAAGCGGTGCGCGGCAATCTCACCGTCACGGTATCGGCCACCGGCAATCTGCAGCCCACCAACCAGGTGGATGTGGGCAGCGAGCTTTCCGGCACCATCGAAGCGGTCCTGGTGGACGATAACGACCGCGTGCAGAAAGGCCAGCTCCTCGCCCGGCTCGACCTGTCCAAGCTCAACGACCAGGTCGCCAAATCCGGAGCCGCGCTGGCCTCCGCCGAAGCCCAGGTGGAACTGATGCGGGCGACCGTCGCGGAATCCCGCGCCAACCTGGCGCGATTGCGCCAGGTGGCCGAACTCTCCGGCGGCAAGGTACCGTCAAAAACCGAGCTCGATACGGCGCAGGCCGCCCTGGACCGGGCCGTCGCCAGCGAGGCGAGCGCCCGGGCCGCAGTGGCGCAGGCGCTCGCAACGCTCAAGTCCGACCGGACCAACCTGGCCAAGGCCTCGATCCGCTCGCCCATCGACGGCGTGGTGCTGGCGCGCAAGGTGGAGCCTGGGCAGACCGTGGCCGCTTCCCTCCAGGCCCCGGTGCTGTTCACCCTGGCCGAAAACCTGGCGCAGATGGAGCTCCAGGTGCGCGCGGGCCAGTCCGCCACCTTCAACGTGGATGCCTACGCCGGACGCAAGTACCCGGCGCGCATCGTCCGCGTCGGCTACGGCTCGCAGACCAAGGACGGGGTGGTGTCCTACAAGACCATCCTCAAGGTGGGCAACGACGACCTCAGCCTGCGCCCAGGGATGACGGCCACCTCCGAGATTGTCACGGCGACACGCGAGAACGTGCTGCTGGTGCCGAATGCCGCGCTGCGCTTTACGCCGCCGGAGCAATCCGGCAATGGCAGCAAAAAGAACGACAGTTTTGTTTCCAGCCTGCTGCCCAAACCGCCCGCCAGCACTTCGTCGAAACCGGCTGCGGCAAAGAGCGGCACGCAGCAGGTGTGGGTGCTGCATGACAGCCAGCCCGTGGCCGTGCCGGTCAGCGTGGGCGTGAGCGACGGGCGCTACACCGAAGTGACCGGCGGCGAACTGAAGCCGGGCATGCAAGTCATCACCGAAAGCGTGGCCGCACAGAAATGAGCGGCGACAACATCGCGGCTCCGCTCATCGAGCTGAGCGCCATCACCAAAACCTATGGCCAGGGCCAGGTTGCTTTCCAGGCGCTGCGCGGCATCGATCTGGCGATCCACGAAGGCGAGTTCGTCGCCATCATGGGCCCGAGCGGCTCGGGCAAATCCACCGCGATGAACATCCTCGGCTGCCTTGACATCCCCAGCAGCGGCGCCTACCGCTTCCGCGGCGTCCATGTGGAGCAGTTGAGCCGCAACCAGCGCGCCCTGCTGCGGCGCAATTACCTCGGCTTCGTGTTTCAGGGCTTCAACCTGCTGGCGCGCACCTCTGCCCAGGAAAACGTGGAACTGCCGCTGCTTTATCGCGGCGAAAGCGCAGCGGCGCGCCACGCGGCTGCCCGTGCGGCGCTGGCTTCCGTCGGCCTGAAAGGGTGGGAGCACCATACCCAGGCGGAACTTTCCGGCGGCCAGCAGCAGCGTGTCGCCGTCGCCCGCGCCATCGTCACCCGGCCAACCATACTCCTGGCTGACGAGCCCACCGGCAACCTGGACAGCAAGACCAGCCGCGAGATCATGGAACTGCTGACCGCGCTCAACCGCGACCAGGGCATTACCATCCTGATGGTCACCCATGAACCGGAAATGGCCCAATACGCGCAGCGCATCGTGCGTTTCGTGGACGGCCGGGTGGACAGCGACACCCGCAACGGGGAGCAAATACCATGATTCTGAACACGCTCCTGCTCGCCCTGCGCGAAATCCGGCGCAACCTGATGCGCTCCTTCCTCACCATCCTCGGC
>JASJPB010000061.1:0-15398 GCA_031426915.1 Sulfuricellaceae bacterium | reverse complement strand
GATTTCCAGCCTCGGCAGCAACCTGCTGATGGTGCGCCCCGGCAAGCGGCTCGGGCCGGGCCGGGATTCCGCCGGCGCCCCCAACTTCAAGACCGCCGACGCCGATGCCATCCGCGCCCAGATCGGCGGCCTGGATGCAGTGGCGCCGGCTGTCAACCGTAGCGTGACCGTGGTTTACGGCACCAGGAACTGGTCCACCACCATCAACGGCAGCACCAACGCCTACTTCCAGACCGGCAACTGGAAACTGGCCGCCGGGCGCGTGTTCAGCGACGCCGAGGAGCGCGCCGGAAAATCCGTGTGCGTGATCGGCGAGACCGTGCGGCGCGAGCTGTTCGGCAACCAGAACCCCCTCGGCAACGAGGTCCGCGTCAAGCAGTTCTCCTGCGAGATCGTCGGCCTGCTGGCGTCGAAAGGCCAGGGCGCGATGGGCATGGATCAGGACGACACGGTGATCATGCCTCTGCGTACCGTGCAGCGGCGCCTCACCGGCAACCAGGACGTGAGCACGCTCATGGTTTCGGTGAAGGCCAGCGCCTCCACGGCGAAAGCGATCGAGCAGATCACTTTGCTGATGCGCGAGCGGCGCAAGATTTCGGACAACGAGGAGGACGATTTCAACGTCCTCGACACCAGGCAGATCGCCGAAACCCTGTCCGGCACCATCCGTGTCATGACCGGCCTGCTCGGCGCGGTGGCCGCGGTGAGCCTGCTGGTGGGCGGCATCGGTATCATGAACATCATGCTGGTGTCGGTCACCGAGCGCACCCGCGAGATCGGCATCCGCCTGGCCATCGGCGCGCTGGAACGGGAGGTGCTGCTGCAATTCCTGATCGAGGCCGTGGCCCTGTCCAGCCTGGGCGGGGTCGTGGGCATCGCGCTTGCCAGCGCGGCCTCGATCGGGCTGGCCCAGCTGATGCAGGTGCCCTTCCTCTTCAACCCCGGCATCAACCTGCTGTCCTTCCTGTTCTCGGCCGCCATCGGCGTGATTTTCGGCTACTTCCCGGCGCGGCGCGCGGCCCGGCTGGACCCTATCGAGGCGCTACGTCACGAGTAGATGCAATATCAACCTGCGTCTTTTCAATCCCAGCCCCCTTGATCAGGGAAGGTGTCAGTCGCCCCCCTGTCTCGCCCGTGCGAGCAGCTTCACTGCCACTCGCGGCGGGCATGACCCTTGCGGTTATGCTGCCGCTCTCGGCGGGGACACGCCTTGCGGGTGACAAGGGGGAATTGAGGGGGGTTAAAGCACAAGGAGAAATAAGAAGCATGGCAAGTTTCATGCCCCTCGGCACCCTTCTAACCGGCTGCTCCCTGCCCCCCGACTACCAGCGCCCTGCAGCGCCGGTAGCCGCGCAATGGCCGCAGCCCGCCCTGTCCGGAGGAGCGCACCGGCAGATACACTCGATTGGCGCAGCTTCTTCCCCGCCCCGCGCCTGCAAGCCCTGATCGCTACCGCACTCGACTACAACCGCGACATGCGCATCGCCGTAGCGCGGATCGAGGAAGCCCTCTACAAGGCCGGCATTTCCAGCTACCTCGAAGTACTGGATGCGCAGCGGGAGTCCTATGCCGCGCAACAGGGCACGCTGCGGCGCGCCTGGCTCAGCGCCGCGGCCCAGCTTTACAAATCATTGGGCGGCGGGAGCTTGTGAGTGGCCGGGGAATGGATTTTCACTGGGCATCGCGGCGGAAGCGATATTTCTTGTAGCTGAATATCACCCCATCCGGCGTGATCTGCTCCAGCTTGAGGCCGGGAGCCGGGTATTCGCCTTCGCGCAGCAACTGATCGTTGATTCCGACCAGACGACCCTGTGAATCGTCGGAATAGACGAGTCCGGAAATCGATATTTTCGGAATTTCCTGCTGGATCGAGGCAGGCAGTTGTGCCATTGTCCGCACCCCCTGCTGCTCAGGCGATATATCCGCAGGGGCGGCTTTTTCCGCGACAGGAGTCGCCTCCATTCTTGAAGCTGGGACAACGGTCCCGGGTATGGACGGGGCAGGCATATCCTGTTTCATCGCGGGGCGGTTTTGCGTCGCCACAAGCGGATCCGAAGGTTGGGATTTCGGCAGGGGTATTTCCGGTTTTGCTTGCTGGGGAAGTTCGACTAATTCCGGCTGCGGCAGCGGATCACTCGGCTGGGAATGGGCTACGGCTGGTTGCGCCGGAACGGGTTTGGCTTCAGGCAAAGCTTGCTCCGGCTGCCATGGGCGCAGCCATCCGATCGCGATACCGGCGCTGACCAGGATCGCCGCAAGTACCGCATAAAACAGGTATGCAGGGGGTTTGAGTGCCACCACGGCGGTCTGGGATGTGAGCAAGGTGGGCGTTGTTCCACGTTGACGCTGTTGATCGGATTTTTTTAACGCATCGAGAATGTACGACATGCCTATTTATCTCCCGGCTTGCTTAACAGTCTTGGCGCTTGCTGATCTGCCGCAGCGATCAGGTGCATCAGAGTCTGGGGCCCGACCGCGCCGTCGGGAATCAATCCCTGGGCGAGTTGAAACTGTTTGACCTGGCGCACCAGAGTGGCATCAAACACGCGCTGACCGGACGTTTCCGCTGTTTCCCCCAGCGCCTGTGCCAGAAGCCTGCCCAGCCATTCCACGGCCGCCCCACGCTCGCCCGGTCGTATGTTCTTGTACGCGGATGGCGGTGCACGCCAGAGCAAGGTGTAATACCCCGACCAGCGCGATGCCAGTACTTCAAGCGCGACTACCCTGGTCTGCTCGCCGATGGAAAAAGTGGCGCTGTCGGCCTCAAGGCCGGTCAAGGTGGCATAAAACTCCTGGCCCGATTCGTCTTGCAACTGCAGTACCGCGGGCCGGTTTAATTGACGCAACTCCTCCAGCCCACCCCGGCTGCTGCGGCAACGTAAACCACGGCGCTCGGCCTGGCGGCATGCGTCTGACCCCGAATAGTCCATGTCCCATGCACGGAATAACGCCGAGAAAGCCATTTCCTTGCTATGGGAGCGAGGCTCGCCGGCCGTCCATTCAAGCGTATCCGGTAATGGTTTTGCCGGCTTGAGCTCCTCGCCCGCCGGCACATCGGCGCTTGCCGAAACGGCCGCTCCAGGCGAAACAGCCGGGGTTGACGGCGGCACAGGTATTTCAAGCTTTTCATTTGCATTCGCCGGCCTGGTGTTCCCTTGCTCCTGCTGATACCACACAGCGGCCAACGCGACGCAGAGCAGCAGCAACCATGCGGACAGGCGAAACTGCGTGCGGCGCCGCAGTGGCGTCGGCTTCTGTAAAACTTCACGCGCGGCCTGCTTCAGGGTGGAAAGATCAACGCGGTCCTTGCCTTGCACGAACGTGCCCAGCAGCGCACGGTCGCACAATACATTGATGATCCGCGGCACGCCTCCCGTCAGGCGGTGGATAGGGCTGATGAGCGAAGCATCAAAGAGCTGTCTATGCGCGCCCGACACTTCGAGACGGTGCTGCACATACGCGGCGACTTCCTGCTTCGTCAGCGTCCCGAGGTGATAGCGCGCGACGATGCGTTGTGCCAGTTGCCTCAGCTCGGGCCGACCGAGCATTTCCAGCAGTTCGGGCTGCCCCAGCAGAATGATTTGCAGCAGCTTGCGCTGACTGGTTTCAAGATTGGTGAGGAGCCTCATCTGTTCCAGCACATCGGTGGAGAGATTCTGCGCTTCGTCTATGATCAGCACCGCGCGCTTTCCCTGCGCATGGGCGTCGAGAAGATAGCGGTTGATGAGATCGATGAACAGTTTGATGCTGGTGTTGCCGGGGGGGAAGTCGATGCCGAATTCGACACAGATGGAGGAAAGCAATTCCTCCACCGTCAGCCTGGGATTGAAAATATAAGCGACCACACAGGACTCGGGAATTTGCTCCAGCAGACAGCGGCAAATTGTGGTTTTGCCGGTTCCGACCTCGCCCGTGAGCAAGATGAACCCGCCTTCGCCATTGACGCCATATAACAAATGCGCGAGCGCCTCCTGGTGGCGCTGGCTCATATAGAGATAACGCGGGTTCGGCGCAATGGAGAACGGCGCCTCAGTGAGACCGAAGTAACTCATGTACATGCTGGACTCCTGAAAATCGGGGGCCACGACCTGATCTCCGATGTCATGGTGGGCGCCTGACTATAGCGCTTCAGGCCTGCTGACCGGTAATGAAACAGGGATCCTCGAACAATGAACTGATGATGACCTTGCGGATGTCCGGCCTGTCGGGAACGACATAAAGCACCGGAGTGATCATCTCCTCGAAGATGCCCCGCAGGCTACGGGCGCCAACCTTGTATTCGAAAGCCAGTTCCGCGATCTGCTCGAAGACCCGCTGCTCGATGGTGAGTTCGACCCCTTCGCTTTTCAGTATTTCACGGAACTGGTTGTAGATGGAATTCCTGGGCTCGACCATGATTTTCAGCAGCAGCGCCTTGGACAGGTTCTGGAAGTTGGCAATGACCGGCAGGCGCCCGGCGAATTCCGGGATCAGCCCGAACGCGAACAGGTCGGTGGGTTTTACCCGCGAGTTCAGGCGGTCGAGGATTTTCTGGTTGTCGGCATCGGCGATGGAGATGAAGCCGAAGGCGTGGGTGGTTGCGGTGATCTCCTCCAGCCCGACGAAGGCCCCGGCACAGATGAAAAGAATGTTGGTGGTGTCGATGTTTTGCGCATTCCCCAGCCTGACGGGCGCGCCTTCCATGATTTTCAGCAGCGAGTGCTGTACCCTTTCTCCAGAGGTGCCGCGCAACTGGCCGTCGCTGGCTTTGAGTTTGTCGATCTCGTCGATAAACACGATGCCCCGCTGGGCCTTGGCGATATCCCCGCCCGCCTTCTCCAGCAGCCGCAGCAGGACGGCCTCGATTTCCTCGTTGACGTATTTCGATTGCGCCAGCGAAGTGGCGTTCGCGGTGACGAACGGGACCCCCAGCGCTTTCGACAGGGTCTCGCACAGCAGTGTCTTGCCGGTGCCGGTCGGGCCGATCAGCAGGATGTTGCTCTTGGCGACCTCGACGCTGCTTTGGCTCGATTTTCCCAGTTTGCGGTAATGCGAATAGACCACCACGGCGAGTATCTTCTTGGCTTCATCCTGGCCGATCACATACTGGTCAAGATAGCTCACGATAGCGCTTGGCGTCGCTCGCGTTCCGGACGTGCTGGGGTGTGGCTGGTTCAGGTTGTCCATGTGTATCGTTCCGGGCGGCTGGTTGACATAACGCGATACTCGCAGTGGCCCGATGATGCTGTCAAGGAGATGCGATTATGCGTTATGAATCATGAGATTCAAGATGCCAAAAAAATACCCGTTTCAGGGTAAAATCACCCCTTTTTCGTCCGGTGTGCGTGAGCACGAACTAGGGTAGAGCATTATGGATCTGAATCAATTTCTTGGGCTGGGTGACGGTTCCGAAGACCCGCAAGAAGCGCGCGAACGCCTGCAGCTGTATATCAACCTGAAATTATCCTCGTCGGGTCAGCCCGCCTATCTGAAGGGCGGGAGCAGCGATTTTCTGGCGGTGGCGCACGATCTGCTGAAAAGTTACCGCGAGAAATCACGCCTCCTGAGCGGTTACCTCTGTCCGCCCGACCAGCGCATCCAGACTTTTCTCGATGACTATCTTCATGATGCCGGCACTGCGCCCCGTCTTCCGGAAAACACGCTGATCCTGGACCGCCACGGCGTGGCGCGCGAACTGTCGCTGCCGGTGAGCAAGGACGAATTCAAGAGCGATTACGTCAGCAGCTATCGCATCCGCAACGGGGTGCTGCACAACCCGGTGAGCGACCGGCGCACCACCAAGGGCCTGTTCCACGTGACCGAGGGCGGCTTGCCGATTCCCGGGGACAAAAAAGCCGTGCCCAAGCAGGTCTTCGCGCGCCTGCTGCGGGAAGCGCTCAATCCACCGGAGCACCTGTTGCGCCTGCCTTTCACGGCCGAACAGCCGCATGAGGCCAGGATGTTCGTGTCGCTGCTGCTGCGCCCGGTGGTGTGCCCGGAAATTCCCGGACAGGAAGCGGAAAAGAGCATGGAAATCCGTTTCTTCGCGCCCGGCAGCCTGGTCAGCAACCTTGATTTCGTGGAGAGCATTTTCGGCAACGGCGGCAACCCGGTGTTGTCGTCGAACGACGCCGGGCTGGACGTGGATCACTGGTCGGGGCATACCGGCTGCGTGATTCTGGCGCCTCACCTGACCCAGTTCAGCAAGAAAGAGCTGGGCCTGCCGCACTGGGACCAGGCCACCTCGCGCCAGCGCGCGGATGGCATGTGCTGGCGCGAAGCGAGCGAAAAGTATAACGACGGCAGCGCCTTCAAGATTACCGCACGGGATGAGCGCGGCGTGATCGTCACCCTGCTCGCCGACAATTATTTCGGCTACTGCAAGAAAGAGGTCAAGACCCAGGTCAGTTATGCCGCCAACCTGTTCGGCCTGGCCGAGGAAGAGCATGCGGGCGGCGCGCTGGCTTTCCCGCGCCACAACCACGGCGAGGAATTCGGGGTGGACAGCATCACCCGCGTGGCAGGCTACAGCTTCGAGGAAATGGTGGCGAACTACGGTGCGCTGATGGACCTGCAACCCGAGGGTTACGGCATCGACAAACTGCATCCGCAAGTCGTTTACGTGCCGCAGGATTTGCGCATGGACCTGCCGGCCCAGACCGTCAGCTGGATCAAGGATGGCGTGCGCCAGAGCATCAAGCTGCGTCCGGAAAAAATCTACGTGCAGCCCAACGGCTACAAAGTCGAGATGCAGAAACATCCGGGCGCGCCTTCATGGCGCCTGCTGGGCACCGACCCCGAAGGCACCTTCTGCCACAAGCCCTGCACCGTTTCGGGCGGGGGCAAGTCGGAGATCTCCAAGTCCCTCAACGATGCGGTGATTTACAGCCCGCTGTTCGTGGCCGATCTGGAGCATGATCTCGACCAGGTCGAGGCCATTTTCGAGCACGACTACACCCGGCGTTTCAGGTCGGGATTCGAGCGCGAGGACCGGGACATGGCGCGCAAACTGCTCAGCGCCGAGCGCAGCCTGGGTTCGGTGATCAAGGCGCTGACGCCTTCCCCTTCCTACAACGCCGAATTCAACGCCTGGCTGGAAGGCATCCCGGACCATATCCTGGCGCTGGTCTTCATCATCAAGCGCATGTACCGCCCGGACTGGGGCGACGACTGGCGCGCGCGCCTGTCGGTCGATTTCGTCAACGGCCGTCCCGGACACGAACTCAAGCTCTACGAACGCAAGCTGATGGGCTCCTATCTGCGGGTGGGTTTCGAGGAAAACGGCGCCTGGTGCGTGTTCAAGATGCGCCAGGATTTCATCGCTGCGGAAAAGGTGCAGATGGAGGACGACATCAGCGCCTCGGTCGTCGTTCCCGCCTCATGCCTGCCCAATACCTCGCCGAAAAGCAGCGACCCTTCCGTCAAACTGGTGCGCAACTGCGAGTACCGCCTGTTCCAGCGTCCTGACGATGCGATTCATCGCGGCCTCGATCGCCAGACCGAGCAGGACATGGCCCGCCACGACAATTTCCTGGCGAATTTCGAACCGCTCAACGACGAGGCCTTGGCCGAAATCATCGAGGACGTGGTGGGTTTCGACCAGTACAGCGAGCCGATGCGCCGGATCCTGCAGGAGGCCCACGAGGCGGGCGAGTATGTGGTGTCGTCGGCCCATGCGCGCCTGGTGGGCGGCAAGCCGAGCAAGAATGCGCGCTACTTGCAACTGCGGCCCGACCTGGCCAACCCGGTGCGGCGATATGTGGCCGAACTCGGCGCACGCTTCAATCGCCGCGTGCCGCTGGACCAAGCGGTGATCGAGCCGGTCAACGCGGTGCTGGTGGGGCGCCGCAACAATCCGCCGGAACCGGGCATCCGGCCGCTGGCGGTTTACAACCCGATCCATTACCAGGAACTGCCCGAGCTGTTCATGGACTTCATCTGCAGCCTGACCGGCAAGTCGCCCTCGACCACCGGTGCCGGCAGCGAGGGCGCGCTGACCAAGGGGCCGTTCAACGCGCTGCGTCCCACGGCGGACCTCAACAACACGCTGGTGTCCTTCATCCTCACCGGCTACGCGGGCTATTCCACCGCGGCCGGATTCATCGGGCCCAAGTTCCGCGTCGATCACGACATCAGCCTGCTGGTGCCGGAAATCTGGTCGCGCCTTTCGCCGCAGGCCCGCGATCCGCGCTTCCTGATAGAAACCGGCTGCCTGGAAAAAGTCGAGGATTTCGACTACCAAGGCCGCCTGATCCAGGCCAGCCGTCTGGGTTACCGCATTACCGAGCGTTTTGTGCATGGCTTCATGGGCAAGATGTTCGACGCGCCCAGGGCGGTTTTCGGCGAACACATCCTCAAGCCGGAAATCCAGGATCTGGCGGTATTCGCGGACGGCGTGGAAAATATCGTCGAAGCCCAGCAGGGCGTGGCGCAGACCTATATCGAGGACGGCAGCGTGGAAGACGCCTGCCCGCCGCTCAAGGCGCTGCTGCACATCATGGCCAGCGGTAGCTACCAGGGCAAGGACGTGCACGATCCGGACATCCGTGCGCTGTTTACCCGCGAAGCGCTGCTCGCATCCGACTGGTACCGGGAGCGGCTGGAAACGAAACAGCTGCGGGATGTGGCGTTGTGGACACGCCATGTCGCCTATCTGGACGCTTTCGCCATCCGCGCCAGCCATCACGATGTGGCGGAAAAACTCGACATCCAGAGCCGGCTCGAAAAGGCCAGGGCCAAGCTGGAGTGGGTCAGCGGCAGCGCCTATCTGCAAAGCCTGAGCGGCACCATCGGCGCCGACCCCATGGGTCTAGCAGCCTGTCGGACTTAAAGGAAATCTGCTGCAAATCCGCCTGGGCGGTCCATATTTCACCGCTTTTTTGGTCAATAGAATAACTATTGACCTGCAAAACCGGCAAAATCTGACCTCGCCCAGCCGAATTTTCGCTTCGATTCTTTAAGTCCGACAGGCTGCTAGGGCGATCCGCGGCATAGCTAGGGGTGTCACTTTCCTTGCAGCAGTCCGTTCCATTCTCCGAACTGCTGCCGGTAAAGCGCGCTCAGCCGGGCGGCTGACTGCGCCATGGCCGCCGTGTCTGCGCCCAGGGCGTCCTCGATGCCCTGGGCGATTGCTGGCACCTGGACCGCTCCGGGCATGCTTTCCAGATCCCAGGTACGGGCATAGGCTGCCTGCTTGCTTGTTCCCGTTTGCGCCGGATGCAGTATGTTGAGCCGCGGCAGCGCCAGTGACATGGCCAGGATGCGGCCGTGCAGGCTGCTGCCGCAATAAACCCGGCTTTCCGCAATCAGTGCGCAGATATCCCAGATGTTCAAGGATGCGAAGAGGTGGAAGGGCGCAAAGCTCATGCGTCCGGAAACAGACTGGTAGCATTCCATTTCGTCGTGCCATGGCGCCGCCCCGGCGCGGAAAAACACCATGCCCAGACCGGTCGCCCGGCTTGCCCGCTCCAGTTGCGCCGCGATGGCGTTCAACGTGGCATCGTCCCCGAAATCGGCGGAGAACTGGAGCGCCGCGAAGCCCTGGGGGAAAAGCTCGCGCAGCCTGGCAATCTCCGGGCTATCGCGCTGCCGGGAAATCCGCTCCCGGAACAGTTCCGCCACCATCACCGCCGGGTCGGGCGCCAGCCGGGCGGAGATTCCGGCGCGTGCAAGGCCATCCAGCGTGATGTGGTCGCGCACCGCGACATGATCCGCAGCCCGCAGCGTGTCCAGCACTTCGGCGCGAAACGCCGGGTCGCGGGTGTCCAGATCGACGCCGCCCACGGCGTTGTAAACAAAGGCGCCGGGGTGGTGGAACAGCGTTTTCGGCGCCATGTAGGCAGCCAGACGATTGCTGCCCAACATGCGCCGCGCCCAGGCCAGGCGCTCCGCCTCGTCCCGGTCATGGCATGCGATGACGCTTTGCACCTGTTCGCGCGCAAGCAGCATCACTGCGGCTTGCCATGCATCGCAGGTGAGGATTTCCCCTCCGGCATGGACCAGGTTGGCGCAGCGTTCCCCCCATCGGGCTGCCAGCGCGGGAAGCGCTACTACCCTGTGTCCGCCGAACGGGCGCAAGTCGCGCTCGGCCAGTCCCGCGAGCACCAGTTCCTGCTGCTTTCCCAGCATGGCCTCCAGCACATGCGGAAACAGCAGGTCGCCCAGATTGTGCCGGTCGAAAGCGCCGAACAGGATGGTGGGCATGTCGCCGGTTCCCCTTAAGTCAGGCAGGCTGTTAGGGCGTGTTAACGCTAATTTCACGTCTGCGTTGCAACGAGAAGGCGATGGGTGCTAGGCGCGGGGCGTAGCGAATGGTTGTTCCATTCGCAAGCGCCTCAACAACGCAGACATTGCCTTCTCGTTGCAACCCTTCGGGACGGGGGCGATTTGTGCGCCTCACTTTGTCACAAGCCGCTAGTTGTGGGCGACACAACGGCGCGTCTTGTTTCGTGGGCGGCGCACAAATCGCCCCCGTCGCAGACGCGAAATTAGCGTTAACACGCCCTAGCATAAAGCCTCCAGCACCGTGCCTATCGCGACCGGGTCGCGCTCGGTGCGCAAGGTCTGGTGCAGCGCGCCCGCTTCCGGGTAGGCGCTCTGCAGCATGCCCAGCCATTGCTTGAGGCGCCCCGGTGCGTGTCGCGGTTCCACCCTGGCGCGCAGCTGCTGGTAGAAATCCAGCACCCAGGGCAGCAACTCCGGCCAGGTCATGGCTGGAGCGCCTGTCTTGATGCGCAGTGCCAGGTCAGGGCGGACAATCGCGCCGCGCCCGATCATCACGTCGCTGCAACCGCTGACGTGGCGAATCTTTTCCCAGTCCTGCGGCGACCAGACTTCGCCATTGGCCACCACCGGCAGCTTCACTTCCTCGCGGATATGGGCCAGCCATTCCCAGCGCGCAGGCGGGCGGTAACGGTCGGAGCGGGTACGGGCATGCACGGCGAGTTCGTCGGCGCCGCCCGCTTCGATGGCGCGGGCGCAATCCAGCGTCAGCGAGGTGTCTTCCAGGCCGAGGCGCATTTTGGCGGTGACCGGAATGTGCCGCGGCACGGCGCGGCGCGCGGCGGCCACGATGGCGTGGATGCGCTCCGGGTATTGCAGCAGCACCGCGCCGCCGCCATGGCGATTGACGGTGGGAGCGGGGCAGCCGAAATTGAGGTCGATGCCGGGCGCGCCCAGCCCGGCGATGAAGGCGGCGTTTTCGGCCAGGCACACCGGGTCGCTGCCCAGCAGTTGCACCCGCACCGGCACCCCGGCGCGAGTGCGGCCGCCGTTGGCCAGTTCCGGCACGGTGCGCAGCAGCACGCGCTGGGTGAGCAAATGGTGCGTGACGCGCACGAATTCGGTGACGCACAGGTCGATGCCGCCCAGCCGCGTCAGGATGTCGCGCATGTCTTGGTCGGCAAGGCCCTCCATCGGAGCGAGAATCAGGCGCATGGGTTTTTCCGGCGGTTGCGGGGTATGCATTCTAGCCGAAACATTCGGGTTATGATCCTCCGCATTTCACCGCAAAGGACGCGAAGGCTCGCAAGGGAAACAAAGGTTTAATCGATTGTTACGCATCGCCCGTCAGGTTGGCCGGTAAAGTAGTTCAAGTCATTGAATTCCTTTGCGCCCATTGCGTCCTTTGCGGTTCAAATATTTTTTTGGATGATTTCTCGCCTCGCCTTATGCTCGAACTTTCTTGCGTCATGTCAACGTAATCTGGAATAATCGGCAGACCCTCTATTGGCGCGCCTTTGGGCGGTACTGTCGTTGACAATTCGCAACCCCCTGATGCAGGCGGAATTAAGGAAGGGCGGCATGAGGAAATGGTCCATAGAGAGCAAGGTGCTGTGGGGATTCGGCGTTGCGCTGGCGATTCTGGTCTCTGTCGGGGGACTGGTCTACCAGTCCTCGATCCACTACACCGAGGCCTCGCGGCGGGTGGCCCAGACGCATGAGGCGCTGGCGGTACTGGAAGAGATATTTTCCCTGATGAACCAGGCAGAAACGGGCCAGCGTGGTTACATCATCACCGGCGACGGGTCCTATCTGCCTCGTCGCGAGGCTGCCATCACCCGGATTGCGTCCTTGCTGTCGCAACTGGCGAGCCTGACCGCCGACGAGGCCGAGCAGCAGAAGCGGATGCCCGGACTGGCCCGTCTGGTCGCGGCCAGGGTGTCGCTGCTCAATCGTGTGCTGGAGGCGCTCCAGGCAGAGGGTTTCGAGGCGGCGCGCCAACAGTTGATTACCGGCTCCGGGAAAAGCGAGATGGACGCGCTGCGCGGCCTGGTGAGCCGGATGCAGGATCACGAAAGGGCGCGGCTGGAACAACGCATGGGGGCGGAGCAGGAATATGCCCGCCAGACCCTGCTGATGTTTGCCCTGGCCTTGCTGTCCGCCGTCATTTTTCTGGCCCTGCTCTACCGCCACATTCGCCATGAGATCGGCGAGCGCAAGCGGGTGGAGCATCAGCAGGCGCGCTTGGTTCATGAACTGGAAAGCGCCAACGAGGAACTGCGGAACTTCGCCTACGTGGTGTCCCACGACCTGAAGGCGCCGCTGCGCGCCATCAGTTCGCTGGCGGACTGGGTGGTGACGGACTATGCGGACAAGTTCGACGACGAGGGCCGGGAACACATGCGCCTGTTGCTGGGCCGGGTGCGGCGCATGGACGGGCTGATCGACGGCATCCTGCAATACTCGCGCGTCGGCCGGGTCAAAGAAGCCAGTGTTTTGGTGGACCTGGATCAGATGGTGCATGAAGTGATCGACCTGCTCGCCCCTCCGCCATCGATCACAATTATAGTGGAAACCCCGCTGCCCACCGTGATGGCGGAGCGCACCCGCATGCAGCAGGTATTGCAGAACCTGCTGAGCAACGCCATCAAGTACATGGACAAGCCCGAGGGCCGCATCCGGGTCGGCTGCACGGCCAGTGACGACAAGTGGCAGCTCTATGTGGCCGACAACGGGCCGGGCATCGAGGCCAGGCATTTTGAAAAAATCTTCCAGCTGTTTCAGACGCTGGCGCCGCGCGACCGGGTGGAAAGCACCGGCGTCGGCCTGGCCGTGGTAAAAAAGATCATTGAAATGTATGGCGGGGAAATCCGGGTCGAATCGAAGGTGGGTGAAGGCAGCACCTTCTTCTTCACTTTGCCCCGCGATTATGAAACTTACTGAAATAGGCTCCAAGGAGAAACGGAATTGAATATAACCAGCAAATCCATTCTGTTGGTGGAAGACGATCAGGTGGACGCCATGACGGTGAAGCGCGCCCTCAAGGAGCTGCATGTCACCAACCCGCTCGCGCACCTGGAAAACGGTGAGGCGGCCCTGGCCCACCTGCGCGATCCGGCTTGTGAAAAGCCATGCATTATCCTGCTCGACCTCAACATGCCGCGCATGAACGGCATCGAATTCCTGCGGGCGATCAAGAGTGATGTTGCGCTGAGGCGCATCCCGGTGGTGGTGCTGACCACTTCGGAGGAACAGCAGGACAAGGTGAACAGCTTCGATCTCGGCGTCGCCGGTTACATGGCCAAGCCGGTGGACTATCGCCAGTTCGTCGAGGTCATGCGCACCATCAACAGCTACTGGACCATCAGCGAAATGCCGGAATAAACGGTTTTAACCTGGATAAGGCACCATTATGAAGAAACCCCAGATTCGCGTACTGATCATCGACGACGACATCGTCGACCGCAAGGCCTGCCAGCGGGCCTTGAAGCTGAACCCCGATTACGATTTCGTGCTTGCCGAGGCGGAAACCGGCCGGGAAGGCCTGCAGCTCGCTCATGCGGAAAAGCCGGACTGCATCCTGCTCGATTACCGGCTGCCGGACCTCGACGGGCTGGAATTTCTGGCGGAATTGCGCAATGAAACCGGCGAAATCCCGATTCCGGTGATGATGCTGACTGGCGCGGACAACGCCCTGGTCGCGGTGGAGGCGATGAAGCGCGGCGCGCGCGACTACCTGGTCAAGGACGTGGAGCGGCAATACCTCGAACTGTTGCCGGCGGTGATCGGGCGCCTGATGCAGGAACGCCGGTTACAGGCCGAAAAGAAGGCGGCGGAAGCCAAATACCGCACGCTGGTGGAACAGCTCCCGGCCATCACCTATGTTGCCGCGCTCGACGACAAGGGCAGCACGCTCTATGTCAGCCCGCAGATCAGGGACCTGGGTTTTTCTCCGGAGGAATGGCTGGCCGACCCCGAAATCCACCTGAAGCAGATTCACCCCGACGACCGCTTGCGCGTGGAGGAGCAACTGTCGCAAAGCCGAGCCTCCGGCCGGCCCCTGTGCTGCGAATACCGGCTGCGCGCGCGCAATGGAACGATTTTCTGGTATCGCGACCAGGCCACCGTGGTTCGCGACGAAGCGGGCCACCCGCTGGTGCTGCAAGGCATCCTGGTGGACATTACCAAGAGCAAGCAGATGGAGCAGGAACTCAAGGAGCACCGTCACCATCTAGAGGAAGTGGTGATGAAGCGCACCAGCATGTTGACCACGGCCAACGAGCAGTTGCGCCAGGACGTGGCCGTGCGCCAGCAGATGGAAAAAGAGCTTTTCGAGGAGAGGGAACGCGCCCAGGCCACCCTGAGCGTCATCGGCGATGCCGTTATCGGCATTGATGGCGCGGGCCGCATCAAGTGCCTGAACCCGGCGGCGCAGCGGTTTACCGGCTGGGAGGAAACGGAGGCGCTATCCCAGCCGCTGGCGCAGGTGTTTCCCGTCATCGATGAAGTCACGCGGCAGCCTGTTCCAAGCCAGACCATACTTTCCGTGATGGTAGGCAATACTTGCCCGGTCTGCATTCTGAAACGGCGTGATGGCAGCGAGATGGCCATCAGCCTGTCTTCGGCCCCGATCCATGATCGTCATGGAAAGCCGGGAGGTGCCATGATCGTGTTTGGCGATGCGCGCGGGAAGAACTGAGCGCAGCGAAACCGTGCCCCCTTCCCGAACGTAGTGAATGCAAACACAAAGGGCCGCGCGGTGGCGGCCCTTTGTATTCAACTTAACCTAATAACTGCATTTCACCGCAAAGGACGCGAAGGTTCGCGAAGTAAAACAAGGATTAACAAATTGCGGCGGATCACCTATTAGGGTTAACCGATAAAGTTGTTCAAGTCTTTGAATTCCTTCGCGCCCTTTGCGTCCTTTGCGGTTCAATTGCTTTTTTAAGGCTTAACTGCTATGTATTCGGCTTGTTTTTCCCAATACAACTTGCTTAAGCGGCAAAGTTCTTCGCCACGAAGTCCCAGTTGACCAGGCTGGCGAGGTAGGTCTCGACGAATTTCGGACGCATGTTGCGGTAGTCGATGTAGTAGGCGTGTTCCCATACGTCGACGCACAGCAGGGCCTTGTCAGCGGTGGTCAGCGGGGTGCCGGCGGCGCCCATGTTGACGATGTCGACGGAGCCGTCGGCCTTCTT
>JASJPB010000060.1:0-5437 GCA_031426915.1 Sulfuricellaceae bacterium | reverse complement strand
ATTCGCCGTTGATCATGATCTGCCATTTGCCGGAACGCACGGGCTTGCCGCCGTCTTTCAGCTTGGGCATATCAACGGAACCGTCATGACGCTCGCCGGCTTCGTCTGTCTTCCAGATTGGCAGGCCCCATTCTTCGAACAGGTGCACGGATTCGTCAACGTGACGGCCCACATCGTAGGCCAGGTCGTCGCGGGTGATACCCATCAGGTCGTTGGAGACCATACGGGCGTAGTCAGCTGGGTCCTGTGCGTCACCGATGTAGGTGTTGATCGCGGACAGACCTTGCGCAACGGCGCCGGAACGGTCCAGTGCTGCCTTGTCTACCAGCTTGATTTTCAGGTCAATGCCGTTTTCGGCCTTGGCTGCATCAGCCCAGCGCATGATTTCGTAAGCGGCGCCACAGTTGGCCATGCCGCCACCGATCATAAGAATGTCAACTTCTTCTTGAATTACTTCAGGATTTTCAAAAGTTCCAGACATTGTTGTACCTTTCAATGTTCGTTAAAAATATCCGTTGGCCGCGTCTTACTTGCGGATCAGTTCGGCGGGGTTGCCAGCGCGGTAACCATTCATCTGGTTGAAGAAGCCGGACTTGGCGATGTTGGCCATGCTTGCAGTCGGCTTGCCGCCGTAGCAGTCGATCGAGCCTTCAGGCGTGGTGCGGATCGGGAACTTGAAACGCTTCAGAGTGCCGTTACGGAACTTGATGGTCCACATGATCGAGTCGGAACCACGCAGAGGTTGCACGGAGCCACCCAGGGGCACGACGTCAGCGTAGTGACGGGCTTCGATTGCCTGTTGTGGGCAGATCTTGACGCAGGAATAACATTCCCAGCACTGTTCCGGTTCCTGGTTGAACGCCTTCATGGCGTGGCCGGTTTCGGAACCATCTTTGTCCAGCTTCATCAGGTCGTGCGGGCAGATATACATGCAGGCAGTCTTGTCCTGACCTTTGCAACCGTCACATTTGTCGGTACGTACAAAAGTTGGCATTGCTTTTACTCCTCAGTAATGACATTACAACTATAAAAAGGCCGGTTACACAGGTAACCGGCCAACCTTAAAATACTTATTTTGCCGAATGGCCCTTCAGTTCAACCTTGACGTTCTGTTCGGCGGTGAGGCCTGCGTAGTACTTCTGCAGCACCTTGGCGACTTCGGGGCGGCTGAATTCGACAGGCAGATCCTGGCCTTCGGACAGCATCGAACGCACCTTGGTGCCGGACAGCAGGATGCGGTCATCCTTGGTGTGCGGGCAGGTGCGCTGCGAGGCCATGCCGCCGCACTTGTTGCACCAGAAGGTCCAGTCGATGTTCATGTTCTTGGTTTCGAGCGCATCTTTCGGAATTTCGTCGAAAATCTTTTGCGCGTCGAACGGGCCGTAATAATCGCCCACACCGGCGTGGTCGCGACCGACGATCAGGTGCGAACAGCCATAGTTCTGGCGGAACAAGGCATGCAGCAGCGCTTCGCGCGGGCCTGCATAACGCATGTCCAGCGGGTAGCCGGCCTGGATCACGGTGTTGGGGGCGAAGTAATTGTCGACCAGCACGCTGATGGCTTCGGAACGCACGTCGGCGGGAATGTCGCCCGGCTTCAGCGCACCCAGCAGGGAGTGAACCAGCACGCCGTCCATGGTCTCGATGGCGATCTTGGCCAGGTATTCGTGCGAGCGGTGCATCGGGTTGCGGGTCTGGAAGGCGGCGATCTTGGACCAGCCCATCTTTTCAAACGCGGCGCGGGTCTCGGCGGGAGTCATGAACTGGTCGCCGTACTCTTCCTTGAAGCCGCCGGTGGACAGGACCTTGACCGGGCCGGCCAGGTTGTACTTGGCCTGTTCCATTACCATCTTGACGCCGGGGTGCTCCATGTCGGTGGTCTTGTAGACCTGCATGCACTCGTGGCTCTTGTCGATGCCGTATTTTTCGGTCACCTTCATGGTGCCCATGATCTCGCCGCTTTCGCCGCTGATCAGTGCGACTTCGTCGCCAGCCTTGATGCTCTCGTCGTCGGTCGACAAGGTCACGGGAATCGGCCAGAACAGGCCGTTGGCCATCTTGTAGCCATCGCAAACGCCTTGCCAGTCGGCATGGGTCATGAAGCCGTCGAGAGGAGTGAAGCCACCGATGCCGAGCATGATCAGGTCGCCGGTTTCACGCGAGCTCATCCGGACTTTAGGTAGGGACTGCGCGCGTGCCAGCTCTGATTTCAGCGCTTCGCCGGTTAGCAGTAGTGGCTTGAGTTCGCCACCGCCATGAGGTTTCACCAGTTTTGACATCTCTTCTCCTGCTCTTTTTTCTAGAGGTTATAAATGCACGATTTGACTTTATTTCGCGAAGAATAGCATGGAAGGAGGAGAGCTTTTTATCCATTTATTTTATCTTCGAATAAGTTAATTCGATAAAATTATCTGGATTGATTCAAATGGGCACTGGATTTTCTCAAATGCCATATTTAGTGCAACACCTGCTCCTGCCCGGCAATTGCCCCGGTGTCTGAAATGGGTCGGGCATCAGGCTGTTCGGCTGCCCCACAAATCGTGTTGGTCCGAGTCCTCGATTGCGACCTGGACCAGATCGCCCGCCTCGAGCCCCACGGCATCCTCAAGGTACACCAGGCCGTCGATTTCCGGTGCGTCACCCATGCTGCGGCCCACGGCACCTTCGTCGTCCGCCTCGTCAACCAGCACCATCAGCGTCTTGCCGACCTTTTGCGCCAGGCGATCCGCGCTGATTTCGGCCTGCAATTCCATCAGGCGCGCTTGCCGTTCCAGCTTGACCTCTTCCGGAACCGGATCGGGGAGGGCGTTGGCGGTCGCGCCTTCCACCGGCGAATAGGTGAAGCAGCCGACGCGATCCAGCCGGGCTTCGCGCAGGAAATCCAGTAGTTGGTCGAAATCGTCCTCGGTTTCGCCCGGGAAGCCGGTAATGAACGTGCTGCGCAGCGTGAGATCCGGGCAGATTTCACGCCATTGTTTGATCCGCGCCAGGTTGCTGTCCTGATTGCCGGGGCGCTTCATGGCCTTGAGCACGCGCGGGCTGGCGTGCTGCAACGGCATGTCGAGATAGGGCAGGATCTTGCCCTCCGCCATTAATGGGATCAGTTCGTCCACGTGGGGATAGGGATAGACGTAGTGCATCCGCACCCATACGCCCAGATCGCCCAGCGCTCGCGCCAGTTCGGTCATGCGGGTCTTGAGCGGCTTGCTTTGCCAGAAGTCGGTGCGGTACTTCAGGTCCACGCCATAGGCGCTGGTGTCCTGGGAAATCACCAGCAACTCCTTGACGCCGGCCTTGACCAGGTTTTCCGCTTCCCGCATCACCTCGCCCACCGGGCGGCTCACCAGGTCGCCGCGCAGGGAGGGGATGATGCAGAAGGTGCAGCGATGGTTGCAGCCTTCGGAAATCTTCAGGTAGGCGAAATGCCGGGGCGTGAGCTTGATGCCCTGCGGCGGGATCAGGCTGGTGTAAGGGTCGTGCGGCTGCGGCAGGTGCTGATGCACCGCGCTCATCACCTCCTGCAAGGCATGCGGGCCGGTCACCGCCAGCACCCGGGGATGTCGTTCCTGGATAATCCCGGGCCGTGCGCCCAGGCAGCCGGTGACGATCACCTTGCCATTTTCAGCCAGCGCTTCGCCAATGGCTTCCAGCGATTCCTCCACCGCGGCATCGATGAAGCCGCAGGTGTTGACGATGACCAGATCGGCTGAATCGTAGCTGGGGGTAATGGCATAACCCTCGGCGCGCAGTTGGGTCAGAATCTGCTCCGAATCAACCAGGGCCTTGGGGCAACCCAGGGAAACCATGCCTATACGCTTGGGCTTGGACATCAAGTGCTTTCAAAATATGAACCGACGAATTATACAGCCGCCTTGGCCTTGTGTGCTTCAAACGATCATCCCGGAAGATCTTTTCAAGTTTTGATCGCGACCGCCGCTAGATCATTCGTGCAGTTCTCGCGCGTGCGAAACCGGCTGGTGAGTTTGTTGTCTTTATTGTTTTGATCCCTATCATCCGAACGCACATTTTTCACGCTCGAAAGGAGGGCAAGGCTATGGGAAAGAAACTCAAGTCAAGGACTGGAAAGGATAGGCGCACCCTGAAACTGGGACCGATTGCCACCTGGATGGAGCGCCGCAGCTCCGTCGAGCGCCGCAAGCCGCGCGCGCATAATTACTTCTTCTGACAGGGGGGCTCGGTGCGATACGTTCCCAGCCTTCCCCTTCCCGTCTCTCCGCTGGATACGGAAGGCAGGAAGCAGGTCGGTCCGGCCCGCGCCGTTCGGCCCGTTACCACGCCAGTCGTCCCGCCGATCGTAATTACGCATTATCGGCACACGGGCGAAACGGATGCGGGAGCACGATCCGCGCCGCCGCGCCTGGAACGCCGCACAGTGGCGGAGCGGCGCAATTTATGCAGGCGTTTCGTCAGGGGGCGGGATAAATTGCCGCTATTGAATTCCCGCGCCGGGTTGGAACGTCGGCGCAACAACCGTCGGCAGGCAGATTTTCGGACCAATGTGGACGAAGAAATATAGCGTTCGCGCTAATTGGCGCTGTGCTTCTTTAGCTTTTTCCCTCCACTATCTCGGGCACATCGTCGAAGGAAAATAAATCCGTCCCCTTTTCACTCGCTGATATATATATACGGCAGCTATATATACGGCAGCGACCACAAGTGCTGCCCTTTATGGACGTAATACGAGCCGAGTTTCGGCAATGTGCGACGTTTGAACAGTTCTGGAACTGCCCCGAAACGTACTTCATAGATCGTTACTGCCTCCAAACGCTTGCTTCTCCAGATGAATGCTGGCTCGGTGTTGCGAGAAGCTTTCGCCTCTCTTGTGGCGAAACGCTGAATGAGCGCCTTCAAATAGTGCTTCGGCAGAACCTTCCAAGTTACGGCTCGCCGCAAGGGGCTTCCCGGATCAAGCCTGTATGCGATGCGCGGAAACTTCACTTTGACGCCCAACGTGGAGCTAAGGGGCTGCGCGCTTTTGCGCAGTCCCGCTTGAGCGCAGGGTTAGGTGTTGACTTTGACATTGCGACGCCTCCAAACGAACCCAGCACTACCGCTGACTAAAACTAAGGCTGGAGCAGCCCAGGAAATGAAAATGTATAAACGGCCTGCCTCCGTTGCGATAGCCGGACCGATATACGGGTCCACTAGCTCCGAGAGCTGAAGGTAGAAAAACGAACCTACCACCGGCAACAAAACCAACAAGAGCCAAGGCTTGAGACGCGCAGCGAAAAACGCCAGAAGCCCGCCAAACACCCCCCAGAGTATTACGGTAAAAAGTGAAAACTCCTTGTCCATGACCTCGGCGTGACCGAACGCGGGAAACAATGCGATGAGAAAGATTGTGAGTGTTCGCATGAAACACCTAACGACGCTGTAGAAAAAGTATCATCTCCGCATCTTGCCTCAACTGACCTTG
>JASJPB010000059.1:0-5993 GCA_031426915.1 Sulfuricellaceae bacterium | reverse complement strand
CAGCGCATCGATGATCTCCTTCAGCACCAGCGGCACCATCACCGCCGCCAGCTTCGCGCCGATCAACAAGGCCAGCGCCAGCAACACGCGCCCCCGGAACTCCCACAGATAGGGAAACAGGCGGCCGATCGAGCGCAAATCGGCTTGACCGGGTCGGGGCGTGGTGCTGGAGTGGGAATGTTCGGACAGGGACATCGGTTTTCTGGAATCTCGAATTAGCAGGTTGCTGCAGGCTGGAACTTGCCGGCCAGGGAGGCGCTCCTTGGCGTTGACCGGGGAAATTTCAAAAGCGCCATTGTAGCGCCGAAGCCGCGCTTCGGTTGCAGTGTCAGCCCATGTGGAAGCGACGGAATATGGTCTTGCTAATCAAGCATTCGATGAAATCTTGTCGCGCTCGACCCACCACCCCGGCAAGGCCGGCACCGGCTTCCGAGGTGAATTCCGATGTGTTCGGCGAAGGTTTCGGCTTCATTCATGTTGCAGAGAGATATTGCTCAATAGCTCGAACAGCGGCTGGTTGATATAAAAATTAGTGCGACCCATTTTCTGCTTTCTCGCGAAACCATGAGCCGCGAGCAAATCCAGATGTTTGGCCGCAGTGATGCGCGAAATGCCCAAATCCCGCGCTACAAATTCGATTTTTGTATAAGGATAACGAAACAGGTTGTTCAACAGTTCCTGGCTGTAAATCCGGGGTAACTCAGTGCGCAAGCGCTCCTTGGTGCGCTGCATCAGATCCCGCAAGGCTTTGACCAAGCCAATTTCGCTGCGCGCCGTCAGCGCCACCCCTTTGATCAGGTAGACGCACCAATCCACCCACAGCCCCGCGTCGCGCGTGCTTTGCAGCAAGCGGTAATATTCCGGTTTGGTTGAAGTGATGTAGCGGCTTAAATACAGCACTGGCAAATCCAGCAAACCCTCGCGCTGCAAAATCAGCAGATTTAATATCCGTCCCGTGCGCCCGTTGCCATCGTAAAAAGGATGAATGCTTTCGAACTGGTGATGCGCAATCGCCATCCGCAACAACGGGTCCAGCCCATCGTCGGCATGGATGAAATCCACCAGGTCGGCCATTAATCGCGCGACATCTTTCGCGCTCTGTGGCGGTTCATAAATCGTCGCGCCGGTTGTTTGATTTTTCAGTACAGTGCCCGGCACTTTGCGCAATCCCGCATTGTTTCGCTCGATCTCGGCCTGCACGGCCAGAATGGTGGAAAGGCGAATCAGTTCGGTAGCTCGCACCTCCTCGAACCCCACGCGCAGCGCGGCAACGTAATGCTGCACTTCCTTGGCTGCGGCGGAACCGGATGCGCTCTCTTGCGATGCATACAGCTCATCATGCGTGGTGATGATGTTCTCGATCTCGGAACTGTCCTTCGCCTCTTGAATGGAAAGCGTGTCGATCAGCAGCGCGCTGTTTGGCAGTGATTCGCACAAGCCTTTAAGCTCGGCTAGATACCGATGCGCCTCGGTCAAGGCATGCCACACGGCGCGCGCATCTAGCATCGCGTAGTCGGGAAGCATCAGTTGTGGCAATTCAGCTTGGGCCATGTTCACCAATGAACAATGTGATAAGGAATTTGGCTTGATCTTATCATATCGTCCATGACTTATATAAAAAACGTAGTTTTCTTAACACGTAATGAGTGAGATGTTCAAGAAATGGAGTTTTTTGAACATGAGCCTCAAGGGCTGATTCGAATAAGTCCATTGAAGTGAAGCTGCCAGATGGCTGGGGTGGACCCGTCCCGCCTCAGGGCTATCAGCTAGATCCACAAACAGAAACGGCACCTCAAGGGTGCCGTTTCTATTCGATTTGGTGGAGGCGGCGGGAATCGAACCCGCGTCCGCAAGCCCTCTACAGGCAGTTCTACATACTTAGTCCGATTGTTTGGTTTTAACCCTTGTCACGCCAACCGGACAGGCTGGACTCAGGCGAGTTACCTTTTATTTAGCACCGGTTCAAGTAACCCGGACCGGCGCGATCTCATGTGAATGACTCTGCTGTCAGTTGCCTGACCCGGCCCATGAGACTACCGGTGCAGAGGCAAAGCCGTTTAAGCGGCTAGTGCGTAGTTTTCGTCGTTTGCGACTATTGTTTTCCAGATGTATTTACGAGGTAACTGGTCCTCGGTATGCCCTACTCTGCTTTGCAACCCACGTCGAAGCCAGGTCGCCCCCGTGCAGTCATTGACTGGTCTGTCGCGCCAAAGTTCAATGATGGTCCGATTTTACCACGGCAGGAGTTACAGCAGGCTCAATAGTTCCAGCGGGGTTTGCACGCTGCCGTGAGCGCGCCATTCCTCGGGATGGTCGTCCGCGCCGAGGTAGCCGTAAAGCGCCACGATGGGGCGCATGCCGGCGGCGATGGCAGCTTCCATGTCGCGTTGTGCATCGCCGACGTAGGCGCATTGTTCGGGCGCGAGGCCGATTTCCCGGCTGGCGCAGAGGAGGGGTTCGGGGTGGGGTTTGGGGTGGGCGCAGGTGTCGCCGCTGATGATGCTGGCGGCTCGTTCGCTCAGGCCCAGCGCGGCCATGAGCGGGCCGGTGAAGCGCGCGGGTTTGTTGGTGACCACGCCCCAGGCGATGCCGCGCTGTTCCAGTTCTTGCAGGGTTTGCGCCATGCCTTCGAACAGGCAGGTCAGGCGGCACAAGTTGGCGGTATACAGCCCAAGGTATTCTTCCCGCATGGAGGGAAAAGTTTCATCCTCCGGCGCGAGACCGAACCCCACATCGAGCAGACCGATTGTGCCGTGGGAGGCATAGGGTCGGATTTGTTGGTGCGGGAGTGGCGGCAGGCCATGCAGGCGGCGCTGCTCATTGAGCGCATAACCCAGGTCCAGGGCGGTGTCGGCGAGGGTGCCATCGAGGTCGAACAGGACTGCCTTGATCATGGGACTTCTCAGGCTTCGCGGCGGCAGGCCAGGATGTAGTTGACGCTGGTGTCGTTGCCGAGGGTGTATGTCTTGGAGAACGGGTTGTAGCTCATGCCGGTCACTTCCGTTACCGCCAGCCCGGCTTCGCGGCAGTGGCGCGCGAGTTCGGAGGGTTTGATGAATTTGGCGTAGTCGTGGGTGCCGCGCGGCAGCATGTTGAGCACGTACTCGGCGCCGATCACGGCGAACAGGTAGGCCTTGGCGTTACGGTTGATGGTGGAAAAAAATACGTGTCCGCCGGGTTTGACGAGGTCGAAACAGGCTTTGACGATGCTGGCGGGGTCGGGTACATGCTCGAGCATTTCCATGCAGGTCACCACGTCGAATTGCTGCGCTTCCTGCCGGGCGAGTTCTTCCACGGCGATGAGGCGGTAATCGACTTTTTGGCCGCTTTCCAGCAGATGCAGTTTTGCCACCTTGAGCGCTTTTTCACCCAGGTCGATGCCGGTGACGTTTGCGCCACGGATCGCCATGCTTTCGGACAGGATGCCGCCGCCGCAGCCGACATCCAGCACGCGCCTGCCTTGCAGGCCGCCGGCGAGGCTGTCTATGTATTCGAGGCGCAACGGGTTGATGTCGTGCAGCGGTTTGAATTCGCTGTTGGGATCCCACCAGCGGTGGGCGAGCTGGCTGAATTTGTCCAGTTCCTGTTGATCCGCGTTCAGAGGGCTTGTTTCATTCATGTTTCGTATTACCTATGCGTTCTTGCCACAGACCGGCTTGGGCGGAGATTTGTCTCTCATCCAGGGTGAGCAGGGTGCGGTTTTCCACGACTGGCTTGCCGTCGATCCACACGTGGGTGACGTTTTCGCGACCCGCGGCATACACCAAATGCGAGATCACATCATAACATGGCTGCGTTTCCAGCCCGGCGAGATTGACTGCGACCAGGTCGGCGGCCTTGCCCGGTTGCAGTGAGCCCAGGCTGTCTTCCAGGCCCAGGGCGCGCGCGCCGTTGAGTGTCGCCATGCGCAGCGCCTCGAATGCCGGCAGAACGTCCGCCCTGCCGCTGGTGCCCTTGGCAAGCAGGGCGGCGAGCCGCATTTCCTGGAACAGGTCGAGGCGGTTGTTGCTGGCGGCGCTGTCGCTGCCGATGCCGACATTGATGCCATGTTCCAGCATCGCGCTTACCGGTGCGATGCCGCTTGCCAGTTTCAGGTTTGAAGTGGGGCAGTGGGCCACATGGCAGCCTTGTTGCGCCAGGACGGCCATTTCATCGGGTTTCAGATGGACCGCGTGCACTGCGATCAGGTTGGGGCCGAGCAAGCCCAGATTCTGCAAGCGCTGCACGGGCCTGAGTTGATGCTGAATCAGGCTTTGATGTATTTCGTCCTGGGTTTCCTGGAGGTGGATATGGATGGGCAGGTCGAGCTGTTCCGCATAGGTCAAAATCTTGCCGAAGGTTTTATCGCTGACGGTATAAGGGGCATGAGGCGCAAGGGTGAACGACAGCAGCGATTCCGCGCTAAATCTGTCGCGTATCTCCAGTCCCTTGTGCAGGTATGCGTCCCCGTCGCTGGCGTAAGCGGTGGGGTGGTCCAGCGCGATGATGCCGATGGCTGCGCGCATCCCAGCTTCCAGCGCGGCTTCCGCAGTGGCTTCGGGGAAAAAATACATGTCGTTGAAACAGGTGATGCCGCCGCGCAACATCTCGGCACAAGCGTGCAGGGTGCCGTCATGCACGAAGCGGGGTGAAACATGAAGCTCTTCGGCGGGCCATATGTGGTCCTTGAGCCATTCCATGAGCGGCAGATCGTCGGCCAGCCCGCGCATCAGGTTCATCGCGGCGTGGGTATGGAGGTTGATCAGGCCGGGGATAAGGGCATGCTCTCCCAGCGTGACGGTGTGTTTCGCCGCGAAGCGGGCATGGGCCTCCGTGGTGGGGAGGATTGCTACGATGAGGCCCGCGGCGATCACTACGCTGTGTTGGTCGAGGACCTGAAGTGCGGGCTCAACCGGTATTACCCAGCGCGTATCGATTATTGTGTCGGCATGTTGCATTTATTCTGGACATCCACAAGAAAAAAGCCCCGCGGAGCGCGGGGCTTTTGATTTTTCAAGCTCGGCCAACTGGATTACATTGGCTTTTGAACTTTTACTTCCACCATGACGCGGCGATTCGGTTGCAGGCATTCCACCAGCTTCTTGTTTTTGCCGCTTTCCTTGCCTTTGACATCGCTGCAGGCTACCACAGGCTCCGACTCGCCTTTGGCGGCGGTTTCAATGCGCTTGCCTTCAATGCCCTGGCTGACCAGATAATCCTTCACAGCAGCAGCGCGACGCTCGGACAATTTCTGGTTGTACGCGTCCTTGCCGACGCGGTCTGCGTGGCCGGTCACCAGTACGATTTCAACTTGCGGGTACTGTTTCATTTTGGCAACGACTTCATCGTTCAGCTTGGTTTTGCCATCAGCGCGAACCACGGATTTGTCGAAATCGAACAGGGTTTCAGCCTGCAGGGTGATTTTTTCGAATGCGGGCTTTGCAGGACCGGCTGCTACGGGAGCGGGCTTTGCCTCGACTTTCTTGGGCTCTTCCTTCTTGACCAGGTCAGGATCGCATTCGGCGATCGCCATGGCCGGGGTCCAGTAACCGGTTTTCCAGCACTCGTTGTAGTTGTTTTTCACTACGTTGCCGCGGGTGTCGATCAAATAACCTTCTTTTTCGACGGGGTGCGCGGATGCGATGTTCATGCTCAACGCAGATACGGCCGCTATGGCAACGCCTAAAGTGATCTTCCTCATGTTCAAAGTTTTCATTATTTTTTCTCCACTATTTAAATATTTGGCAAACAAGCACGGGCTTCTAAATTATTACACTTACGACATCTTATTACAATTAGCCATGATTCATCAATGCTTTGTTGTATAAGGAGGGTCACTATTTTCGAGCGCGGCCTCTACCCATTCGACATTACCCGCTCCGGGCGCTATGCGACATTTCGTCCGATTACGCCCCGTCTTGACAGGCGAGGCCGGGACGGTATAATGCAGGCCTTCATTTGGGTCGTTAGCTCAGCCGGTAGAGCAGCGGACTTTTAATCCGTTGGTCGCCAGT
>JASJPB010000058.1:2620-17486 GCA_031426915.1 Sulfuricellaceae bacterium | reverse complement strand
GTAGATGCGCGTCGGCGCCAGCACCACGTCGCGCAGGGGGCGGCCGTGGAAATCGCTGTCGAGGGCTATGCCGGTGCGTTCGATGATCTTGCGCACCAGGGAATAGCCATTGGAGTGCGCGCCGCTGGAAGCCAGCCCCAGCACCACGTCGCCTTCGACGATGGTTTTGCCGCTGATGATCTTGTCCTTTTCCACCGCGCCCACCGCAAAACCGGCCAGGTCGTATTCGCCCTCCGGGTACATGCCGGGCATTTCCGCCGTTTCGCCGCCGATCAGCGCGCAACCGGCTTGCTCGCAGCCCGCCGCGATACCCTTGATGACATCGGTGGCGGTGGCCACGTCGAGCTTGCCGCAGGCGAAGTAGTCGAGGAAAAACAGCGGTTCCGCGCCCTGCACCAGAATGTCGTTGACGCTCATGGCCACCAGGTCGATGCCCACCGTGTCATGCTTGCCGGTCATGAAAGCCAGCTTGAGCTTGGTGCCCACACCGTCGGTGCCGGACACCAGTACCGGGTTCTGATATTTCTTGCCGATCTCGAACATCGCGCCGAAGCCGCCCAGACCGCCCAACACCTCGGGGCGCATGGTGCGTTTGGCGAAGGGTTTGATGTTTTCCACCAGCGCGTCGCCGGCATCGATATCAACGCCGGCATCCCGGTAGGAAAGAAAGTTTTTGCTCGGATCGGGCTGGTTCATTTGTGCTTCCGCAGATCAATAAAATCCGCCCATTTTACCTCAACAGACCCGTGCCGTCCCGCCTGATGATTTTGCGGTGTGCTATGCTTGCGCCGCATGATTGCCAACGTCAAAATTCAACCTGGCGGGCGCGAATTTTGCGCCGGACCTCACGAAACCATTCTCGATGCGGCGCTTCGCGCAGGGGTTGCCCTCACTTATAGCTGCAATAACGGCTCATGCGGCGACTGCCGGGCGCGTCTGCTCAGCGGGCACATCAGCGAAGCCCGCCACCACGATTACAGGTTCAGCGATGCGGAGCAAGCGGCCGGATACTTCCTCACCTGCTGCAGCTACGCCGCCGAAGATCTGGAGATCGAGGCCCGGGAAACTAGCGGGGTGGAAGACATTCCCGCACAGCGTATCCCGGCGCAGGTTTACAAGCTGGAGCATCCACATCCCGATGTAATGGTGGTGCATCTGCGTACCCCGCGCAGCAAGACCCTGCGTTTTCTCGCCGGGCAGCACGTGATGCTGGAAATCGAGGGTTTGCCGCCGCGCAACAAGTCCATCGCCAGCTGTCCCTGCAATGCCATGAATTTGCAATTTCATATCCGGCGTGCGCCAGGCGATGCATTCGCGGAATTCTGCTTTTCCGCGCTCAAGCTCGGTCAGCAGGTTAATGTGATCGGGCCGTCGGGCACATTCACCTTTGATGATGAGGCCAATCGTCCGGTCATTTTTCTTGCCTACGATACCGGCTTCGCACCCATCAAGAGCCTGATCGAACACGCCATCTCGCTTGATTTCTCCCTGCCCATGCACCTTTACTGGGTGGCGCCGAACGCCGCGAATCACTACCTGGAAAATTATTGCCGCTCGTGGCTGGATGCACTCGGCAATTTTTCCTTTACCCCACTCGTCGGCGAAGCGGCGGGTGATGATGCACTGCCGGAGGTGGAGCGCAACCTGCTGCTGGGCACCCGGAGCATCATTGCGGATTACCCCGATCTCGCACCCTTCGAGGTGTATGTGAATGGACCCGAAGCGGCCATGTCCAGCAACAGATTGTTGCTGCTGGAGCATGGCCTGCCCGAGTCACGCTTGCATATCGATTCTCTCCAACGGTATTGAGGCCGGCACTTTTGATGAAACAATTGCTTCTCGATATCAGTGCCGAAGTTGCGCCGACCCTGGAAAACTTTCTTCCCGCGCGAAACGCCGAGTTGCTGCACGCGCTGCAAACCATTTTGCAGGGCGGAGTGGGGGAACGTTTCATCTATATCTGGGGCGAACCGGGCAGCGGCAAATCCCATTTGCTCAAGGCCTGGAGCCATGCCGCGTGCCAGCAGGGACTGACATCCTGTTACGTGCAGAGCGAAATTCCTGTCCAGTGGGAAGGCGGCGGACTGGTGGCGGTGGATGACGTGGACCGCCTGGATCAAGAGGGGCAGATTGCGTTGTTCCATCTCTATAACCGTCTCAGGGAAGCGGGCGGGGCGTTGTTCGTCAGCGGACCCTTGGCGCCGGCCGGACTGGAATTGCGTCCCGATCTGCTGACCCGGCTGGGGTGGGGTCTGGTTTATCAGGTACATGGCCTCAATGACGAGGAAAAAGCGCAGGCCCTGCAAGCCCATGCCCGCGAGCGCGGTTTCCGCCTGCCGCAGGAAGTGCTGGATTACTTGCTGCGCCACTGGCGGCGCGATCTGCCCTCGCTGATGGCGGTGCTGGATGCCCTGGACCGTTATACTCTGGAACAGCAGCGCCCGGTGACGCTGCCATTGTTGCGGCAGTTGTTGCAGCTTGAACTGGACTTGTAGCAAGCTGTCTCACTGATTGTCTCCGGTGCGATATCCGGATTAAACCCAAATCCGGCAGTTGATTAGCCAGGCGGCCCTTAATAAACCATGTCGAACCAGCAAACTATCCCTGATGCCTTGCTCCTGCTCGCCCCCGGCTGTCCTCATTGTCCCGCGGTGCTGGAAGGCTTGTCGGTGTTGCTGAAGGAAGGGGTGGTCGGGCGGCTGGAGGCGGTGAATATCGCGCTTTATCCGAAACGAGCCGAGGAGTTGGGTGTGCGTTCCGTGCCCTGGATCAGGATCGGAGAATTCGAGCTGGATGGCATCCAGACAGCGGGCGAACTGCGCCGCTGGGCTGAACTGGCGGGTACGCAGCAGGGAATGCAGACCTATTTTCTTCAACTGCTCAAAAACGGCCGCCGCGCCAAGGTGGAAGAAATGGCGCGCCAGCAGCCGCAGCGTCTGCTGGCCCTGGTTGATCTGCTGGGGGATGCGGATGCCAGCATGGCGGTTCGGCTGGGGATCGGCGCGGTGCTGGAGGAGCTACAGCCCGACGGCCTGGCCGCGATCATGGTGCCCGGACTGGGGGCGTTGACCCGGCACCCCGACCCCCTGGTTCGTGCCGATGCCTGCCATTACCTTTCCCTGGCCGGCGGCGAAGAAATCGCCCCCTATTTGCGCGCCTGCCTCGACGATCAGGATGCAGCGGTACGGGAAGTGGTGGCGGAGATACTGGCGGAAATGGACGAGCTTCAGGATGATGGCTGAAAAGATATCTCCCCAAATGGCGGGCATGCTTCAGGATATCGCCTGGGAAACTGCCCAATGCCGCTCCTGGACCGGCAGGGACAGCCTTGATGAGCGTGTGCTGGAGGCCATCAAACAGGTGCCGCGCCATGCTTTCGTACCGAGTCATGATGCCGATTATGCCTACCACAACGGCCCGATCCCCATCGGCCATGGGCAGACCATTTCACAGCCCTTCATCGTCGCGCTGATGAGCGATCTGCTGCTGAGCGAGCTGCCCGGCAGGGGTGAGAATCAGGTCGTGCTTGAAGTGGGGTGCGGTTCCGGTTACCAGAGCGCGGTGTTGTCCTTATTGGTGAAGCAGGTCTATAGCATCGAGATCGTGCCGGAACTGGCGCAGGAGGCAGCGCAGCGCCTGCAGCGCATGGGCTACGCCAATGTCACGGTGCGCCAGGGTGATGGCTACCATGGCTGGCCGGAACATGCGCCATTCGATGGCATTATCGTGACCGCCGCTGCGCCTTACATTCCTCAGCCCCTGATCGAGCAACTCAAACCCGGCGGGCGCATGGTGATTCCGGTGGGTTTGCCCTATTCCCGCCAGGATTTGCTGCTGGTGGAAAAAAACCAGGCAGGAGAAATTTTGACCAGAAATCTATTGCCGGTGGCGTTTGTGCCACTGACCGGCGGCCACGGAGCCGAATCATGAGCAAGGCCTTCGCCAAGGAAAGCGAGGACGACGAGGATCTCGATGATTCGCCAAAACTGCCGCAGGGCTTAAAGAATTACATCACCCCCGGCGGCTACCGGCGGCTCAAGGAAGAATTCGACCAGTTGTGGAAACTGGAACGCCCGGCACTGGTGAAAACCATCACCTGGGCCGCTTCCAACGGCGACCGCTCGGAAAACGGCGATTACATTTACGGCAAGAAACGCTTGCGCGAAATCGATCGCCGCATCCGTTTTCTTTCCAAACGGCTCGAACACTCCGAAGTCATCGACCCGGCGCAAAGGGAAGCCTGCGACCAGGTGTTTTTCGGCGCCACGGTGACGGTGAGCAATCAGAGCGGGGAAGAGAAAACCTACAGCATCGTCGGCATGGACGAGGTCGATCCCGGCCGAGGCTATATCAGCTGGATTTCGCCGCTGGCCATGGCGCTGCTCAAAGCGCGGGAAGGGGATGGAATAAGCTTGCGCACACCGGGTGGAACGGAAGAACTGGACGTGGTGGAAATTCGCTATCAGTCTCTGGAGATATAGGCGTCAGGGGCGAAAGTGGTCTTCCTCAGGGGGCGCCGCTTTGGCACGCACCACTTGCTTGGTGCCAGTGCAGATTGCAACTGAATTATGATGCCACCTCGGTTTGATGTTGCCGAAAACGATACCGGATGCCGCGCTTCCATTGGGTTCTATATGGATGCCACTCTGCCAGTGTGGAATATTCATCGTCTTTTGAGATTCTGCTAGCGCTTCAATGTGGCTTCAGGGAAAATTGGCAGGCAGGAATTGTTCATTCGCTTTGCTTCTCCGCTTCGAGCGAGCATAAGAAAAAGAGATTGCCATGTCTTTCATCACTGGTATTTGCAACTTTTGTCATAAACCCTTGAACTGGTTATTCCAGGCCTTACGCCATCATGTTTGAACATCAGGATTATTTCGCCGCATTGAACGGCAAAATGCCGCTTGCGAAGAAAATAGAAGCCATCCATGGCTTGTTGAAACTGCGCTTCGATTTTATCGACCGGATTGCATTCGCTGTCCACGATCCGGAAACCGATCTGCTGAAAACCTATGTGAATAGTAGCGGTGGCATAGGTGCGATGAATTTTTATTCCTCCAGGTTGGCCGATTCGGCATCGCTGCAGGAAATATTGGAAGTTGGCCGGCCGCGCCTGGTCAATGATCTCGATATATTCAGCGATGTGCCGGCGGAACACGCACGCCGCATCGCCGCACTGAAATACAAATCCAGCTACACCATGCCGATGTTTCTTGAGGGGGAATTTTTCGGGTTCCTGTTCTTTAATTCCTATCGCGCCAATATCTTCGATGAGAAGGTTTTGTATTCGCTTGACATGGTGGGGCATCTGCTGTCGTTGCTGGTGGTACATGAGATAGCGACTACCCGTGGTTTGATGGCTAGCGTCAAAACAGCCCTGAATATGGCGCACCGTCGAGACCCGGAGACCGGCGCGCATCTGTCGCGAATGTCCAACTATGCGCGCTTGATCGCAAAGGAAGTGGCAAGGGAACATCATCTTGACGACGAGCTTGTGGAGCATATTTTTTTATTTTCGCCGCTGCATGACATCGGAAAAATCAGCATACCCGACAGCATCCTGCTCAAGCCGGCCAAACTGACCGAGGACGAGTTTGAAACGATGAAAACGCACACCCTGAAAGGCGGCGAGATCATAGACATGATGCTGGATAATCTTGAACTGAAAGATTTTCCCCATGCCGAAATCCTGCGCAATATCGCGCTATATCATCATGAGGCCATCAACGGTACCGGATATAGCGGATTGGCGGGCGTGGAAATCCCCATCGAAGCCAAGATAGTCGCGGTCGCCGATGTGTTCGATGCCTTGACCAGTGTCCGGCCCTACAAGGAAGCATGGAGCAACGACAAGGCCTTCGAGTTTTTGCAGTCCATGTCCGGCAGCAAGTTCGACAGCGACTGCGTGGCAGCCTTGATGAATTGCCGCGCTGAAGTAGAAATTATTCAGGAAAGATTCAAAGAAGATCAAATCGGTTAGTCAATACCTATCGGACAGTAAGGCCGAAGCCGACCTCATTACAGTCAGATGCCATGTGGAATGGATGGTCAGGTTCTGCTGCTTGGCTGGCACCGGCCAGACGTGATCTACCCTCTACCCATTTTTCCCCGGATAAATCAAGGGAATTTCCTCTTCTTTCTACCTGATTGCCCCCCCCGGGTCGATCAATCGGCACGAACTCTTCCGGTGTATCATTGATCAACGCTCCACTATTCCCGCGCCATCCGGACGCGGGTTTCACCTGTAAGGCAAACGCCCGCCGGCATTGGGAGGGAAGGATGTTCACCACCAATCCGTTCGTCCCGCTGACCGAATTCGTGTCGCCCGCCGTCATGCAGGGCTACGTCGTGTTGATGGTGCTCGCGGTTGCCGTCGGAACGGCGTTCGATCTCCTGCATGATAAAAAAATCGAATTCTTCCAGCGCGACCGGAAGCGGCGCAAGGCCGCCGCGCAGCGGCAACTCGGCGGCGCGGATATGGCCGCCATCGCGGCCAAAACCCTGGCGCACGACGTCGCGACTTTCGGTGAATTCTGCAACCGGCAGCGGCGGATTTCCCATGTGCTGATGTTCTACGGCTTCGTGCTTTACCTGCTCACGACCGTCGCGATGATATTCGTCTATCCCGCCGACAAGTCCACGCCGGCCGTCCTCCCGGTTCTATGGAATCTCGGCGCCCTGATGACGCTGGTCGGGGGATACTGGTTTTTCTTCCTGCTCCGGGTAAACGTCGTCCATGACGGGCAGCCGTGCTGGCGGCTGGTGCGGGCTGACCTGTTCATCGTCACGCTGCTCGCAAGCGTGACTTTCGCGCTGTTGTTCGAACTGGCGGCGACGGCGGGGAGCGCCGCCGCGACCGGGTTATGCGCCGGCCTCTACATCTTTTTCACCACGGCGCTATTCGTTTCCGTGCCCTGGTCCAAATTCGCCCACATGTTCTACAAGCCCGTGGTGGCCTTCCAGAGACGGGTCGAGGAAGCCGACGGATCGTCCGACTTGCCGAGCCCGACAGGAGGCGAGCGATGCCCACCTTCACATACATGACGCGCTGCGACGGCTGCGGCGAGTGCGTGGACATCTGTCCATCCGACATCATGCACATCGACCCGGTCTACCGCCGGTCCTACAACGTCGAGCCGAATTTCTGCTGGGAATGCTACTCGTGCGTGAAGGCCTGCCCGCAGCACGCGATCGACGTGCGCGGATTCGCCGATTTCGCGCCGCTGGGCCACAGCGTCAGGGTGCTGCGGGAAGAGAAAATGGGCACCATCTCCTGGAAAATCCGCTACCGCGACGGGCGGGTGAAGGAGTTCACCTTCCCCATCCGGACCACGCCCTGGGGTTCCATCAAGTCGCCAGGCGAATACGAGGCACCCGACGCAAACGCCCTGGGCTCGCAGATGCTCGCGCACGAACCCACGGCGCTCGGGGTGGAGAAGTTGCCAACCCTCCCGGACAGGAAAGAGGTGTGATGCCATGAGCCAGCGATCAGCCAGAAACATCAAGTTCGTGGACGCAGACATCCTCGTCATCGGCGGCGGTTTCGGCGGCTGCGGCGCCACTTACGAATCGCGCTACTGGGGGCGGGACCTGAAGATCGTGCTGGTCGAGAAGGCCAACATCGAGCGCAGCGGCGCCGTCGCGCACGGCCTCTCGGCGATCAATTGCTACATGGGCATGCAGTGGGGCGAGAACCAGCCGGCCGACTTCGTGCGCTACGCGCGCGGCGACCTGATGGGGCTGGTACGCGAGGATCTGATCTTCGACATCGCCCGGCATGTCGACTCTACCGTCCACAAGTTCGAGGAATGGGGCCTGCCGATCATGAAGGACCCGAACACCGGCAGATACCTGCGGGAAGGGAAATGGCAGGTGATGATCCACGGCGAGAGCTACAAGCCGATCATCGCCGAGGCCGCCAGGAAATCCGCGACCGAAGTCTACAACCGCATCATGGTGACGCATCTGCTGATGGACAAAACCCACCCCAACAAAGTCGCCGGCGCCATCGGCTTCAACGTCCGCGACGGCCAGCTCCACGTGTTCAGGGCCAAGGCGGTCATCGTCGCCGCCGGCGGCGCTTCGCACGTGTTCCGGCCGCGCTCGGTCGGCGAAGGCGCGGGAAAGACCTGGTACGCGCCCTGGAGCAGCGCCTCGGCCTACGGCCTGGTCCTGCGCACCGGCGCCAAGATGATCCAGATGGAAAACCGTGTCGTCCTCGCCCGCTTCAAGGACGGTTACGGCCCGGTCGGCGCCTGGTCGCTGCTGCTCAAGGCGCAGACCACCAACGCCTACGGGGAAAACTACGAGGCCTCCCGGCTCGGCGAGATCAAATCCCTGGTCGGCAAATACGCGGAAATTACGCCCATGCCGACCTGTTTGCGCAATCACGCCATGCTGCAAGAGGTCAAGGCCGGCAACGGCCCCATCTACATGCAGACGCAACAGGTGCTCGACACCAAGGAGAAGGAAAATACCGGCTGGGAGGATTTCCTCGACATGACCGTCGGCCAGGCCGTGGTGTGGGCCTCGCAGAACATCGACCCCAAGGAGAAACCCTCCGAACTGACCACTTCCGAACCCTACATCATGGGCTCCCACGCCACCTGCTCCGGCGCCTGGGCCAGCGGCCCGGAGGATTGCGCCCCGTCGGACTACCAGTGGGGCTACAACCGGATGACCACGGTCGAAGGGCTGTTCGGTGCCGGCGACACCATCGGCGGCTCCGCACACAAGTTCTCCTCCGGCTCCTTCACGGAAGGGCGAATCGCCGGTAAATCCGCCGTCAAATATGTCAGGGAACTGTCCGGAAACCCGCCCCAGGTGGACGAAGCGCAAGTCAGGATGCTCCAGGAAGAAATCTTCAAGCCGCTGGAAAACTACGAAATCGGCAGGAACGAAATCGTCGCCGGCAGCGTGGCACCGAGCTACATCTCGCCGCTCCAGGGCCTGCAACGGCTGGAGAAGATCATGGACGAGTACGTCGGCGGCATCAGCACCTTCTACATGACCAGCGAACCGATGCTCAACCGTGGCCTGGAACTACTGACCATGCTCAAGGAAGACCTCGACCATATCGGCGCCGAGGACCTCCACCAGCTCCAGCGCGCATGGGAACTCCACCATCGGGTATGGACTGCCGAGGCGGTGCTCAGGCATACGCTGTACCGGCAGGAGACGAGGTGGCCGGGATATTATTACCGGGGCGATTTCCCCAAGCTGGACGATGCCGGGTGGCATGCTTTTACGGCGTCGCAGTTCGACGTGAAGACGGGGGAATGGAGTATGAGCAAGCTGCCGGTGCATCACATTATCGAATAGGCGTTGGTAAAGACGCGAGGTGCGAGCCTGTCCAGAGATGCCTAGGCTATGCAAATTGATATCCGGCGCAATGCCCCTTGGTTATTGTTCCCTACGCATGCTATGTATAGAAAGCAAGCTGATCGAGTGTTAGGATCGCTTGCAAGGCTCTTGGCATTGTGTAGCTGTCCGACGCCGCTGCCCCGTGGCCGACCGCATGGCGGGATCCAGCCGTTCCGGTCTGCGCTACAGGGTCAAAATTCCCGAACGTGTGGGCCGCGAGGTAGCCGCCAAAGGCAACGGGAAAGAGCAGGGTGTTCGGACCACCCGCGCGCTGTTCGGCGGAGGCCTCAGCGAAGGCCAGCAAATCTTTTAGCTTCGCGCCCTGTCCGCCATGCGCGGCCCGGTAAGCGTCATTGAGCACACCCTCAATCTCCGTCAGCAATATTTTGATGACCGCCACCGGCTTATTCAGGATGAATGCGTCAATGGCTTCCTTGAGCAGCGTCGCCTTTGCCGCGAAATGCGGCTTGGCGACCCACCGCTCAAAAATGTGGTGAAGCCGTTCATCGCCGAACTGCGCGATGATTCTGCCCTCGATCTCGGCCACGTCGAACCCTGCCTCGCAGTGATGCAAGAGGTCCTTGAACTCGGCAGTTATGATTTCCACGAACGGAAACCAACCCGCCGCTACCAGCCGGCCAAACAACGCCGGATCAGCAATAGCTTCATAGAGATGCCGATAGCGTAGCTCCCGATAAAGCGTGCCGAGCGTCGTGCTAAAGGCTTCGATGTCTAACTTGCCCTCTGGATTCATATCGAAGGCAAAGCCAAAACGCCATGCTTCCCGGAAGACGCACAAGACCTTGTCGCCCTCTCCGAATGTCACGCATGGGAAGCTCATCCCTGTCACATCGGCTATGTCGTGCTCGAAAACCACCGTTCCAGCAGCCATGGCGCGTTTGACCGCGCAGCGCAGGCTGACCGCAGCCGTGTCGAGCCACAGTTCAGCGCTTTTGTCCGGTTTAAGAATCAGCAACACGGTGTCGGCCCGTCGCAGATTGACGGTAGTGCCCGCCTGTTGCGCCATGTGGATGATGACCCCAGCCAGGTTCTCGACCATCCGGTGGAAGAGGTACTCGTCCGAGGTTAGGGCGAGCCGCGTCCACACCTTGGCAGTCTGCCCGCCCTTCGCGGGTTCAGCCATGAATCCAGCTAACGGCTCGACATTGGCAAAGCGCAACGGCTCGCCGACATTGCGAACACCACCGAAGATCCGCGCCGGTTCGGCAACCGCTGTAGCTTGTACTTTCGGTTCTGCCATGGTCTCCTCCAATTACTTCAGATAACTATGACACGGTGCAGCCGCGTAGGGCGCATTCGTTATTGCGCCGAATGAAAATATCCGTAACCACCAAGCACATGAACAATAAGCGCTGCACATTGCATCCTACTCGAGCATCATACTGCGCAATGCGCTGCGCTTATTGGCGCCCTACGCCTTACACGGGTTGACCGCCGAAATACCGCGACCCCAGTTCCGCCAACCCGATAATCTCAACCCGCCGGAACGGATGCAACTCCAGAAGGTGTACATCGCTCGAAACTAGAATATCTGCCTTCGCGGCGAGCGCCAATTCCAGGAACTTGTTGTCCTTCTCGTCGCGGCAATCCTGCACCTTTTCCGTGACCTCCACCAGGGTCACAGCCGATTGGTAAAGCCTCGCCCACGCCAGGCGCTGGCCGAGTGGCCGCCAGGCCTCGAACTTCGGCCGCGACAGCACCGCGACCAATTCCCTGAATGCCTCCTCGGATGTAAAGACGTCGTGCTGGAGGATGGCTTGCCGGAATATTCGCGCCGGTGCGCGGTCGGGGTGGAGGCAGACGGGTATCAGCGAGCTGGTATCGAAGACGATGCGCTTACGGGCGGAGTTCATGCACGAGCTTGTTTATTTCTTCCTCGCTCAACTCCGGGGCATCGGCATTCGCGGGCGGCATGGCGTCCATGAACCGCGTGAGGCGCCTGGCGTTGTATTCGCGCAAGGCCTCGGTCGCCAGGCCATAGGGAAGGATCATCATGGTCGGGGTGCCATATTGCGTCACGGCAACCGGCTCGCCGCCCTTCACGATGTTGGCAATGCTGCCGAATTTGTTTTGCACTTCGACTGAAGACAGGGTTTTCATGGTCATTCACGCTATGTTAGCTAAGATGTACATCTTAGTCGTGATGACCGGGGAGTACAAGATGTACCGAAGGGCTTCTTCCACCGACCTGCCGCGACCCTCTACGCAGCTCGACTCCGCTCTGTCCCGCCATGCGACAACGCACACTGATTCCTCCCCAGTTCCAGCTCGCTGGCCTTCGCTTCGTCCACCTGGAGCAGTCCCGTGTTGACGCGCCGGATGTCGTCGTAGGTCGGCGGATGCTGCGGCAGGTGTTCCTGGATGTAGGCGATGAACGCTTCCAGTCCCTCGCTCAGCGCGCGCAAGCCCTCGTTGCTGCCGCGCAGCGCGCCGATGGGGGCGCGGTAGCAGCCCTGTTCGTCCGCCTCGCCCATGTGGCTGAAGTGGGCAGGAAGCACGACGGTGTGGTCGGGCAAGGCCAGCACCCGTTGCAGGGAACTGAACAGCAGCGGCGCCCAGGTCTTTGCCCGGCCGCCCAGGTCGGGGCGACCGATGGTGCCGATGAACAGGGTGTCGCTGGTCAGCAGGAAGCGGTCGTCCACCAGCGGGTTGGTCATGCCGAGGGTGTGGCCGGGGAGATGGAGCGCGCGGATGCTCACCTCGCCAAGCTTGAAGGTCGTTTCGTCCTCCAGGTAGCGGAATGAATACGTCGCCGGGAGCTGGTCGTCGGGATGGATGCTGTCGTAGGGATGGAGCCAGTAATCCACCCCCAGCGCGCTCGCCAGGGCCATGCCGCCGCTCAGATGGTCGGCCTGGAGATGGGTGTCGAACACGGTCGTGATGCGCCAGCCCCGCTCGGCGGCGATGCGGGTGTAGACGTCGATGTGGCGCGCGGCGTCGACCACCATGGCCTCGCCGCCGCTGGCCAGCAGGTAGCTGAGGCAGCCGCGCGCTGGGCGGCTGATCTGCAGGAGGGTGAGGCGTTCGCTTTCCTCGACGGCGCGCATTTCGTAGTGGTTGCCCCAGGCCGCCATCCCGCCTTCCAGGTTGACTGCCTGGTAGCCGAGCCGTCGCAGGCCCTCGGCAACATGGGCCGAAGTGTTACCCTGGGCGCATATCGCCAGGATAGTCCCGCTCCGGGGCAGGCTGTCCTTCATCCGCTCCGGGACCGCGCGGACAACCGCTGCGGCGATTTCCTCGTCTTCATGCTCCAGGTCCAGCAGGTCGAAATAGGGCATGTTGATAGTCGGGATCGGACTCTTGCCCTCGATTTTCCAGGCATCGAATTCGTCCTGGTTGCGTACGTCCAGGATGGTGAACCGGCTACCCTTCTCCAGATGCCGGTGCAGTTGCGCCGGGGTCCAAACAGGCATTTTGCGCGTGGTCATATCATCCTCCTGCCCTGAAAAATCTCTTTCAGTATGGACGCTGTGGCAACGTGACTGACGCGAAGTTCTTGGTGCCACATGGCTGAGGTTGCACTACCAGATGGACAACCTCGACTTGGTCCCGTTGCTTTTTAGGCAAGTCCAAGCCGATCCGGTTCCTTGCCATGGCGAGCCAGTCCGCCTAAACGACTGCCTGGCAAAAGGGCATCAATACTGAACCTCCAGCGCATCGCACAGGAATTTCATGAAAGGCGCGGCCGCGCTAAACCGCGCGCCGGCCACCTTGACTAGCTCTGGTCCCGCAACCTCGGCCAGGGACAAGGGCGCAACGCCGATGAAATCCTTCCGTTTCAGATCTTCTATCGCTGGATGATTGGCGTTGTAGCCGAACGGCGGGCGGATCAGACGGTCTCCCGCGAGTTCCCATTGCGCGATGAACTTCTTGTCGTCACGGGCGGAAAACCATTTATCGGGTTTTTTTACGATGAAATCGCGTATCCGCCCAAGCGTGCCGGAGTCCGGATGCCAGCACCCGACAGCCAGCAAACACTCGTCGCTGGCGATGTGCACATAGAAGCCCGGCGCATGAACGTCCTTGCCGAGTTCATGGCGGAAGTGGATGCCGATGTTGGTCTTGTATGGGGTTTTATCGCGTGAAAAGCGCGTGTCGCGGTACACCCGCATCAGCGAGCCACCCATCTTGCGTGGGTCCGCGCGGAAGTGTGGAGCAAATGTTTCCAATACCGGGCCCATCGCGGAAATAAAATCCAGCGCTGGCGCACGCACCAGCGATTCATAGCGCGGCTTGTTTTTCTCAAACCACGCCCTGTCATTGTTGGCGGCCAGTTCGTCGAGAAATTCAAGTGTGGTTTTTTCAAACATAGAGGGCCGTCCACCAAGTCGTCAAGCGGTCAGATTATTTCTGAGAGAGTGCTCTGATGTTGAGTTCAGGGGTGTTCTGTTCGACGACATGGGACTCGACAAACCGGTGCAGGAGGGAATACGCCACCCGCCACTGCCGTTGATCATTATCACACCGCAATGTCACCGTTTTATCATTGAGCCGAAGGATCCGACCGCTCCTTTGTTGCCGCTCGCGATCAAGGAAACCTACCAGATCACCCACGGCAACCTCATTACGACCCAATCCTTGTTGCGGCTGCTCACGAATTTGAATGTCGGCACCATCGAGATTGATGGCAACATATGCAATCAGCCAGCGCCTTCCATCGTCTTTATCCAGAATGACCGCCTGCTTCCGGCGTAGCTCAAGGACTTGACCTCGACGTAGCGTATTGGCTTGCGCGTCGAAATATTCAATTGGCTGGCCGATATGCAAGCGAGATTGAACCGCCAGCACCCAACGCGGCTCATCCAGCACACGATCTATTGCCGCGCGCATTCGGTAGAGCTCGAAAGCGGAGGCGCTATTCAATGCCTTGAGAACATCCGAGAAATTCATGGCGTTTTCTTCTTGACCAACTGCCTTGCAAAGGCGGCATCGTTTTTCGTAATGCGGCGTTCCTTTTGCGGACCCAGCGAATCCACAAAGCGCACAAAATCATCCAGAGCCAGCGCATCGCAAAGCTGTTTGTCGCCTTCTTCAACCCGCTCGTACAGCTTGAACAGACCGGAACTGGTGAGGGCCATCTTGTAATGATGTCCCTCGCTCCGCGAATTTAACCGGGCTACGGCAGCAGTTGCACGAGTCGAACGCATGCGGGTCGCTTTCTGGTCAAGGCGTCAGCAACCTGGTGGATTATCGACCAAACTGTGACGCTTGTTGTTGTATGTGTTTTCAAGTTTGTAGGTTCAACCCGGATCATGGTTGCGGTGCCATTTATCGCGCAAATCGGTGCCAATTTTTACGTGGCGTTACAGTATCTGGCACCGGCCAATTTCCGGCAACACGCTTGTGTCATGGATCAGGTACTTCATGGCACAAATACGGCACAGAGCTGTAAATGACAAAGGGCCTACATCGCTGTAGGCCCTTGTTTTATCTGGCTCCCCGACCTGGACTCGAACCAGGGACCTGCGGATTAACAGTATTC
>JASJPB010000058.1:0-2515 GCA_031426915.1 Sulfuricellaceae bacterium | reverse complement strand
AAGCCCCGCGCCTTCGCTACACCGTGGCAACCGGACAGAGCGCCGAAGGCATAACCCCGCCATCGGCTTCCGCCCTTGCCACATTGGGCACGCTCCGTTTCCGCTACCGCTTCACCACTGCGCGCCTAGCGAAGAACCCCGCAAGGCGCTTGCGGTTCGCAGGTAGCTATTCCGTGCCAATCTGACAAAGCGCCGAAGGCAAAATCCCGCCATCGGCTTGCCGCCCTCTCCACGCTAGTCCCGCTCCGATCCCGCCGCCGCTTCACCACTGCGGCCTTCATGGCGCCGCCCAACCCCACGGCGGCGCCATCAAGCCCTTGCGGTTCGCAGGCGGCTAGCGCGGTGGCAGCCGGACAGCCCAGCGCCCGCACTACGCTTCGCGGTCTTGTCGGCTGCGCTGGCAGTTGTGCCGGTTTGTAACATAACGGCGTCTTATGCAAAGCGCCAGCGCCGGGCAAACTGCTGCCCGCCCTCCGGGTTCGCATAAGAAGCCATTATGTCTTGCGCCCTTCGGGTAAAAACCGCCACACGGCAAACCCATCGCCCCTTTTTCCCCGGCGGGGAAAGGCAGCAAAACGGGGCTGGTGGTTCGCCGCCCCTCCGCTTTTTGCTGCGCGGTCGCGCTGCGGGATTTTCCACCCAAAAGCAAACGGCCCTCGCGGGCCGTCTGGTTCTGCTTGGTGCCGTGGCAGTTTCAGTTCACCGCATCTTTCAACGCGCTGGCCGGGCTGAACTTCCCGCCCCTGTTGCCGGTCTTGGAAGCCCTGAAATGCGGTATCCGTGCCGCCCGGATTAGGATCGTTGCGCCGGTCTGCGGGTTGCGCCCATTGCGGGCAGCGCGCATGCCCACGTAGAAACAGCCGAAGCCCTTCAAAGCTGCCATGTCGCCCTTTTTAAGCGCCACTTTCATGATGCCTTTGAATGCGTCAATTGCCCGCTTGGTTGCACCTTCTGCAAGCTGGATAGCAACGCTGATTTCCTTGCACAGTTTGCTTTCGCTAAACGATGGCGCGCCAGTGACGCGATGGTAGGCGGTATAGATCAGCGGTTTCCCGGTGCGTGGGTTGCGCCCGGCCTTCTGCGCTGGCGCGCCTCGTGAAAAACTCCCCAGCCCGCGCAGCATGACGCGCTCGCCTGCATCTGAATGCGTTTTGATATGCGCTTCCAGCGCATCCAACGCACGCTTGGCATCGGCCTTGGTGATGTCCGCCGAGCGGGAAATGGCGTCAATGGCTTCGGATTTGTTCATGGTGCGGCCTCCTGGCTTGTTGATTCATGAAGTGCATATGTTAAATGCCGAATAGGCATGATGCAAGCGCAGCTAGAGGTTTATGCCGATTCTGCATACAATGCCGCAATGGCAACCGATCTTTTATCCCTCGGCAAACGTATCAAAGCGGAACGAGAAGCGCAGGGGCTCACCCAGCGCGATCTTTCGACGCGCGCGGTTTTTGAACAAACTCGCCTTTCCAAGCTGGAAAGCGGCAAGTCTCACCCCGGCCTGGAAGCGCTGGAGCGGTTGTGCAAGTCACTCGGCAAAAGTCTCGCCTGGCTGCTGGAACAAACAGAAACACCTCAACCACCCCAAGGAATGACCCCGGAAGCAGCCGAACTGGCGCGCCTGTGGCAAATCCTGCCCGATGCCGACCGGGCAGCGGTGAGACGCATTGTGGTGGCTTTGGGGCGGTGGAATGCACCCAAGGACTGACGGGCGGTTTAGGGAGCCCCAAGGGGCGGATGGGTGCGGGGCAGGTGAGCGGGCAAGGAGCAGCGCAGCGCGACCCCGCGTAGCCTGACCCGCTGGGTGGGCGGGGGATCAAGAACAATATCCGGGCGGCAATTTAGCATAATGCAAATTATGCGGGCGCAAGCCGGACAGTGGCTTTTGGGCCATTGCGCATAATTTCCTGCATTATGTTACTTTGCCGCCCGACAAGACCATTGCCCAATGACCAGACGGCACGGGGCTTTCAGGGGGCACCGCGCTAGCCGCCTGCGAACCGCAAGGGCCTGGCGGGGTTTATCGCGAGGCGCGCAGTGGTGAAGTGGCGGCGGAAACGGAGCGGAACCAACTTGGCGAGGGCGGCAAGCCGATGGCGGGGTTATGCCTTCGGCGCTCTGTCAGGTGGGCACGGTGTAGCGATGGCGCCGGGCTTGCGGGTTTTTTTGCAAGCGCCGTGACTGAGCGGTCCAGTGGCACCTCATAACATCTAACAATATACCGTAAGTGGTATATAATTGCCTCAATGAAACCATTTGTCCCACAAGAAAAGCCACTCCATTGGATCGGATCGGCAAAGAAGGATTTGCTGGCTTTTCCCGGCGAGGCGATGGACGACTTCGGTTATTCGCTGGGCGTGGTGCAGTTGGGCGGCACGCCGCCGTCGGCCAAACCCTGGAAGGGCGAAGGACTTGGCGTGTTCGAGATTGTCGAGGATCATCGCGGCGATACTTTCCGTGTGGCTTACACGGTGCGGTTTGCGAAAGCAGTTTATGTGCTGCACTGCTTCCAGAA
>JASJPB010000057.1:0-17771 GCA_031426915.1 Sulfuricellaceae bacterium | reverse complement strand
ACTTCGAGTGCCTGCACGAACTCAAGCTGATCGTGGACCTGATGTACGAAGGCGGTATCGCCAACATGAACTACTCCATCTCCAACAATGCGGAGTACGGCGAGTACGTCACCGGACCGAAAGTGATCAACGAGGAATCCCGCTGGGCGATGAAGGAAGCGCTGGAAAACATCCAGAACGGCAACTACGCCAAGCAGTTCATCCTCGAAGGGCGCACCAACTACCCCGAAATGACCGCGCGCCGTCGCCTCAACGCCGAGCATGAAATCGAAGTGGTGGGCGAGAAACTGCGCTCCATGATGCCTTGGATCTCCAAGAACAAGCTGGTTGACCAGTCGAAAAACTGATCAGTTCAGTAAGGAGTGAGGTGTAAAGAGTGAGGGGTAATCCCGCTCAAACTCCTCACTCCTCTCCTCACTAAAAAAATGTGCATCGGCGTCGCTCCTCCCAAATTGAATAATTATCCCCACCCTATTATTGCCCGCGAAGGTTGGCCGTTTCTGGCCTTCTCGGTCGTCGCATCCCTCTTCGTGAGTTTCTGGTCCGGCTTGCTGTGGGCCTTGCCCTTGTGGATTATCAGCCTGTTCGTGTTGCAATTTTTTCGCGATCCGCCGCGCAATGTGCCGCAAGCGCCCAACATCGTGCTTTCCCCGGCAGATGGCCGGATCGTGGCGGTGGAACGCACCTACGACCACTATCTGCAGCGGGATGCGCTGAAAATCAGCGTGTTCATGAACGTGTTCAATGTTCATTCCAACCGCAGTCCTGTGGAGGGTACCGTACGTGATGTCTGGTACCATCCCGGGAAGTTCTTCAATGCCGATCTTGCCAAGGCATCGCTGGAAAATGAACGCAACGCGGTGTGGATCAGAACCAAGAATGACGTGGATGTGACTTCAGTGCAAGTGGCCGGGCTGATTGCTCGCCGCATCTTGTGCTACGTGGTGCCCGGCGACAAATTGACACCCGGTCAGCGCTACGGTTTCATCCGTTTCGGTTCGCGGGTGGACGTGTATCTGCCCCTCACCGCCCAGCCCAAAGTCAGTCTGGGCGACAAGGTTTATGCAGCGGAAACCATCCTGGCGGAAGTGTCGTAATTTTTATGACTCTGCCGGATTCAAACAAACCCTTGCTCGATCCCAATCTGCGCCGGCGCGGTATCTACCTGTTACCCAATCTGCTCACTACCGCGGCGCTGTTCTCCGGTTTTTATTCCATTGTCCAGGCCATGAACGGCAGTTACGAAGCTGCCGCTGTCGCCATATTCATCGCCATGGTGATGGATGGGCTTGATGGACGTGTGGCGCGCATGACACGTACTCAGAGCGCTTTCGGCGCGGAATACGATTCTCTCTCCGATATGGTCTCTTTCGGCGTTGCGCCTGCCTTGGTGGTTTATGTCTGGGCTCTGAAAGGCATGGGCAAGCTGGGCTGGATAGCCGCCTTTGTTTACTGTGCGGGTGCCGCGTTGCGTCTGGCACGATTCAATACGCAACTCGAAGTGGCTGACAAGCGTTTTTTCCAGGGGCTTCCCAGTCCTGCCGCTGCAGCCCTGATTGCCGGCCTGGTATGGGTAATGCACGATTATGGCATCAAGGGTCCCGATATTCGCTGGTTAGCCTGGGGTGTGACCCTTTTTGCGGGGCTCACCATGGTAAGCAATATCCGCTACTACAGTGGCAAGGATTTCAATCTGCGCCGTAGCGTGCCTTTTGCCGTGGTATTGCTGATCGTACTGGGCTTCATTCTGATTTCACTCGATCCGGCCCATGTGCTGTTTGCCGGCTTTGTGATCTATGCCATGTCCGGCTATGTGCTATGGCTTTGGAACCGCAGGCTTCGCAGCAAATAAGCGTGAGTTGTTGCGTCCGGTTGTGGCCATCCGGGTAGCGGATGAGGTAAGATGGCGCCCTTCTTTAGGAAGCGTGGCAGAGTGGTCGATTGCACCGGTCTTGAAAACCGGCAAGGGGCAACCCTTCGTGAGTTCGAATCTCACCGCTTCCGCCAGATTACTTCTCCCGCACCGCGTCGGCCCAATTGTTGGGCGTTTCGTAAATCCGCACTTGTTCCAGTCGAAGCTGGTTGCCGTAATTGTCGAGATAAGCGGCATTGAGAATGCGGAATGCTTCGGCAGCAAGGTTTTCCGCTGTGGGCACTACGCTCAGTACGACTGTCTTGTGTTCAGGGAGCGTAGCCAGGAAATCCACCACTGCGCGGTCCCCGCGGTACACCAGGAAAGCGTGATCCCAGTGTTTGACCAGGGTGTCGTTGGCAATGGTTTTTACTTCGGAAAAGTCCATCACCATGCCCTGATCCGATGCCCCTTCGGTGGCAATGATCTGGCCTGAGAGCGTGATTTCGAGGGCGTAACGATGGCCATGCAGGTGTCGGCACTGGCTGCTGTGATTGGGTATGCGGTGACCGGCGTCGAATTCCAGTCTGCGTGTGATCAGCATGATAACGCTCGAAAAATGAGCGCCGATTATAGCATCCTTGCCCTGCGTGGCGTTCAGTGGTTCAATCCGGCCATGCCTGATTCAGCCGCAAAACTTTCCATCTTCGATCACAGCCGCGCCAGCGCGGGCCTGAAGTATGTCTATCCGGTGGTGTCGCGGCGAGCCGGGGGCGTGTCGGTTGGCATTAATCTGAACACCAATAATGCTTGCAACTGGCGTTGCATCTATTGCCAGGTGGCGGATCTGCGGCACGGCAGCGCGCCACCCGTTGATTTGCCGTTGCTGGGAAATGAATTGCGCGGATTTCTGGCGGCCTTGCTGCACGGCGATTTCATGGCGGCGAATGTTCCTCCCGAAGCGCGGCGCTTGAATGATATTGCCCTTTCCGGCAACGGAGAACCTACCAGTGCCGCCGAGTTCGAGCAAGTGATCGAGCTGATCGGTCAGGTTCTGGATGAATTTGGCCTGACCGGCTCGATCAAGCTGGTATTGATTACCAATGGGAGTTTGCTGCGCCGGCCGGGTGTGTTAAGGGGGTTGACAAGAATGGCGCGTCTGAACGGCGAGGTGTGGTTCAAGCTCGACAGTGCCACGCCGGCGGGGCGGTTGCGCATCAATCATACCCGCCAGACACCGGGAGCGGCTTTCGAAAACCTTCGTGCTGCAGCCCGGCTATGCCCAACCTGGATACAGACTGCACTGTTCGAAGTGGATGGCCTTCCTCCCTCGGTAATGGAACGCCAGGCGTTGTTGAATTTCCTCGCGCGCTGCAAGGATGAGGCGATCCCGCTAAATGGTGTTTTGTTATATGGCTTGGCACGTCCGTCGTTTCAGCCCGAGGCGGCGCGCCTTTCGGCGCTTTCCGCTTCGTGGTTGGAAAACTTTGCGGCTGAAATCGAGGTGCTGGGGTTGCCGGTCAGGCTCAGCAGCTAGGCCGCCTAGCGGCCTGCTGTGACTCAGTGGGTGCTGCGTACCGCTTTTCTCAGACTCTTGTAAAGCTCGGCATGAGATTGCTTCAAGTGTTCCACAATTTCAAAATCTTCCCGCTTTACCTTGGAGAGATCGACCTGCTCCATGTGTACCAGACGTAGCAGTTCCCGCACCGGCTTGGGCATGTCGCGCCCGCTTTCATAACGCGAGCCGCCGCTTTGTGTGACGCCGATCTTGGTCCAGAATTCCTGTTGGTTCATTCCAAGCTTGCGCCGGATCTCGCGTGGGTTTTGAATCTTCTCGAATAGTTTCATGATAATCCGCCTTCAAATAGATGATTTAAGATGGTTCGGCGCGAGCCGAATAATGACGTGAAGATAATAACATAAAATAGTGGTTTTCCCTATAGACAAGACAAATATTTACGGGCATATGGCCGTCATCTTTTTGGGCGTCGCAGGTCAGGTCAAGACGCACTCGTGTTCTCCGGGCAATTAGGCTAAAATTCCCAATTTTTGCAGAGTTCGCAATGGCACTGATCGTACAGAAATATGGCGGCACTTCGGTCGGCAACCCCGAACGGATCAAGAATGTTGCCCGGCGCGTAGCGCGCTTTCGTGGCCTTGGCCATCAGGTCGTGGTGGTGTTGTCCGCCATGAGTGGTGAAACCAACAGATTGCTGGCGCTCGCCAAGGAAATCCAGGCGGTGCCGGATCCGCGCGAACTGGACGTTATGGTTTCCACCGGGGAGCAGGTGACCATTGCTCTTTTGGCCATGGCGCTCAAGGAACTCGGCCTCAAGGCCAGGAGTTACCTCGGTTCGCAGGTCAGGATCGTGACCGATGATGCCCACACCAAGGCGCGTATTGTTTCCATCGATGACGAAAAAATCCATGCCGATCTCGATTCGGGTCATGTGGTTGTGGTCGCCGGTTTTCAGGGCGTGGATGAAAAAGGCAATATCACCACGCTCGGGCGCGGTGGCTCCGATACCACCGGCGTTGCGCTGGCGGCCGCGCTCAAGGCCGACGAGTGCCAGATCTACACCGACGTGGATGGCGTTTATACCACCGACCCGCGCATCGTGCCCGAGGCGCGCCGTCTGGATACCATTACGTTCGAGGAAATGCTGGAATTGGCGAGCCTTGGGTCCAAGGTGTTGCAGCTCCGTTCCGTGGAATTCGCCGGAAAATACAAGGTGAAACTGCGCGTGCTCTCGAGTTTTGAAGAGGGCGGCGAAGGTACGCTGATTACATTTGAGGATGACGAGAACATGGAAAAAGCAATTATTTCGGGTATCGCGTTCAATCGCGATGAGGCAAAAGTCACCGTGCTCGGCGTGCCGGACCGTCCTGGAATCGCTTATCAGATCCTCGGCCCGGTGGCGGATGCCAACATCGACGTGGACATGATCATCCAGAACGTCGGGGCGGATGGCACCACCGATTTCACCTTTACGGTGCACCGCAACGAATATGAAAAGGCCATGGCCATCCTGAAAGGTGTTCAGGCGCATATCGGCGCGCGGGAAGTGAGCGGCGACCAAAAGATCGCCAAGGTCTCGGTGGTCGGTGTCGGCATGCGTTCCCATGTCGGGATTGCCAGTTCCATGTTCCGCACCCTGGCGGAAGAAGGTATCAATATCCAGATGATCTCCACTTCCGAAATTAAGATTTCGGTTGTGATCGATGAGAAGTACCTGGAACTCGCCGTGCGCGTCCTGCACAAGGCATTTAACCTGGAGCAAAGCGGCACGCCGCTCCTGGCAACAGGAAAGTAATACCGGGAAGGGGCCACGCCCCTTCTTTTTCGGCTGTCACCGCTGTATTATAAATTTCGTTATTTAGGTATTTTCGCGCCCATGAAAACCATTTTTCTCGATTTTGAACAGCCTATTGCCGAGCTCGAATCCAAGATCGAAGAGTTAAGTAACGTCAACGATGACTCCGCGGTGGATATTTCGGCGGATATCGCGCGACTGCAAAAAAAGAGCCTGGGTCTCACCAAGGATATTTACAGCAAGCTCGGCGCCTGGCAAATATCCCAGGTGGCGCGCCATCCCCAGCGGCCCTATACGCTGGATTACCTGAACAATATTTTCACCGATTTCGAAGAACTGCATGGCGACCGCGCCTATGGCGACGATCCTGCAATCGTTGGTGGCCTGGCACGCTTTGACGGTCAGTCGGTCATGGTGATCGGCCACCAGAAGGGCCGCGACACCAAGGATAAAATCCACCGCAACTTCGGCATGCCGCGTCCCGAGGGGTATCGCAAGGCGCTACGCCTGATGCGCATGGCCGAAAAATTCGGCATTCCGGTGATGACTTTCATCGATACCCCTGGCGCTTACCCGGGCATCGGGGCGGAAGAGCGCGGACAGTCCGAAGCCATCGCGCGCAATCTGTACGTGATGTCTGAACTGCGCACCCCGATCATTTGCACCGTGATCGGCGAGGGAGGGTCCGGCGGCGCGCTGGCCATCGGCGTCGGCGATGTCACCCTGATGCTGCAATACTCCAGCTATTCCGTGATTTCCCCGGAGGGCTGCGCGTCGATTTTGTGGAAAAGCGCCGACAAGGCGCCCGTGGCTGCGGAAACACTGGGTATCACCGCCAACCGCCTGAAGGCGCTGGGTTTGATCGATAAAATCATCAGCGAGCCCACCGGTGGCGCTCACCGCGATCCCGACACCATGATGCAGTCGCTCAAGAAAGCCCTCCAGGAAAGCATGGAACAGATGCAGAAACATCCCTCCCTGGACGAATTGCTGAAGGCACGCTATGCGCGGCTGATGAGCTATGGCAAGTTCAAAGAAACAGCCAAGTAAACTAGCCGATCATGTCGAACAATTTCTAGTCAAAAGGGTTCGCCCCGGCCAACACCTCGTGCTGGGTCTTTCGGGCGGTGTCGATTCTGTCGTTCTGCTCGATTTGCTGGCGCGGTTGCGAACGCCGTTACAATTCAGCCTGTCGGCAATCCACGTAAACCATCAACTTAGCCTGCATGCGCCTGAGTGGGCGGAATTTTGCGGCGTCCTGTGTCAGACAAGCCATGTTCCGCTGGAAATCATTCCCGTCATGGTTGCTCGTTTTTCCGGGGACAGCCTTGAGGCGGCGGCCCGCACCGCGCGCCATGAAGCCTTGTCCCGTTCCGGCGCGGACCACATAGTCCTTGCCCACCATCTCGACGATCAGGCGGAAACCTTGTTGTTGCAATTGCTGCGTGGCTGCGGAGTGGAAGGCGCAAGCGCCATGGCCGAGGAAAACCAGCGCCTGTTGCGCCCGCTGCTGGATATTTCCCGCCGCACACTGGAACGATATGCCCGCCAGCACGATCTGGCCTGGGTCGAGGATGAAAGCAATCAGGACACCCGTTTCGATCGCAACTTCCTGCGTCACCGCTTGCTACCCGTTCTGGAACAACGTTTTCCCGCCTATCGTGAAACCTTGTCCCGCGCCAGCCGCAACTTCGCGGAAAGTGCCCAGATACAGCAGGAAATGGCGTGTCAGGACGCGGCCAACGCAATTATGGAGGGGAAGCTCTCAGCCCATGCGCTTGCCCGGCTTTCTTCTGCGCGCGCCAAGAATCTGTTGCGCCATTTTCTGAAATTGCATGGTGTGCTCGCTCCCAGCGCCGTTCGGCTGGAGAACGCGCTGCACCAGTTGTTGAGCGCCAGGCAAGACGCGCAGATCAGGATTTCATTGGGACCATTCGAGCTGCGCCGTTATCTGGGTCAGATATTCCTGGTGCCAGGCATGACGGCGACGCTTATGGCCCTGCAATATCCCTGGCAAGGGGAAAATGAGCTGGAACTGGCCGAATTGGGTGGCGTGTTGAAATTCTGGCCGGTGCAGGGGCAAGGCATCAGTCTTGCCCGTCTGCAACGGGAAACCGTAACCATCCGCCTCCGCCAAGGTGGCGAGCGCTTGCAGCCGGACTGCAAGCGTCCCCGGCGCAGCCTGAAGCACTTGCTTCAGGAATCCGGCGTACCTCCCTGGGAGCGCCAGAATATGCCTTTGCTGTATAGTGGGGAGAAGCTGGTGGCGGCTATGAGGCTTGGGGTGGACTGCGCTTATCAGGCCAGCCCGGACGAGCCGGGGATCATGCTGGAATGGCATGCGCGCTAGCGCTGGTGCTCCAGACCTTCGTGGGCAGCCAGTGCCTGGGCCAGTTCGACGGCGGAGTTGACGCCCGTTTTCTCCAACACGCGAGCGCGGTGCACTTCCACGGTGCGCATGCTGATGCCAAGCTCGTCGGCAATGTTCTTGTTGAGCCGGCCTGCCAGGATCAGGTGCATCACCTCCAGTTCGCGCGAGGTGAGCGTGTTGAGGCGCACCCGGAAGGTTTCCGTGGCTGCCATTTGCCGGCGTTGTTCCTCGTCCTTGCGCAGGCAAGTGGCGACGCGTTGTACCAGCAGGTTGTCGCTGGCCGGTTTTTCGATGAAATCCGTAGCGCCCTTGTGGATGGCTTCCACCGCCATGGGAATGTCGCCGTGGCCAGTAAGGAAAATCACTGGCAGCATGCTTCCTCTCTGCTGTAGCCGCTCGAACAGTTCCAGCCCGGTCATGCCCGGCATGCGCACGTCCAGCAACAGGCAGCCGCTCAGTTCGGGGCGGTAGGCATCAAGGAAGCTTTCTCCCGAGGCGAAAGTGTCGGCACTCATGCCGCAGGATTCGAACAGCCATTTCAGGCCGTTGCGGATCGCCTCCTCGTCATCCACGATGAAAACCTTGCCGCTCATGAGCCGGTTTCCAGCGGCAGCGTGAAGCAGAAGCGCGTCCCACCTTGCGGCGTGGGTTCGTGCCACAAGCGGCCTTGGTGAAACTCGATGATGGAGCGGCAGATATTGAGCCCCATTCCCATGCCATCCGGCTTGGTGCTGAAAAATGGCGTGTAGAGCTGGCGTACCACTTCCGCGCTCATGCCCTTGCCCTGATCCGTCACGCAAACCCGAACCTGGCCTGCTTCAGTACGGCGTGCACTCAGGGTGAGATACAGGTGTTGGCGCGGCAGATCGTTCATGGCCTCGATGCCGTTGCGCACCAGATTGAGGATCACCTGCTCGATCATAACGCGATCCACGCTGACTTCGGGCAGGCTATCCTCCAGTTCCAGCCGGATCGCTATCCCCTGGCGTTTGGCCTCGATTTCTGCGAAGCCTACGGCTTGCTCCAGAATATCGGAAAGCAGGGCAGGGGCTTTATGCGGGGCGCTTTTCTTGACGAATTCGCGCATGTTTTTGATGATTTTTCCCGCGCGCTGGGCCTGGGCGTTGATGATTCCCATCGCCGGGAGAATGCTTGCGCTTGGTTCGCTGTGTTGCAGCTTGTTGAGGCAGCCGGTGGCATAGCTGGCGATGGCGGTAAGCGGCTGGTTCAGTTCATGCGCCAGCGACGAGGCCATTTCGCCCATGGTCACCAGGCGCGCGGTGAACTGAAGTTTTTCTTCCTGGCGGCGGGACAATTCATCCGCCTGCTTGCGCTCGGTGATGTCGGTGGCGAGCTCCATATGGGCAATTCGCCCATCCACCCATTTGAAAATCCGTCCCCTTACATGGAACCAGTGCTGGTTGAATTGAATTTCCGTGTCAAAAACGTCCGAGGGGATATGCGGCGCAAGCTTCGCCGCCTCTTGCCAGTAATGGGGCGCCACCAGGCAAAAATCTTCCTGCTCCGCCGTGGAGCCGAACACCCGGTTGAAATAGCTGTTCGCGTAAAGCAGGGCATGGCTGCCCGCGTCCGTGACGACGATGGCGGCGTTGATTTCCTCCATCACGGCGGCGAAGCGTTCATGGGCCGCGGCCAGGGCTTCCTGGGTGCGCCTGCGCTCGGTAATGTCGGTAATGGATGACATCCATCCTTTCTGCCGGCCCTTGGCGTCGATCAGCGGAGCAGACTGGATCAGCACATCCATGCTTTCCCCGTTTTTCTTGAGGAGGCAGCGTTCCGTGCCTTCGGGAGGCGCTTCGCCGTGCAGCATGGCATTGAAAACCTCCCCGGCCTGGCCCTGAGCGTTTGTCGGCCAGTAGGGCATGGGCGGCAGGCGTCCCACCAGTTCGGCTTCGCTCCACCCCACCATGCGGCTGAAGGCCGGATTGACATAGGTGATACGTCCTTCCATATCCACCGCGCGCATGCCGGTCGCCATTGAATCCTCCATCGCGGTACGGAAGGCGTATTCCCCGCGCAATTCCTGCTCCGCCTGTTCGCGGTGGCGCACATGCTTGCGTAGCGCCCACAGGCTCCAGACCACCAGCAGGGACAAAGCCACGATGAGTATTTCCAGCAGCCTCGGCGCACGGTCGCCGCTGGTTTTGTGGGCGGTGGCGTGCAGCAGCAGCCCATATCCCGGCGGGTCGAAGCCGAGCTTGTAGGAGAGTTCCGAGTCGGAGACGGGAATGGCCAGCTTGGACGCGAGTATCAGCCCGTCACTGTCCACGATGCTTAACTGGTAACGCTCGGCGAACCACCAGGGCACCATGTGCTTGAGCATGCGTTGCAGGGAAATGCGGGCCGCCAGAACCCCCCGGAAGTTCTGGTTTTTCGTCAGTGGCGCATGAAGTTCGAACCACGGCTCCGCGCTGCCACCACCATGCGCCGGGCTGAAGACGGTGTGGTTCATCAGTCTGGCGCGATTGAAAGCTTCTTCGCTAAGCGCCGAGAGCTTGCCAGCTTCAGGGCGTTCAGCCGCATGCCACTGGACGCCCTTGTGCTCATCTATCCAGTAAATGTCGATGATTTCCGGGCTGATTTTGAGCTGGAGGGCTGCGCGGGCATGAAAGCGTTGCTCCGCGGGGTCTTGCTGCATCATGTCCCTGGCGAGAATCGTCAGGGTTTCTTCGGTGTTTTGCAGATGCTGGCGGATGCTTTGCTCCTGCCACAGCAAATCCTCGATCAGGCCCATGCGGCGCTGGTCGCGCTCCTGGTGATGGTAGAAGAATAAGAAAGCCCCCACGGCCAGGATGAAAAGGCCGATGGCAATGCTGGGCATGGCCCAGAACCATGCCAGTTTGCCGGGATAGGTGGTTTTATCGGGGGCGCTCACGGATGTGATCATAACCGATGCACATCAACGAGCGGGTATTGTGGTTTTCCACAATATTCAGTGGCACGGATTTCTCATACATTCCGGATACGTGAAAACGGTGTTGGTCCTTAAACGGTTTTTTCCAGAAAGCAGGAGGCCTCATGAAACTGAGCAAACTTTTGGTTTTGGTGTTAGGTATGGCCTTGTCCGGCGCATCGCTGGCAGCGGGCGAAATCGTCATCAAATTCAGCCACGTGGTGGCCGTGGATACGCCCAAGGGCAAGGCTGCGGAATATTTCAAGAAAGTGGCCGAGGAAAAAACCAAGGGCAAGGTGAAAGTGGAGGTCTACCCCAACAGCCAGCTCTACAAGGACAAGGAGGAGATGGAAGCCCTGCAACTGGGCGCGGTGCAGATGCTGGCGCCGTCCCTGGCCAAGTTCGGGCCGCTGGGTGTAAAGGAGTTCGAGGCGTTCGATCTGCCCTACATTTTCGACAATTACGAGGAACTGCATAAGATCACACAAGGCCCCATCGGCCAGAGTCTGCTCAAGAAACTGGAACCCAAGGGGCTCTACGGGCTGGCTTTCTGGGATAACGGCTTCAAGTCCTTTTCCGCCAAAAAACCGCTCAAGACGCTGGCGGATTACCGCGGCATGAAAATGCGCATCCAGTCCTCGAAAGTGCTGGAAGAGGAAATTCGCGCGCTGGGCGGATTGCCCCAGGTAATGGCCTTCTCCGAGGTATATCAGGCGCTGGACACCGGCGTGGTGGACGGTACCGAGAATCCGCCTTCCAACATGTATACCCAGAAAATGCACGAAGTGCAGCCCCATATGTCGGTGACCGAACATGGCTACCTGGGTTATGCCGTGCTGGTGAACAAGAAATACTGGGACAGCCTGCCTGCCGATGTGCGCAAGTCACTGGAAGAGGCAATGAGCGAAGCCACCGTCTATGCCAACAAGATTGCCAAGGAGGAAAACGACAAGGATCTCGAGCTGATCCGCAAGAGCGGCAAGACCCAGGTTTACAAGCCGACCAAGGAAGAAAGGACCGCGATGAAAAAGGCCCTGCTACCGGTTCACCAGAAAATGGAGTCGCGTATCGGCGCCGACCTGATCAAGGCCATTTACAAGGAAACCGGCTTCGATCCGAATAATCTGTAAGTGATGCGCAGGAGCGGCCAGGGCCGCGCCTGCGTACTGCCGTTTCTACTTGTCGATGGTCGTGGGAGCCCTAGCATGATGAAAGTTCTGGATCACCTTGAGGAATGGCTGATTACCTTTCTCATCGGTGGCGCGACGCTGGTCATATTCTTTGCCGTGGTTCACCGTTACGGCATGGGGGTTGACCTGCTCTACCCCTTCCTGGTGCCGATTCACACCTCCTGGGCGCAGGAACTTTGCATCATCATGTTCGTGTGGATGGCCAAATTCGGTGCCGCCTATGGCGTGCGCACCGGCATTCACGTGGGGGTCGATGTCCTGATCAACCGCCTGAAGGACAAAACCCGCGCCAAATTCGTCGTCATCGGCTTGCTGGCGGGTGCCTTGTTTACCGGCGTGGTCGCCACGCTCGGCGCCACTTTCGTGTGGGACAACGGCATGCACTATGCGGTATTCAATATGCTGGGAATCGCTACCGGCGATCTGCCGGAAGGCCCCACCACCCCGGACCTGGAATGGCCGACCTGGTGCGTTTACCTGGCCATCCCGCTGGGGTCATCCCTGATGTGTTTCCGCTTTCTGCAGGTGACTGTCAGCTTCTTGCGCACCGGCGAACTGCCACGCCACGACCATAGCCATGTGGCGGGCGTGGAGGAAGCAGCAGTTGCCCCCGAGAAAGCGGCTGCGGATATCAACTGGTTCCAGATGCAGGACGACTTGCATCCCCATGAGGTGAAACGGGATGACGACAGGCAGGGGGGCAAACCATGAACGCCGCCATTATCTTCGGTCTGCTGGTGGTCCTGATGCTGACGGGAATGCCCATTTCCATCTCGCTCGGGCTGACCGTATTGACCTTCCTTTTTACCCTGACCCAGGTGCCACTGGAATCGGTGGCGCTGAAATTGTTCACCGGGATCGAAAAGTTCGAGATCATGGCGATTCCGTTTTTCATCCTCGCCGGTAACTTTCTCACCCACGGTGGGGTGGCGCGACGCATGATCAGTTTCGCCACCGCGATGGTGGGGCATTGGCACGGCGGCCTGGGCTTGGCCGGCGTGATGGCGTGCGCGTTGTTTGCCGCGGTGTCCGGCTCCAGTCCGGCCACGGTGGTGGCGATCGGCGGCATCCTGCTGCCGGCGATGGTCAAGGCCGGATTTCCCCAGCGTTTCGGCGCCGGGATCATTACCACTTCCGGGGCGCTGGGCATTCTGATCCCGCCGTCCATCGTGATGGTGATGTATTCGGTCGCCACCAATACCTCCGTCGGCGCGCTATTTATGGCCGGCGTCGTTCCCGGCATTGTGCTGGGGACACTGCTGGGTCTGGTGACGTGGTATCTCGCCTGGAAAAGGGGCTACCCGCGCGTGTCGCTGTTCGCGGGGCGCAGTGGCGGGCAGTCCACAGTTGCCGGTTTCTTCGGTTTTTTCTATGCGCTGACTTTTTCGGTGTTCCCGCCCTATCTCATTGGGAAACTGCTGGGACTATTTCTCAACAATGCCGGCTTTGCCTTCTTCCTCGGTGGCCTGGCCTGGCTGGTCCTGGTGCCGTGGACTACGCGCAGCAAGTGGGTTACACGCATCATCTACGTCGCCATTATCGTGCTTGGCATGCCGCTGTTCGTGACCATGAAGGCTTCCAGCCTGCTGCCCGATTCCACCGGCGGACTTACCGCCTCGTTCCTGGCGATTTCAGCGCTCTGGCTGGGCATCATCACCGTGGGCGGCCGTTACACCGATATCTCCCCCTCGTTCAAGTTCGAACTGGCGTGGGAATCCCTAGTGGTGTGGCGCGCCTACTGGGATAGCATCTGGGGGCTGATGCTGATTATCGTGGTGATGGGGGGGATCTACAGCGGCCTGTTCACGCCGACCGAGGCGGCCGCCATGAGCGCGGTGTACGCCTTTTTCGTCGCGGTGTTCATCTACAAGGACCTGAAATTCAGGGAAGTGCCCAAGGTCCTGCTGTCCTCGGCCAATATGAGCGCCATGCTGTTGTACATCATCACCAATGCGATGCTGTTCTCCTTCATCATGACCAACGAGCAGATTCCCCAGATTCTGGCCCAGTGGATGCTGAGCCAGGGATTGGGAGTGATTACCTTCCTGCTGGTGGTGAATGTGCTGCTGTTGCTGGCGGGGAACGTGATGGAGCCTTCCTCCATCGTGTTGATCATGGCGCCCATCCTGTTCCCGATCGCGATGAAACTGGGCATCGACCCGGTGCATCTGGGGATTCTCATCGTGGTCAACATGGAGGTCGGCATGTGCCACCCCCCGGTGGGCTTGAATCTTTACGTGGCATCGGGCATCACCAAGATGGGCATCACCGAGTTGACGGTCGCGGTCTGGCCGTGGCTGCTGTCCATGATCGGCTTCCTGTTGCTGGTCACGTACTGGCCGAACCTGTCGCTGTGGCTGCCGAAAACGCTTGGCGTCATGTAGCGCAAATGACCAGGAATATATACCGCAAAGGACACAATGGAACGCAAAGGAATTCAAGGGCGTTATCCTTTGTTTTGCCTTGCGAACCTTGGCGTCCCTTGCGGTGAAATTCCTTTTCCAGATTAAATTCATTAGCCCGGCATGAACACCGTCCTGGTCATTGTCCCGATTTTCGCCCTGATCCTGCTTGGTCATATATTGCGCCGTGTGATGGCGTTTCGCGACGATTTCTGGTCGCAGCTCGACAAGCTGATCTACTTCGTTTTTTTCCCCGCGCTACTGTTTCATTCCCTCTCCGGTTTTCATATCGATTTCGCCTCCGCGGTGCCGATGCTGGAAGTCGGCGTGCTGTTCATGCTCGTCGGCATGGGGCTGGGCTATGCCGCCAAGTACCTGTTCCGGGCGCCGCCGCCGGTGTTTGCCTCGGCTTTCCAGTGCTCGTTCCGTTTCAACAGCTATGTCGGGTTGTCGGTGGCCGGTGCCTTGCACGGCCAGCAGGGAATCGCCGCCATCGGCCTATTGATGGGATTCCTGGTGCCGATGGCGAATATCGCCTCGGTGTGGGCATTGGCAAAACATGGCGAGGGGAACTGGCTGCGGGAAATCCTGCTCAATCCCCTGATCATGGCGACGGTGGCCGGCATCGCTTTCAGCCTGGCGGGGTGGAGCCTGCCGGAATCGCTGCGCACCACCATCGGACTGCTGTCGCAAGCCTCGCTGCCGATGGGTTTGATCGCGGTTGGTGCCGGATTGCACTTGCGGGGTATGAATCACCATCGCGGCACCCTGTGGTACGGCGTGACTGTCAAGCTGGTAGTGCTGCCAGTGGTGGCATGGGGCCTGGCGATACTGTTCGGGCTGCGCGAAATTTATCTGCATGCCGTCGTGCTGATGGCTGCGTTGCCGCTATCCACGGTTTCCTATGTACTGGCGGTGCGCATGGGTGGCGATGGCAACATCGCAGCCGCTCAGGTCGCTGTAACCACGGTGCTGGCAATGGTGACCTTGCCGTTGTGGCTGATAGCGATGCGGTACTGAGCGGTTATTTTAGTATTCCTGTTGGACTAGATGAAATCAGCTGCTGGCATCGCAGTGGAGGGATACCAGCACTCGCCCTCTGCGAGAGCGAGGCTGATTAGCCAAAGAAGTCCTTGACCTTGTCCATCCAGGACTTGGCGCGCGGATTGTGGCGCTCTCCGTCGGTACTGTTGATTTCCTCCAGTTCCCGTAGCAGTTCCTTCTGGCGCTCGGTCAGGTTGACCGGGGTTTCCACGATCACGTGGCACATCAGGTCGCCATGATGCTGGCTGCGTACGCCCTTGATACCTTTTCCGCGCAGGCGGAACACTTTGCCTGACTGGGTTTCGGCCGGGATCTTGATTTTGGCGTGGCCATCGAGGGTGGGAATGTCGATCTCGCCACCCAAAGCAGCAGCGGTAAAACTGATCGGCATTTCGCAGTGCAGGTCGTCGTGGTCGCGCTGAAAGACCGAGTGCGGCTTGATCTGAATCACGACGTACAGGTCGCCCGGCGGGCCGCCGTTGACGCCATCCTCGCCTTCGCCGGAAAGGCGGATGCGGTCGCCTTCATCCACCCCGGACGGAATTTTGACCACCAGGGTCTTGTGTTGCTTGGTGCGGCCTGCGCCCTGGCAGGTGGGGCAGGGCGTGGGGATCATCTTGCCGCTGCCGTGACACTTGGGGCAGGTCTGCTGGATGGAGAAAAATCCCTGCTGCATCCGCACCTGGCCGTGACCGCCGCAGGTGGTGCAGGTGACCGGCTGGGTGCCGGGCTTGGCGCCCGATCCGTTGCAGGCATCGCATTTTTCCATGGTGGGGATACGGATCTTGGTTTCCGCACCACGCGCAGCGTCCTCCAGCGAGATTTCCAGGTTGTAGCGCAGGTCCGCTCCGCGATAGACGTTGGAACGGCCGCCGCGTCCGCCCCCGCCGCCGAAAATGTCGCCGAAAATGTCGCCGAAGGCATCGGCAAAGCCGCCCATTCCGGCGCCGCCTCCGCCCATGCCTGCCTGCGGGTCCACGCCGGCATGGCCGTACTGGTCATAAGCCGCGCGCTTGCTGCTGTCCGATAGAATTTCGTAAGCTTCCTTGGCTTCCTTGAAGTGTTCTTCCGCCTTGGGATTGTCCGGATTGCGATCAGGATGGTGCTTCATCGCCAGGCGGCGATATGCCTTCTTGATGTCGTCATCGGAGGCGTCGCGGTTGACGCCGAGAATTTCATAAAAATCGCGTTTTGACATGGTTTTTTACCGCAAAGACGCAAAGGCGCTAAGAACATGCAAAGGATTCAGCTGAAAACCTTTGCGCCTTCGCGCCTTTGCGGTTTGTTACAAAGAATTACTTCTTGTCGTTTTTCACTTCTTCGAATTCGGCATCCACCACATTGTCGTCTTCAGCCTTCTGCTCGCCGCCGCCCGCGGCCTGCCCCGGTTGCTGCTCGGCGTACATCTTCTCCGCCAGTTTGTGGGAGGCTTCGGCCAGGGCCTTGGTCTTGGCTTCGATGGTGTCCTTGTCGTTGCCCTTGAGCGCTTCCTCGGCGTCCTTCATGGCCGCTTCGATCGCGCCCTTCTCGTCGGCACTGATCTTGTCGCCGTATTCGCCCAGGGACTTTTTCACCGAATGAATCATGGCATCGCACTGGTTGCGAGTGTTAACCAGTTCCACCGTCTTGCGGTCTTCTTCCGCGTGGGATGCGGCGTCCTGCTCCATGCGCTTGATTTCCTCGTCGGAAAGACCGGAACTGGCCTGGATCTTGATCTTGTTTTCCTTGCCGGTGGCCTTGTCCTTGGCGGATACGTGCAGGATGCCGTTGGCGTCGATGTCGAAGGCGACCTCGATCTGCGGCATGCCGCGCGGTGCCGGCGGAATGTCGGAGAGGTTGAACTGGCCCAGGCTCTTGTTGCCGGATGCCACTTCGCGCTCGCCCTGCAGCACGTGGATGGTTACCGCGTTCTGGTTGTCATCGGCGGTGGAAAATACCTGCGCTGCCTTGGTCGGAATGGTGGTGTTTTTCTGGATCAGCTTGGTCATCACGCCGCCCATGGTCTCGATGCCCAGCGACAGCGGGGTCACGTCGAGCAGCAGCACGTCCTTCACTTCGCCCTGCAACACGCCGCCCTGAATCGCGGCACCGACGGCCACGGCCTCGTCAGGGTTGACGTCCTTGCGCGGTTCCTTGCCAAAGATTTCCTTTACCTTTTCCTGCACTTTGGGCATGCGGCTCTGGCCGCCCACCAGGATGATATCCTCGATATCGGCGATCTTGACACCGGCATCCTTGATGGCTTGCTTGCAAGGGGCAATGGTGCGTTCGATCAGGTCTTCCACCAGGCTTTCGAACTTGGTGCGGGTGATCTTCACCACCAGATGCTTGGGTCCGCTGGCATCGGCGGTGATGTAGGGCAGGTTGACTTCGGTTTGCTGGGCCGATGACAGCTCGATTTTGGCTTTTTCCGCGGCTTCTTTCAGGCGCTGCTTGGCCAGAATGTCATTGCGCAGGTCGATGCCCTGTTCCTTCTTGAATTCGTCGGCCAGATAGTCGATCAGTCGGTTGTCAAAATCTTCGCCGCCGAGGAAGGTGTCACCGTTGGTGGACAGCACTTCGAACTGGTGCTCGCCCTCGATTTCGGCGATTTCGATGATGGAGATATCGAAAGTGCCGCCGCCCAGGTCATACACCGCGATCTTGCGGTCGCCTTCCTTCTTGTCCATGCCGAAAGCCAGCGC
>JASJPB010000056.1:0-32688 GCA_031426915.1 Sulfuricellaceae bacterium | reverse complement strand
GACACAACCGCGCGTCTCGCGCCTAGGACTGCACCCCAACCGGCCCCAGCGTATGCCCAACTTATCCATTAACGAGCCCTTTCTCTGGGGGACGGTAATGAGTGAGCGGACGTGTTGGTTGCCACAGCTTCCACAGACTGGTGCGGCTTATGTCGAAAATCAGCGTCCCGGCAGGGGTGGGGACATGCAGCGTCAATCCGATGGCGCCGCGTTGTACCGCCTGTTTCAGGGGCGCAAACCAATGCTGTTCCAGCCGAGCCAGTTGCTCGCGCCAGGCATGCGGGTCGCCATAACAGGCCGGGGCGCGGAGCGTATCGAGTGCCAGCAGATGACGGCCAGAACCCGCTTCCCTCAGCCAATTTCCAGCATCTTGCGGCAAGCTGTTGCCGGGGATGCCGGCCTTTTGCGCCAAGCCGTGAGCCAGTGGTGCGTTTGCCCATACCTGGTCGAACGGAGCTTGCAGTTTACCGGGCAGTATTCCGCCGCCCCAGGGCCAGATGCTGTTCACCGGCGCCGCGCCGCGCGCTTCACGCGCTTCGTTGACAGGGTGGTTGAAAAGCAGCATCTGGATCTCGTTGAGCAGGGCGCGCCAGCGCAATGCTTCGGGTCCAGCGGGTAACAGGGACTGGATGCTTTGTCCCAATACGCGATGCAGATTTTGCGTGGTGATGGCCGCCGCTTGGTCGAGGCGCAAATACCAGTGCTCCGGGCAGGGGGCGAGAAAATGCAGCCCGTCGGCGGCAAAGTGTTGATTCAGCGTGGTAATGAGGGCTTGGCTTTCGTCATTGGATAAGGGGCTGACGGGTGCCTGTTCCATGACCAGTTGATCGCGCTCCACCGCCAGACATGCCGGGTCGGCACGCAGCCAGTAGCTGCCTTCAGGATCGACGCCATGCGACAGCAGGCACAGGCTGGCGATGGGGTAATCCTGCTGACGCCTGGCGCCGAAAGTTTCGCACAACCAGCCTTCCATGTCGGTGGCTGAATTCCGTTCCCTGCTGCAGCGGGCGAGCAGGGTTTGCAGTGCAGGGGCTTTAACGCCATGCAAGGGGTCGTTCCCCGCTGTAATGGCGCGTCGTGGCAACAGATCCGGGATGAGCAGGTGGCAATGCATAGAAGCATGATAGTGTAACATTGTGACAATAAACTCTCTGGTTTGCCCACGAGGAGATGAGCATGGATTTGATTCTATGGCGCCACGCCGAAGCCGAAGACAGCATCCCGGACCAAACCCGGAAATTGACCGCAAAAGGCGAGAAGCATGCGGATCTGATGGCGACATGGCTGCGCGCTCGCCTGCCCAAGGAGACGCGCATCATCGTCAGTCCCGCCAAGCGTGCGCAGCAGACCGCGCTGGCGCTGCAGGGCAAATTTGAAACAGTGAAGGAAATCGGCGTAGGTGAGTCGGTCCCTGCCTTGCTCGCCGCCGCCGGTTGGCCGGATGCCAAGGGGGCGGTGCTGGTGGTGGGGCATCAGCCAACTCTGGGCGCAACCGCGGCGCTCCTGCTGGCGGGCGAGGAGGCGTACTGGACCATCAAGAAAGGCGGGGTATGGTGGCTTTCCAGCCGGGTGCGCCAGGATGAAACGCAAGTAGTGCTGCGTGCCGTAATGGCGCCCGATCTGCTATAGTTCGGGCGCTAATTTCATTAAGACTTCCTCGTGCCACCTTTCGAACTTTTTATCGGTTTACGTTACACCCGTGCCAAGCGGCGCAATCACTTCATCTCCTTCATTTCCCTGATTTCCATGGCAGGCATCGCGCTGGGCGTGGCGGCGTTGATCGTGGTGCTGTCGGTGATGAACGGTTTCCAGCAGGAACTTCGGACACGCATCCTGGGCGTGGCGTCGCATATCCAGATCACCGGCGGCGACAATACCCTGGCCGACTGGCGCCGGATCGCAACGGAAGCCAGCCAACACCCGGAAGTGGCTGCTGCTGCGCCCTATATCATGGCGCAGAATATGCTGACTTTCGATCAGGCGGTGCAGGGGGCGATCGTGCGCGGCATCCTGCCCGATCTGGAAAGCGGCGTGGCGCAGTTTTCCAGCCATATGAAAGTGGGCCGGCTGGAGGATTTGCGTTCCGGGGAGTTCAGCATCGTGCTCGGATCGGAGCTGGCGCGGGCGCTCGGGGCGCGGCTGGGCGACAAGGTGGTGGTGATGGCGCCGCAGGGGCAGGTGACCCCGGCGGGCGTGGTGCCGCGCCTGAAGCAGTTCACGGTCAGGGGCATCTTCGAAGTCGGGATGTACGAGTACGACTACGGTCTGGCGCTGATCCATATGGATGATGCGGCACGCCTGTATCGCATGGGCGACAGGGTTTCCGGGGTGCGGCTGGCACTGAATGACCTCTACCGCGCGCCGCAGGTGTCGCGCGAGTTGCTGGATCGGGTACGGGGCGATCTCTATATCAGCGACTGGACGCGTCAGCACGCCAACTTCTTCCGCGCCATCCAGATCGAGAAAAACGTGATGTTCATCATCCTGCTGCTGATCGTGGCGGTGGCGGCATTCAACATCGTCTCCACGCTGGTGATGGCCGTCACCGACAAGCAGGCGGACATCGCCATCCTGCGCACGCTGGGCGCATCGCCGGCCAGCATCATGAAAATATTCATCGTGCAGGGCGCGCTGATCGGGGTGATCGGGACCATTCTGGGGGTCAGCGGCGGCGTGCTGCTGGCGCTCAACATCGACGTGGTGGTGCCCGCCATCGAGCGCCTGTTCGGGGTTCATTTCATGGCGAAAGATGTATATTATATCAGTGAGTTGCCATCGCAACTTCTAGTAAATGATGTGATGTATATTGCTGCCGTGTCTTTTGTCCTGACCCTGATCGCGACGCTCTATCCCAGCTACCGCGCCTCGAAGACCAACCCGGCGGAGGCGCTCAGGTATGAATAGCCCTCTCGACGTTCAGCCGGTTTTGTCCTGTCGCGGCCTGAGCAAGGTATTCCAGCAGGGCAAGCTTCCGGTGCCGGTATTGCTGGGCATAGACCTGGACATCGCGCAAGGCGAGCGAGTGGCGATTGTCGGCGCCTCCGGTTCGGGCAAGAGCACCTTGCTCCACCTTCTGGGTGGCCTGGATGACCCGAGCGACGGCGAAGTGAAAATTCTCGGTCACGACGTGCGCCGTCTGAGCGAGGCGGAGCGCGGACAGTTGCGCAACCAGTCGCTGGGCTTCGTGTACCAGTTTCATCATCTGCTGCCTGAATTCAGCGCGCTGGAAAATGTCGCCATGCCGCTGTTGATTCGGCGCATAGCCAAGGATGAAGCCTATTCCCGCGCAGCGGCAATGCTGGAACAGGTCGGATTGGGGCACCGGCTGGAACATACCCCCGGCGAACTGTCCGGTGGCGAGCGCCAGCGCGCGGCGGTGGCGCGCGCGCTGGTGAGCAATCCCGCCTGCGTGCTGGCGGACGAGCCCACCGGCAATCTCGACCGCAACACGGCACAGGGGGTGTTCGATCTGATGCTGGAACTGAACCGTTCCCTTGGCACCAGCTTCGTGATCGTGACTCACGATCACGATCTGGCGGGGCGCACCGACCGCATCCTGAGACTGGTGGACGGCGTCCTGCAATGATCCGCCCGCCTGGCTTCTAACTCCTTAAGCAACGCTTTGCATACACCCAGTCAGGCTGTTAGCACCGGGCACAAAACTGACATCCTGGCTTTTGCCGCCGGCATCTGGCTGTTGCAACAACAATCCGCCTTACCCGGCCTGTTCTGGGCCTGGCTGCTACTTACCCTTCCCCTGCTGCTTTATGCACTGCGACGCGGCAATCCTTTTCTGCGGTCGTTATTACGCCTCGGCTTGTGGCTGGGATTCGGGTTTTTCTGGGCTGCCAGTTTCGCGCACTGGCGTCTGGCTGACGCTTTGCCGGAAGTGTGGGAAGGCCGGGATATCAAGGTCAGCGGCGTGATTGCCAGCCTGCCCGTTACCAACGAACGCGGACTGCGTTTCGAATTCGACGTGGAACACGCGGCCACCTCTGGCGCCAAAGTACCTGCGCATATCCAGTTGAGCTGGTTCGACGACGGTGGCTTTGGCCGGGCAGCAACCCATGCCGTTCCTTCCTTGCATCCCGGCGAGCGCTGGGAACTGACAGTGCGTTTGAAGCGTCCCCACGGCAACGCCAATCCCTACGGCTTCGATTACGAGGCCTGGTTGCTGGAGCGGAATATCCGTGCCACCGGTTACGTACACGAAGCGCAGGGGAACCGGCGTCTTGCGGAACGAGTGTATCGCCCTGGCTATTTGATCGAAGTGGTGCGGGAAGCGGCGTCCCAGCGCCTGTCCCAGGTGCTGGGCGAGCGTCCTTACACCGGCGTGCTCAAGGCGCTGGCAATCGGCGAGCAAAGCGCGATATCTCCCGCCCAGTGGCAGGTTTTCCTGCGCACGGGGGTCAACCATCTCATGAGCATTTCCGGTGTTCATGTCACGATGGTATCGGGCTTGATTTTTGCGCTTACTTACTGGCTGTGGCGGCGCAGCCAGCGCCTCACGCTACGCCTTCCCGCGCGTAAGGCGGCGGTCGTGACGGGGGCCATGGCGGCGCTGGTCTACGCGCTGCTGTCCGGTTTCGGCGTGCCGACGCAACGCACGCTTTTCATGCTGAGCGTGGTCGCCATCGCGCTTTGGCTGGGACGGACGAGCCGGGCATTCAGCGTTCTCAGCCTGGCGCTGCTAGCGGTCTTGTTGCTTGACCCATGGGCGGTGATGTCGCCCGGATTCTGGCTTTCCTTCGGCGCGGTGGTGCTGATCCTGTATGTCAGCGCAGGGCGCATAGGCCGCCCCCACTGGCTGGCGGAATGGGGCAGGGTGCAGTGGGCGGTGACGCTGGGACTGGTGCCCGCGCTGCTGGCCATGTTTCAGCAGGTTTCGATCATTTCGCCGCTGGCAAATGCGCTGGCGATTCCGCTCATCAGCCTGGTGGTGACGCCCCTGACTTTGCTGGGGACCATCCTGCCACTGGATTTTCTGCTGCTCCTGGCGCATACGGTCATGGCGTGGTGCATGGCGCTGCTGACCTGGTTCAGCGAATTGCCGGCCGCAGTGTGGCAACAGCATGGCCCGCCGCCCTGGAGTGTGATCGTGGCGCTGTGCGGCGTGTTGTGGCTGCTGCTGCCGCGCGGCTTCCCCGCCCGCTGGCTGGGGCTGCTGTGGTTCGCGCCGCTGTTCCTGGTTCAGCCGCCCAAACCCGGGCCGGGCGAGCTATGGCTGACGGTGCTGGATGTGGGGCAAGGGCTGGCCACGGTGGTGCGCACCCAGCATCACGCGCTGCTCTACGATGCCGGGCCACGTTTTGGCGGGGACGCCGATTCCGGCTCGCGCATCATCGTGCCCTACCTGCGCGGCACGGGCGTCAGCCATCTCGACGGCATGGTGATTACCCATGATGACATCGACCATAGCGGCGGCGCGGCATCGGTGTTGCAGAGCGTACCGGTGGGGTGGATGATTTCCTCGTTGCCCGAGGGAAGCCCGATGCTGACGGGCGCGGGCAACAAGTTTCGCTGCTTCGCCGGACAATCCTGGCAATGGGACGGCGTGCACTTCGAAATTCTGCACCCTCTATGGGAGAGTTACGCCCGTGAGTTCAAGGACAACGATAGAGGTTGCGTGCTGAAGATAAGCTCCGCATTCGGCAGCGTTTTGTTGCCGGCCGACATCGAACGCTGGTCCGAACAGGACCTGTTGCAACGCACGCCTGGCCTCCTGGCAGCCAACCTTCTGATCGTGCCTCATCATGGCAGCAGAACCTCTTCCACGGACGCATTCATCGTTGCGGTGAACCCTACAACGGCAATTTTTACCGTCGGCTATCGCAACCGCTTCGGCCATCCCAAGCCTGACGTGGTGGAGCGCTATCTGGCAAGAGGCATCAAAACCTACCGCACCGATATCAGCGGCGCGCTGGATGTGCATTTCGCGGCGGGAGGGGTGTCACTGCAAAGCCAGCGGGAGATGAGGCGGCGTTATTGGCAGGCGGCGCATTAGCGCCGCGCTCACCCGGAACGCAAGGGGTAGTAATATGTCGTAAAGTCATGCAGAGAACTGCAAACTCCACCCCGTCCAATTGAGGTTTCCAGGTTAAATGAAATACAAGGATTACTACAGCATTCTTGGCGTGGAGCGTAGCGCCGGCGCCGACGAGATCAAGAAGGCGTATCGCAAGCTTGCCCACAAATTTCATCCCGATGTTTCCAAGGATGCGGGGGCCGAGGATAAATTCAAGGAAATCGCCGAGGCCTACCAGACGCTCAAGGATCCGGAAAAACGCGCCGCCTATGACCAGCTTGGTCGCCATCAGCCGGGGCAGGACTTTCAGCCGCCCCCAAACTGGGGAGGGCAATTCGGTGGTGGACAGTTTTCCTTCGACGATGTCGATTTGTCGGACCTGTTCGCCGCATTTTCGGGCGGCCGGGGCCACAACGGGCGACAGGGCGGCAAGATTCCGGTGCCGGGGCAGGACTACGAGGTTACCGCGCATATCACGCTGGAAGACGCCTACCAGGGCACCCTTGTCGACCTGAACTTCACCGCGCCAGAATACGATGCGATGGGTCGCATGCATCGCGCGCCGCAGGCTTTCAAGGCGCGCATACCCAAGGGCGCCACGGACGGCCAAAGGCTGCGCCTGCCGGGCAAGGGCGGCAAGGGGGTGAACGGCGGACGGGACGGCGATCTCTACCTCAACATCGCGCTTCATGCCCACCCCTTGTTCCGGGTCAGCGGTCATGACCTGTACATCGATCTGCCGCTGACGCCCTGGGAAGCCGCGCTGGGGGCAACGGTGGAAGTGCCGACGCTGGGCGGGGCGGTGCGCCTCACGGTGAAGCCGGGAACCCATGCTGGGCAAAAACTGAGGATAGCAAAGCGTGGCTTGCCCCGGCAACGCGAAGGTGAGGGCGATCTGTTCGCGATGGTCCAGATCGTCGTGCCTACCGTGCTGAGCGAACGCGAACGGGCATTGTTCAAGGAACTGGCGGATAGTTCGAGCTTCAATCCGCGCGTGCATTTCGGACCGGGGAGCGAGAAATGAGCATGGAATTTACTGATGTGGTGTGGCTGGATGAGCAGCATGAAGTTTCATTCGCGGAGCTGGCAGAGCTTTCCGGCTTGTCGCACGCGGAACTGAGCGAACTGGTGGAGTATGGCGTCCTGATGCCCAATAATCCGCAAGCGACGCCGTGGACTTTCGGCGCCCATTCCGTGGTTGAAGTGCGCGCCGTGTGCCGCCTGCGCGATGACTTCGATCTGGACTCGCATTCGCTGGCTTTGGCATTATTATTCCTCAATCGCATTCGGGAACTTGAGGCTCAGTTGCGCGACTTGCGCTCACAACAGCCTCTGCTGTAAATCTGGAAAGATAGATGGTTACGGTAACGAATAAACATTCCATTTCCGCCGACAACAGCGGGCTTGAGACCTGGCTTAACGCCATGGCCGTCTATTTCACTGGGGCGGAACTGGATTTAATGCGCCGTGCCGCCGAACTGGCTGCCGGCGTGTATGCCGGCAAATCAGCCATTACCGGCGCGCCCTTGCTGGAACACGCGCTGGGGACCGCGTCCATTCTCGCCACCCAGAATATGGACGCGGATAGCATCGTTGCAGCGGTATTGCAGTCCTGCCTGGAGCATGGGCCCGATATGGCCGAGAAGATCGGCGCGTCATTCGGGCCGGGTGTGGTGAGGCTGGTCGATGGCGTGGCGCGCATGGGTTTGATGCGCGAAATCGGCGAGACGGCTGCCAGCGGCAAGGATAAAAAGGACAACAGCGCCCAGATCGAGGCCCTGCGCAAGATGATGCTGGCGATGGTGGAAGATATCCGCGTGGTGCTGATCAAACTCGCCGAGCGCACCCAGAGCATGCGCGAATTGCCCGGTGCGGACGAGGAGACGCGCCGCCGCATCGCGCGCGAAACCCAGGATATCTTCGCACCCCTGGCGAACAGATTGGGCGTGTGGCAGGTGAAGTGGGAACTGGAGGATCTCTCGTTCCGCTTTCTCGAGCCCGAGCTGTACAAAAAAATCGCCAAACTGCTGGACGAGAAGCGCTTGGACCGCGAGCGCTACATCAACGAGGTCATGTCGCATCTGAAAGCGGAGCTGGAGCGGAACGGCGTCCACGATGCGGAGGTCAGCGGCCGTCCCAAGCATATTTACAGCATCTACAAGAAAATGAAGCGCAAGAAAGTGGACTTCTCCGAGGTCTATGACGTGCGCGCGGTGCGGGTGCTGGTGAAGGAGCTCAAGGATTGCTATACCGCGCTGGGCGTGGTGCATGGCCTGTGGCAGCCGATTTCTGGCGAGTTCGACGATTACATCGCCCATCCCAAGGGCAACCATTACCGTTCCCTGCATACTGCGGTGATCGGGCCGGAAGACAAGGCGCTGGAAGTGCAGATTCGCACCCACGACATGCATAACCACGCCGAACTGGGCGTGGCAGCGCACTGGCGTTACAAGGAAGGGGGCAAGCAGGACGCCCGTTTCGAGGAAAAAATCGCCTGGCTGCGCCAGATCATGGAATGGAAGGAGGATGTTCAGGACGCCGGCGAACTGATGGAGCAATTCAAGACCAGCCTGTTCGTGGATACCGTTTACGTGCTGACGCCGCAGGGTCGCGTGATCGCCTTGCCGCAGGGCGCGACGCCGGTCGATTTCGCCTACCACGTGCATACCGATCTTGGCCATCGTTGCCGCGGTGCCAAGGTTGAAGGCAATATAGTCCCGCTCACCTACAAGCTGCAAAACGGTCAACGTGTTGAAATCATCTCCGCCAAGCAGGGCGGGCCGAGCCGTGACTGGTTGAGCCCGGTATTGGGTTATGCCGTGAGCGGGCGCACCAGGACCAAAATCCGCCAGTGGTTCAACGCCCAGCACTATGAGGAAAATGTGGCCGAGGGCCGGACTGCATTGGAAAAGGAAGTGCATCGGCTCGGCACGGCTTTTCCCAACCTGGAAAAACTGGCGCAAAAAACCGGCTATACCAAGCCGGACGATCTGTTTGCCGCCATGGGCCGGAATATCGTCACGGCTCGGGAGGTCATGGCCGCGAACCTGGACGAAGCCAAGCTCAAGCCTGACGAGGATGAATGGCAGATCAGCGCCCGCAAGCATGCGCCTTCTTCTTCCGGTGTGCTGGTAGTTGGGGTGGGCGATCTGATGACCACCATGGCCAAGTGCTGCAAGCCGGTTCCTCCGGACCCGATTGTCGGTTTCGTCACCAAGGGCAGGGGAGTGGCGATTCACCGCCAGGATTGCTCCAATATCGTGCATTTGCCCGAACAAAAGCACGAACGTCTGTTGGAAGCAAGCTGGGGAACGCACGCCGGCGGCGGTTACGAAGTGGATATGGAAATAGAGGCGCAAGACCGCCAGGGATTGTTACGCGATATTTCCGATGTTCTGATGCGGGAGAAGGTCAACGTCACCGCCGTCAACACCCTCAGCCGCGGCGAACACGCGCGCATGAGCTTCGCCGCCCAGGTAAAGGATAGCGATCAGCTGGGAAGAATTCTCGCCCAGATCCGCGATGTGAGCGGGGTGATCGAAGCCCGGAGAAAGTGATTTCGACAGCTTGCTGAGGTTTTCGTTGAATTGTGTCGAACTTCTCCGTATAATTCGGCCACCCTTAGGCGCGTAGCTCAGCTGGTTAGAGCATCACCTTGACATGGTGGGGGTCGTTGGTTCGAGTCCAATCGCGCCTACCAGCTTTCCTAAAATGCGGCTATGCCGCATTTTTTGTTTTTGCGCTTTATTCTGGATGATTTAGGTTATGCCTGTAATTCGTTTGCCCGACGGTTCCGAACGCAAATTTGACCAGGCCGTCACGGTGGCCGAAGTGGCTGCCAATATCGGTGCCGGACTGGCGCGTGTGGCGCTGGCTGGCAAGGTCAACGGCAAACTGGTGGATACTTCGTTCCTGATCGAAAACGATGCCGACCTGGCCATCGTGACCGACAGGGATGCGGAAGGGCAGGACGTGATCCGCCATTCCACCGCCCACCTTCTGGCGCAGGCGGTAAAGGAACTGTTTCCCGATGCTCAGGTGACCATCGGTCCGGTGATCGAGGACGGCTTCTTCTACGATTTTTCCTACAAGCGCCCCTTCACGCCGGAAGATTTGCTGGTCATCGAGAAAAAGATGGCAGAAATCGTCAAGGCGGATCTGAAAGTTGTACGCAAGGTGCTTCCGCGTTCCGATGCCATCACCTTCTTCAAGAATCTGGGCGAGCATTACAAGGCTCAGATCATCGAGTCCATTCCCAGCGACGAGGACTTGTCGCTCTACACCCAGGGCGGCTTCACCGACCTGTGCCGCGGCCCGCACGTGCCATCAACCGGCAAGCTCAAGGTTTTCAAGCTGATGAAGGTGGCCGGCGCTTACTGGCGCGGCGACTCGAAAAACGAGATGCTGCAGCGCATTTACGGTACGGCATGGGCCAAGAAGGAAGATCAGGAAGCCTATTTGCACCGCCTGGAAGAGGCGGAAAAGCGCGATCACCGCAAAATTGGCAAACAGCTTGATCTGTTCCACATGCAGGATGAAGCGCCGGGCATGGTGTTCTGGCATCCCAAGGGCTGGGCGATGTGGCAGGTGATCGAGCAGTACATGCGCAGTGTGTATCGCGACAACGGCTATCAGGAAATCCGCTGCCCGCAAATCATCGACCGCGTGCTGTGGGAGAAATCCGGCCACTGGGAACATTTCAAGGCCGGCATGTTCACCACCGAGTCGGAAAAACACGAATACGCGATCAAGCCGATGAATTGCCCCGGTCACATCCAGGTATTCAATGCCGACCTGCGCTCTTACCGCGAGCTGCCGCTACGTTATGGCGAGTTCGGCTCATGCCATCGCAACGAGCCGTCTGGCGGTTTGCATGGCTTGATGCGGGTGCGCGGTTTTGTGCAGGACGATGGCCATATCTTTTGTACCGAGGCGCAGATCGAATCCGAGGTGACGGCTTTCAACGCGCTGGTGCTGAAGGTTTACAGGGACTTCGGTTTTCACGACGTAGCGGTGAAGCTGGCGCTACGGCCGGAAGGCAGGGTCGGTTCCGACGAGATCTGGGATAAGTCCGAGGATGCCTTGCGCGCCGCTTTGCAGGCTTCCGGCATTACGTGGCAGGAATTGCCGGGCGAAGGGGCTTTCTATGGCCCCAAGATCGAATTCCATATCAAGGATGCCATTGGCCGTTCCTGGCAGTGCGGCACGATACAGGTGGACTTCTCCATGCCGGGCCGTCTTGGCGCTGAATTCGTCGATGAGGACAATACCCGTAAGGTTCCGGTGATGTTACACCGCGCGATCCTGGGTTCACTCGAGCGTTTCATCGGCATCCTGGTGGAAAACCACGCCGGAGCGCTGCCATTGTGGCTGGCACCGGTACAGATGGCGATCCTGAACATTTCGGAATCGCAAGCTGAATATGCGCGCCAGGTGGCGGAACGATTGAAACAAAATGGTTTCCGGGTTCATCTGGACTTGAGAAATGAGAAGATTACCTATAAAATCCGCGAACATAGCATGCAGAGGCTGCCATACCTCCTGGTGATCGGAGATAAAGAGGTGGCTTCGAACCTAGTTGCCGTGCGAACCCGCAAGGGCGAAGACCTTGGCCAGATGACGCTGGAAGCGTTGATGGAGCAGTTATCCAGGGATCTGGCCGAAAAGGGAAGCGCGGCTTAATTTTTATTGATTTGGAGATTTAGCTATCGCTCAGGGAAAAGAAAGCCGGGTCAACGGTGAGATTACCGCACAGGAAATCCGGTTGGTTGGTGTAGATGGCGAGCCGCTCGGCATCGTAAGTTTGTCCGCTGCCATGCAGATGGCGGAAGATGCCGAGATCGATTTGGTGGAAATTGCTCCCACGGCGCAACCGCCGGTGTGTCGCTTGATGGATTACGGTAAATTCAAATACAGCGAGAGCAAGAAGCAGCACGAAGCCAAGCTGAAGCAGAAGCAAATCCAGGTCAAGGAAGTTAAATTCCGTCCAGGAACCGATGAGGGTGACTATCAGGTCAAGCTGCGTAACCTGATCCGCTTTCTCGAGGAGGGCGACAAGACCAAAATTACCCTGCGCTTTCGCGGACGTGAAATTACCCACCAGGAATTGGGGATGCGTCTTCTCAAGCGAGTGGAAGCCGACCTGGCCGAATTCGGCGTGGTTGAGCAGTTCCCCAAGATGGAAGGGCGGCAGATGGTGATGGTTCTGTCTCCTAAAAAGAAATAGCAGGAAACAAGATTCGGCTGTCAGCGATGCTGGCAGCCATAACAAGTGGTACCAGGCTACAAGTGTCTCCGTCGGAGAACGCCCGGATCCATATAATAAAACTAGGAGTTGTACATGCCTAAGATGAAGACCAAGAGCGGCGCCAAAAAGCGCTTCAAGGCTCTGGGCGGTGGCGGCATCAAGCGTAGCCATTCCCACTTGCGTCATATCCTGACCAAGAAGACCACCAAACGCAAACGCCAGTTGCGCGGCACGACCATGGTTGCCGAGAGCAACGTGCGTCAAGTGCGTGCCATGATGCCCTACGCTTAAAGGAGACGGACAATGCCAAGAGTTAAACGTGGTGTAACGGCACGCGCCCGTCACAAGAAAGTACTGGATCAGGCCAAGGGTTACCGCGGTCGCCGCAAGAACGTCTACCGCGTCGCCAAGGAAGCGGTGATGAAGGCTGGTCAATACGCCTATCGTGACCGCCGTCAGCGCAAGCGCCAGTTCCGCGCCCTGTGGATCGTGCGTATCAACGCAGCAGCACGCGAACTGGGGATGAGCTACAGCGTGTTCATCAATGGCCTCAAGAAGGCGGCGATTGACATGGACCGTAAGGTGTTGGCAGATCTGGCTGTTTTCGACAAGCCGGCATTCGCCAAGATCGTCGAGCAAGCCAAAGCCAGCCTCAGCGCTTAAACAGCAACATTTAAAAAAGGAGGCTCAGGCCTCCTTTTTTATTTCACCCTCCTGCAGGGCGGCAATATCCGAACATGGAAAAACTAGAAGAGATACTGAATCAGGGTCTGGCAGCATTCGCGGCCATTGATAACCCCGCCGACCTGGAACAGGTCAAGGCGCGTTATATCGGCAAAAGCGGAGCCCTGACCGAAATCATGAAGGGCCTGGGTAAACTCACGCCCGAAGAGCGCCCCACTGCGGGGGCGCGCATCAACCTGGTCAAGGAACAACTAGAGCAGGCGCTCGCCACTCGGCGCGAGGCGCTACGTGAGGCGCAACTGCAAGCCCAGTTGGCGAAAGAGGCGCTCGATGTGACCTTGCCGGGTCGCGGCATCGGTCGTGGCGGCCTGCATCCGGTGACCCGCACCCTGGAGCGGATCGAAGCCTTGTTTCACTCCATTGGCTTCGAAGTGGCGCAGGGTCCTGAAATCGAAACGGATTTTTACAACTTTACCGCGCTGAATATTCCGGAAAATCATCCGGCGCGGGCGATGCACGATACTTTTTACGTGGACGCCCAGCACGTTCTGCGTACCCACACTTCGCCGGTGCAGGTGCGCTACATGCAGAACAATCAGCCGCCACTCAAGATCATCGCCCCCGGGCGGGTGTATCGCTGCGATTCGGATGTGACCCATACCCCCATGTTCCACCAAGTGGAAGGCTTGTGGGTGGATGAAAATGTGAGCTTTGCCGAGTTGAAAGGCATTCTTGTCGATTTCATGCAGCGCTTTTTCGAGCGTGAGGATTTGCAGGCGCGTTTCCGCCCATCCTTTTTTCCCTTTACCGAACCTTCGGCGGAAATGGATATCGGCTGCGTCATGTGCGGCGGCACCGGCTGCCGCGTGTGCAGCGGCACCGGTTGGCTGGAAGTGCTGGGCTGCGGCATGGTGCACCCCAATGTGCTGAAGCATGTGGATATCGATAGTGAAAAATATATCGGTTTCGCCTTTGGTTTGGGCGTCGAGCGGCTGGCAATGTTGCGCTATGGCGTCAATGACTTACGCTTGTTCTTTGAAAATGATTTGAAGTTCCTGAAACAATTTAATTGAACCGAAGGGCGCGGGTATTCTCCGTGTCTCAGTGGCTAAATAGGCTATGAAATTTTCCGAAAATTGGTTACGTACTTACGTCAATCCTGCCCTTGACAGCAGTCAACTGGCCCATGCCTTGACCATGGCGGGCCTGGAAGTGGAAGCGCTGGAACCCGTGGCGCCCGCTTTCGAGAAAATTGTGGTGGCGGAAGTCCTGTCGCTGGAGAAGCACCCCAATGCCGACCGCCTCAATGTGTGCCAGGTCAATGTTGGTGCGGCCCAAGCACTGCAAATCGTATGTGGTGCGACCAATGTGCACGCAGGTGCGCGAGTGCCGTGCGCGCTGGTCGGTGCCGAGTTGCCTGGCATCTCGATCAAGCAGGCCAAAGTGCGCGGAGTGGAATCCTTCGGCATGCTGTGTTCCGCCAAGGAACTGGGTCTGGCCGAGGAAAGCAGTGGCCTGCTATTGTTGCCCTCGGATGCGCCCGTCGGCACTTCGATTCGCGCCTATCTTGATCTGGATGACAAACTCTTCACCCTGAAACTCACGCCCAATCGCAGCGATTGCCTGAGCCTGGCCGGAGTAGCCCGCGAAGTGTCGGCGGTGATGGGAATCGAGCTCGATTTGCCCCGGATATCGCCGATCCCGGCCGGGGACGCCGGTAAGTTATCCGTGACAGTTACCGAAGCCGCCGCCTGTCCACGCTATTGCGGCAGGTTGGTACGTGGCATCAACATGGCTGCCGTAGCGCCCGAGTGGATGGCGCGGCGCCTCGAACGCTCCGGTTTGCGCAGCATTAATGCGGTGGTGGATGTTACCAACTACGTGATGCTGGAACAGGGGCAGCCACTGCATGCATTCGACCTGGCAAAGATCCAGGGCGGCATTCAGGTACGTTTTGCCAAGGCAGGCGAACAACTGGCACTGCTCAACCAGCAAACGGTGGATCTGGCGCCGGACATGCTGGTTATTGCCGACGATGCCTCCGCGCTGGCGCTGGCCGGCATCATGGGAGGCGACAGCAGTGCGGTATCGGATGGCACGGTAGATATCTTCCTGGAAAGCGCCTTCTTCGATCCGGATGCGATCGCTGGCAGGGCACGCCGTCTCGGCTTGTCGACGGATTCTTCCTATCGTTTCGAGCGCGGAGTGGATTTCGCGGCTACGCGTGCCTCCCTGGAACGAGCAACTGATCTTATTCTGCAGATTTGTGGCGGCATTGCGGGCGATGTCACTGAGGTGACAGGCACATTGCCGCAGCGCGAAAGCATCCTGTTGCGGGCGGAGCGGGCACGCCGCGTGCTCGGGATAGCCCTGGATAATGCAGCAATTACTTCCCTGCTGCAGCGCCTGCATTTCGACTTCACCGAGCAAGAGGGCAATTATCGGGTTGTCCCGCCCAGCTATCGTTTCGATTTGATGATCGAGGCCGATCTGATCGAGGAATTGGCACGCCTGTACGGCTATGACAATATTCCCGCCTTGCCTCCGCGTAGTGCATTGCGCTTGCTGCCGCAGCGGGAGTCTATACAGGGATCGGACCGGATGCGCCAGTTCCTGGTTGCGCGTGATTTTCAGGAAGTCGTGACCTACAGTTTCGTGGACAAGTCATGGGAAGCAGATCTGGCCGGCAATGAAACGCCGGTGACGCTACAAAACCCGATAGCCAGCCAGATGAGCGTGATGCGCTCCAGTCTGCTCGGTGGTTTGGTGAATGTTTTACGCTTCAATCTTAATCGCAAGCATGAGAGGGTGCGGATTTTCGAAATTGGGCGCTGTTTTGCAGCAGAGGAAAATGGTTTTCATCAGCCCCAGCGCGTAGCTTGCATGTGTTACGGCGGTGCCAGGGCCGAACAGTGGGGCGAGGCGTTGCGCCAGGTTGATTTTTTCGATGCCAAGGCGGATCTGGAAGCCCTGTGTTATCCGGCAGAGTTGATTTTTGTCGCCGCAATCCATCCTGCGCTTCATCCGGGGCAATCCGCGCAAGTATTTCTTGGTGGCGATGCTATCGGCTGGATAGGTATCCTGCACCCGCGCTGGCAACAAAAATATGAGTTGCCTCTTGCTGCGGTGATGTTCGAACTCGAATTGGCGCCATTATTGCAACGTCGTATTCCAGCCTTCACCGAAGTTTCCAGGTATCCCCATGTCAGACGCGATCTGGCGGTGCTGGTCGAGGAAGCGGTCAGCGTTCAAACGCTTCTCGATGGTGTGCGGGCAGAGCTGCCGGAGACGGTAACAGATCTCATGTTATTTGACGTATATCGTGGCAAAGGCATTGATTTAGGTAAAAAAAGTCTTGCATTCAAGGTCCTGATGCAAGATACTCAGAAAACATTGACAGAAGAAGAAGTCGAAGTGTCCATCGCCAAAATCGTAAATATTCTGGCGACTCGGTATAACGCGACGCTTCGGACTTGAGGAAGCATTCATGACGCTCACCAAAGCCGAGTTGGCAGACCTGTTGTTTGAAAAAGTTGGCCTCAACAAACGTGAGGCGAAGGATATGGTGGAGTCCTTTTTTGAGGAAATCCGCGTTGTTCTGGAAGACGGGGATGGTGTAAAACTTTCCGGCTTCGGCAATTTCGAACTCCGAAACAAACCTCAACGTCCCGGTAGGAATCCAAAAACCGGCGAGGAAATTCCTATTACTGCGCGCCGAGTAGTGACATTTCACGCCAGCCAAAAACTCAAGGCGTTAGTGGAAGAATCTTATGCCGGAAACAATATCCAAGTCTGATCTGCCGCCTATCCCCGCCAAACGTTATTTCACCATCGGGGAAGTGAGCGAGCTATGTGGGGTCAAGCCGCATGTGCTTCGCTATTGGGAGCAGGAATTTACTCAGCTCAAGCCTGTCAAGCGACGCGGTAACCGACGTTACTACCAACATCATGAAGTGCTGTTGATCCGGCGCATTCGCGAGCTTTTGTATGAACAGGGATTTACCATTAGCGGTGCCCGCAACCGCCTGGATGGCCCATCGGAGACAAAAGCCCTTCCCGTTGTGGACGATGTCGTCGTGAGCCCGGCTGGCATGCCGTCAGACCTGTCCTTTATTCGCGGTGAAATTATAAATATATTGGAGCTGCTAAGAATCTAGCTACTCCAGGATTTTTTGGCTATAATGGCGGCCTTCGGGGCGTAGCGCAGCCTGGTAGCGTACTTGCATGGGGTGCAAGTGGTCGGAGGTTCAAATCCTCTCGCCCCGACCAATTCTCACAATATCCGGGTTCCGGGTTTCAAATTTCGGGTTGCAACCGAGGGTCGGACCCGAAATCAGGAAAACGGATGCGGATTCTCCTCAGCAACGATGACGGTTATTTTGCTCCCGGCCTTGCCGCCTTGGCAGAGGCACTCTCCGGGCTGGCACAAGTCACTGTGGTGGCACCTGAACGTGACCGTAGCGGAGCCAGCAATTCCCTCACTCTTGATCGCCCCTTGAGCCTGCGCAAATCCCATAACGGTTTTCATTACGTCAATGGTACCCCGACCGATTGTGTACATCTGGCGGTGACAGGCATGCTCGATCATCTGCCTGACATGGTGATTTCCGGCATCAACCACGGTGCTAACATGGGAGACGACACCATCTACTCCGGCACAGTGGCTGCTGCCACGGAAGGCTATCTGCTTGGAGTTCCATCCATTGCAGTGTCTTTGGTGAGCGATGGAAAAGGACATTTCGACACCGCAGCCAAGGTGGTCGTGGAAATGGTGATGCGCTATCGCAATCAGCCTTTGCTGCAGCCTACGCTACTTAACGTCAATGTGCCGGATGTGCCATACGAGGCTTTGCAGGGGATGGAAATAACCCGTCTTGGCAAGCGCCACAAGGCCGAACCGGTGGTGAAGGCGGAAAACCCGCGCGGCCAGACCGTGTATTGGGTAGGCGCTGCGGGCGCCGCCCAGGATGCGGGGCAAGGAACGGATTTTGAGGCAGTATCTCGTTGCGTGGTTTCCATCACCCCATTACAAATCGATTTGACCCATTTTGCGCAGATGAACACGTTACAGGGGTGGTTGGCCTCATGAGCAGGGCTCTGGCATGAACGTCAGGATCAGCGGCATTGGCATGACCTCCCAGCGTACCCGCATGCGCATGGTGGACCGTTTACGTAGCCAGGGAATTCGGGATGAGGTGGTGCTGGCGGCTATCGGTGCAATCCCGCGCCATATTTTTGTGGATGAAGCACTCTCCAGTCGGGCCTATGAAGATACCGCGCTGCCGATAGGATTCGGACAAACTATTTCCAATCCCGGCACCGTTGCGCGCATGACGGAAATTCTTCGTAATGGCACGGAGCTTGGCAAGGTGCTCGAAATTGGCACGGGTTGCGGTTATCAGTCGGCAGTGCTGTCGCGTCTGGCCAAGGAAGTCTATACCGTAGAGCGGATTGCGCCGCTTCTTGCCAAAGCACGCAAACATCTCAGGGAATCCCACTGCAACAACGTGCGCGCCCGTCATGCCGACGGCGGTATCGGGATCGCAGAGGCAGCCCCTTTCGACGGCATTATCATGACGGCGGCATCCACGCACATTCCCCAAGCGCTGTTGCAACAGTTGGCAGTAGGGGGTCGCATGGTGATGCCAATTGGGGTGGGCGAACAGCAGCGTTTGCACCTGATTGAGCGCACTCCCCAGGAGTATCTCGAAACGGTGCTTGAGGCTGTCAAATTTGTGCCTCTGCTGGCCGGGGTGCTGTAATGCGGTTGGGTGTTGCATGTCTGGCGCTATTGTTTGGAGTATTCAGCGGTTGCAGTTCCACCCCGCGGCATGCACCTGTTTCCGACCGAGCCCCGGTTTTAAAAAAAGTGCCTGGCAGTACCCTGCCGACGCCAAAATTCAAGGAGGCGGATTGGCGCCCCCCGGTGCATACCGTGCAAAAGGGAGATACGTTGTACGGAATCGCGCTGGAGTATGGGTTTGATTATAAGGAGCTGGCGGAGTGGAACAGCATCCCCGCACCTTATATTATCCGAGTGGGTCAACCGTTGCGCTTAGCTTCCTCTCAGCAGGATGGGGTAGTCACAACGCCATTAAAATCCGTTGCCAGCGTGGCCGAGAGCAGTCCTGCCATCGAGAACCGCCCTCTGGCCCAAACGGGCAGCCTGCTGAAAACTCAGCCTAAAGCCGTGAAGATCGCCTATTCGGCGAAGGCGGAGGTGGCTCCTGCCGCTGCCGCTCCCGTCGTAAGCCTCAAGCAGGAGACAACACTTCCCAAAACACAGCCGGCTGCAGAGGAAAGACCCAGGGTGCCTGAAGCCAGGCTGCCGGCCAAGGTTTCAGAGGACAAACCGGCAGCCGTTGCGAATGAGGATAAAAAGCCCTCCCAGCCATCAGGTGGCGATGACGATGATCTGGAATGGGGATGGCCGGCAAAAGGCAAAGTGATCGCCTCTTTCAACGAGGGGGCCAATCTCAAGGGTGTGGATATTTCCGGTAAAACAGGGCAACCGGTATTTGCTTCAGCGCCGGGCAAAGTGGTTTACAGCGGCAGCGGCCTACGCGGTTATGGCAAGCTGGTGATCATCAAGCACAACAAAACCTATCTCAGTGCCTATGCTCACAATAATCTGATACTGGTAAAAGAAGGTCAGACCGTGCTCAAGGGGCAGCGCATCGCGGAGATGGGGGATAGCGATTCGGATCAGGTAAAGCTTCACTTCGAAATCCGTCGTTTGGGCAAACCGGTGGACCCTGTGAAGTACCTTCCGGAGACGAGCGGTTAGTTATTTTCCCTGTTGAGATCATCCACCCAGCGGAAAGCCTCCAACTGAGCTTCTGTTAAAGTGGACAGCGGGATTCCTTCTTGCGAAAGCATCTCTCGTGCGGCATCGAAGTTTGCCATTTCCAGTGCTTTAGACAGAATGAGCAGTTGTCCCAGACGTCCGGAGTTATCCAGCAACGCTGCTTTGACTTCCTCGTTAAGGCTTAGTTGCGCAAGAATTTCAGTCATCGAAATGCCGAGCAGGATGTCCAGTAGTGACAAAATTCCTGTCATGAATGCCCGATCCTGATAGTCGCTGTTTCCAGGGTTTTGCGCACGAGCCAGCAATTCCATGAGTTTCCCACGACTGGCGGCGAGTTTGAGCAATGGACTGGCCTGGTTGCTGTTTTCCCCAACCGTGTAGATCAACAACTGTATCCAGCGTTGCAGCTGGCGCCGCCCCAGGACGACCAGCGCCTGTTTGAGCGAACTGACTGAGTTTCTCAAACCCATCGCCACAGAATTGACTAGACGTAACAGATTGAAGCTCAGGCTGGGTTGCTGTTTAAAAGTTTGTTCGATTTCGTGGTTCCCTGCATCTCCCATGACCTGGGCAAGGAGCCGCAGCAAAGCGACTTTTGCTGGATCTGCCTTTTTTCCGCTCAGCAATGTCGGGCGTGCGAAGAAATAGCCCTGGAAGTGTGAAAATCCTAGTTCGCAGCATATCTTGAACTGTTCAACGGTTTCGACTTTTTCAGCCACCAGTTGCACCGGCCGGTGTTTCAGATTATTGACGATGTGAGGAAGTTGAAGCGGGTTGATGGCCACCAAATCCAGTTTTATGAACGACACCAGATCCAACAAGGGTTCGAAAGCGGGGTCATATACAAAATCATCCAGTGCCAGTTTAAAACCTTTGGCTTTGAGTATGCGGCACCGCTGAATGACCTCCGCAGTGGGCGAAATGGTTTCGAGAAGTTCAAGCACCACCTGGTTACTCGGCAACAGTTCGAGCATATCGCTCATGAGCAGATCGGTGCTGACGTTGATGAAGCCATGGTGGGCCCCAATGACTCTCTGAGCGCCAAAATGGCTGAAAGTGTTGACGATTACTGAGGCGGTTGCCGCCATGTCGTCCGTCACTCCACTGCTCGTCACCAGACCGGAACGGAAAAGCAGTTCATAGGCCACAACATTTTGACTTTTGTCCAGGATGGGCTGATGCGCCATGAAGATGTCCTGGGACTCTCCAGACTCAGGCGAGACTTGCTCCGGGGGAGGAAATGTCTGCACTCTGGCGTTCGTGGTGAAGGGTTCGGATAGCAGGGACATGATGACCTAATGGGTTTTACCAATGAAATTGAGAGGAAGCTCAGTTTTCAAGTTCATGAGCCCACACCAGTGCCTTGACGTAAAGCGTATTGACTTGCTCGAGACTGATTTCACATGTGCTGGCGTATTTCTCGATATCGGCCTGATCGTGATTCTCGCAGGCGATGGCTAATTGTATAAAGTTCGCATAAGGCCCATCCTGATGCAAAAGAGCCTGTTCAATATGGGCGTTCAAGGACAAGTGAGCAAGAGCGGTGGCAAGCGGCATTTTCAATAATTGTCCCAGTAACGAAAAAATGCCTACAACGAACAGGCCGGACTTTTCCTCGGACGGCAAGCAACGCTGACCGAATAACTCCGTCAGTCGGCCGCGTAGCAGGGCACTTTCATGTAATGTCTGGCAGCTGCCACTACAGGTGTTCTCCTGGCAAAACATAAGCAGGCCCAGCCAACGGTAAAGTCCGCTGTGTCCAAGCTTGCTCAATACCTCAGCAATGGAGTGAATTTCTTGCGGCACACCGTTGGCAGGCGAATTGATGTAACGCAGCATGCGGTACACGAGAGAACCATCTCTATTCATTGCCTCCTCAATCTCATTGGTTGAGGCATGATTTTTTACCAGATTCATGAACATGATGATTTTCGCGCGTTGCCTTGGGATTACCAGCCCTTTTTCGGGAGTGTTCCTGGCAAAGTGATTGCCCTGATAGTGGCGGAACGATAGACGACTGGCAATTTTGAGGATTTCGTGTGTATGCACGCATTTGGCTATCAGTATCTTTTCTTCCAGGCGGGGTATTTGCGCTAGATGCTCTGCCATGCTCAGGATGCTATCGCGGCCGATGTCAAAGCGAACATAGTCGACCAAGCCAAGAAGAGGGTAAAGGCCAGGAGAGTATGTAAAATCATCCAGGGAAAAACGGAAGCCGCGTGTTTTCAGTTCACGGCAGCGCGATAATAGCTTGTCAGCACTTCCCAATTCAGGGCATACGGCCAACACCACGTTGCGGGTTGGCAGCTCTAACAACAGATCATTGTCCAGCGCGGAAGGGGAAAGTCGGATGAATACGAGTTCATCTCCGATTCTATGCGCAACATTTTCCGCAAAGACGCTTCTCAGCAGCAGTTCATCGTGCATGAGGCGCAATATGGGACTGGCGCCATTTGCCATAAGTTCACTGGAATTCCTGAGCTTCAGTTCGTGGCCTATCACCTGATTGGCCCGGTGGGAGAATATGGGTTCCCGGGATATAAATCCAAACTCTGCAGCATCGGGCATGGCTTGATTCTGTCCCGCCCCAATTATGCCAGGGGCGCCATTGAAGGAGGCTTCCGGAGAAAATGATTCGAAGGATGCTTCAAAGCCGGGCAGGTCTGAGGCCAAATCCAGGGAAGAGGCGCCAGTCGGGCACAATTGTTGCCGAAATAGTGGCGGCGATCTTCTGCCACCAAAAAACAAACCAATGATTTTACTAAGCATTTTCTCGAGCCCAATATCTAACACTGTCATGATATTGAGGAATACGCTTAATTAATATCAGGCCTGATCGGGTTTTGCCATCAGGGATTCCCTGATGTGGCCTCATCCAAACCTGGGTGCTACATCAGCTCTGCTGCTCTCTTTCTGCCCATTGCACCGCGAAACGGGTGAGTTCGGCAGCATTCTTGAGGCCCAATTTGTCCTTGAGATGGGCGCGGTGAGTTTCCACCGTCTTGACACTGCGCATCAGTTCGCGCGCGATATCTCCGGTCGCATAGCCGTGGCCGATAAGGCGGAAAACTTCCAGCTCTCGATCGCTCAACAAGTCGATTGGCGAGAGGCCGCCTTCGTCACCGTTGAGAACGCGCTGCAATATCTTTCCCTGCATGCGTTCGCTGAGATAGAGATCGCCACGCAGAACTTGCCGTATAGCAATGAGAACCTTCTCGGTGGCTTCCTGCTTCATCACATAGCCCTTTGCCCCTGAGCGCAGCGCGCGCTCTGCATACAGCGTCTCGTCGTGCATGGAAAGCACCAGTACCGGCACCATGTGGTAACGGACTTTGAGCATTTTGATTAACTCAAGACCGGAAACACCGTCCAGGGAAATATCCACCAGCAGGATATCCGGTGCATAAACTTCCATCAGATCTAGGGCTTGTTGCGCACTACTGGCCTGGCCGCAAGTGTCGAAGTCTGGCTCTTGATCGATAAGCTGTGAAATGCCCTGGCGTACGATGGGGTGATCATCCACGATCAGCACTTTTATTAGCTTGCTGGGTTGCTGTACTTGCATGCCTGATTTTCCGTCAAAAATACACTTTGATTTGGGTTCCCTGAACCGGGGCGGTTTGAATATCCAGACTGGCACCGATGATGTTGGCGCGGTAGCGCATGATTTGGAGTCCCATGCCGCAATCAATGTCACCTGGGTCTGTCTCGAAACCTTTGCCATCATCTCGAATCACGAGTTGTATTCTACCTTGCGGAGCAGCAAGCTCAATCGAAATACGCGCTGCCTTGCCATGTTTGACCGCATTGCTGGCCGCCTCCTGGGCAATGCGATAGAGATGCGTGGCAACGATTTTGTCCGGGATCAACACTGGGACAGCGCATTGGAATTCACAGTGGATGTGAAAAATGCTTTCAATATTGTTGGCGAGCCCATCCAGGGCTGACATGAGGCCATTTTCCTCCACTTCTACCGGCTGCAGGCCGCGAGCAAGCTGGCGAGTATCCGATACCGACTGGTTGATCATGGCAACGATCTGGCTTGCATCCTTTGTCTCGGCCAGCGACTGGGTTGCCAATTTTTGCGCCAAAGCTTTGCACAGGAAGGCGATGCCGGTTAGTTGCTGCCCCAGGCCATCGTGGAGTTCATGCCCAATCCGCTCTCTCTCCCGTTCGCTGATATCCATGATTTGCCGCTCCAGCTTGCGGACATGCTCTTCTGTTTTTTTCTTGTTAGTAATGTCGGTGGCGATTTCCAGACGTACAATTCGGCCATCCACCCATTTGATCGCGCTGTCCTGAATCATGAACCAGTGACGATTGACTGTGTTCTGGAATTCACGTATCACGGGTTCGCCCGGCTGGCCATCTTGCCGCAGCAGTCTGTTGTTGGTGCATGAGGCGCAGGGGCCGCTCTGGCTCGATTGCAATGCTTGCCAGCACAGTTTGCCAGTAACGTTGCCGAAGGTTTCCCGGGCGAATTTGTTGAGGAACAGCAATTCGTGGGTTTCCATATCTGCGACGTAAACCAGCGCATCCAGGCTGTCGAGTACGGTGGCGAGAATGGCTCGTCGTTCTTCCTGTGCATTCTGTACTGCGTTCAGTGCTACGGCCATGTTGTTGACGCCCCGTTCCAGCGTGCCAAGCTCACCCGTCGAACCCATATGGACTCGAGTGCCCAGATCTCCTTTTCCGATCCGCGCCACCGCTTTTGCCAGTGTCATGATTGGTTGCGTGACCTGACGTGCCATGCGCAGCGCCAGCAATGCCGCGGCTGCAAGGCCCGCAAGGGTAATCAGCAGACTGTTCAGAATGATCTGATTTCTCTTGGAAAAGCTGGGCAGGCGTGATATTTCCACGATTACATGCCCGAGTATTTTGTTATTGGCATTGGCTTGTGTAGGTGGCTGCCCATTCGTGTCAGTATCGAGATAATGCTCAACTTCGGTCTGGCTTTGAAAAATGGGCGAGGAAAAAACCAGCACAGTTGGATGCGTAGTTACATCCGGCTTCCTTAATGTTGAAGTTTCGCGTAGAGGTGGGTTGGCTAATGGCTGTCCCACGGCTACCAAAATATTTCCATCTGTATTGGAGATGCTTACCGAGGTGACATCGGCTTCCTGAAATGTGGTTCTTGCCAGGCGGTTGAGAATCTCATGGTTGCCTGAAAACACACCAAATTCGCTTGCGGGCGCGAGTTGGCGCGCAATAGCAAATCCACGTTCATTTAATGCTTGCTCGCTATCGTGGAGGCGGGTCTTGATGTCATAGACGGTAAGGCCGGCAGCGATGGCAAGCACCGGCGCTAATGCCAGAAAAAGTACCCGCCCCTTGATGCCCCATGCATTCATCAGCTCAGGACCCTGGAGTTTTGCCAAGACAAGGAGGAGTGCGGGTTATCAGGCAAGTGTGAAATAAGCGGTAATCTCGCTGCCATTGCAAGCGAATTCAACTTTCGAGCAAAGTGTATGAATAAGCGCCAAGCCACGCCCGGATGGTTTTGTGCTGTAGCCTAGATCTCCACCAGTAAATAGTTTATATTCAAAACCATCACCACTGTCTTTAATGTGGATTGTCAGTATTTCATGGCCATGTTGGCGTAGTCGTTCCAGATCGATCTCCAATACCCCATGTTGCAAATCGGAAAGGCGCTGGCGGCGTTGCTCAAAATACTCCTCAAAGCCTTCTGGCTGGTGTTTCAGCGTTGAATCCAGACGCAGGATGCCATGGTCAAGCGCATTGTTGAACAGTTCAGTAAAAATCAAGAATATCTGGTTACGGTGGCCGGGATTCAAACGCAATTGGTCCATCCATCCCAGCAGCATCGGCACCACGTCCATCTCCTTCAGCTCAGATGCGGTGAGACGCAGCCCCACTTTCCAGCGGCAGGGACAGGGTTCCGGCACGCTCGTGGTCTGACCACCACTTGCAACGTGTGAGAATTCGCTGGGGGCGCCGACAGGGCAGTGGAAAGCGGCAAGGGAAATGTCATCGTGTGCAGGGAGACCTGCCATATGCTGTTCCACGGCTTCAATCAGCTCAACGCAACCGAGTTCTGGAGGGGCTGAACACAAGGTTTGTTCCAAGCGTTGCTGGCCGAATTCCTCACCTTTGCTATTTTGCGCCTCAATCAGACCGTCCGAGGATAGGTACAAACGGCCCGGCTGATTCCAGTGAAATACCTCGGTGCTGCCATCAAATTCCGTCTCGCCGAAAATTCCCAGTGCCGGATGCGCGGATTTCCAGTGACGCTGAATCTGGCCGTTTTCGCCCACGAACAGTGCTGGTGGGTTGCCGCCGTTCCAGATGTGGAGAGTTTGGTCGCTGAGATTGACCGATACCAGTGTCGCTGCGACAAAACGTTCGGTGGGCATCAACTGCTTGATTTTCCGGTTAAGCTCATGGGCTATGGACGATATCCCGAAACCCTTGGAGGTCATGCCATAGAATACTTCCACCACCGGGATGACGTTGAGCGCGGCGGAAAGGCCGTGTCCGGTGCCATCCGCAAGCAACAGGTGGACTTCGTCCGCGGGGGTCTGTGCTGCGATGAATATGTCACCGCTGAAATGCTGTGCGGGTTGGCTATAGAAATGAATTTGCTCGTGATCGAAATGGTCGTAGCGGGTTATTTTTTCGATCAGATGCCTGGCCAGCTGCATTTCACGCTCGTTCTCATCCCGGTAGTTTTCCAGCAACTCGGCATTTTCGACGATCTGGCGTTGCATCTCTGCAATGCGTGTAACCGCCTTGATGCGGGCTTCGAGAACGATCAGATTGACCGGTTTGGTGACGTAATCGTCACCTCCGACCTGGATGCCCCTGACGAGATCGGCGTCCTGGGCCTTGGCGGTGAGAAAAATGATCGGCACCCATTTATTGGGATACATCTCGCGGATTTTGGCGGTTGCTTCATAGCCGTCCATTATCGGCATCATGACATCCATCAGAACCACGTCCGGGGCTTCGTCCTGGAATTGTCTCACTGCCTCCAGGCCATTGCGGGCCAGCACGGTTTGATGACCAAGCTTCTTGATGAATTTGCTCACCAGCAGCAAGTTCGGCTCGGTGTCATCAACCACCAGGATTTTGAGTTGCCGCGACATAAATGGTGCCGGAAATTTGAACAGGTATGAGACTGTTAGCGAATAATGAATAATTTGCTGAAATTAGCCACTTCAAGCACCTGTTGCACCACGCCGCGACAATTGGTGAGTGCCAGCGCCTTGTTGGTCCCACTGATTTTTTCGCGCATTAGCAACAGCATCCCCAGTGCGGAACTGTCCAGGTAATCCACAGCGCCCAAATCCACTTCAATTTCCCTGATTTCCGGGATTTGCATGATTTGCTCCAAAGTGTCACGGAACTGGCGGTGCGAACTGAAATCGAAGCGGCCACTCATGGCAATTGTGGCCTTATTGTTTTCGGTCGAGGTCTTGATTTGCATTGCGGTCATAATTGTAATCCCTGTCTTGGTTTGACTATACCCTGAACGCCCGTGTACCCAGGCTGGCCAGATATTTCATTACCTTGGGCGCCATTTCCTGCAATGGAACCACTTCGTCCACCCCACCCATGCTGATGGCTTCCTTGGGCATGCCGAAGACCACGCAACTGGCCTCATCCTGGGCGAAATTGTATGCCCCGGCCTGTTTCATCTCCAGCATGCCTGCAGCGCCATCCTTGCCCATGCCTGTGAGAATGACACCGATGACATTTTTTCCGGCGCAGTTGGCCGCGGAGCGGAATAGCACATCCACCGACGGACGATGTCGATTAACCGGGGGGCCCTGGTTTAATTCGCATACATAATTAGCGCCGCTACGCTTCAACAACAAATGGGAGTGCCCAGGGGCGATGTAAGCGTGGCCCGGCAATACACGGTCACCGTTTTCCGCTTCCTTGACGGAAATCTTGCACAGGGTGTCGAGGCGGTTGGCAAAGGACAGGGTGAACGCTTCGGGCATGTGCTGGGCAATCAGTATGCCAGGGCAATCCGGTGGCAATTTGATCAGGAACTCCTTGATCGCCTCGGTCCCGCCGGTGGAGGCACCGAGGATAATGAGCTTTTCGGTGGAGGCGATGGGATTGGAGAGGGCGGGCAGAACAGCATCGGCACTCAGGCGCGGCGTAATCGTGGATGACATGGGGGCGCTCGCCGCCTTGCGGATTCGGGCTTTTGCAGCAGCACGAATCTTGTCCGAGATATCGTCCGAATAATCCTGCAGGCCGCGGCTGATGTCCATCTTGGGCTTGGTGAGAAAATCCACCGCACCCAGTTCCAGCGCACGGAATGTGATGTCCGATCCTCTTTCCGTAAGCGAGGAAATCATTACCACCGGCATCGGCCGCAAGCGCATCAGCTTTTCCAGGAAATTGAGCCCGTCCATCTTCGGCATTTCCACGTCCAGGGTAAGCACGTCGGGGTTGAGCTGCTTGATCAGTTCACGTGCTACCAAAGGGTCCGGAGCGGCGCCAACCACTTCCATGTCGGGCTGGCTGTTGATGATTTCCTTCAACAGGTTACGGATCAGGGCAGAGTCATCAACGATCAGTACTTTGATTTTTGGCATTTTTTTCTTATCGGTTCTACGTGAGGTGTCAGCAGGAGGCCCGCCCCGCAACGAGGGTGCTGCTCCTGCCTATCCTCGCTCATTAAAACAGTTCGATATCACCTTCCACCTTGGAATATTGGAGGCGCGAACTGTATTCCTTTTCACGTTCAACGATGGTGTCATTGTGGACACGTTTCAGTTTCTTGACCAGCGCCTTGCCTGTCTTGGGGAAGTAATAAACCTTGCGCGGATAAATATCGAGCAAATCCTGCGCAACCAACTTGATATTTTCCATCGTCAGGAAATCCAGCGCGAATTTTGAGTTGCGCTCGCCGACATTGGCTATGGTAAAACCGCGCAATACGTTGCCGCCACCGAATAGCTTGGCTTCCAGATTGGAGCGCTTTGCGCCGAGTTTGAGCAACTGGTTGATCAATATTTCCATGGCGTAAGCGCCATAGCGCGCCGGGGCGCTCAAGGGATTCCCCTGGTCCTGGCCACTGTCGGGCAGCATGAAATGATTCATCCCGCCGATCCCGCTGATCCGGTCACGAATGCAGGCGGCTACGCATGAGCCCAGCACTGTTACCAGAAGCATGTCACGCCCGGTCGTGTAATACTCGCCGGGCAGAATTTTCGCCGCCTCGGTGTTGAAGTTGCGGTCGAAGTAATGATTCGGGGCAAGAATCTCCTCATAACCCCGTTCAGCCATGATATGCCTTGGTCTTGTCGGCGACCTGGTACACGGTGTTGGCGTTGAGTTTGAAAAGACTGGATGCGTGGTGAAAACTTTCCGAATGGCCCGCGAAAAGCAAACCATCCGGACGCAGCAGCGGCACAAATTTTTCAAGAATCTGGAGCTGGGTCTGCTTGTCGAAATAAATCATCACGTTGCGGCAGAATATGGCATCGAAAGGCGGGCGCAGCGGCCAATTGTTGTCGAGTAGGTTGATTTGGCGGAACTGGATCATGTCGCGCAACTCGGGCCGAATCCGTGCGAAACCCTCTTGCTTTCCGGAGCCTTTGAGGAAAAACCGCTTCACGGTATCGGCAGGCAGTTTTTCCAGTCGCTCCAGTGCGTAAATCCCTGCCTCTGCCTTGGTCAGTACGTTGGTGTCGAGATCAGTGGCGATGATTTGCACCGGAGGGGTATAGGAGTTGAACACGTCCACCATGGTCATGGCCATGGAATAGGGTTCCTCTCCGGTGGAGGAGGCCGAGCACCACAGGTTGATGGGATGCCGCCCCTTGTGCTTGCGAACGTGCTCGGCCAGGATCGGGAAGTGGTGCTGTTCGCGGAAGAACGAGGTCAGATTGGTGGTGAGCGCATTGGTAAACGCCTGCCATTCCGCTTCGTTGTTACTTTCCAGCAGCTTCAGGTAATCGCGGAAGGTGTTCAGTCCGGTAGCGCGCAAACGCCGCGCCAGACGACTGTATACCATGTCCTTCTTGCTGGTGTTAAGCGAGATGCCGGCGTGGCTGTATATCAGCTTGCGGACAGTTTCGAAATCCTGGTCGGTGAAGTTGAATTCACGCTCATTAATACTCATGGCTACCCAGTTTCATTTTAATAATCTGGCGGGAAGAGCGGCAGGGCGCGCAGATACCGAACCCGCCAACTGGAACACGCTGACAGAACTGCTCAGATGGTACGCCTGCTCTTCCAGCGACTCCGCTGCCGCGGCAGCTTGTTCCACCAGCGCGGCGTTTTGCTGCGTCACTTCGTCCATCTGGGTGATAGCGAGATTGACCTGCTCGATGCCGGCGCTTTGCTCAACCGAGGCGGCGGTGATTTCCGCCATGATGTCGGTCACGCGCTTGATGCTGGTAACCACTTCTTGCATGGTCTGTCCGGCATTGGCGACCAGCTTGGAGCCGTTTCCCACCTTGTCCACGGAATCCCCGATCAGGGTTTTGATCTCCTTGGCGGCGGAGGCGGAGCGCTGGGCCAGGTTGCGCACCTCACCGGCCACCACCGCAAAGCCGCGTCCCTGCTCGCCGGCACGGGCTGCTTCCACGGCGGCATTGAGGGCCAGGATATTGGTCTGGAAGGCGATGCCGTCAATGACGGAAATGATGTCCACGATCTTGCGTGAGGATTCATTGATGGAATTCATGGTTGAGACCACCTGACTGACCACGCTGCCGCCCTTGACGGCCACTTCGGAAGCTCCGATTGCGAGTTGGTTGGCCTGCTTGGCATTCTCGGCGTTCTGTTTCACGGTGGCGGTCAATTCCTCCATGCTGGAAGCGGTTTCCTCGAGTGAGGAGGCTTGTTCCTCGGTGCGTTGCGAGAGATCGTTGTTGCCGGCGGCGATTTCCTTTGCGGCGGTATTAATTGCGTCAGTAGCGTCCTTGATATCCATGATGATACTGGACAGTTGTTCCACTGTGGTGTTGGAGTCATCCTTGAGTTGGCCGAAGGTGCCGCTGTAATCGTTGCTGATGGTTTCGGTCAAATCACCCCGCGCCAAGGCGCTCAATACGCGCACCACCTCATTCAATCCGACGGAACTGGTATCCATCAACTGGTTGATGTTCTGTGCCAGTTGCAGGAAGAAACCTTCCTTGTTCCGGGTACCGATACGCTGGGTGAAATCGCCCTGAGCAGCTGCCCCTACTATATGGGCGATTTCCTCTTCCACCGCCACTTCGCCGGTGCGGTCTATCCATTCCACAGCTGTACCGAGGCGGCGGCCCGATTCGTCGATCACGGGGTTGGCGGTAAGGCGGAAGGTGCGAACGCCGATCCGGATGTTAGCTGTGTAGGGGGTGGACAGGGCCTGGAGCAGGTTTCTTTGGTGGGCGGGGTTTTTATGGAAGATGTCGATGTTCGCCCCCAACAGCATATCGGCTTCGAAATTGGGCAGGGCCTGACGAATATCTTCTTCTGCCTTGCGGAACATGACCTGTACCGATTTGTTCATGTAGATGATGTGGCCGTCAGTGTCCCCGATCATGACATTGGTGGAGACGTTGTCCAGGGCCACCTTGATGCGCTGGACTTCGGTCGCGATGCGCTGGGATTCGGCCACTTCGAAACCGAGGCGGATCTGCATGGACTTGAGCGCCTGGGAGAGGCGGCCGATTTCGTCATTGCGTTCGGTGTTGATGTGTGAGCTGTAAATCCCTTGGGCGATGCTCTGGGTGTTGTCGGTCAATGCCTTTACCGGCCTGGCAATGGAGCGGATGAAAAAGAAGGACATGAATGCCATCAACAGTGTTGCGATGGCCATCAATAAGCCGCCGGCATTACGGGTAGCATGAACGTCGGCATCAACATCTTTCTTCCGTTCCGTCACCTTGGCACGCATGGCATCCACCTGCTCCAGCAGGTCTTTTTTCAGTACGCGCCAAACCTTGATTCCACTGGCATTCATGCGCTCCACGGCCGCACCCTGATTTTGGGCAGCCAGAGCAACGGCTTCGCGGTTCTCGATGCGCAGGCTCTCATGTATTTCAGCGACGCGCTTTATTACATCCTGGTCTGAGCCCGGAATTTTTCGCAGGGTTTCCACGTTGGCGGTGAAATCATTTTCCGCCGCGCCGAGATTATTTCTGGCTTGATCGTCCTTCGGGTTGAGAATGATGTTCCGAGTCGCCTGACCTTCCTGCAATCCCAGGGCGTAAAGATTCTCGTAGGCAGAAAGGATCTTGTAATCCACTTCCACCAGGCGCCCGAATTCTGCTCCGGTTTTGGATAGGCCGCTCAGTATCCAGCCCATGGCCAGCAATGCTAGTGCCAGGAAAATGGCATTGAATAGCCATAGACGCATGCCGATGGATTGGGGCAGGCGGAACTTGCTGAACAGACTGTGCACCACCTTGCCTTCGCGGATGACCAGGTTTCCCGCCTGGCCCGCGCGAAATTTGCGGTAGACAGCGTCGGTCTCGCGGATGGCTTCCGCCGAGGGTTTGGCGCGTACCGAGATGTAGCCAGTTACTTTTCCGCCTTCCCAGATCGGCGTGGCATTGGCGATAACCCAATAATAGTCGCCGTTCTTGCGCCGATTCTTGACGTAGCCGGTCCAGGGTTTTCCCGCCTTGAGCGTTTTCCACAGGTCATCGAAAGCCTCTGGCGGCATGTCGGGATGGCGAACCAGATTGTGGGGGGCGCCGATCAGTTCGCGCTCCGAAAAGCCGCTGGTTTCGATGAATTCCGGGTTGCAGTAGGTGATAAGACCCTTCAGGTCGGTTTTCGACACCAGCATGGCGCCATCGGGCAGTACGTATTCGGTCTGGGTTGCAGGCAGGTTGCTTCTCATAAAAACATCTTTAAATTAAATGGTTAGGTTCGGTATTCTTTAAAACTCCTGCCACTCATCCTCGTCCTTGTTGTCCTTGGCGGGTGCCTGTGGCTTGGTGGCAG
>JASJPB010000055.1:0-54597 GCA_031426915.1 Sulfuricellaceae bacterium | reverse complement strand
GTTCATCGGCGGCATGGTGCCTTACCTGTTCGCTGCCATGGGCATGGAAGCGGTGGGTCGCGCTGCCGGTTCGGTGGTGGTTGAGGTGCGTCGCCAGTTCAAGGAAATTCCCGGCATCATGGAAGGCACAGGCAAGCCGGAATACGGTACTTGTGTGGACATGCTGACCAAGGCCGCGATCAAGGAAATGATCGTTCCTTCACTGCTTCCTGTCGCGGTTCCGCTGCTGGTTGGTTTGATCCTCGGCCCGGTGGCACTCGGTGGCGTACTGATCGGCACTATTGTGACCGGCCTGTTCGTGGCGATTTCCATGACCACCGGTGGTGGCGCCTGGGATAATGCCAAGAAGTACATCGAGGAAGGCAACTACGGCGGCAAGGGTTCCGATACCCACAAGGCCGCGGTGACCGGCGATACCGTCGGCGATCCCTACAAGGATACTGCCGGCCCTGCCGTTAATCCGCTGATCAAGATCATCAACATCGTGGCGCTGATGATTGTGCCTCTGATCTGATGCCAGCTTGATAGCAGCATGAAAAAGGGCGGGATTTCCCGCCCTTTTTTGTTTCCGCAAGGCTTGCGGCTATAATGCCACTTTTTTTCGCGAGACTTAAATCTATGAATCTGGACCGAGTCAGTTCCGGGCGCGATCTACCCAACGATTTCAATGTCATCATTGAAATTCCGATGCATGGCGATCCCATCAAATATGAGGTGGATAAGGAAACCGGTGCCATGTTCGTGGACCGTTTTATGTCCACCGCCATGCACTACCCCTGCAACTACGGCTATATCCCGCATACCCTTTCCGAGGACGGCGATCCGGTGGACGTGCTGGTGATTACGCCGGTGCCGCTGATTACCGGCGTGGTAGTACGTTGTCGTCCGGTGGGGATGCTCAAGATGGAAGACGAAGCCGGAGTGGACGCGAAACTGCTGGCAGTGCCTATCGACAAGCTGAGCACAATTTACCGTAATGTCGAGTCGCCCCGTGATTTGCCGGAGCTTTCCCTGTCACAGATCAGCCACTTTTTCGAGCACTACAAGGATCTGGAAGCAGGCAAGTGGGTCAAGGTGCAAGGCTGGGTTGGTGCCGAAGAAGCGAAACAGGAAATCCAGGCGGGTGTCAGCCGTTACCAGAATGCGGCCGAAAAGCCGATGTTTTAACCTAGCAATCAGTTGTCAGTATTCAGTTGTCAGTAATGGCGTAAGACTGACGGCTGATAACTGATGACTGAGAATTTTAAAATGAAAATTTGCATCATTTCCGATAGTCACGACAACCGCGACTTGATGGCGTCCGCAGTCGAGGCTGCAATAACCCAGGGGGCGGAGGCGGTGATACATTGCGGCGACGTTGTGGCGCCGACTACGCTGAAATCGCTGCTGAAATTCGGTTTGCCGGTGCATGTCATTTATGGCAACAATACCGGCGATCTTTTTACCATGTCAAAGCTGGCTGCCGAGCAGAGCAGCATGATCCGTTTTTATGGCCAGGACGCAGGGATCAACCTGTGCGGGCGCAATATTTTTATTGTTCACTATCCCCACTATGCCCGCGCCCTGGCCACCACCGGCGACTGGGATCTGGTGTGCTGCGGGCATGACCATAATGCCTCCATCCAGCGTGTGCAGAACATCAAGGGCGGCCATACATGGTATGTCAATCCGGGTACTGTGGGCGGCGTGGGCGCCCCGGCCACCTATGTCCTGGGCAACCTGGATACGATGCAGTTCGACATTTACGATGTGCCGCCCGAAGAGCCGAGTTCGACTCCTGGCTGACGATGGCGCACCCACAGTCCGTGGATGCAATTGCGTGAATACCCGACTGGCTGAATTGGATATATCGTCTCTATCCATGAATAAGAAGATTCGATTGTCCCGAGACGAGATGGCGGTGGATCGGGGCTTCATTTGAGTGGTAACATAGCAGGATTGAAAGTGCTGGCTTGTCCGGTTTTTTCTTCAAGAAAATCAAAGTGCAGATTTTAGACTTGCCGGCTAGTCCGGTGTGAACGCAGGCAGTCCGGCCGACAAATGCTCGCAGGGCTGCCTTAATCCGTGATGGAGGAGATCTGATGACGGAAGTCGTTGCAACCAACCAGACCATTCTGGTCGTAGGCGGTGGCATCAGCGGCATGACGGCGGCGCTTGAAGCGGCCGAGTGCGGCAAGGAAGTGGTGCTGATCGAAAAAAATGCCGCTTTGGGCGGACGCGTGTCCCAGTTGTACCGCTATTTCCCCAAGCTGTGTCATCCGACTTGCGGTCTGGAAATCAACCAGCGCCGCGTCAAGCAGAACAAGCGCATCCGCATTCTTACCTTGGCGGAAGTGACCGGTATTACCGGCTCGCCGGGCGATTACACGGCCAGCGTCAAGATTTCGCCGCGTTATGTGAACGAAAACTGTACTGCCTGCGGTGATTGCAGCAATGCGGTGGAAGCCATGGTGGACGATGCGTTCAACTACAACCTGTGCAAGGTCAAGGCGGCTTACCTGCCGAGCAAGATGGCTTATCCCCAGCGCTACGTGATCGATCCTTCCATCATCGGCACGCCCGATGCGGACAAGGCCAAGGCCGCGTGCAAGTACGGCGCCGTCGACCTCGATATGCAGGAAGAAACCGTGCAGATCAAGGCGGGCGCGGTAGTGTGGGCCACCGGCTGGAAGCCCTACGATGCCAACAAGATTCAGCCTTACGGCTACGATCGCTTCGACAACGTGATCACCAGCGTCGAGTTCGAGCGCCTGTCCGACCCGCATGGCCCGACCGGCGGCAAGATCCTGCGCAAGGACGGCAAGGAAGCGAAGAATATCGCCTTCATCCAGTGCGCCGGTTCGCGTGATGAAAACCATCTGCGTCACTGCTCGCGTATCTGCTGCATGGCCTCACTCAAGCAGACCAACTACGTACGCGAAGCCTGGGGTGACGAGGGCAAGTCGACCATTTACTACATCGACATCCGCGCCATCGACCGCTTCGAGGACTTCTACCAGAAAGTCCAGGCTGACCCGACCGTCTCCTTCATCAAGTCCAAGGTCGCGAAGGTTGTCGAGGACAAAGAAGGCAACCCGGTGCTGCACGGCGTGAATACCGAAGGCTACCACCGCTATGCCAACACCCACGATCTGGTGGTGCTGGCCGTGGGCATGGAGCCTTCCGTCATGGCGGCCAACATCCCGGCAGAAATCGTTTCCGATTCGAGCGGCTTCATCGAGCAGGATCAGGCCAACGGCGCCATCTTCGGCGCTGGTTGCGCGGCCAACCCGCTGGATGTGAACCGTGCAGTGCAGAGCGCCACAGCGGGCGCCTTGCGCGCGATTCAAGTAATTAACCGTGTAGCCAGAGCGGAGGGTTAAACAATGGCGGACATGAAAGTAGCAGCCTACATTTGTCAGGGCTGCGGACTGGGTGAGCGGCTCGATACCGCCAATCTGGCCAAGGTGGCCCAGAAAGAAGGCAAGGCTCAGGTAGTGAAGGAACATCCTTTCCTGTGTAATGCAGAAGGGGTGGCGATGATTCGCAACGACATCGACAACGATGCCGTGACCCACGTGATGATCGCGGCCTGCTCGCGTCGTGCCAAGACCGAAGCCTTCGGTTTTAACGATGTGGCCCTGTCTCGTGCCAATCTGCGCGAGGGCGTGATCTGGATACGTCCGGACGATGATGCGTCGCGCGAAACCACGCAGGAAATGGCGGAAGATTACGTGCGCATGGGTTGCGCCGAAGTCAAGAAAATGAAGCTGCCGGAGATCGATCCCGCCGCCGTGACCGAGCGTCGCGTGCTGGTGGTGGGTGGCGGCATTTCCGGCATGACCGCCGCGCTGGAAGCGTCCAAGGCCGGCTACCAGGTGGTGCTGGTGGAAAAAACCGGTGCGCTGGGCGGTTGGGGCGCGAAGCTGCACAAGCGTTCGCCTTCCAAGTCGCCTTATGCCGATCCACAGCCGACCGGCATCGAAGAGATGGTGGCTGCGATCAATAGCGACAGCAACATCAAGGTTTATACCAACGCCATCACCAGCAAGATAGAGGGCGCGCCTGGCCGTTTCGTGGCTGAAGTCAGCACCGAATCCGGTTCCACCTCGACTGAAACGGTTGGCTCCATCATCCAGGCTACCGGCTTCACCCTCTACGACGCCAACAACCTGCCCGAACTGGGCTATGGCAAGTCCGCCAACGTGGTGGATCAGGCCGGTCTGGAAGCGCTCGCCAAGGCTGCCAACGGCGGCGCGATCAAGCGTCCCTCCGACGGTGGCGAAGTCAAGACGGTGGTTTTCGTGCAGTGCGCGGGTCAGCGCGACGAAACCGGCAAGCATTTGCCGTACTGTTCCGGTTCCTGCTGCCTGACCTCGGTCAAGCAGGCGATGTACTTCAAGGATCAAAACCCGGACGTGGATACGGTGGTGATCTACACCGATCTGCGCCTGCCCGGCAACGGTGAGGATTTCTACCGCAGCGGCCAGACTAAGGGTGTGACCTTCACCAAGGGCAAGGTGTCCAGCGTTGAAGCCAGCGGCAATACCTGCAAGGTGAATTTCCAGGATCTGATCCTCGACGAGCAGACCGCGATCGAGAACGCCGATCTGGTGGTGCTGGCGACCGGCCAGGTGGCCAACTCCGGCGTGGACGTCGATGCCAAGCTGAAGGCCGATCAGGCTGCCGCCAATGGCGACAACTCCTTGCTGGATGCCTGGAATGCTTCACAGGCGGAAGGCGCGGTCAAGGCGGTTTCCATCCTGAACCTGACCTACCGTCAGGGTCCGGATCTGCCGCAACTGAAGTACGGTTTCACCGATTCGCACTTCATCTGCTTCCCTTATGAAACCCGCCGTACCGGTATTTACTCCGCCGGTCCGGTGCGCCGTCCGATGGACATCGCCCAGGCCATGGAAGACTCCACTGGCGCCGCGATGAAGGCGATCCAGGCGATCGAGAATGCCGCGCTGGGCCGCGCTGCCCATCCGCGTTCGGGCGACCTTTCGTTCCCCAAGGTGCGTATCGAGGGTTGTACCCAGTGCAAGCGCTGCACGGTGGAATGCCCGTTCGGCGCCATCGACGAGGACGAGAAACGCTATCCGCTGTTCAACCAGTCACGTTGCCGCCGTTGCGGCACCTGCATGGGCGCCTGCCCGGTGCGCGTGATCTCCTTCGAGAACTACTCGGTGGATACCGTGGGTTCCCAGCTCAAGGCCGTTGACGTACCGGACGAGTTCTCCGAGAAGCCGCGTATCCTGATCCTGGCGTGCGAAAACGATGCCTACCCCGCGCTTGACATGGCGGCCATGAACCGCGAAGTCTATTCAGCCTGGGTGCGCGTGATTCCGGTGCGCTGCCTGGGTTCGGTCAACACCATCTGGATTACCGACGCGCTCAACAGCGGCTACGATGGCGTGATGATGCTGGGCTGCAAGCATGGCGACGATTACCAGTGCCACTTCGTCAAGGGTTCAGAACTGGCCAGCTACCGCATGAGCAAGGTGGGTGACACGCTCCAGGGTATGGGGCTGGAGCCAGAGCGAGTTCAAGTCTTTGAAGCGGCGATCACTGACATTGAGCGCTTGCCGCGACTGATCAACGAGTATTCTGACCAGATCGCTGCATTGCCGCCCAGCCCGTTCAAAGGCTTCTAGGAGGAGACAGGAATGAGTATTGAAAAGTACAGCAGGAACTTCCTCAAGGAAGTCGAAGAGCGCGTGGAAGAAGGCCACTGGGTCAAGATGTGCATGCAGTGCGGCGTGTGCGCCGGCTCCTGCCCGCTTGGTCCGCACTGGGAACATACCCCGCAGAAAATCTTCATGATGATCCGTGCCGGCAAGCGTGAGGAAGTTCTGACCTCCGACTCCATGTGGATGTGCACCTCCTGCTACAACTGCATCGTGCGTTGTCCGCGCCAGTTGCCGATCACCCACATCATGCATGGCCTGGCCTACCTGGCGAAGCGTGAGGGCATGGTGCCTAAGAATCAGCCCACGGCGCAGTTCGGCCAGCTGTTCTGGGACAACCTGGTCAAGACCGGCCGTGTCAACGAGCTGAAACTGAGTCTGGGCATGTACTTCAAGGACGGTTTCGGCCAGGGCATCAAGAACGCCATGGCGATGCAAAGCGTCGGCCTCGGGATGATGAAAGCCAAGCGCCTGAATCCGATGGAAATTCTCGGCGGACATGGCATCAAGGACAAGAGTGGATTCCAGGCCATGTTGAAAAAGGCGCGGGAACTCGAAGATAGCCGCAGGAAACTGGCGTAAGGAGCGAGATACATGGCTAAGAAACAATATTCTTTTTATCCCGGCTGCTCATCGCAGACCGGTGCATCGTCCAGCAACTACCTGACCTCGACCCAGTCCATGGTCAACCTGCTGGACGTGCAGCTGAATGAAATTCCGGACTGGAACTGCTGCGGCGCTTCCATCGGCTATGCCGGCGGCGGTGAGTTGCCGCGTATCGCCTTGTCGGCGCGCAACATCGCTTTGTCCGAGCAGCACAACCCGGGCCAGGAAATCGTCGCCACTTGCGCCGCCTGCTGGCTCGCCACGCGCGAAGCCAAGGAACGTCTGGATCACAGCGCCACCCTGCTGGCAGAGACCAACCAAGCGCTCAAGGAAGCCGGTCTGGTTTTCAAGAACGAAGCGCCTGCGGCCCGTCACATGGTGGAAGTGCTGATCGACGATATCGGTTATGAAACCCTCAAGAGCGGTGTGAAAAAGCCCCTCGAAGGCATCAAGTTTGCCGGATACGTGGGTTGCCAGACCAATCGCCCGTTCGGCATCGACGGCGAGTCCTTCGAGAACCCGATGTACCTCGACAAACTGGTAGAGTCCATGGGTGGCGAAGCGATCACAAACTACGACCAGAAGGTAACCTGCTGCGGCGGCGCGCTGGCTTTCTCAGAACCGGAAAAGAGCCAGAAACAGATCAAGGACATCATTGAATCCGCCTATGACCATGGCGCAGACATGATCGTCACGCCCTGCCCGCTGTGCCAGGCCAATACCGAGATCTACCAGGGTGAAGTGAACAAGCGCTACGGCACCAAGTTCAACATCCCGGTGACCTACTACAGCCAGCTGATCACGGTGGCTTACGGTGGTAGCAGCAAGGATGCCGCACTGGATGGCCAAATCATTCGTGCCACCAAGCTGGAAGAAATCGCCAGCAAGTAAGGCTTATACAACAGCCGTATCTACCGGGGGTGGCCATGTGCCGCCCCTCGTTTTTTTGGAGGTAGCGATGAAACGCCCGAAAACAACAGATGAATATGTGGACCTGATGCATCAGGCGGTATACGAAGTTGACGAAATCCGTTCCATTATGGAAGAAGATTCGGATGAGTTCGCCCCGTTCCGCCCCTACATTGACCTGCTCGACAAACAATTGCGCCAAATGTACGAGGATATGGTGGCAGGACGTTATAAGTTTGATCCTAATGGACCGGAACTACCATTCATGGACGTGGTGCGCAAACTTGGCCCGCGTTTGCCTTTTGGCAACCTGCTCAAGGTAATCGACGAGACGCACCGGCTCGGGCTGGACATTGACATAAAATAAATATGTCATTGGTAGCGCTGCCCCTTCATCAACGCGCTGAATTGGCAGATAATTGGCGCGGATTCCATAGATTGGGAATGATCTCTAATGGCCGATACAGGACGCACCGACGCCAGGGTAGCTGACTCCATCAGCGCGGACATACTGGCGCATGGAGAAAGAATGATGGCCGCCCGGCTCGCCGAAGCCATGCCGGGTATGCTGGAAAAGATGGATGTATCGTTGTTCGATCTTTCCGAGCAGTCCACGGATGGTGAATTAAAGCGCCACTACCAGTTGCTGCAGGGTGAGCTAAGAGGGCAGCGCGGGGCGATCATGTCTGCCTTTCCGGGTGCGCTGCAGGCGGAATTTGCCAAGCTTGATATCCCGGGTCTGCATTCGGTCGCGGGCAGAAAATCCGATTCCGACACCCTGGCGCTCAGCCTGGTGGAATTCGACGATATGGAGGAATCTCTAGGTGTAAGCGGGCTGGCGAGTACCCTGCGCAATGCTTGCAGCGCGGAATTGCGCGATCTTGGCATACGCGTTGCCCATTTGCTCGGTGTGCGCGAATTGCGCGACCAGGACAACCCTTATGGCCCCGATATTGTTGCCAGCGTATTCAAACAGGCGCTTTCTCCGATTGTTGGCATCAAATCACGGCTAAGCTTGCTGCAACTGATCGGCAAGCTTTTCCCGGAGACGCTTTCCGCTTTTTACAGCGAATTTAATACATTCCTGGCTTCGCGCGGTATTGTTCCGGACATCAAGAATCGCGCCAAAGCGTCTGTCGCACCGGCGGCCAATACAGCCGCCGGAAAGCGCATATCCCCTGCCGAGGATGGGGGCACGAGGCATCCTCATGCCGAAGGCGACAGTGCCGACGTAGGCGACCTTTTCGGTTCCCTGCAACAACTTATCATGATGAACATGGGCCGCCAGGGGAGCCCAGGGGTGCCAATGTTCCCCCACGCTGGAGGCGATGTTGCACCCGGAATGCAAGCTGGCATGGGGAGTGGCTTTCCGGATATCTCGATGGCGGGAATGCCGATGCAGGCAACGGGTGAGTTGCTGAAATCCCTGACCCATCTGCAACATGGTGACGTTGACGCTTTACCGCAAGCCGGCGTGGGCGGTGCGGGAGTATTTGATCCTTCGCAGCTCGCCCTGGGCACGGTCAACCTGTTGCGAAATATCCGCGATGCAGGATTGTATAACCCTGCCAGCCAGGTCGATGCAATCACCATCGACGTGGTGGCGATGTTGTTCGATTTCGTGTTCGACGACAAGGATATTCCCGCCGCCGTGAGGGTGCTTATCGGTCGCTTGCAGATCCCGGTGTTGAAAGCTGCGATGCTGGACAAGAAGTTCTTCTCCAGGAAGGACAATCCGGCACGCAAGCTGCTGGATAAACTGGCCCAGGTATCGGTCGCCTGGAGTGACGAAGTTAGCGAGGACGATCCGCTCTACCAGCGCATCGCGGCGGTGGTGCATGATGTCATCGACAATTTCGAAGAAGACAGCAGCGTTTTCGAACGCGCCGTGGAGCAGCTGGAGCAGTACATCGCGGAGGAGCAGGAGCAGGCCGAGGAACGCTCCAAAAACACCGCCGAAGCCCTGTACAAAAGGGAAATAGCAGAATTCGCCCAGGTGCTGGCCCAGGAGGAAATTGTAAAACGGGCTCAGGATGTGCCGCAGGAGATTCGGCAATTTTTAATGAATTATTGGCTTGATATCCTGGTTTCCGCATACGAGAACGAGGGCGAAGGGGGAGAAGCCTGGAAGAGCGCGCTGGAGGTAGTGGACGATCTTGCCTGGAGCCTGGAGCCTAAAATCCTGCAGGAAGACCGCCTGCGCCTGGTGCGTGCCCTGCCGCAATTGCTGAAACGAATTGAAAGTGCCATGCGGCGCAAGTCTGCCGCCGACGACGAGATCAAGGCTTTCTCGACCAAGCTGGTGGAATTCCATATCACGGCACTAAAGGGTTTGGCGCAAGCACAGGAAACTACCCTCGCCACGGCACAGCCGGAAATGGAAGCGGGCGTTTCTGGCGCGGAAAGCGTAGCCGAGGGGGAGCAGGATGAATCGGGTGCCAACTTTGCCGCGGCTATCCTCCCCCGCGACGAGACTGAAATTGGGGTGATGAAGTGGACCCTCCCCACCAAGGACTTAACCGCGGAAGACGACTATGACCGCATGGCAAAGCAGCTGAAAAGAGGTTGCTGGATGGAATTCACACTCGAAGACGGCACCCGTTTGCGGGTCAAGCTGACTTGGATCAGCCCCATGAAGGGCGTCATGCTGTTCACCGAACGTGATGGCTCGAATGCCGTGAAAATATCGCCCAGAAGCCTTGCCAACAGGTTCCGTGCCGGCACTGCCGTTATGCTTGGAGATGCATCGCTGGTGGAACGCGCCGTGACCAATGTGATGGATCAGCTGAAAAAAAACGTCACCCCGGAAGCGCTGCCGCTGGCAGGATAACACGCCCTGGTGGCCTGAAAACAATCAGATCTATCAGGTGGTTACTCGAAGTCGATTTCGTCATCCTTGAGCGAGAACGTGCCGTTTCCGCGCTGCAAATCGACCCAGTGGACCTTGCCGCCGATTTCGACCTGGACGTTGCCGAACAAGGTTTTTTCCACCACTACCTTGGCATCCGCAGACAATTCGAGTTGCAGGGTCAGCTCGTCCCTGTATTGCAGCGCCAGTTCGATCGCCTGGAGCAGCGCGACACGGGTGTTTTCCGCTTTGAGCTGGATTTCCGGCTTGATTTTTCCGGGATGCGCCTCGATAAAGGTCAGCAATTTGACAATCTCTTCCAGCTCCCCCGATTTTGCCTCGAACTGTTTCGTGGCATGTCTCAGCTTTTCGTGCAAATAGGGGTTTGAACCCACCACCACACGGGTCTTTACCCCGGCCGACGAGCCGATCACCGCCGCCTGCACCAGCAGGGTGGCTTCGATCAGGCCGCCGATGATGCTACCCTGCCCCGATCCCGGCTTGCCGACCACAATCTGGTTGACCGCCGCCAGCTCGCTTTGCATCACCAGTTTGTCCACCATGATGCTGTCGCCGGTTTCAATGCTGGCGTTTTCGACGAAGTGAGCGGAGAACGAGGCGCCGGCATGTACCCGCGCGATCATGGATTGCTTGTCATCATCGGGATGCTCGTGCACTTGGCCGTGGCCGATGACGCCGCCCTTGACCACCACGTTGCCGCCCGCGTCCAGCACCGCCGCCTCGACCATGCCCCCGACATGGATGTCGCCGCTGGCGCGTACCGTCATGCCTGCATGCACATCGCCGCTAATATTGACCGTGCCGACAAAATCCACATTGCCGGAGGAAAGGTCGATGGTGTTGAGCGAGATCGTGGGTTCGACCGCCATGCCGTTGTTGACCAATAGCGGCTGCCCGTCGATTTCGGCGATCAGGAACGCGGGTTCTTGCGGATCGGTCACGGCACCCTTGAGCTGCGGTGCGTACATGGCTTCCTTGCCGGGGTGGGCAGGGATCACCTGACCCAGTATGTTTTCGCCGTTCTCGCCGGGGGTGGGAGGGATTTTCTGCATCAGGCGCTCGCCCTTGCGTACCGTGACGATACCGCCCAAATCGCGGTAATTGGCGATGCCGTTTTCATCCAGACGGGGGTGACGCTCCTTGACCATTTCGATCAGGCATTGCAAACGCCCGTCTTCACCGTTGACCTCCTTGCGCCCTTGCGCGATCAACTGCTTGTGGGCCTCCCCAACGGCCACGATGTGATCTATTTCTTCGCTCAACAGGCCCGAAACCACCTGTTTTTCGGCCAGGGCGCGGCGTATCTGTGGGTCGTTCACCGCCGCGCCACCGCAGGGGAGGGTGATGCTGAGGAAGGCAGTCATTTTGTCCGGCGAGAGCTCCAGCTCGACAATGGCATCTCGCACCTCGCCGATTTCGACTGTAAAGGATTCCTCGCCGGCAGAAGCATATTGCTTGATCAGGCCAGCCAGTGCCGGTTCGAACAGGAAGAGCTGGTCGAAGCCCTGTTCGGCGATTTTCTGCCTGAGCCATTCATCGTCAAACGGAACCTTGTCCCCGCAGGGGGCATAGTTCGCCAGCAATTTACGCCCGTCCTCTCTCAAGGCAAGGCTCAGGCCCAGTCCGGGAATCGCTTTCTCGTCGCTCATTTCGCCTTTCACGCTTTGTTCGGGCAAATTTCATAAAGTGAAGCGCGACCACTGGGAGACAGTCGGCCGTATTAATGATTACGGCGCGGTTCGGCTAAACATGAGGCCGGCTCTAGGATTGCGATTTGATGGCCAGCACCGCCTGGTTGCGCAACACCCGCAATAGCCCCAGTTCCCTTTCCGGCAGCTTGATATCCCCCGCCTTGGCCTTGTCGGCGTAGATCATGGCTACCGGGTTGTTCTTGACCACGATAGGAAACAGCACAAAGGTGTGAGCCGGGACGGATTTGCGGTACCACTCCGGGATCCGGGTCTGGATCTTGGGATCGTCGATATCCTCGATGATGATGTCCACGTTGTTTTTCAGGCAGACATGGAACACGTCCGGCGTGAAAGCCATGGGGAATTTGAACGACTTGATGATCTGGTTGGCGTCGGGGCCGAAACCCGAGCGCGCGGTCATCATGTTCTGGCGCGCATCCTTGATGCACAGGATGACGCGCCCGAAACCGATGCTGGTATACATGGTTTCCAGGATCATGCGCATGATGTCGTTGAGGGAACGCCCTTCGACCAGGGAACTGCTGATGTCCTGGATGCCCTGGGTGAGAACGCCTTGCGCATCGTGATGAAGCCCGCCGGGTCCGAGTTCGATCATGCGCGTCTGCTCGTCGTTCATGCCGCCAGCGTCCTCTTCACCCAGGATGGCATCGGTCATGCCGCTGGCTGTGGATTCGGGCCGTGCGGACGATTTGATCAGGTGTTTGCCGACAACGCTCTCGCGCAGGTCGAGCTGGATGGTGCCCGCGAATTTTGCGAATTCGGCGCTTGCCTGCTCGGCAATGCCGAGGATGGATTTTTCGCTGATATCCAATGGAGAACCGAAGCGCCGGGAGATGCGCAGCAGTTCCTTGGTTTTCTCCACGCCGCCTTCCTGGGTGGCCATCAGGCTGATGTCATGGGCGAAGACCGACAGAACGTTCAGCCGTTCCATGTCGGTGGATGGCTTTTTCACCCTGTCCGCGGGCAGGCTGCGCATGCTGTGAACGATCAGTTCGGGGAAGTTCCAGGCCTTGGCCACGCCGATGCCGATGTCGTGGTAGGACATGCCGAGTATGGCGATTGAGGCACTTTCCTCGCTGCTGTTTTTGAGTGCCATGGTGCGGTTGATTTCTTCCACCTCCTCCAGCAGGTAGAACATGCACAGCATTTTTCCCAGACTGTGGAACAGGGCGCAAATGAAGCCTTCCTCGGCATTGCGCACGCCGATTTTATGCGCCAGGCTCTTGGCGATGATGGCGCTGTAAAGCGAGCGCACGAACTGGTCCTTGAGGTTGGCCGCATGTTCCTTGTTTTGCAGGTTCTCGAACAATATCAGGGTGAGGGCGATGTTGCGCACCGCGTCGAATCCCAGCGTCACCACGGCGCGCGACACCGTACTGATGGTGCCGCCGCCGTACTGGGTGTAATAGGCGGCGTTGACCACTTTCAGCAGCTTGCTGGTGAGCGCGACGTCCTTGAGTATGGCGTTGGATAGCTGGGTGACGCCTTCCGACTCGGAAGTGGCGATGCGGTTGATGGAGCTGATGGACTCCGAAAGAGCGGGAAAATCGCTCTTGTGGCGCATGCGTCGCAGCAGGAAATCCAGCGTGCCCTGGTTGGCACCGGCGCCGACCGGCTCGGTTTCGGGGTTGAGGTACGCTTGCAGCGCGGTCCTCATTTCCTGTGCGGAGTCGTAGCGGTTGGCGGGGTCTTTTGCCAGCGCCTTGAGCACGATGTCGTCGAGCTTTTCGTCCACCTCGCTGTTGCGCGCCGAGGGTGGCTCGATGGTTTCCTGCACGATGAGGCGCAGGGTGTCGCGTGGATCGATTCCCTGTACCGCGGGTGTGCCGGTGAGCATCTGGTGCAGGATCATGCCGGTGGCGAAAACATCCAGTTTGGGGCCGATTTCCATGCCGGTAATGTATTCCGGGGCCATGTAACCGGGCGTGCCGAACAGCATCAACTCTTTTTCCGCGCCGGCCTGTTCCGAAATGCGCGTGGCGATGCCGAAATCCATCACGCGCGGCACGCCCTCCGTGTTGAGCAGTATGTTGGAGGGCTTGAGGTCACGGTGGATGATGTTGTGCTGGTGGGCGTAAGCGACCGCATCCAGGATCTGGACCATCATTTCGACCGCGCGCGCAATTGGCAAGGCGCCTTCATGCCTGATCAGGCTGGAGAGGTCGCGGCCTTCGACATATTCGAACACCAGGTAGGGATTGCCCTCATGCTCGCCGGCCTCGAAAATCGGTACGATGTTGGAGTGCTGCAGCTTGCTGACGGTACGCGCTTCGTCAATCAGGGCACGGGTGCGCTTCAGGTGGTCGTCGCCACCGGCCAGATGCACGGTCTTGATCGCCACCTCGCGTTGCAGATGAGGGTCCTCGGCGAGGTAGACCACGCTCTGGGAGCCTTCGCCGAGCACACGCAGAACCTTGAAACGGCCGATATTGGCGGGGGTTGCGACTTTTATCATGTTGTTGATTGAAATTATTACAGTTTCGAGTTTACCTGATTTTTTATCAAAATTCGGGTCTGAGGGTATAATCCATTCACCCTTTTTGGCGCCCTCTCCATGGAACTTGCAACCTCCCTACTCGAAAAATACAGCAAAGCTGGCCCGCGTTACACTTCCTATCCCACCGCGCCTTATTTCACCGAGGCTTTCGGCGAGAAGGAATGGCTGGACGAGCTCAATATCACCCAGGATCGCGGCCGCGATCTGTCGCTCTATGTGCATGTACCGTTTTGCGACACCCTGTGCTACTACTGCGGTTGCAACATGGTCGCCACCCACGACTACAGCAAGGCCGAATCCTATCTCGGCTACCTGTTCCAGGAAATCGACCGGGTCGCCGCGCTGACATCGCCCAAACGCCTGGCCAAACAAGTGCATTGGGGCGGCGGCACGCCGACTTTCCTCAAGCCGGCCGATATCCGCCGCCTGTTCCAGCATCTGGCGTCGCGCTTCAACATTGCGCCGGACGCCGAAATCAGTTGCGAGCTCGATCCGCGCGAGCTGTCGCGGGAGCACATCGCCGCGTTGGCCGAGTCCGGCTTCAACCGCGTCAGCATGGGAGTGCAGGATCTCGACGAAACCGTGCAGAAAGCCGTCAACCGGGTGCAGCCGGAGACGCTGATTCGCCAGGTGTATGACTGGCTGCGCGAGGCGGGCTTCCAGAGCATCAACGTCGACCTCATGGTCGGCCTCCCCCACCAGAGCGTGGAAAGCTACACCCCCACCCTGGACAAGGTAATCGCCCTCGGGCCGGACCGCCTGGCGGTGTTCAACTATGCCCACGTGCCGTGGATGAAGAAGCACCAGAAGCTGATCGTGGAAAGCGATCTGCCGGATTTGTCCACCAGGCTGGCATTGCAGAAGCTGATCATGGAAAAGCTCGCCGCTGCGGGTTATCTCTACATTGGCATGGACCACTTCGCCAAGGCCGATGACGAGATCGTCAAGGCGCAGAAAGCCAAGACCCTGTACCGCAATTTCCAGGGCTACACCACCAACCGGGATTGCGATATCTACGCCTTCGGTGTTTCTGCCATCAGCCAGACCGAGGAAGTGTACGTCCAGAACGCCAAGAACCTGGCCGAGTACCAACGCCGCATTGAATCCGGCGGGCTGGCCACGGAGCGCGGCCTGCGTATTTCCCGCGACGACAAAATCCGGCGCGAGGCCATCAGCCACATCATGTGCGATCTGGAGCTGGATAAAGCCAAATTCGGCGCCCACTGGGGCATCGATTTCGATACCCTGTTCGCCGATGCCCTGCCCGAGCTTGAAGATCTGGCGGCGGACGGCCTGTTGCAGCTGGAACCCGGCATGATCAAGGTGACCGAAACCGGTCGCATCTTCCTGCGCAACATCGCCATGCCCTTCGATGCCTATCTGCGCGAGCAGTCGGTCGAGATCAAGCCGCGTTATTCGAAAACCTTATAAGGGGAGCCGTTCATGAAAATCAACACCACCCGTTTTGGCGAGCTGGAAGTCAATCAGGAAGCTATTTTGACTTTCCCGCATGGTTTGCCGGGATTCGAAAACTGTAACCGCTACCAGCTGCTGCACGAGGACAAGGAAGGCCCGGTGGTGTTTTACCTGCAATCGCTGGATGATCCGGCAGTTACCTTCTCCATCGTCGATCCGGCCCTGTTCGGGTTGAATTATGAATTCACTTTGTCAGACGAGGAAGTGGAGCTACTGCAGGCGGGCAATTCAAACGAGCTGGCCGTGGTACTGATGATATATAAACCGCTGGGTGCCGAAGGCGAGGCGGCTGCGTTGCAAGGCGGCGTCACGGCCAACATCAACGGGCCGCTGGTGCTGAATCTGGCCAAAAAGCAGGGCTTGCAAAAGGTGCTGCTGGGGCCGAAATGCGACATCACGTTACGCGAGAGCGGAGCATAGGCCGACGCATCTCCAGGAAAAGGCGCTGCGGCGCCTTTTTTATTGCCGCGGCAAAGGTTGCGCCGTGAGTCGCCATGAAATATGCTGAATGTCTGAGTCCTCCCAGGGCGTTGCCATGTTCAAGCTGCTCAACCTGTTCCACAAAAAACAGGCCGACATCCTCAGTGACGTAAAAGCCACTGATGAGTGGCTGCACATGCTGCGCCACGAGGATGCGTATGAAGCGCAGAAGAAGATCATCGACGTTCTGGCGGGGTTCCTGAAAAGCCAGGAAGCGCTTTCCAAGGAGCGGCTCAAGGCGCTGATGCGCCTGGATGAAGGTAGCCAGGCGTTCCAGACGCAGTTGGGAAAAACCTATCTGCACCATCAGGGCGAGCTCAAGGGCGCAGCCGACGTATTGTGGAACAGCATGACCACAATATTCTCCCACCTGGCCCATGCTTATCAGATGTTTATTCGCGAAGTGGTGGCGCATCGGGGCAAGGCCGAATTCAGCCGCTACCTGGCCACCATCACCGCCCGTGCGCTGCATTACCACGCCCAGCACATCAAATGGGGCTATTTCCGTCAGGAACCGATACAGCCCGCAATGTGGAAGCGCCTGCACAAGTTTTTCCTGATGTGCGAAGGCTCGCATTTCGCCGCCAGCGAAGTGGAACTGAACAGAAAAACCCTCACCACCTGCGGCAACGAGTACGTCCAGATCCTGCTGCTAGACATGATCAAGCCCATCACACTGCCGCCGTCCCAGATTGAAATGGTGGATCACTGGCTCGATCACTGGTCCAGCCTGGTGACGCTTGAGCAGGACTGCGATCCGGAAACCCACATGCACTGCGTCGACCTTTCCACCGGCGTTGGCGCGCGCAAACTGCTGGAGGAAATGCACGGGCCCAACCTGCGCTGCTGGAGCATGGCCGACCTCTATCTGCGAATCCGCAAGTCGCGAACCGGGCTGACGGAAGGCGACTGGAGCGAGCACATCGAACTGGGCGACGATTGCGTACTGCCGGACTGCATCGATTTGCTGGACTACGTGGCGCGCTACTGGATCCGTGCCGAAGCGGCGCGGCGCCAGTTCCGTGCTCCGGTGGAAGACCGCATGATGCAAATGGCCTGCGGCGTGGGCGCCATCTACTCCTGCCTGAAACCGGCCGAGGAACATCAAGGGCACAAAATACCCTTCGAACACTGGTCGGTACAGGACGAAAGCGAGGGTGGCTACGGTCTGGTGGAGGCCCGTCCCACCGAACGCGCCCAGGAAGGCAAGCTGGTGCTGGTCAAGCCCACAGGCCACGACAGCGCCTGGGAAATCGGCGTGGTGCGCTGGAAAAAGGACACGGAAACGGGCATGCCGTCGCTTGGCGTCGAACGTTTGAGCGACAATCCCAAGCAGGTGGAGCTGACTCTGGCGGGCGACGGCGAGAACCACATCATCAAGGCGCTGTTCCTGCCCAAGCTATACCAGCGCGACATCGACAGCAGCCTGATCCTGCAGGCGTCCGACTACAACGAAGCCCACCAGCTCGACATGCACTACCGGAACAACGTCATCCGCATCCGCCTCACCGAAGTGGTGGACAACAGCGAGGAGTGGGTGCGGGTGCATTTTGCGGTGATGGGGAAGCACGGTGGGCAAGTAAAAGCGCACTAAACGCCTGGAAGTTTCGGTCATGCGCGCGCCACAGCAATAAGGCGCTGCCGGCCTTTCATGGTGAGCGAAGCGAAGCAGTCTCGTCTTGCCCCCAGAATCAGGGTTTACCTGATGCTCCAGATGGCCGTCACACCCTACAATGGCCACGGCCTCCACTTTCCCACCCGAAAAAAATCACACTGGCGCATCTGGTGAGCTACTTGGCTTGGATAATGAGCGTGAGGAGGCAGGACATGAACAAACGCAAATGTTCACCAATCTGGCCATCCTGGAAGGCAAACTTGCTGTCGCCGGCTCTCGCATATCTGTCGAGTTGATCCTGAATAGCTTGGCGTACGACTGGAGCGTGGGAGATGTGGTTGAGATCTGCCCGAAAATCAAGCCGGAGGCAGCCTTGGCCTTTGCCACCGATGTGCGGCGGCGGAAACTTTTTGACACTGTTGCCGAGATTGAAGTATCGGTTGGCGAGGGGAGAACGTAATCTTGATTTATGCCCATAGTGCCAATGCCAACGGGGATTGGCATCCGCTGGCGCAACACCTTTCCTGCGTGGCGAGAATGGCGGAGACGTTTGCCGCACAGGCCGCATGGGCAGAGGAAGCGCTGCTGGCTGGATTGCTGCACGATTTAGGCAAGTATGCCGACCGTTTTCAGGCTCGGCTGCACGGCCAGGATTCCGGCTTGGATCACTGGTCGCAAGGCGCTTCGCTTGCATTGACCGAATTTCGTGCCGTCGCGGCGGCGCTGGCAATTGAAGGTCACCACGTCGGCTTGCAGCGCGGCAATCCCATCGGATTAAAACGGTTGCACCCAGACCGTCTTGCCGCCGCCCTCCCGCCGGGGCGTTCCCTCTCCGACCCTGATTTGAACCGCCTGCGCTCCCGTGCTACCGATGATGGATTGATGTTCGGGAAGCCGAACAGCCTTGCGGTTACCTCGTTTGAACACGCCGTTGCCACCATGCTCGATGAGCGGCTGTTGTTCTCTTGTCTGGTGGATGCCGATTTTCTCGATACCGAGGCGCACTTCGAGGGCGATGCGCTGGGCAAACGTCCCCGCCCCGCAGGGTTGAAACTGGATGCCGTCGCGGCGCTCGCCGCGTTGGATGCGCATATGGCGGCATTGCGCGCCGCCACCGGAGCGCGGGCGGAAGTGCGGCAGGCGCGGGAAACCTTGTGGAGCGCGGCGACACGCGCCGCGCAGATGGAAACCGGCCAGTTCACGCTGACTGCGCCGACCGGCTCCGGCAAGACCTTGGCGATACTCAAATTCGCGCTGGAACACGCGGCGCGGCATGGTCTGAAACGCATCATCCTGGCGGTGCCTTTCCTGACTGTCATCGAACAGACAGCGCATATTTACCGGACAATATTCAAGGTGTTCCCCGATAATTTCGTACTGGAGCACCACAGCCTGGCCGGGCTGGGTGCCGAAATGGAACAGCGGGACGCCGAAGGTTCGGGCGAGCGTCAGCGGCGATTGCTGGCCGAAAATTGGGATGCTCCGATAGTGCTGACCACCAACGTTCAGTTGCTGGAATCGTTGTTTTCCAATCGCCCGTCCGCCTGCCGAAAACTGCACAACCTGATGGAGTCGGTGATCCTGTTCGACGAAGCGCAAAGTCTGCCTAGCAATCTGGCCGTGCCGACTTTGGCGGCGTTGTCGCATCTTTGTGCCGCCTACCGTTCCAGCGTAGTGTTCGCCACCGCCACCCAGCCCGCTTTCGACACCCTGCACGATGCAGTGGCGAAGCACGCCGTTCAAGGCTGGCAACCGGTCGAAGCCGTACCGGAACACCCTGCGTTATTTGCGGTACTGGAGCGTGTCGCCGTGAGCTGGCCGCGAACGGGTGAAAATCACACCTGGGCGCAGCTTGCAGCCGAATTGCGAGACGCAGATCAAGTGCTGGTGGTGGTCAATCTCAAGCGCCACGCCCTTGCTTTGCTCGATGAACTGGCCGGGACGGACGGCGTATTTCACCTATCCACCAACCTGTGCGTCGAACACCGGCGGGCGGTCTTGAACCAGGTTTGGGAACGTCTCAAGCAGGGGAAAACCTGCCGCTTGATTTCCACCCAGTGCGTCGAAGCCGGCGTCGATCTCGATTTTCCCCTGGTCTACCGCGCCCTCGCGCCGCTGGAAGGCATTGCCCAAGCAGCGGGGCGCTGCAACCGGGAAGGGCGTATGGATGGCAAGGGCAGCGTGGTGGTGTTCGAGCCGAGTGAAGATGAAAACTGGCGGCGGTGCTATCCAACCCATGGCTATTACCAAGCCACCGAGGTGACGCGCACGCTGCTTGCACTACATGGCACGCTTAACATCAACGACCCCGGCTTGTTCCAGGACTATTACCGGCGGCTTTATGACCTGAACAACCCGGACAGCCAGAATCCGGCATTGAACGACGCGATTGCGGCGCTGGATTTCCCGGAAATCGCCAAGTGTTATCGCCTCATCGACCAGAGCGCCATCCAGGTGTTGGTCCCATGGGCAGACAGGTGGGAAGAATTCGATGCCTTACGCATCGAAGCCGAACGGGAAGGTATTTCCGCCGAATGGATGCGCCGCGCCCAAGGGCTGGCAGTCAGCGTCTATCGCACCAACGAGGGAACGCCCGCTTGGGCAATTCCAGCGAAACTCCGGCGCGGCCTCGGCACATCCGACGAGTGGTTTATCCTCGAAGGGGATTATTATGACGACACCCTTGGATTGAATCCGCCCAAGGGTCTACAGGTTTTTATCGCATAGGGAGGGCGCATGGCCAACGGCATACACACTTTGGAAGTCTGGGGCGATTTTGCCTGCTTCACCCGCCCGGAAATGAAAGTCGAGCGGTTTTCCTATCCGGTGATTACCCCGTCGGCGGCGCGCGGCATCTTCGACGCGATCTACTGGGATGGAAAACGGGAAAAGCAGGGCAGGGAAAGCGTCATGCGCCCCTATTTTCACTGGCAGGTTCTGCGCATCGAAGTGCTGGAAATGCCGCGCTATATTGCCTTGCGGCGTAACGAGGTGAAAGACAAAGTTCCTGCGGAACGCACCCTCAAAGCTTGGATGGAAGGGCGCGAGCAGCCCCAGCCAATCTGGGCTGACGGTGGTAAGGATGAACTCGGCACCGACCAGAAAGGCCGCACCCAGCGCCAAACCATGGCGCTCAAGAACGTGCGCTACCGTCTCACCGCGCAAATTGTTCCCAAGCCCGGCTTCGCCCATGACTATGGCAAATTCAACAACCAGTTCGAGCGCCGCGCCAAACAGGGCAAATGCTTTCAGCAACCCTATTTCGGTTGCCGCGAGTTTCCCGCGTTTTTTGAATATGTCGAATCGTCGGGCGCAAATGTTCAGCCAACCGCCGCCCTGGATCAGCATCTGGGCTTTATGCTCTACGACGTGTTCGATCTGCGCAAGGATGCGGTCAAGGACAACGACAAACCCTTTATCACGCTGTTCGACGCCCACATCCGCAACGGCGTGTTGGAAGTGCCGCCGTTCGAAAGCGTTGCGGTGAAAAAACCGGGGAGGCCATAGCCATGCTGCAAGCACTGATGGATTACGGAAACGGACTGGACTCCGAACCCGGCTTCAAATCCCGCGAAGCGCGTTGGTGCGTCGAACTGGCTTCCGATGGACGCTTTCTCAACGTGCTGCCGCTGGGCGATGGCAAGCGTGGGGCGATGCAAGCCCGTTGCCCTGACATGCACGGCATGAATGCGGGCGGCAAATCTCATTTCCTGGTGGAAACGGTGCAAACGGTAGCGCTGCTGTTCAAAGCCAACGAAGAGGCCAAGAAAATAGCCGGTGCCGAGGAGAAGCACCGTTTTTTCGTGGACATGCTGCGCAAGGCTTCGGATTCGATTCCCGGACTCATTCCGCTTGCAACCATGCTGGAAGATGACGTCAGGCTCGCGGAGCTTCGCGACGCGCTGGCCCGACACAAAGCCAAGCCCGCCGACTGGCTGGGCTGGCGGGTGGATGGCGCTGATCCTCGCGAGGATAAAACCGTTCAAGCATGGTGGCGCGAGTGGCGCAAGACGGACATGGGCGGCGGTCAACCCTCTCTCCAGTACTCTCCCAAAGGGAATGGGGGCGATAGTTCCCTAACCCTCTCCCGCGAGCGGGAGAGGGTTAGGGAGAGGGACGCTGCTCACGCGGGCGCAATGGTTTGCTTGCTGACGGGCGAAGCCACTCAGCCTTTACCCACCCACCCCAAGATCACCGGGCTATCCGGTGTCGGTGGCTTGGGTACGGGCGACGTGATGGTCGGTTTCGACAAAGCGGCTTTCGGTTCTTTTGGCCTGGATCAATCGGCCAACGCCGCCATGGGCGCCGAGGCTGCCCAGAAATACGTGGATGGTCTCAATGACTTGATACGCAACCGTTCCCGCAAGCTCGCCAACGCGCTGGTGGTTCACTGGTTCAAGGAACAGATCGCCCAGGAGGACGACCCGCTGGAATGGCTGAACGGCTTCGAGTCGCCGGAACAGACCGAGGCGGCGGCATTGGCGGCGGTGCGCCGTCTGCTTGATTCCATCCGGAGCGGCGAGCGGGGCAATTTGGGCGACAATCATTACTATGCGCTGACGCTCTCCGGCGCATCCGGGCGGGTGATGGTGCGCGATTGGATGGAAGGACGTTTCGAGGATTTGGTGCGTAGCGTCGAGGCATGGTTTGCTGATCTCGCCATTGTTGCCCGCGACGGCAAAGGGCAAGCCCACGACCCCAAGTTCATGGCGGTGAGCGGGGCGCTGGTGCGCGAACTCAAGGATTTTCCCGCACCTGCTGCCGCCACGTTATGGAAGGTGGCGGTGCAGCGTCTGCCTATCCCGCAACCGCTGATGGCACAAGCACTGGCGCGCTTTCGCACCGATCTGTTGGATAAAGACCAGCCCCCGTTCAGCCACGCCCGCATGGGGCTGATTAAAGCCTATTTCGTTCGACTCAAACCAGGAGGTGACCAAACCATGACTGCCTATCTCAACCCCGAACACCCCGCGCCCGCTTACCATTGCGGACGGCTGCTCGCCATTTTTTCCAGCCTGCAACGCGCCGCGTTGGGCGACGTGGGCGCTGGCGTGGTGCAGCGCTACTACGCAGCCGCCAGCCAGACACCGGGGCTGATTATCGGGCGCTTGGCGAGCAATGCGCGCAACCACCTGGGCAAGCTCGACGGCGGCTTGGCCTACTGGTACGAGAACCAGATCGCCGACGTAATGGGGCGCTTGGGCGATGGCGCACCGCGCATACTCGACCTCAACGGCCAAGGCTTGTTCGCCCTCGGCTATTACCAGCAGCTCGCCGCACTGCGCGCCGGCAAGAAAGCCGACGAAACCACACAGGGAGACCAGCAATGAACAGCATCCAGAACCGCTACGAATTTCTCTATCTTTTCGATTGCGAAAACGGCAACCCCAATGGCGACCCGGACGCCGGGAACTCGCCGCGCATCGACCCGGAAGACATGCACGGTCTGGTTTCCGATGTGGCGATCAAGCGCCGGGTGCGCAACTACATTCAGATTGCTTTCGGCAATCAGGCGCCCAATGCCATCTTTATCGAGCATGCCACCAATTTGAACAAACCAATTACAGCGGCGCATGAAGCGACGGGCGGCGCTCCCGCCGGGGGAGGAAACCGGGCACAAGTCGGGAATGCCCGTAACTGGATGTGTGAACAGTTTTTCGACGTGCGCACCTTCGGCGCGGTCATGTCTACCGGCGCCAATGCCGGCCAGGTGCGTGGTCCGGTACAGGTGGCGTTTTCACGTTCGATTGATCCCATTTTACCTATGGATGCTTCAATTACCCGCATGGCTGTGGCCGAAAAAGTTTCCGGCGCCAAGACTGCGGCGGACTACGAAAAATGGGAAGGTGAACAGGAAGAAGACAAACTTCGCACCATGGGCCGCAAATCACTGATCCCCTACGGTCTTTACGTCGCCAAAGGCTTCGTTTCCGCCAATCTCGCGGCAGGCACGGGCTTTTCCGACGACGATCTCACCCACCTGTGGGAGGCGCTGAAAGGCATGTGGGATCACGACCGATCGGCCAGCAAGGGGGTGATGTCCTGCCGGGGGCTGTACGTGTTCAAACACGTCGGCACCGACAGCGACGAAAAACAGCGCGTGCGCCAGGCCATGCTCGGCTGTGCGCCAGCCCAGCGATTGCTGGATTTCTCCACCCCTGACCGCAAGTCTGTAAACCCTATTGTCGAAATCGGTCATCGCGAGGGGCTGAGCGGTTCGCCGCGCGCATTCTCGGATTACGATGTGGCCGTTCATGCCGCTCGCCTGCCGACGGGGGTGGAACTTTGGACGTGGGACGATGACAATGGTCGCTTGGTGAAAACGGAGACTGTGAAGTGACCGAAACTCAATTCAGTAGTGAAGAAACCCTGCTACAACAAATGGTGGAAACCATCGTCCGAGAAGCCGCCCCGGAAACCATCATCCTCTTTGGCTCCCGTGCACGGGGCGATGCGCGGCCTGATTCCGACGTTGACCTGTTGGTGGTGGAGAGCGAGCCGTTCTCGCCCCAGCGCAGCCGCCGCAAGGAAGCGGCACGTTTGTACATGGCGTTGAGGGGGTTGGCTTTGTCCAAGGACATTCTCCTGTACAGCCGGGACGAGTTCGATCACTGGAAGAACTCCATGAATCATGTGATCGGAAGGGCGCGCCGCGAGGGGAGGGTGCTGCATGGCCGACCTTGAACATGCCCGTTCAATGCTGCGCATGGCGCATAGGGATTTCAATGCACTTGTCGGTATGCAGGAAAATCCGTTGTTTGCCGATGAGATTTTCGGGTTTCATGTCCAGCAGGCGGTGGAGAAGGCGCTGAAGGCATGGCTCTGTACTTGCGGCGCCATCTATCCCATGTCGCACGATCTGACGCGATTGCTGGCCTTGTTGGAGGAGCAGGGCGCCGAGGTGGAGCAATTTTGGCCGCTGGTTCAGTACACCATGTTCGCGGTTCAGGCGCGCTATGAAGAAGGTGTCACCGAGCTGGATGAGCCCATCGACCGTGCTGCCGAGGTCGAGAATGCGCGTGTGCTGCTTGCTCATGTCGAACAGATGATCACCGCATAAGGTAAGGCTGGTGGATGACCTCGATCCCATCGCCGTTTCGGCGCTTAACCAGTACGCCTATTGTCCCAGGCGTTGCGGGCTGATCTTCTTGGAATGCGATTTCGAGGACAACATCCATACCGCACGCGGTACGGCGGAGCATGAGCGAGTGGATGCTGTGCGCCACGAAATGGCGGAAGGTCGGCGTATGGCGACTGCCTTGCCGCTATGGTGCGAGCGGCTTGGGTTGGTGGGCAAGGCGGATGTGGTGGAATTCCTGGCGGATGGCACGCCCTACCCAGTGGAATACAAGCACGGCGCGCGCAAGAAATGGCTCAACGATGACTTGCAACTCGCCGCCCAAGCACTGTGCCTTGAGGAAATGACAGGGAAACCCGTGCCCAAAGGGGCGATCTACCACCATACCTCGCGTCGCCGTCGCGAAGTAACGATAACGGATGCCCTGCGCCACCAGGTGGAAGAAACCGTCGCTGCGGTACGCGCCATGCTGGAGTCCGGCATCCTGCCCGCCCCGCTGAACGACGCCCGCTGCCGCGAATGCTCCCTCAAGGAAATCTGCCAGCCGGAAGCCATGGCTGCCAGGGCGAGATTTCACGCCATGCGCGCAACCCTGTTTGAACCGGAGAACGAATGCGCCAAATCCTGAACACCCTCTACGTGATGACGCCCAATGCCTATCTGCATCTGGACAACGACACCCTGCGCATCGATGTCGAGCACGAGAAAAGAATGCAGGTGCCGCTGCATCATATCGGTTCGGTGGTGACCTTCGGCAACGTGATGGTCTCCCCTGCGGCCATGCACCGCTGCGCCGATAGCGGCATCGCGCTGGTGCTGCTGGATCACAACGGGCGTTTCAAGGCGCGGCTGGAAGGTGCGGTGAGCGGCAACATTCTGTTGCGCCAGGCACAACATCGGGTTGCCGGGGATGGCGAATTTGCCCTCAATGTTGCATGTTCTGCAATTGCCGGAAAATTGCGCAATGCCCGTCAAGTTTTGCAGCGCGGCGCGCGGGAGGCGGACGCCGCCGAAGACGAAAAATGCCTGAACGAGGCCACCGAAGCCCTTGCCCGTTCAATCCGCAACCTGCCCCATGCGACGGATCTGGACATGGTGCGCGGCATAGAGGGTGATGCCGCGAAGACATATTTTTCCGCGCTGCCTAAACTGGTGCGCAAGAGTGCTCGCGAGTCTTTTACCATGGACGGACGTAGTCGCCGCCCGCCGCGTGACCGCTTCAACGCCTTGATCTCCTTCCTCTACTCGATGGTTATGAACGACTGTCGCTCGGCTCTGGAAAGTGTCGGCCTGGACCCGCAACTAGGCTTCCTCCATGCCGTGCGCCCCGGACGCGCGGCTCTCGCACTCGACTTGATGGAAGAATTCCGCGCCATCCTTGCCGACCGCCTGGCCCTGACACTCATCAACCGGGGGCAGATCGGCGCGGATGATTTTCAGGAGCGGGAAGGCGGCGCGGTTTCCCTGGCTGGCGACGCGCGGAAAATCGTTGTCGTCGCTTACCAGGAGCGCAAGCAGGAGGAAATTACCCATCCCCTCCTGGAAACCAAGGTTCCCATCGGCCTTTTACCTCAACTCCAGGCCCGCTTTATGGCTCGTACCATTCGCGGCGAGATGGAAGGCTACCTGCCCTTCCTGGCGAAATAGGCATGCTGATCATTGTCACCTACGATGTCTCCACCGAAACCGCCGCCGGGCGCAAGCGTCTACGCCGCGTGGCGAAACTCTGCGAACGCACCGGTCAGCGGGTGCAGAAGTCCGTGTTCGAATGCAAGGTCAATCAGATGCAGTATGAAGAACTGGAGCGCCAGTTACTGACGGAAATCGACGAGAAGGAAGATAACCTGCGCCTGTACAGGCTCATCGAACCGGTGGAGCTCTACGTAAAGGAATATGGAAATTTCCGGGCGGTTGATTTTGATGGTCCGTTGGTTGTTTGAATATGCGCGAACCCCAAGCAAATGGAAAAACCCGGCAGGTTCGCGCTTTGTGTAACGTATTGTGGGGAAAGACTATTCTCTGTAACCTGTCATTCATCCCGAATGCTGATTCGGCCATCGAGTCGGGGTTCGCGGCCTTTTTCCGGATTTACCTTCGGAGTCAAAGAGTTGTAACTGTACCGTAGCGCCCGCCCTTCGGGGTGGGCGAGGATTGAAACAAGTTACGAAAATTACTACGCCGGTTGGGCGCCTGTAGCGCCCGCCCTTCGGGGTGGGCGAGGATTGAAACGCCATGCGCACCGCTTGAGGCTCGCCGCGCAGCCGGGTAGCGCCCGCCCTTCGGGGTGGGCGAGGATTGAAACTTCAGCACGCCCCCCAGCCGGGTGCCATTGGCGAAGTAGCGCCCGCCCTTCGGGGTGGGCGAGGATTGAAACGTATATGCCTCAAGCACGCACTCGATCTGCTCGCGTAGCGCCCGCCCTTCGGGGTGGGCGAGGATTGAAACCTGGCCGAGGCATTCTCCCGCGTCAAGTTAGCGTGTAGCGCCCGCCCTTCGGGGTGGGCGAGGATTGAAACGCGGCCCAGCACGATATTCGAATCGTGATTCCAAGTAGCGCCCGCCCTTCGGGGTGGGCGAGGATTGAAACAATGAGGTACGAATGGAAGCCGCCCGCCTGAATAAGTAGCGCCCGCCCTTCGGGGTGGGCGAGGATTGAAACTACTTGCACAGTGTAATCATCCATGCCCGGCATTGTAGCGCCCGCCCTTCGGGGTGGGCGAGGATTGAAACGTCCACATTGCCCGCGCCCGTGCTGAGGGCCGCGGTAGCGCCCGCCCTTCGGGGTGGGCGAGGATTGAAACAACCATCGCACCGCCTCGTAAACCCCGGCGGGCGGTAGCGCCCGCCCTTCGGGGTGGGCGAGGATTGAAACACGCCCTCGGTACTGCGACGGTGGAAGAACTCGCCGTAGCGCCCGCCCTTCGGGGTGGGCGAGGATTGAAACTACCACAATCCTAGACAGCAACGGCCTTGACGACGTAGCGCCCGCCCTTCGGGGTGGGCGAGGATTGAAACTCTGTATCGGCGGCGACGACCTTGAGACTCGCCCGGTAGCGCCCGCCCTTCGGGGTGGGCGAGGATTGAAACATCTTTTATTGAGGTGGCTCACGCAGTCGCTATGATGTAGCGCCCGCCCTTCGGGGTGGGCGAGGATTGAAACCTAATCAGCCTCTGGGCCTGTTTACCGCCAGCAAGTAGCGCCCGCCCTTCGGGGTGGGCGAGGATTGAAACTATCGATACGGCCAGCGACAAGCTGGCAGAGCTTGGTAGCGCCCGCCCTTCGGGGTGGGCGAGGATTGAAACGAATTCGATACCGGCATCGATTATGGCGATGCAGAGTAGCGCCCGCCCTTCGGGGTGGGCGAGGATTGAAACCTTTATCAATTTTCAGGAGTACTCAGAAATGACCGTAGCGCCCGCCCTTCGGGGTGGGCGAGGATTGAAACACCTATCCATCCCAGCACTGCCAGCAGCACCCCGGTAGCGCCCGCCCTTCGGGGTGGGCGAGGATTGAAACAACAAATTTATGGAGGCGGGGATGAGTAGCAAAAAGTAGCGCCCGCCCTTCGGGGTGGGCGAGGATTGAAACTTATTCAATGAAATCAATTCCCGTCAAGCTTCACGTAGCGCCCGCCCTTCGGGGTGGGCGAGGATTGAAACATTCAGTGATTCCAGTGTCTCATACTTGCGGAGGTAGCGCCCGCCCTTCGGGGTGGGCGAGGATTGAAACTGCCACACGGTGAGTTCATCGGGCGGCAACTCGGGTAGCGCCCGCCCTTCGGGGTGGGCGAGGATTGAAACACGAGTACATCAGGCGAGATTGACCGCCCTGACATGTAGCGCCCGCCCTTCGGGGTGGGCGAGGATTGAAACTCCTCGGCTGCGGTCATCGCCAATCCGGTTGACACGTAGCGCCCGCCCTTCGGGGTGGGCGAGGATTGAAACTTTATTCCGATCAAATAACCCTGCCAGTTGGAAGTAGCGCCCGCCCTTCGGGGTGGGCGAGGATTGAAACTGCAATATTACCGAACATACTTTTTACTCCCACTGTAGCGCCCGCCCTTCGGGGTGGGCGAGGATTGAAACTCGTCAAATAGGCAGAACCTACGCCGATGATAACCGGTAGCGCCCGCCCTTCGGGGTGGGCGAGGATTGAAACTACCGCAAATGCAGACGAATACAGCGATGCCGAGGTAGCGCCCGCCCTTCGGGGTGGGCGAGGATTGAAACTAAACGCTTCGAGCGGATCGCGCGCGGTAACTCCCGTAGCGCCCGCCCTTCGGGGTGGGCGAGGATTGAAACCCTTGCAGCACGCCCACCGTGGCCGTGCCCACCACGTAGCGCCCGCCCTTCGGGGTGGGCGAGGATTGAAACTGCAGGTGTCACCAGTTGGCGCACAGTTGCGCGGCGTAGCGCCCGCCCTTCGGGGTGGGCGAGGATTGAAACTCTGACTGTGGCGGCCGAACGCTCGGAATCGGTGTGTAGCGCCCGCCCTTCGGGGTGGGCGAGGATTGAAACTTCAAAATTACGCTTGAATCCCTGGACGATTAGGGGTCAGGACATGAGGAATGAGATGATGGCGATGGAAACTAATATCGCATACAGCGCCAGACCGATGCCGCCCAGCAACGAGGCGACCAGCCTGCCCACGGAAACTGTGACCACGAAGGCCATCAGCCAGCCGCCCAGCGGCACGCCGGAAGCCAGAATCCAAAATAGTGCCAGCAGCGCCACTGAGAGCATGACCCAGAACGCGGGCATGGAATTTATCCAATGAGTGGGTTTGTAATCCATTACTAACCTCGTTCTACCCTAAAACTGAATGCCGTTCTCAAGGATGTTAAGGGAAAACTGAGCCAGCTCGGCGTGGCCGGAAAGCAGGCTGGCATCAATACCGGCATATCATCTGCCCGCGCAAGGAGTGCAGTCAATATCCGCGCAATTACAGCGAGGTGGCGCCCGCCCTTCGGGGCGGATAAGGGTAGAAGCAAATTGCTAAACTAATAGCGGTTAGCGCCTCTATACGGGCGCCTTATACCAGCCCCTTCTCCACCAGTTCGCTTTTCAGATAGGCGTAATAAATCGGTGCCGCGACCACGCCCATGACACCGAAAGCTGCTTCCATGGTGAGCATGGCGAGCAGGAGTTCCCAGGCTTGGGCGCGGATCTGGCTGCCGACGATGCGGGCGTTGAGGAAGTATTCCAGTTTGTGGATCACGATCAGGAACAGCAGCGAAGCCACCGCGATGTGCAGCGATTGCCCCAGGCTGACGATGAAGATGATGGAATTGGAAATCAGGTTGCCGATGACCGGCAGCAGGCCGGCGAGGAAGGTGACCAGCACCAGGGTCTTGGTAAGCGGCAGGTGGACGTCGAACAGGGGCAGGGCCACACCCAGGTAAACCCAGGTGAAAAAAGCGTTGAGTGCGGCGATTCTGACCTGCGCGAAGACGATGCGGCGGAAGGCGTCGCCCAGCATACTTACCCGCTTTGCCAAAATGCCAGCCAGTGGCCGGTACAGGTGGCTTGCGGTCACTTCGCGCAGGGAAATCATGGCGCCGATGATCATGCCGATCAGCACGTGGACCAGGGTGCGGCCCATTTCCTTGCCCGCCGTTTGAAACTCTCCGGCGTGGCTGCGCAGCAGTTCGACCGCGGCGGCCTGTATTCCTTCGGCGCTGGTGGGGAGTTCTTGCACCAGCCAGCCGGGTAACATGGCGCGCGAGCCTTCGATGATTTCCGCCATTTTCTTGAGCAATGCGGGGATGCTGCTGGCGTCGCTTTTGAAGAAAGCCATCAAACCCAGCGTGGCCATGCTGATCAGGGTTGCCAGCAGGCTGGAAAGCAAGACCACCGCAACGATCTTGGCAGGTCGCCCGCCGAAGCGGCGCAGATTGATGCGCGCAGCGAGCAGGTGTACCAGTTCGTACATCAGCAGTCCCGCCAGCAGCGCCGGCAAGAGGTGCGAATAGACCGCGAACACGAGCAGTAGGGCGGTGATCAGCCAGGAGGCAATCTCGACCTGACGGGGGTTGAATTCGTTAGCCAATGCCATGGTTTTCCTTAGAGAGGTCCGCTGCGATTTCGTCCAGCACGCATTGCGGGGTTAATTTCATCAGGCAGTCCAGGTGTCCGAGGGGGCACTGACGTTTGAAGCAGGGGCTGCAATCCAGATTCAGGCTGATAATGTGCGCCTGGCGTGACAGCGGTGGGGTGAAGCCGGGGCTGCTGGAGCCGTAGAGCGCGATCAGCGGCTTGTCCAGTGCGGCGGCAACATGCATCAGCCCGGAATCGTTGCTGACGATGACCGTGGCCGAGGCCAGCAGGTCCACGGCCTCGTCGAGGCTGGTTTTGCCGCACAGGTCGAGGCAGGCGCCTTCGCTCAGGCGCGCCGCCTCGGCTCCCGCCTCTGCGTCCTTGGCGGACCCCACCAGCCATGTCTGGTAGCCCAGTGCGCGCAGCTTTTTTCCCAGTGCGGCGAAATGTTGCGGCGGCCAGCGCTTGGCCGGGCCGTACTCTGCGCCGACGCACAGAGCCGCAATTTTCGGCTCCGATGTCAGGCCCAGTTTTGCCAGTGTGGCTTGCCGCTGACTGTCGTTCACTGTCAGGGCCAGTTGCGGCAGGGGGCGCGGCAGCGCTGTACCCGGGACGTTCGCCAGCGCCACGAAGCGTTCCACCATCAGGGGCAACTGGTCCTTGTCCAGCTTGCGTGCATCGTTGAGCAGGCCCCAGCGCATTTCTCCGCGATAACCAGTGCGTTTGGGAATGCCGGCGAAAAACGGTACCAGGGCGGATTTCCAGGAGTTGGGCAGAACGATGGACTGGTCATAGCCATGCTGGCGCAGGGTTTTGCCCAGGCGGTAACGGGCGCCGAGCTTGAATTCGCCGTGGCGGAACGGGTTGGGGATGGCTGCGCGCACTTCCGGCATGCGCGCCAGCAGGGGCAGCGTCCAGTCAGGTGCCAGCACGTCGAGTTCCAGGTCGGGATGGCGCTGATGCAGGCTTTTGAAGAGTGCTTGCGCCATGACCATGTCGCCCACCCAGGAAGGGGCGACGATGAGGATTCTGTAACGGGGCTGGGCCATGGGGCTGGAGTTTAACCGTGATACGGCTCGCCCCACAAGCGACTAGGCCCGGAAGCGGCTTGGGCTATGCTGCCGGGCTTCCGTGGCCGGGTAGTAATGGAGGGGGTTGCCGCTCAAATAAAATGGGTCGCCTCGTAAATGACGCCGCTCAGCGCCATCGCTACCAGGATATAAATTCCGGCGATGATGCTTTTTCTTGAAATGCAGGGTTGATCGCATTCACCGGTTTCTTGATTGGTTTTGCAGCAATTTTGAGTCATGGGATCGTCCTTTGGTAATCAAGCGCGCATTTATACCAGACGAAGATGACTGTTTGTCGCAACCCCATGAATTATTTTTCCAGGATGTTCCAGGGGGGCGGTCGTCTCCTCCCCTCCCCTGACAAGGGGAGGCCGGGAGGGGTTTCAAGTTGACTGACTACTAAAGCCCATGTGGAGTTGTACGCTGGAGATGAATACCTACCGGGATCTGGCGCCGCCCGAACTGTCCCTCGAAGTGCTCGAAGTGTCCGGCAATGGAGATGCCGCAATGCGGACAATGGCCGTCGTCGCTGAGATGATAGGCATTGATCTGGTACCAGTCGCGCTCGATCAGCGCGGCTTTGCAGCCGGGACAGTAAGTGGTGTCGCCCGCCGGGTCATGGACATTGCCGGTGTACACGTAGTGCAGTCCTTCCTGCATCGCGATGTGGCGCGCGCGGGTGAGGGTGGCGCCCGGCGTGGCGGGAATGTCCATCATCTTGTAGTCGGGGTGGAAGGCGGAGAAATGCAGCGGCACGTCCGGCCCGAGTTCGCTGGCGATCCATTGTGACAGGCGGGTGATTTCCTGGTCCGAATCGTTGCTGCCGGGGATGAGCAGGGTGGTGATCTCCAGCCAGCACTTGGTTTCGTGGTGGATGTAGGCCAGCGTGTCCAGCACCGGTTGCAGATGCCCGGAACACAGGGTGTGGTAGAAGTCGTCGGTGAAGCCTTTCAGGTCCACGTTGGCGGCATCCATCTTGGCGTAGAAGTCGCGTCGGGCCTCGGCGTGAATATAGCCGGCGGTCACCGCCACGGTCTTGAGTCCCTGGGCGTGGCAGGCGTCCGCCGTGTCCATGGCGTATTCGGCGAAAATCACCGGGTCGTTGTAGGTGAAAGCCACGCTCTTGCAGCCGTGATGCTGTGCGGTGCGGGCGATTTCCTGCGGCGAGGCCTGGTCCATCAGACGGTCCATGTCCTTGGCCTTGCTGATGTCCCAGTTCTGGCAGAACTTGCACGCCAGGTTGCAGCCGGCGGTGCCGAACGAGAACACGCTGCTGCCGGGGTAGAAATGGTTGAGCGGTTTTTTCTCGATCGGGTCGATGCAGAAGCCGGAGGAGCGCCCGTAAGTGGTGAGGATCATTTTTCCGCCCACATTCTGGCGCACGAAACACAGGCCGCGCTGGCCCTCGTGCAGCTTGCAGTCGCGCGGGCACAGGTCGCACTGGATGCGGTCGCCTTCGAGTGCGTGCCAGTAGCGGCCGGGATAGTTCGATTCGGCGGTTTTCATTTGATGTCGGACTCCTTCCATTTGCACACCGTATAACACGACAATTTCACCCCATCGGCCCAGAAGTCGGGTGCGAGTCCGGCCTTGTGCTTGAGATGGGCCATGAATTCGGCGGGATCGGGCAACTGTTCCCATACCTGGGGCAAAAAGGTGCTGCGGCAGTGGCCGTACTCGAATATCACGCCGTCCACGTTGGGGCGCAACTGATCCAGGGCGTCCTGCTCGCAGGTGAAGCACATGGGTGCGCAGGGCGAGAGCAGCGACACCTCGACCCGGGTGAGGTCCAGTTCGTCCGCCGCCAGCGGCAAAAAACGCGAGTCGCGGAAAGCGGCGGCAAGCGCGTTGGCCTTGACGTCCTGCAGCAGGGATCGATGCGCTTCCAGGCTACCGATGCAGCCGCGCAATTCGCCGTGCTGGGTGAGCGTGACGAAGGTCGCGCCTTGTTCCTGCAACCAGGGGGCGGATTCGTCGGCTGGCAGTGGTTTGCCCAGGGCGCCTGAAATGGCGGCGCGGGCGATTGCCAGCAGGATTTCGCCGCGCGGGTCAGTGGACATGATGCTGGTCCTCGAAAAAAGCAAAAGCACTATATCCCACCACCCGGCTGTGGTCGCCCGCGGTGTCGCCGGAATTGCGCAGATCCAGCAGTTGCGGCTTCAGCTGGTGATGTTGCGCCGCCACCAGCAGGCCGTTGACCGGTGTGCCGCCGCAGGCCTGCTCGTGATTGACGGGGGCGTCGAGTTCGAGAATCGCCTGGGCCGTCGCATGGTCTATCCGCCTTGCCGTGTCATAGGGCAGAAAATGGGACAGATCGGAACTGATCACGATCAGCGTTTCTTCCCCGCCCCAGAGTCTTTCCAGCACTTGCGCCACTTCCTGCGGGGTGGCGTCGCCCACCGCCAGCGGTATCAGGCTGAAATCGTCCAGCACCAGCTGCAGGAAGGGCAGTTGCACTTCCAGCGAATGTTCCTGGGCGTGGGCGGGCAGGCTTTCCACCACCTGCTGCAGGTCGGCGATGGCATCCATTCCCTGGTGGTCCAGCGGCACGATGCCGAGCGGGGTTTCGAAACCATCCACCCCCGGCAGCGCGAGGCCACGCACCGGCACGCGATGCACCGGCCCCAGCAGCACCACGCGCCTGATCCTGGCGCGGGCCGGAATCAACTGGATGTAAGCGCTGGCGGCGATGGGGCCGGAATAGATATATCCCGCGTGGGGTACAATCAGGGCCTTGGGACAGGTGGCGTGTGCCGCCGGTGCGCGGGCTTGCGCCTCGGCCAGCATGGCTTGAATGTCGCGTTTCAGGGTATCGGCGTTGCCGGGATAGAAAGCGCCGGCCACGGCGGCGTGACGAATGTGATTCATGCTGGCCCTCCTTGCGGAATTGGGCTATAAAATGAGGTCACTCAAGCCCTCCTCAATCATACCCCTGGAAAATTCGGATGATTAATTATTATGCTTTGATCCCCGCCGCCGGCTCCGGTTCCCGTATGGGGGCACCCGCACCCAAGCAGTATCTGGAAGTGCTGGGGCGACCGCTGATCTATTACGCCATCGCGCGCTTGTGCGGTTGCCCCCAGATCGAAAGGGTGTACGTGGTGCTGGCGCCCGACGACGAACGCTGGGGGAGCTACGACTGGGAAGCCTTCGCACCGACCCTGGTGCCGCTGTTTTGCGGCGGCGGGGAGCGCTTCGAGAGCGTGCGCAACGGCCTCAAGGCGATTGAGGATGATGTGGATGGAGGCGACTGGGTGCTGGTGCACGATGCCGCGCGCCCGTGCCTGAGCGAAGCGGCGCTGGAGCGTCTGATTGCCGAGGGCGGGGCGGATGCGGTGGGGGGGCTGCTGGCGGTGCCGGTCGCGGATACCCTGAAACGCGCCGATGCGGAAAACCGGGTGGCGCACACCGAGCCGCGCGCCGGTTTGTGGCAGGCCCAGACGCCGCAGATGTTCCGCCATGGGCCTTTGCTCGCGGCCTTGTCGCAGCCGGGCAGCCATGTGCCCACCGACGAAGCGCAAGCGATGGAGCAAATGGGGCTTAAACCCAGGCTGGTGCTGGGGGATAGCCATAATTTCAAGGTGACTTACGCGCAGGATCTGGCGCTCGCGGCCTTACTGCTGCAAAAGGAGGAATCATGAGAGTTGGGCAAGGGTTTGATGTGCATGGCCTGGTGGAAGGCCGCAAACTGATCCTCGGGGGGGAGGATATCCCTTACCATCTGGGACTGGCCGGCCATTCCGATGCCGACGTGCTGCTGCATGCCATTTGCGATGCGCTGCTGGGAGCGGCTGGGCTGGGTGATATCGGGCGCCATTTTCCCGATTCGGATTCTCGCTTCCAGGGGATCGACAGCCGCAAGCTGTTGCGCGAGACGATGCGTCTGGTCGCGCTCAAGGGTTACCACGTGGTGAACGTGGACGCCACCATCATCGCCCAGGCACCCAAAATGGCGCCGCATATTTCGCGCATGGAATTCAATATCGCCGCCGACCTGGGTGTGGACACCGCGTGCGTCAACGTCAAGGCGACCACGACCGAAAAGCTGGGCTATACCGGGCGCGGCGAGGGGATTGCGGCGCAGGCGATTTGCCTGCTGCGCGAGGTGTAGTCGTCAGTCACGCTAAAACAAAGAGATGCATTCCTGAGGCAAAGAGAATTTATGTCGGATGACAATGCCACACCGCACCCCCCCTCAATCCCCCCTTGTCAGGGGGGAGGCCGTTTGTCTCCTCCCCTGACAAGGGGAGGCCGGGAGGGGTTGGAAGTGGTGTTTCAAGTTGACTGACTTGGCCGATGGAATGGCGCGGCTGTTCTTCGCCCTGTGGCCTGACGCTAAGGGGCGCGGTGCGCTGGACCAGGCAGGGCGCAAGCTGCGCACGGCCTGTGGCGGGAAGCAGATGCGCGCCGGCAACATTCATCTCACGCTGGTGTTTCTCGGTAATGTGGAAATCGCCAGGATCGGCGCGCTGCGGGCTGTTGCGGATAAGGTCGAGGGAGCGCCATTTGCCTTGACGCTGAACAAACTGGGCTGGTGGCGTCACAACCGGGTGGCCTGGGCCGCGCCGGAAATCACGCCCGATCCGCTGCTGGCGCTGGTGAACCAGTTGCAAGACGGATTGCGAAATGAAGGTTTTACTTTCGATGACCGCCCCGTTTATGTTCCCCATGTGACGCTGCTGCGCAATGCGCGCTGCGAGGGAATCGAGTTGCCGCCTTTGATGCCCATCGAGTGGATGGCCGATGCGTTTGTGCTGGTGCGCTCGGTAACGCGGGAGGAGGGGACGGCCTATGAGGTCATAGGCCGCTGGGTATTGTCACAGGAATTACAGGAAAATGATGTGCTCTAAATGGCCGGTAAGCTCTTTTTCGCTGGCCTTGGTGTAGTCTTTTTCCACATCCTCGCTCACCAGTTTGCTCACATGGCTGTTGATGCAGCCCTTGAGCAGACCCAGGAAAGCCGGTGCGGCCACCAGAATGGCGCGCTTGTAACTGTTCGAGGTGCGGCCGCTGTCCATTTCGTGCGCCAGTTGCTGGGCGAAGCGTTCTGCTTCGTTGTGCTTGGGGGAAGCAGCAGGGACAAACGAACCGTGACCGTCTCCCGCGCCGGGATTGTGTCCGGGTCGGTCGGATACCAGGTTGGAAGCTTTTTCCCGGCTTTCTGGATGGGCAAGCTCCTTGACCAGTTGCAGCCCTTTTTTCGGGCCATGATTGGCATACACACGTGCGGTACTGGCATTTGCGACAAGAATCCAGGTGGTGCTCATAGTTTTCAACACTCCTGATTTTGATTCCATTCGACCGGGTTTATGGTTTCCTGGCATCGGGATTGAGATTCCATGCGTGAGCGCTACGATATGTCACATTCGCATGGTAGGTATAGCCTAGCACTTTTTTTGCACGGCTCAAATCGGGAAAATCGGGTATCCGTGCAATTTGACATAGTCCAAACGGCTCATCACAAGCGCGCCGGCTTGTGCAAGAATCCCTCCCGGACAAGAGAGGGGAAAATATGAAGAAGAGCGCGTTTGCTTTATGTGTGTTGCTGGCATCGCAAACGGCCCAGGCCGGCGATGTCTCCATCCGCAAGATATCCGTCAGGTCGGGCGATGTGGAAGTACCCGCCGAAATCGCCGTCCCCGGCGGCAAGGGGCCTTTCCCGCCGGTGTTGTACATCCACGCCAAGCGCGGCTACGACGAGGTGGACCAGCGGCATATTTCGACCCTGGCGGAACAGGGCTTCCTGGTGCTCGCGCCCGACTGGCAGAGCGGGCGCTTCATCGAGCGCTGGCCGTCGGCCCACGACCCGGCCACCGAGAACGACATCGAGGCGGCGCTCGACGCGCTCAGGGCCTTGCCCGAGGCGTGCCGGATTCCCGTGGGCGTGGTCGGCTATTCGCGCGGCGGTTATTACTCGATCCGGCTGGCGGCCAGGCGCGGCAAGGATCTCGCCGCCATTGCGGCATACGCCGGCCACATGCAGAACCCCAACGCGCCGGAGCCGGAGCAGTTATTCAGCGTCGCGCCGGAAATCGCGCAAATCACCACCCCGATGCTGTTCCTGATCGGCGAGCAGGATTTCGAGCTGCGCCGCATCAACGGCGGGCGTGCCTTCTACGCGCTGTACGAACGCGGCGTGCCTGTGGAGATGCAGTACTACCCGCTGGCGCGCCGCGCCTTCGACTTCCGCAACGACCAGAGCCCGGAAGAGAAAATCGCGACCCGGCATGCCCGGGAGCGGGTGAGGGACTGGCTGCGACGCTTCATGAAGGTGGATGGCAAGGGGCGGTGCGGCTAAGCCCCGAGCAGCCCCTTCCCCACCTCCAGCATCGCTTCCGCGCCCAGGTCCTGCGGCCTGAGCACCAGGCCCTCGGCGTAGCGGGGATAGTGCTTGAGCGTGGATCTGGTATAGGCGGGGTCATAGTGCAGTTGCAGCAGCTCGGCCACCAGTGAATCCCATTCTCCCTGCCGCGCCATATCCTGCCAGCGGCCGATGCGCTCCTTGCCGTGGAGTTCGGTGAGGAAGGCGAGCTTTTTGCCCAAGGCGCCGGGATCGGCGAGAAAGTGCTGGTATTCCTCTTTGAGCAGTTCCACCCGCTGCGTCAGCGTGGCTTCGATGCGGATGCATTGCCCCTGCCACATGGCTTCAATCAGGGCATCCGGCACGCGCACGTTGCCGATTTTCTTGCTTTCCGCTTCGACATAGACCGGCAGGGCCGGGTCGAAGTCATGCAGCTTCGACCAGACCAGGCTTTCGAAGTACTTTTGCGAGGGCTGGGGAATGTCGGGCAGATTGCCCAGCAGGGAGCCGCGGTGATTGGCGAGGCCTTCCAGGTCGAGCACCTGCGCGCCGGATGATTGCAGCGCTTGCAGCAGGCGGCTCTTGCCGGAACCGGTGGCGCCGCACACCACGTGCCACTGGAAACGGGCCGGCAAGGTTTGCAGGTCTTCCAGCACTTGTTTGCGATAGGCCTTGTAGCCGCCGTCGAGCTGACCGGTGTGCCAGCCGATCTGGTCCAGCACATGCGCCATCGAGCCGCTGCGCTTGCCGCCGCGCCAGCAATAAACCAGGGGTTTCCAGCCCTTGGGCCTGGTGGCGAGGTCTTGCTCCAGGTGGACGCCGATATTGCGCGAAACCAGGGCGGCGCCGGCTTTTTTCGCATCGAAGGATGAAACCTGTTTGTACATGGTGCCGATGCGGGCACGTTCCTCGTCGTTCAACACGGGGAAATTGAGGGCGCCGGGAATGTGGTCATCGGCGAATTCGGACGGGGAGCGGACATCCACGATGTCGTCAAACTCGGCCAACTGTGCTACGTTTACGACCTTCAGCAATTTAAATATCCAAGTAGAAATGACGATCAAACCAAGCGAATTCTAGCTCCGACATAACATGCTGCGCATGTTAGTCTGCACTGAAACGCTTTGCTAAAACCCAAAACTATACCCGGATTCAGAGTATTCCCCATATGGACATCAAACTAACGGAGTTTTCTCACGGCGGAGGCTGCGGCTGCAAAATTGCACCGGCCATGCTGAGCGAAATTTTAGCCAACATGCCGGGGCGTCTGATCCACCCCGACCTGATGGTGGGCAGCGAGACCGGCGACGATGCCGCGGTGTACCGTCTCAACGACAACCAGGCCATCGTCGCCACCACCGATTTCTTCATGCCCATCGTGGACGACCCGGTGGACTTCGGCCGCATCGCCGCCACCAATGCGCTGTCCGACATCTATGCCATGGGGGCGCAGCCGATCATGGCGCTGGCTATCGTGGGCATGCCCATCGGCAAGCTCTCCACCCAGGTGATACACGACATCCTGGTTGGGGGCGAGGCAGTGTGCGCGGCGGCGGGCATCCCGGTGGCGGGCGGGCATTCCATCGATTCGCCGGAGCCGATTTACGGCCTGGTGGCGCTGGGCGTGGTGCATCCCGACAAGGTCAAGCGCAACATCGGCGCCCGGGAGGGCGATGTGCTGATCCTGGGCAAGGGCCTGGGGATCGGCATCATGAGCGCGGCCCTGAAAAAGGGCGAGCTTTCGGCGGAAGGCTACCGCCAGATGCTGGAAAGTACCACCCAGCTCAATACGCCCGGTTCGGTGCTGGCGCACATGCAAGGCGTGCATGCGCTGACCGATGTGACCGGCTTTGCGTTGCTGGGGCATCTGCTGGAAGTTTGCCGTGGCTCGCACCTGGGCGCGGAAGTCGAATTCGCCAAGCTGCCGCTGCTGCCGGCGGCGCTGGAACTGGCGCAGCAGGGCTATTCGCCCGGTGCCGCGGAGCGCAATTGGGCGAGCTACGGCCACGAGGTGAATTTGCCCCGGGACATGGCACAGTGGCAGAAAAACCTGCTGTGCGACCCGCAGACCAGCGGCGGCTTGCTGGTGGCTTGCGTGCCGGAAGCGGTCAATGACGTGCTGGATCTGTTCCGCCAGCAGGGATTCGGCTATGCCCGGGAAATCGGTCGCATGGTGGCGGGCGAAGCTAAAGTCAGTGTGATCTAGCTTCGCGCCGGCTACGGTCGCGGCGCCGCTCGAGGCCGATATAGCAGAAATTCTTGGGCTGGCGGCGCTCCAGCAGGCGCCTTTCCAGCGGGACGAATTCGACTTCGTAGGTAGGGAGGGGGAGTCGTCTGGTTTTCATGATTGCCTCCATGATTCTATAGATCCAATCTGGCATGAGATCTAATCTAGCATGCTGATTTGGAAAACAATAATGAATCTTTGTTCATGTTTCCAATAAAGTATTCGATTATGATGACTGTTGTTTCAGGCCTCTTTCCCCTATGAAAATCCTTCTCGTTGAAGACGATCCCGCCGCCGCCGCGCTGTTGCAGCAAGGCTTGTCGGCCCTGGGCTATGCGTCCGAAATCGCACGCAATGGCCTGGAGGGCCTGGAAAAGGCCCGCAGCGCCGGTTTCGACCTGTGGGTGGTGGATATCATGCTGCCCAAACTGGACGGCCTTTCCATGCTGCGCACCTTGCGCAGCGAGGGCATCCATACCCCGGCCCTGATCCTGAGCGCGCTGGGCGAAGTGGACGAGCGGGTGGAAGGCTTGCGTGCCGGCGGCGATGATTACCTGGTCAAGCCTTATGCTTTCAGCGAATTGCAGGCGCGCATCGAGGCGCTGCTGCGTCGTAGCAGCAGGGGCGATGGCTATGGCACGGAAACGGTGCTGGAAGTGGCTGACCTGCGCATGGACCTGATCGCGCGCAAGGTGAGCCGCGACGGGCAGGAAATTCTCCTCAAGCCGCGCGAATTCCGTTTGCTGGAATACCTGATGCGTCATGCCGGACAGGTGGTCACCCGCACCATGCTGCTGGAAAATGTGTGGGACTATTATTTCGATCCCCAGACCAATGTGGTGGACGTGCATATCAGCCGTCTGCGCCAGCAGATCGACAAGACTTTCCCCGTTACCCTGTTGCATACGGTGCGTGGCGAGGGTTACACGTTGCGGCCCGGAGAGTGAGGATGAAATTCCGCGATTCGGCGCCCTTGCGCCTTGTCGCCGGCCTGTTGCTGGTTTATATGTGCAGCGCAGCGCTGATTTTTTACTTTCTCGACTATCAGCTTACCTCCACCCTGACCAAAGGGGTGGACCATACCCTGTCCGAAGAACGCAACATGCTGCAGTTGCAATATCGCGATAACGGTACGGCCGGCCTGTACCGGGCGATCAAAAGCGAGATCGAGAGCGAGGGCAGCCAGTCCCACGGGTTTCGCATCCTTGACTCGAAAAACCAGATTACTTATCAGGCGGGCGGCCTGGCGCTGCCCATGGTGAAGCTGTTTCCGGGGGTGCAGCAGGTAGAAGTGGAGGCGAGCGAGGGAAAAACGCACACGGTGCGGGTGATTTCCTTCTCGCTGGGGGAGGGCATGAGCGGCTTCGTCGCCGCCAGCATGGAGCCGGTGCTGGCGCTGGTAAACGATTTCCGCCAAACCTTTCTGGTAACCGCCGGCATGGTGTCCATGCTGGGACTGGCATTGGGACTCTGGCTGGCGCGGCGTTTTCGTGGCCGGATCGATGCCTTCAACCGGCATACCAACCTGATCGTGCAGTCCGGCGATCTTTCCAGCCGCATGCCGGTGGTGGGCAATGACGAATTCTCGGTGCTCGCCAACAACATGAACGCGATGCTGGGGCGTATTGAAAAGCTGGTGCAGGGCATTCACCAGGTGAGCGACAACATCGCGCACGATTTGCGTACCCCGTTGACCCGCTTGCGCGCCGATGTCCAGGTCGCGCTGCAACAGAAGGATGCGTCCGCGCACCATGCCGCGCTGGAGAGGGTGCTGGCCGAACTGGAGAAGATGCAGATTGTTTTTAACTCTCTGCTTGCCATCAGCCGGGCAGAATCGGGGGGGGTGGCGATAAAACGCACGGTGGTTGCTTTTTCAGCGTTGCTGGAAGAACTGGTGGAACTCTATGTTCCATCGGCAGAGGACCACGGCCTTTTCCTGAATGGGGAAATTGAAGCCGACCTGCGTGTGTATGGCAACCGCCAGCTGCTTGCCCAATCCCTTTCCAACCTGCTCGACAATGCCCTGAAATACGTTCCCGCCGGCGGGTCGGTCAGGCTGCTTGCCGAGAAAAGCGAAGGTCGTATCAAGGTGGTGGTGGAAGATAGCGGACCGGGCATTCCCGAGGAAATGCGGGACAAGGTGTTCGAACGCTTTACCCGCGTCGACCCCAGCCGCACCATCGCGGGTTCTGGGCTGGGGCTGAGCCTGGCCAAGGCATTTATCGAGTTGCACCACGGCAGTCTGCGTGTTTCCAAAAGCCCTCTCGGCGGCAGCGCTTTTGTGGTGGATTTGCCTGCTGCCTAGTTTTACAGCATCGGTTGAAGCTGTTTCCAGACGTTTTCCAGAATAAGCGGTTGCACCGCAGCGGTGGGATGGATGTTGTCCGCCTGAAACGATGCGCGGTTTTCCGCCACGCCTTCGAGCAGGAAGGGAAGCAGCGTGGCGCGATGTTTCTTTGCCAGCGCCGGATAGATGGCGGCAAAGCGCCCGGTGTAGCCCGGCCCGTAATTCGGCGGCAGGCGTATTCCAGCCAGCAGCACCTTGGCCTTGCTGGCGCTGCATGCGCGCAGGACGCCGTCCAGGTTGGCCTGCGTGGCTTCCAGCGACAAGCCGCGCAGGCCGTCGTTGCCCCCCAGTTCGACGATCACGATGGCCGGCTTGTGGCTTGCCAGGGCTGCGGCGATGCGAGTCAGGGCACCTGCCGTGGTCTCGCCGCTGATGCTCGCATTGACCACCCGGTAGTCATAATGATGTTGTGCCAGGCGCTGTTGCAGTAAACTCACCCAGCCGGACTCGGTGGCGATGCCGTAATTGGCGGAAAGGCTGTCGCCGAACACCAGAATCGTCTGCCCGGCCCCGGCGGCAGGCGCAAACAGCAGCAAACTACATAGTAACCAGAACCAGCGGATCAGCATGAACTCTCCTTCCTCGACCATTGTGCAGGTAACGGCTTTATCCAAGCAAGTGCCGGTTGGCGGCGGCAATCTCACCATACTGCATCAGCTCGATCTTGAGATCATTGGCGGGGAATCGGTGGCGATCCTGGGGGCCTCGGGTTCCGGCAAATCCACCCTGCTGGGCCTGCTGGCGGGGCTGGATCTGCCCAGTGGCGGCGCGGTGCGCATCGCCGGCGAGGATCTGTTCGCGCTCGACGAGGATGGCCGTGCCGCGTTGCGTGGACGCCTGATCGGCTTCGTGTTCCAGTCGTTCCAGCTGCTGCCGGCCTTGACCGCGCTGGAGAACGTGATGCTGCCGCTCGAACTGGCAGGGTCGAATTCCGCGCGCCAGCAATCCCTGGCCGTGCTGGAACGGGTTGGCCTGGGCGACCGGCTGCATCACTATCCCAAACATCTGTCCGGCGGCGAGCAGCAGCGCGTCGCCATCGCGCGCGCCTTCGCCACGCACCCCAAGCTGCTGCTGGCCGACGAGCCCACCGGCAACCTCGATAGCGCCACCGGTGCGCGAATCATTGATCTGCTGTTCGAGCTGAACCGCGAACAGGGCACGACCCTGGTGCTGGTCACCCACGATGCCGAGCTGGCTGCCCGCTGCGGACGCAGGTTGCAACTGGCGGACGGAAGGCTGGCGCCGGCATGAACCTGCTGCGTCTATCCTGGTGCATGCTGTTGCGGGAATGGCGCGCGGGCGAGCTGTATGCGCTGACCCTGGCGCTGGTGATCGCGGTGGGTGGCGTCACGGCAGTGGGGTTCTTCACCGACCGGGTGAATCAGGCCCTGAGCGGGGAGACGAGCCAGCTTCTGGGCGCCGATCTGGTGCTGGTGGCGGATCACGAGGTGGCGGACGGATATCGTAACGAGGCGGTGCGGCGCGGCCTGGCAGCGGTGCGCGTGCTCACCTTTCCCAGCATGGTGGTCAATGGCGCGGGTAACCAGCTGGCCGAGATCAAGGCGGTGGAGGCGGGCTATCCGCTACGGGGGGCGCTACGCCTGCGCGACCCCGGCGGCGAGGAGCGCGCCGCGCCCGGCGTTCCGCAACCAAACACGGTGTGGCTGGACGCACGTTTGCTGGAAAAGCTGCAACTGGCGCCGGGCACTGGCGTGGAGGTGGGCGCGGCCCGCCTTGCGGTGTCCGGGGTGCTGAGCTTCGAACCGGACCGGGGCGGGGACATGTTCAGCATCGCGCCGCGCCTGATGATGAACCTGCGGGATCTGCCCGCCACCCAACTCGTCCAGCCCGCCAGCCGGGTGAGCCATCGCCTGTTGCTGGCTGGCGATGCAAAAGCCATTGCAGCCTACCGCGCCTGGGCCACGCCCCGCCTGGCCAGGGGAGAAAAGCTGGAGGGCGTGAGCGATGCCCGGCCGGAGATTCGTGCCGCGCTGGAGCGGGGCGGCAAGTTTCTCGGCCTGGCGGCGCTCAGCAGCGTGATCCTGGCGGCGGTGGCGATCGTGCTTTCGGCGCGGCGCTTTCTCGAACGCCATCTCGACGGCTGCGCCGTGATGCGTTGCGTGGGCGCGAGCCAGGGCCAGGTGTTCCGGCTGTATTTCTATCAGTTCCTGTGGCTCGGCCTGATCGCCAGCCTGCTCGGTTGCCTGCTCGGCTATGGCGCGCAATGGGTGCTGGCGCAACAGCTCGGCAGCCTGGTTGCGGTCAGCCTGCCCGCGCCTTCCCTGATGCCGCTGGCGCAGGGTTTGCTGACCGGGATGGTCACCTTGCTCGGCTTCGCGCTGCCCTTCCTGCAGCGCTTGCAGCGCGTGCCGGCAATCTGGGTGCTGCGGCGCGAACTGGGCAAGACGCAGCGCGTCAACCTGGCCGGATTCGCTGCCGGGGAGGCGGTGCTGGCCGGGCTTCTGCTGTGGCAGGCGGGCGAAGTCAAATTGGGCCTGACCGTGCTGGCCGGGCTGGCGGCCATGGTGGCGCTGGCCTTGCTGCTGGCCTACGGGCTGATCCGCCTGCTGGCGCCGCTGCGCGGCGGGATGGGTGCGGCGTGGCGCCATGGCCTGGCCAACATCGTGCGGCGGCGCCACGCCAGCGCAGGGCAAGTGGTGGCGCTGGGGCTGGGCCTGACGGCCTTGCTGCTGCTGACCCTGGTACGCGGCGACCTGCTGCATAGCTGGCAGACCACCTTGCCCGCGGACGCGCCCAACCGCTTTGTCATCAACGTCCAGCCCCAGCAGCAGCAAGCCTTGCAGTCATTCCTTGCCGCTCGCGGCATGCCCGGGCTGGCGCTGTTTCCCATGGTGCGCGGCCGCCTCACCGCCATCAACGGGCGCCCGGTGCTGGCTGCGGATTACCCGGAGGATCGCGCCAAACGGCTGGTGGAACGCGAGTTCAACCTGTCCTGGGCATCCGCCATGCAGGCCGACAACCAGATCGTTGCCGGGCGCTGGTGGGGTAGGGCGGAAACGGATGCCGCCCAGCTCTCGGTGGAGGAGGGGATCGCCAAGACCCTGGGCCTCAAGCTGGGCGATACCCTGAGCTACCAGGTGGCGGGGCAGGGTTTCGAGGCGCGGGTCACCAGCCTGCGCAAGGTGGACTGGGATTCGTTCCGGGTCAATTTCTTCGTCATCGCGCCGCCGGGCCTGCTGGAAAATTATCCCGCCAGTTACATCACCGCTTTCTACCTGCCCCCGCGGCAGGAAAGCCTGCTCAACGAGATGGTGAAAACCTTCCCCAATTTGACCGTGATCGACGTGGCAGCGCTGATGGGACAGGTGCGCAGCATGATGGAACGCATCGCCGCGGCGGTGGAATTCGTTTTTCTGTTCACGCTGGCGGCGGGCCTGATGGCGCTCTATGCCGCGATCGCCGCCACGCGCGAGGAGCGGGTCTACGAGGCGGCGGTGATGCGCACGCTGGGCGCGAGCCGCAGGCAGCTTGCCCTGAGCCAGTTGACCGAATTCGCCGTGATCGGCCTGCTGGCAGGCGGCATCGCCGCGCTGGCCGCAACCGGGCTGGGCTACGTCCTGGCCACGCGGGTGTTCCACCTGCCCTACCACTTCAACCCATGGCTGTGGCTGGTGGCGCTGGCGGCGGGGGGGGTGGGCGTGACCCTGGCCGGGTGGCTGGGCACGCGCGGCGTGCTGCGGCAGCCGCCGTTGCTGACTTTGCGGCAACTGGGGTGATGCTTTTTTCCGGGTTAATAAAACAGATATGAATTTAATAGACGCATTAGAGTCCATATTGTATAAATACACATTCAATAGATTCAAAAGCATCCAAAAATGGAAATTGCCAAGTCGACCGAGGAATGGGAAGCCGAACTGGGACAGCAGGCCCGTGTTCTGCGTCTGCGGCACAACCTGGACCAGCAAGCACTGGCCGAGCAGGCGGGCGTGGGGCTGACCGCCCTTAAAAATCTAGAATCGGGCAAAGGCTCAACTGTAAAAACGCTCATCAAGGTACTGCGCGCCCTGGGCCGTGCCGGCTGGCTGGAAACCCTCTCGCCGGCGGTCTCCATCAGCCCCATGCAAATGCTCAAGGCCAGGCCGGCCCGAAGCCGCGCATCCAAGCCAAGAAAACCGCGTGATGTAGGGCTCATTAATGAGCCCTAAACCCATCCAGGCCGTCGAGGTGCGTATCTGGGGCAAAACCGTTGGCGCAGTTGCCCTCGATCCCCGGCTCGGCTATTACGCCTTCGAGTACGATCCGCGCTTCCTGGAATCGGGCATCGACCTCGCACCGCTCGCCATGCCGCTTGCCAAGGGCGGCGAACCCTTTGTCTTTACCGACCTGCCCGATCTCACCTACAAGCGCCTGCCCGCTTTGCTGGCCGATGCGCTGCCGGACGATTTCGGCAACAGCCTCATCGATACCTGGATGGCCGGCAAGGGCGTGGATAAATCCGCCATCACTGCGCTCGATCGTCTCGCCTACATGGGTAAACGCGGCATGGGGGCGCTGGAGTTCCGCCCCGTGCGCGGTCCCAACGTCGCCAGCCACACCGCCATCAAGCTCTCGAAGCTGGTCGAAAGCGCTCGTCGTGTGGTACATGGCGAGCTCGATTCCGACACGCACACCAAAGCCGCGCTCGCCCAGATTATCCAGGTTGGCACCTCAGCCGGCGGCGCCCGGGCCAAGGCCGCCATCGCCTGGAACCCGGAAACCGATGAAATGCGCGCCGGTCAGTTCGATATCGAACCCGGCTTCGAGCACTGGCTTCTCAAGTTCGATGGCATGGGTAGCGACCGGGAACTGGGCGACTCGCAAAACTATGGCCGCATTGAATACGCTTATTTCCTCATGGCGCAAGCCGCCGGCATGACCATGTCACCCTGCCGTCTGCTGGAAGAAAATGGCCGCGCCCACTTCATGACCCGCCGCTTCGACAGGGAGGGCAACCAGAAACATCACATGGCGACCCTCTGCGCCATGGCGCACCTGGATTACAAGCAGAAAGCCACGCACGGCTACAACCAGCTCCTGCTCACCATCAATCAGCTGAAGCTGGGTCACGCAGCCCTGGAAGAAGCTTTCCGCCGCATGGCCTTCAACGTCATGGCCGCCAACTGCGACGACCATAGCAAGAACTTTTCCTTCCTGCTGCGCCAGGGCGGCCAGTGGGAACTGGCGCCGGCCTATGACGTAACTCACGCCTACAATCCAAAAGGCGAATGGACCTACCAGCACCTGATGAGCGTCAACGGCAAATTCACCGGCATCACCCGCGCCGATTGCCTCGCCGTGGCCGACCGTTTCGGTATCGGCCCCGCACCCAGGCTGCTCAAGAAGGTGGCCGAGGCCATCGCCGGGTGGCCACACTTTGCCGCCCAAGCCGGCATTCCTGCCGACGAGGCCCGGCGCATAGGTGACCAACTGACACTGCTCTGAAAAATGAAAGAGATCAACTTTGAAGAGCCGGAAAAACGAGTGAAGCTGAAGCTATGGTTTTCCATAAACTTGGGAGGCGGTGGCACAAGAATCTCAAGCGCTGGTCGCAGTTGGTTTGACGGCACGGATGGGGTAAAATCCGCGCCATTCGAATAGGTATTTCCGCAAACCCACATTGGACAATGTTATGCCGAACAGAAAACTGTTACCGCAAGCCCTCTCGCTGGCCTGCATAGCCCTGAGCTGGGCAACCACGGCCAGCGCCGCGAGCTCGACAGCCGCCACAGATGACGGCAACCTGCCCATGCTGGCCGTTGCCGGAACCGTCCTGTTGCTGGTGGCGGCACTGGTGTGGCGTGCGCTGGCCTCGCGGCGCGCGAAAAAGCCGGACACTTCGGCGTTCATGACCCTGGAGCAAATCACCCGGCTCGAATTTCCCGGCGACGGTTCGACGCTCATGAAGGTGGCGCAACCCAAACCCATTCCAACCCTGATGCAGGAAAATACCGTCGGCAAAAAACAGCCGATTTCCCAGCCGGAAGCCTATATGTCGGACCTGGAAAAAGAATATCCCCGCATCGTGGAAAAGCTGGTGGCAATGTGGCCCGACCCGGATTGCGGGACTTATCTCCAGAATCTGACTTTCGACGAGCGCGGCGACCGCGCAGGATTCAGCCGGGAAATCGCCGCAGAGATCATGCTGCTGCATTCGCTCAAGGTTAAGCCGCACAGCGGCGTCTGGCATTAAGAGCCTATTTCAGTAGGTTTCATGCCCCGCGCCATCACGATTTGGGGTGCAGTGCTAGGCGCTCGTCTCGCCGTTTGGTCATTCCATACGATTCCGCATGGGCTTTAGCCCATAGCGGATCGGAGTCCCTTCATGGGGCAAACAAGTGGCGAACAACGACGCAATGTGCCCCAAATCGTGATGGCCCTCCGGGTTGTGTCCAGAAAGCGCGTCTGCGGCGTTGCAAGGCTTGCCAAGGGAACGACCCTTGGCTGCGCCTTGCGCCTAGCATTCATCGCTTTCTGGATACAACGCGGGGCATGAAACCTACTGAAATAGGCTCTAAGTAGCGGGGTGCTTTGCTTTCGGATGTAATCGCGTATCACCGCCTCATTCCGCCGCACCGCCGATACAAGGCATCTCTCACGAGTGTCGGCGCACCCACCCCGCCTGCTACAAAATTGCAGGCTTGGAGAGTTGAACCAGTATCCAGGGTTTGACTACCACCGCCCATAGGCTGACGTCCGTTTCCAGCCACGCCTTGGCCAATTCATCGGATACCGGGGCAACTTTTCCCGCCAGCAGCCATTGTTCGACCTGGGCTTTGTTGTCTTCCGAGATTTGGACGGCGACGTCCACCATATCCAGTTCGATGCTGACTGCAATCACCGTGCCGCTGGCGAAAAAACGCAGCAACTCCTTCCACGGGATAAGAGATGTTTCAAGATTGACCTTGGTGCGGGTAATTTCGTCGATATTCTCTGCGTCGGCCACTCGAATCTGCTCCGGTTTGGGAAATGCGTCATTGTCTTTCCGAAAACGATCGGTGGCAATTTTCATGGAAAAATTTGCTATCGATGTTGGTGGTGCCATAATGCTATCAATCGTACTATTAATGGGGTTGGAGGCACAATGATCAGCGCGAACGAGCTAAAAACCAAAGGGGTGTCCGTGATTGAAGCGGAACTGGCGCAACAGCCGGAGGCTTTTATTACGGTACGGGGTAAACAGCGCTTTGTTGTTATGGAAATGGCGCAATATCAGTACCTTCGGGAGTGCGAGCTGGACGCCGCACTCAATGAGGCGCGCGCGGATATCGACGCGGGGCGAGCAGTCGCCGAATCCGCCGAGGAACACCTCAAGCGGATCGCCGATGCCCTATAAACTGATTTTTCCGGAGAGCTACCAGCGCCGGGCGGTCAAGTTTCTTAGGCGTCACCCCGAGCTGCTGGAGCAATACGCCAAAGCCGTAAGGCTGCTCGAACTCAATCCGCATCATCCCTCGCTGCGCCTGCATGGACTCTCCGGCAAATTGGCGGGGCTGCATTCCGTATCCATCAACCTCAGCTATCGTATAACCCTTGAATTCATGATCCGGGACGAGGCCATCGTCCTGGTCAACGTCGGGGATCATGAGGCGGTGTATTGAGCATGTGGCAAGAACAGAACGCCGGAGCCTGTAAAAAACAGCCCACTTTCATTGTCATGTTGCCGGGCGAATTTGACTTTCCATGATAAAAAGCTGGTTGAGCTTCCTGCTGGTCTATCTGCTGATTTGCATGGTTCCGGTGCTGGTGTTGCTGGCGAGGGGCCGTGGATGGCGGCCTCGATTTCTTGCCGTGACGCTTCTTGTCGGCTGGACCGGCGGCGGCTGGGTGATCTTGCTGTGGCTGGCTGTACTGGATCGTCCAACGAATTTCTCGCGCCATACTCCGCTACCACAACCGGACAAGAAGCCGGTATACAGGGGGCAGTGGCGGCAGTAGGGGCTTGCCTTGCGCAGATTTCCGGAACCGTGGAATATGGACTTGTCCCCAGGATAAATCGTGATGATCAAGGAGCCCGTCATGCAGCCACGTATCAGTATGATCACCCTCGGCGTTGCCGATCTGGAGCGCGCCACCATTTTTTACGAACAAGGCCTCGGCCTGCCGCGCATGCCTTTCGAAGGCGGCGGCGTGGCGTTTTTCACGCTAAACGGCACCTGGCTCGCGCTCTACCCGCGCCAGGCGCTTGCCGAGGATGCGGGCGTGAGCGCCGAGGGCGGGGGCTTTAGTGGCATCACTCTGGCCTACAACGTGGCGCAACGGGAGCAGGCGGACGAAATCATCGCCCAGGCGGTGGCGGCCGGAGGCAAACTGGTCAAGCCCGCGCAGGATGCGTTCTGGGGCGGCTATTCAGGCTATTTTTCCGACCTTGACGGTTTTCTCTGGGAGGTGTGCTGGAACCCGCATTTCTGGCCGGGGCCGGAAGAAGGCGACTGAGCGCCTTCGGGTCTCGAGGATGTACGCTATGAAGTGGGGGCGGACTCGCCAGCGGCGACGCGCTCCAGTGCGGCGATATCCCCGGTATAGAACTGCTCGTTGTGTTTTCCCGTTCTGACCAGCAGGCCAAGGCTGGAAAATTCGGTGATGACGCGGCTGGCCGTTTCTACCGTGATGCACAGCATTGCGCGCAGGTCCTTGAGGCTGAAGTGATAGATGCGGTTGCTGTCGCCATCGCGCAGCCGCAATAGCAGGCGCGCCATGCGCTCTCGCGCCGGCACCGAGCCGCAGCTCAGATCGACCAGCCACTGCTCGGTTTCCTTGAGAGAGGATTGCAATTGCCGCATCATGTTCCACTGAAAGTTCGGACGTTCCATGCATAGCTGTGCCACAACCGGGAGCGGAATCCGGCAGCCGCGCACTTCGCCCACGGCAACGGCATGGTGCTGCGTGGTGCCGGCGAGCATGGCATCCACGCCTACGACATCGCCGGGTTTGAGGACGCGCACGATTTTTTGCATGGTGCCGTCGCCGGGGTAGCGCACCAGCTTGACGGCGCCGGTGCGTATCACCAGCAGGGTCTCGGCAGGTGCATCGAGAGGATAGATGGTTTCGCCATTGGCGTAGGAAATGTTGTCGATATTGACGTGGAGCGCGGCGACATCCTGGTGCGCCAGGCCGGCAAAAAACGCGTTCTCCTTGCCGTCGCAAGCCAGGCATTTCCGATCACCGTGCCAGGCGGTGCAGTTTGTGTTCATGAACAGCATACGGGGCTCCGGTCAAAAAGCGCATTTCAAGCCACAGAGAACACAAAGGGCACAGAGATGAAGCAGGTATCGCATGACTTCGCGAGTTTTGCACGTCTGCCTACCCCGCGTCCTCTGTGAACTCTGTGTTCTCTGTGGCTAATAGATTTTCACAGGTTTATCAGGGCCGAGCAGGATTCCGGATAGAAAAAGGGGCGGCAAAGCCGCCCCTTGGTCGCGGTAAGTGCCTACATTATGCCTTTTCCGCCGCCTTTGCAGCATTCGGATCTTTCGGGCTGAAGCCTTCGTCCGCCATGTGCTGGTAGAGCTTGAAGCGTTTTTCGATGTCGGCCTGGTAGGACGCCATCACGCCTTCGCCTTGTTCCTTGACTTGCTTCATCAGGCCGCGGAAGCGCGGTTCGCTCTTGATGAGATCGAGGAAGGGCACCGACGGCTTGTTGGAATCCAGCACCATCGGGTTCTTTCCTTCAGCCTCGCGCCGCGGGTCGAAGCGGAACAGCGGCCAGTGGCCGGAATTGACGGCCAGTTCCTGCTGCTGGTGTTGCTTGCCCATGTCGAAGCCGTGCTCCACGCAGGGGCTGTAGGCGATGATAAGGGATGGGCCGTCGAAGGATTCCGCTTCGATGAAGGTTTTCAGGGTATGGATGTCCTTGGCGCCGTAGGCGACATGGGCGACATACACCTGGCCGTAGCTCATGGCGATCTGGGCCAGGTCCTTCTTGCCGGTGGGCTTGCCGTTGGCGGCGAACTTGGCGGTGGCGCCGCGCGGCGTGGCCTTGCTGGCTTGGCCGCCGGTGTTGGAATAGACCTCGGTGTCGAGCACCAGGATGTTCACGTTGCGGCCCGAAGCGAGCACGTGGTCCACGCCGGAGAAGCCGATGTCGTAGGCCCAGCCGTCACCGCCGATGATCCACACGCTCTTCTTGACCAGGTTCTCGGCCAGGCTTTCCAGGCTGCGCGCCTCGGCGGAGTCAATCGCCTTGAGCTGGTCCGTGAGCTGGGCGACCCTGGCGCGCTGCTGCTGGATGCCGGCTTCGCTCGACTGGTCGGCACCGAGGATGGCATCCGCCAGTTCCGCGCCGACTTTGTCCTTCATGCCTTCCAGCATTTCACGCGCGTGTTCGGTGTGCTTGTCTATGGTGAGACGGAAGCCCAGCCCGAATTCGGCGTTATCCTCGAACAGCGAGTTGCTCCATGCCGGACCGCGCCCGTCGCTGTTCTTGCTGTAGGGGGTGGTGGGCAGGTTGCCGCCGTAGATGGAGGAACAGCCGGTGGCATTGGCGACCACCATGCGGTCGCCGAACAATTGGGATGCCAGGCGGATGTAGGGGGTTTCGCCGCAACCGACGCAGGCGGTGGGGAACTCGAACAGCGGCTGCATCACCATGGCGCCCTTGATGGTGGAGATGCGCAGCTTGGTGCGATCGAATTCGGGCAGTTCGAGGAAGAACTCGAAGTTTTCCTTTTCCTGCTCGCGCAATGGTGCCTGGGGGCTCATCTCCAGCGCCTTGTGGCCGTCGGTCTTGCTCACCGCCGGACAAATGTCCACGCACAGCCCGCAACCGGTGCAGTCCTCGGGTGCGACCTGATAGGTAATGTGCATGCCTTGTTCGAATTCCTTGCCCTTGACCTGGATATGCTTGAAGGTTTCCGGTGCATTATTGGCCAATTCGGCAGGGAATACCTTGGCGCGAATGGCAGTGTGGGGACAGACGAAGGGGCACTTGCCACAGTAGATGCACAGCTCGGCATCCCATACCGGAATTTCCGGCGCCAGGTTGCGTTTGTCGTAAATGGCCGTGCCGGTGGGCCAGGTGCCATCGTTCGGTATGGCGCTCACGGGCAGCCTGTCGCCGCGTCCGGCCATGATTTCGGCGGTGACCCTGCGTACGAATTCAGACGCGTTGGCGGGTACCGGCTGCGGCATTTCATGAGTGCTGCTGGCGCCTGCCGGCACCTTCACCTTATGCAGGTTGGCGATGGTTTCGTCGATCGCCTTCCAGTTGGCTTCCACCACGGCGCGGCCCTTCTTGCTGTAGGACTTTTCGGCGGCGTGCTTGATCTTCTCGATCGCCACATCGCGCGGCAATACGCCGGAAATGGCAAAGAAGCAGGTCTGCATGATGGTGTTGATGCGGCTGCCCATGCCGGTTGCCTTGGCAATGGGGTAAGCGTCGATGACGTAGAATTCGATCTTCTTGTCGATGATCTGCTGCTGCATCTTGCGCGTCAGGCTGTTCCACACCAAGTCTGCGGATACCGGGGTGTTGACCAGGAACACCGCGCCCTCGGCGGCGGAATTCAGCATCTCGTAACGATCCAGGAATGCCGGTTGGTGGCAGCCGATGAAATTCGCATCGTTGTTGCCGATCAGGTAAGTGGAATGGATCGGCTTGGGTGAAAAGCGCAGGTGGGAAATGGTCGCGGCGCCGGCTTTCTTGGAGTCGTAAACGAAATAGCCCTGGCCGTAGAGCTCGGTTTCCTCGCCCATGATCTTGATGGTGT
>JASJPB010000054.1:14476-18201 GCA_031426915.1 Sulfuricellaceae bacterium | reverse complement strand
TCTTCGCCATCGGCGACATCGTCGGCCAGCCCATGCTGGCGCACAAGGCGGTGCATGAAGCCAAGGTGGCGGCGGAAGTGATTTCTGGACATAAAGCGGCGTTCGACGCCCGCACCATCCCCTCCGTGGCCTACACCGACCCCGAGGTGGCATGGATGGGTCTCACCGAAACCGAGGCCAAGGCGCAGGGCATAGACTACGAGAAAGCCTCCTTCCCCTGGGCTGCCAGCGGTCGCGCCCTTTCCATCGGCGCCGAACATGGCATCACCAAACTGCTGCTGGACAAGGAATCCCGCCGCGTCATCGGCGCCGGTATCGTCGGCCCCAATGCCGGCGAGCTGATCGCCGAAGCGGTGCTGGCGCTGGAGATGGGCGCGGATGCGCAGGATTTGAGCCTCACCATCCATCCCCATCCGACCTTGTCGGAAACGTTGTGCTTCGCGGCGGAGATGGCGGAGGGAACGATTACGGATATGTTTATCAAGAAGAAGTAGCAAGAAGGTCGAAAGCCGTATAGCGCGTGCTTCAAATGGCTGATATAGGCAGAGCCGCCCCGCGATCACTTGCGGGCGATGCGTGGCGTGCTCGGCAAAACCAGCAACTCAGGCTGAAGCCGGACCGGAATTTCCTTATTCCACCACGTCTCCCACCAGCGCCGAAAGCAAATCCAGCCGGGTCAGAATTCCGGTTAAACATCCCTCCCCATCGACCACGGGCAAATGGTTGATCCCTTTCTCGGCGAATATCTCGAACAGGTCCAGGATATGGGTCTCTTCAGACACAGTGATGGCGGGCGAGGACATGATGCGCGCGACACCGGGAGCGGTTTGTCCGCGCAGCAGCAGTTTCAACTGTTGTAACGGCGAGCGGCACATGCGCCAGTCGGCCAGCTTGAGGAAGTCGGCGATGGCGACCATGCCTGCCACGCGCCCGTTCTCGAGCACCGGCATGCCCCTGATCTTGTGTGCGCGCAGCAGCTTCCATACCGTTTCAAGATCGGCATCGGATGTAACCGAAACCACGTCGCGCGTCATGATGTCGGCACAGCGGATTTCGCCCATCTTGCGCCGGTGGGCGTGAATGGTGGCGAGAGTGTAGATGCGGTTGAGGTCTTCGCCGGTGACGTCGATGTAGGCGTCGATCTTGCGTAGCGCTACGAGCAAGTCGTCCTGGTTGAAACTGAGTTTCGCGGCACCTTTCGCCGTGGCGGCTTGCGGTATTGCGGCGAAGAGGGAGAGACTGTATGGATAGTGCCGCCCCGGTATCAGCCTGTTGATGATAAGCGCCATGACCAGCAGTAAAGCCAGATTGAACAGCAAGGGCGTGAGGGCGAACTGGTAGCCCATGGCGGTAATTTTTGGGCCGCCGATCACTACCAGCAGGGCGGTTCCGCCGCCGGGCGGATGCAGGCAGCGCAGGTAGAGCATCAAGGCCACGGTGAGGCCCACCGCCAGCGAGGCTGCGAGATAGAGGTTGGGCACGTATCTGGCGCAGGTGATGCCAACCAGGGCCGCGATCATGTGCCCCCCTAATAACGGCCAGGGTTGGGAAACCGGGCTATGGGGCGCGGCCAGGAGCAGGATGGTGGAGGCGCCCATGGAGGCGGCGAGGAAGGGGAAGTGCGCTGTCTCGGAATAGTATTGGCTGATCAGGGCTACCAACAGCACCGCAGCGAAGGCGCCGAGGCTTGAAAGAAATTTCTCCTGGTGGGAAATGGTGCCCTGGCGGGGAAAGAAGTAGGCGATCAGGTTTTTAATGTCCACCCGCCCATTTTACCCTATGCCTTGGCCCTGGAGGTCAATTGAGTTGATGCGCGTCAATAAACCTAGAAACCTCAGTTGACCGCTCACCACGATGTTTAACAGTCTGGTTCCAATGAACTTCTTCATGGTTTACCTTTTCATCCGTTTGGTGAGATCGCTACGTGGCGGATTGCACGATTTTTGCGGCGCATGGCTGCGTTGTAACTCCTTGGAATGGAATGACCATTCCTCGTCGTTACGCCTTGCCCTGCACCCCAAAAACCGCACACTCCACCACGTCCAACTGAGGTTTCTAGGATAAAACGGGAAGGCGCCGAGGCGCTTTCCCGCCGAAAGATTCGATTTACAGGGGCAGGGATGAGGTGACCGCATTCCAGGTGAGCAGGGTCAAATACATCATTGCCGCCCAAGCCACCATGCCGGCGACGCATATCCAGCCGGAGAGCAGCATGGCGTGGCCTTTTTCCTCAACCTTGAGAATCGACGGCACGCTGTAATAGATCAGCACGCCCGTGGCCATCAGCGCCAGTGCGCCCACCGTGAGGTTGAGCAGGAAGCTGGGGATGAACAGGAACAGCGGTGCCAGCCACAGGGGTGTGGGGGCAATCACCGCCAGCTTGAACGCATCCTCGAAACTGGTGTGAAGTTCGATCACCTCTCCGATGCGCTGGATGAGCGCTGCCATGACGAACAGCATGGCGATCTCGGTGAGGAAAAATACCACGCCGATGGTTTGCAGCTGGGGATTGGTGAATTCCAGCAACAATTCTTTTCCGCCATACATGGTGCCCGCATAGTAGAGCATCAGCGGGGGAATGATCGATAGCGGAATGGCATAGAGGAAGAACAGTCTGGCCACCGAAAGATGGGCGTGGGCCACGGATTCCAGGCCGTGGAACTCGGGTAAATGCAGCATTTTCATGGTAAACCTCCAAACAAGAGTTATGAACGTCCAGGATCGGTCAGTTCATTTTTCTGTGTGCAGATTTAGGCATGAATGGTCGAGTAAAGTTCTATGGTATTACGGATTAGGCGATTTCCCGCGTTTCCAGGAACTTGATTTCCGGGAAGCGTTCCTGGGCCAGGTTCAGGTTCACCCGGTTGGGGGCGAGATAGACGTATTCGTTCGCGCCATCCAGCGCCACGTTGAAGCCGTGCTTGTCCACCAGCTTTTTCAGTTCCAGGTCGCTGCCGCGCAGCCAGCGTGCCGTGGCCACATCGAAATGTTCGAACAGCACGTCCACACCGTACTCATATTGCAGGCGGTGGGCTACCACATCGAACTGCAACATGCCGACCGCGCCCAGGATCAGATCGTTGGACGAAATGGGGCGAAAGAGCTGGGTGGCGCCTTCCTCGGCGAGTTGCTGCAAGCCTTTCTGCAACTGCTTCATCTTGAGCGGGTTCTTGATCCGGGCGCGGCGGAAGATTTCCGGCGCGAAGGAAGGAATGCCGGTAAATTTGAGATCCTCGCCCTCGCTGAAGGTGTCGCCGAGCCGAATCGTGCCGTGGTTGGGGATGCCGATGATGTCGCCGGCGTAGGCCTCATCGGTGGTGTTGCGGTCCTGCGCCATGAAGGTGATGGCGTTGCTCACCGTGAACAGCTTGCCGCTCGCCACCTGCTTGATTTTCATGCCGCGGTCGAAGCGGCCAGAGCAGATGCGGATGAAGGCGATGCGGTCGCGGTGCCTGGGGTCCATGTTGGCCTGGATCTTGAACACGAAGCCGGAGAATTTGGGCTCGTCCGGCTCCACCTGCCGGCTTTGGGCGGGGCGATGCAGCGGGGCGGGGGACAGCTCGACAATGGCGTCGAGCAGCGATTGCACGCCGAAGTTGTTCATCGCCGAGCCGAAGAACACCGGCGACTGTTTGCCCGACAGGTAGGCCGCGCGGTCGAAGGTGTGGGACGCGCCGCGCACCAGTTCGATGTCGATGCGCAGTTCGTCGGCCTGGTCGCCGATC
>JASJPB010000054.1:0-14282 GCA_031426915.1 Sulfuricellaceae bacterium | reverse complement strand
CCTTGCCTTCGCGGTCGAGCTTGTTGATGAAGGTGAGGATGGGCGTGTCGCGCAAGCGGCACACGTTGAGCAGCTTGATGGTCTGGGCTTCCACGCCGTTGACCGAATCGATCACCATCACGGCCGAATCCACCGCCGTCAGGGTGCGGTAAGTATCCTCGGAGAAGTCCTCGTGGCCGGGGGTATCGAGCAGATTGACGATGCACTCGCGGTAGGGGAACTGCATCACCGACGAAGTCACCGAAATGCCGCGCTGCTTCTCCAGTTCCATCCAGTCCGAAACCGCGTGGCGGTCCGATTTGCGCGCGCGCACCGCGCCCGCCATCTGGATCGCGCCGCCGAACCACAGCATTTTCTCGGTGAGGGTGGTTTTACCCGCGTCGGGGTGGGAAATGATGGCGAAAGTGCGGCGGCGGAGGATTTCTTCGTGGAGGGTGGCCATAATCGATTGAGCGCGGAAAAAAGTGCGGAATTATAACAGCTTGCGCTGGCTTTGCGCGTTGGACTGGAAGGCCGGACAATGCGGATTGTCTCTAAAGTATGACCTGCGCCCCCAGTTCCACCACCCGATTGGGCGGCAGCTTGAAGAAGTGCGTCGCGCTGCCGGCGTTGCGGAACATGCTGATGAAGAGCTTCTCGCGCCACAGGCACATTTCCGATCCGACCCTGGGAATCAGGGTCTCGCGGCCGATGAAGAAAGAGGTGTCCATCATGTCCAGTTCGATGCCGTGCTGCGCGCAGCACAGGGTCAGATCACGCGGCAGATCCGGTTCGTCCATGAAACCGTAGGACAATGTGATACGGTGAAAGTCGTTCGGCAGCGTTTCCATCTGGACCCGATCGGCTTCGGCAACGCGGGGAATGTCCTGGGTCAGGACCGTCACCAGGATCACGCGTTCGTGCAGCACCTTGTTGTGCTTGAGATTGTGCAGCAGCGCCTGGGGTACCCCCTTGGGGTTGGGGGTCATGAATATCGCCGTGCCGGGCACGCGCGCCATGTCGCTGTAGCCTAGGCTGGCGATGAAGGGGTCGAGCGCGAGGGCATCGCCTTCCATGCGCTTGTACAGGAGTTGACGGCCGCGCTTCCAGGTCGTCATCAGGATGAAGATGGCAAAGCCGGCGATCAGGGGGAACCAGCCGCCATCCGAAATTTTGAGCACGTTGGCGGCGAAGAAGGCGAGATCCACCACCAGGAAGGCGCTGAATAGCGCGATTGCCTTGGTCCAGCCCCAGCCCAGTGCGCGGCTGAAAACAAAGGTGGCGAGAATGGAGGTGATCACCATGTCGCCGGTGACGGCGATGCCGTAAGCGGCGGCCATGTTGCCGGAGGAACGGAAACCCAGCACCAGGACTACCACCGCCGCGAGTAGCGCCCAATTGACGGCGGGAAGGTAGATCTGGCCCTGTTCCTGTTCCGAGGTGTGCTGTACCTGCATGCGCGGCACAAAACCCAGCTGCATCGCCTGGCGGGTCACCGAGAAAGCGCCGGAAATCACCGCCTGGGAAGCAATCACCGTGGCCAGGGTGGCGAGCGCGATCATCGGGTACAGCGCCCATCCCGGCACCAGATGGTAGAACGGATTGTTGATCGCCTCGGGATGGCGCAGCAGCAGCGCGCCCTGGCCGAAGTAGTTGAGCAGCAGCGCCGGCAGCACGAAAGCGAACCACGCCAGCTGGATCGGTTTGCGTCCGAAGTGGCCCATGTCGGCATACAGCGCCTCGCCGCCGGTCAGTGCCAGCACCACCGCGCCCAGCGCGATGAAGGCGAGCCACGGGTGCATGAGGAAAAGATGCACGGCATAGGCCGGGTTGACGGCGCGCAGCACCTCGGGCGCCTGCACGATCTGGGTGGCGCCAAGTATGGCGAGGACCGAAAACCAGATCAGCATCACCGGGCCGAACAGGGTGCCGACGCGGGCGGTGCCATGGCGCTGGATGAAGAACAGGAAAAATAGCACCGTCAGCGCGATCGGAATGATGTACGGGCGCAGTAGCGGCGTTCCGATCTCAAGGCCCTCCACGGCGGAAAGGACGGAAATCGCCGGGGTCACCATGCCGTCGCCGTAAAACATGCAGGCGCCGAGAATGCCGATCAGCATGATCATGCGCTGACGCTTCGGGTTGTCTCCCGCCTCGCGCAGCGCCAGCGCGATCAGCGCCATGATGCCGCCCTCGCCGCGGTTGTCGGCGCGCATCACGAACACCACATATTTGATCGAAACCACGATGATCAGCGACCACAGCACCAGCGACAGGATGCCGAGAATGTTGTCCGGGGACGCCGGTAACTGGTGGGCGCTGGGGGCGAAAACTTCCTTCAGGGTATACAGCGGGCTGGTGCCGATATCGCCATAGACGATGCCAAGCGCACCCAGCGCCAGCGCAGGGAGGCGAGTTTTTTTAATGCCGGATTCGGATTGCATGGGTTAATTCAAGTTGATGTGGGGGTCAGCGCACTGGGGCGAGTACGGCATTGATGCCCAGACTGCGAATCTTGGCCTGGGCCTGATCCGCTTCAGCTTTGGTCTGGAAAGGGCCGACATGCAGCCGGGTTTCGGTATAGGACTTGATGCCGTGTTCCGCCAGGCGTTTTTGCAATTGCAGCGCGTTGTCCGGGTTGGAAAACAGCCCCAGTTGTACCACATAACCCTTGGGTGGCACGGGCTCGGCCGCCGGTTTGGCTGGCTGAGGTGGCGCTTCCACTGTTTTGGCCGGTGCGGCAACAGGTTTTTGCTCGATCATCGGCGCTGCTGGTGGAATCGGTTGCTGGGGCACGACGCTTTTGGCGGTGGTTGGCGGCTTTGGAGAAACTGGCGCTTCAATGCTTGCCGTTTTGACTGCCGCTGGTGTTGCAACAGGGGCCTCTACACGTGGTTTTGCAGTTACGGGGGCCAGCGTGGCAGGCTTGTTGACCACCTGTGGTGGCGGGGGAGCGGGGGGCGTAAGGGGTTTTGCTTCCGGATCGGGTACGGGCGGTGTTTGTTCGACAGGCGGTTCGGCCGGTTTTTCTTCGGCCGGCTTTTCCGCCAGAACTTCTGGCTGGGCTGGTTCAGGCTTTTCCGTCGCGGGCGAAGGTGCAGTGGCAACCGGCAGCGGAGGTTCGGGCTTCTTCTGGCTTAATACGGTGAGGGCGACGACAGCGGCGGCGACCAGCGAAGCGGCGACCACCAGACGTCGCATGGCGCGTTTCTTGATTTCGGCCTGTTCGTCATGGACTGGCTGCTCCGGCATCGAAACTCCCTGCTTGCGGAATGGTCACAATAGATGCCCGGCATGTTATCACTTCGTTTTTGCCGCCGCGAGGTTTATTTTGTAAGGATTCCGTGGTATTTTAGCCGGTTCTTGAAGAACCTTAACCTGCTTTATCTGGAGATATTAAATGGCTGTTGAACGCACCCTGTCCATCATCAAACCCGACGCCGTGGCAAAAAACGTGATCGGTAAAATCTACTCCCGTTTCGAGAGCAACGGCCTCAAGATCGTCGCTTCCAAGATGAAGTGGCTGTCCCGCGCCGATGCTGAAGGCTTCTACGCCGTGCACCGCGAGCGTCCTTTCTTCAAGGACCTGGTGGATTTCATGATTTCCGGCCCGGTGATGATCCAGGCGCTGGAAGGCGAGAATGCGATTGCCAAGAACCGTGATTTGATGGGTGCTACCGATCCGAAAAAAGCAGAAAAGGGCACCATTCGCGCCGACTTCGCCGAGAGCATCGATGCCAATGCCGTGCACGGCTCCGACGGTCCCGAAACCGCCAAGGTGGAAATCGGCTACTTTTTCCCCGGCATGGAAGTCTATAACCGCTAATGCCGGTCAATCTGCTCGACTTCGACCTGCCCCAGCTCACCGCCTTCTTCGCGGAAATCGGCGAGAAGCCTTTTCGCGCCAAGCAGGTGCTGCGCTGGATGCATCATTACGGCGAGAGCGATTTCGCGCGCATGAGCGATCTCGCCAAGTCGTTGCGGGAGAAATTGAGCGCCTTGGCGGTGGTCGAGCCGCCAAAGCTGCTTAAAGAACAATTGTCCGATGACGGCACGCGCAAATGGCTGCTGGACGTGGGCGCCGGCAACGGCATCGAGACCGTGTTCATCCCCGAGGATGAGCGCGGCACGCTGTGCGTGTCGAGCCAGGTGGGCTGTGCACTGGAATGTAGTTTCTGTTCCACCGGAAAACAGGGTTTCAACCGCAACCTGACGGTGGCGGAAATCATCGGCCAGTTATGGTGGGCCAACAAAGCCTTGGGCCGTGATCCAAAAGGCGAACGCATCATCAGCAACGTGGTGCTGATGGGCATGGGCGAGCCCCTAGCCAATTTCGACAACGTGGTGACGGCATTGAACCTGATGCTGGACGACCATGCTTACGGTCTCTCGCGCCGTCGTGTGACGGTGAGCACTTCCGGCCTGGTGCCGGCCATGGACCGTCTGCGCGACGTATGCCCGGTGGCCATGGCGGTATCGCTGCACGCGCCCAACGATGCGTTGCGCGACGTGCTGGTGCCGGTCAACCGGAAGTATCCCCTGGCCGAGCTGATGGCGGCCTGCCGCCGTTATATCGAAAAGGCGCCACGGGATTTCATCACTTTCGAGTATGTCATGCTGGACGGGATCAACGACAGCGTGGCCCATGCCAGGGAACTGATCGCACTGGTGAAGGATGTGCCATGCAAGTTCAACCTGATTCCCTTCAATCCCTTTCCCATGTCGGGTTACAATCGATCCCGGCCTGAATCGGTGCGCCGTTTCCGCGATGAATTGATGCAGGCGGGACTGGTCGCCACCACCCGCAAGACCCGCGGCGGCGACATCGATGCCGCCTGTGGCCAGCTTGCGGGGCAGGTGCAGGACAAAACCAGACGGACGCAGTACAACATTGTGGAGGTTGCCGCATGAAGAAGCTGCTGGCGATGATGGCGCTGGTGTGGGCGGGTTTTTCCCTGCCGGTGTGGGCCGTTCAGCAATCCGACGATAACCGGCGCGCCCAGGTTCATACCGAATTGGGCAGCGGCTACTACGGCATGGGCAAGCTGGGCATTGCTCTGGAAGAATTGAACGAGGCGATACGAGCCGACTCCAAGTATGCCCCCGCCTACTACATACTCGGCCTGGTGTACATGGAGCTGAGAGAAGACGCCAAGGCGGAGGAGAATTTCCAGCGTTCCCTCAATATCGATCCGGTAAATTCAGAAGCGCACAACAACTACGGCTGGTTTCTGTGCCAGCGTAACCGTGTGGATGATGCCATCGGCCATTTCATGACCGCGCTCAAGAATCCGCTCTATGCGACCCCCGAGGTTGCCTATCTGAATGCGGGCCTGTGCCTGCTCAAGAAGGGCGACGAGAAGGGCGGGGAAGAGTTGCTTCTGCGCGCCATCAAGTTTCAAACCGTTCCGCCCCAAGCCCTGTATCAACTGTCCGAACTTAACCTTCGTCGTGGTTCTTTTGGCGATGCCCAGTTTTTTCTCGAGCGCTACCTCAAGGCGGCCGCACCGAGCCCCGAGGGGCTGTGGCTGGGGTTGCGCATTGCTCACCGCATGGGGAACCGCGACGAGGAAACCAATTACGGGCTGCAGTTGAGAAAGAAATTTCCCGATTCGCGCGAGGCGCTGGCCTATCGCAATCGCGAATTTGACTATGCCGCAAAAACCAAAGAAGAGGGCCGGCAGTGACCGAGGATATTGCTGAGCAGTCTATCGTCCCTCAAGCGGAATCCGACTCGCTAAGGACTCATGCCCCTGATGGAATGGAAAAAGTCCATGCGGAATCGTATGTCCCGGTAGCGGAGCGCGCCGGCCAGACTTTGGCACGTGCCCGTGAAAAGCAGGACATGAGTGTGGCCGATGTGGCACGCGCACTTCGCCTGGGTGTGAAGCAGATCGAGGCGCTGGAAGCCGACGATTACGCGAGCCTTCCCGGGCGTACTTTCGTGCGCGGTTTCATCCGGAATTACGCCCGTCTGGTGCAACTCGATCCCGATCAGTTGGCGGCCTCGGCTTTCGGCAGTGAACCGGAAGCGACATCACGGCACATCCAGGCCCCTTCCCAGCAGATCAGCTTTTCCGAACACCATGCCAGGCCCTGGATAAAATGGCTGGCTGTGATTTTTGTGGTGGTGGCTCTGGTCTCCTGGTCCGTGCTGGAATGGCTAGGCCCCGAACAGGGAAAGACCCGGGTCACGGTGTCCAAGTCTGCTTTATCCTCCACCCCGGATTTGGCCGCCCAGGACGTGGTAACGCCATCGGCCGGCCTCGTGCCAGCTCAGGAAACGCCTGCTCCGCTACAGCCGGCCGAGACGCCCGCCGTGCCAGCGCCGGCCCGGGCCGAGGCCCCGGCTGCCCCAGCGGCCCCGATTCCCCCTGCTTCCCTTGCCCAGGCGTCATTGGGTCTGGCTTTTTCCGGATCGGCCTGGGTGGAAGTGCGCGACAAAAACGGCAAGAAAATTCATTCTCAAAACAACCTGGCCGGGACGCAGCAAACCGTGCAGGGAGAACCGCCCTTATCCCTGGTGATAGGCAGTGCGCCCAACGTCAAACTGACTTACAAGGGCCAGCCGGTTGACCTCAATGCCCATACCAAGGCGGATGTGGCGCGGTTGACGCTGGAGTAGGCATGTTCAAAGTTGAAATTCCCCGCCGCAAGAGCCGGCAGATCATGGTCGGCAATGTCGCGGTCGGCGGCGATGCGCCGATTTCGGTGCAGACCATGACCAATACCGAAACCACCGATGTGGACGCGACCGTGGCGCAGATCGAACGCGCTGCCAGGGCCGGCGCGGACATCGTGCGGGTGTCCGTGCCCAGCATGGAAGCGGCGGAAGCCTTCGGGCTGATCAGGAAGCGTTCCCCGGTGCCGCTCATTACCGACATCCATTTCGACTACAAGATCGCGTTGCGGGTGGCGGAACTGGGTGCGGATTGCCTGCGCATCAACCCCGGCAACATCGGGCGCGAAGATCGTGTCAAGGCGGTGGTGCAATCGGCCAAGGATCATGGCATCCCGATCCGTATCGGCGTCAATGCAGGTTCGCTGGAAAAGGATCTGCAGAAGAAATACGGCGAACCGACGCCGGAGGCGCTGGTGGAATCCGCGCTACGCCACATTGAAATTCTCGAACGCCTCAATTTTCCCGATTTCAAGGTCAGCCTCAAGGCGTCGGAAATCTTCATGACGGTAGAGGCATACAAGCTGCTCGCCAGCCAGATCGAACAGCCGCTTCACCTGGGGATCACCGAGGCCGGAGGGTTGCGCTCCGGCAGTGTGAAATCCGCCATCGGCCTGGGCATGATCCTGGCTTCCGGCATTGGCGACACCATTCGTGTTTCGCTCGCCGCCGATCCGGTGGAAGAGGTCAAGGTCGGCTTCGATATTCTGAAAAGCCTGCACTTGCGCAACAAGGGCATCAACATCATTGCCTGTCCGTCCTGCTCGCGCCAGGAATTCGACGTCATCAAGACCGTCAATGCCCTGGAGCAGCGCCTGGAAGACGTGATGGAACACCTCGACGTGGCGGTGCTGGGCTGCGTGGTGAACGGTCCCGGGGAAGCGCGCGAAGCGGATATCGGACTCGCGGGCGGATCGCCCAACCTGCTCTACGTCGAAGGCAAGCCGAGTTACAAGGTAACGGAAGCGGAAATCGTGGACCAGATCGAGCGCCAGGTGCGTGCCAAAATCGCTGCCATGAAGCAGGATGGCGCCAGGAAAACCATTTCAATCAAGGCAGTGGACTAAATCCATGATGGACGTTTCTTTTCTTGCACCCCTGCGGGAGCGGCTCAACAATCATGCCGTGTACGGATCGCTACAAGGTGTAGACGACCTGGACCGCTTCATGTCCCACCATGTTTATTCGGTGTGGGATTTCATGTCTCTGGCCAAAGATCTCCAGGGCACCATCGCGCCTGCCGCGGTGCCCTGGATGCCTTTCGGACACCCGTCGGTGCGCCGCTTCATCAACGAAATCATCCTCGAAGAGGAATCGGACCTGGGGTTGCCGGACAGCGAAGGACGCGAAACCTATGCCAGCCATTTCGAGCTTTATTGTCAGGCCATGGCAGAGGTCGGCGCTTCGGCAGAAAAGCCCCTGGCCTTCATTGAACTGGTGCAGAAGATCGGCATCGACGCTGCGCTGGCGCAGGGCGACGTGCCCGAACCGGCGCGCGATTTCATGCGCACCACCTTCGGCTTCATCGCCAGCGGCAAGCCCCATGTAGTGGCGGCAGCCTTCGCGCTGGGTCGGGAGCACGTGATCCCCAACATGTTCCGTGCCTTCCTGGCAAAAATGAGCATCGGCAAGGATCAGGCGCCGGCCTTCCACTATTACCTGGAACGCCACATCCATCTCGACGAGACTTCCCATGCGCCGCTCTCCCTGAAGATGCTGCAAGAGTTGTGCGGCGGCGACGCCGAGCGCATGCGCGAAGCCGAAGCCGCCGCAGCCCAGGCGGTGGAGGCGCGCATCAAATTCTGGAGCGGGGTGCAGCAAGCCATCCTGTCCGGCCGCTAGAGACAAGGCGAAAAATCAATGAGTACGGCAATCCAGGCAATCCGCGGCATGAACGACATCCTTCCCGAGCACGCAGCGCTGTGGGAGTTTTTCGAGGATACGGTACGCGACTGGCTCAAGAGCTACGGATACAAGTGTATCCGCATGCCCATCGTGGAGCAGACCGGGTTGTTCAAGCGCGCCATCGGCGAAGTGACCGACATCGTGGAGAAGGAAATGTACACCTTCATCGATGCCCTCAACGGCGAAAGCCTGACGCTACGCCCTGAAGGCACGGCTTCTTGCGTGCGCGCGGTGCTGCAGCACAATCTGCTCTACAACGCGCCGCAGCGCCTGTGGTACATGGGGCCGATGTTCCGCCACGAGCGCCCGCAGAAGGGGCGCTACCGCCAGTTTCACCAGGTCGGCGTGGAGTCGCTCGGCTTCGCCGGCCCGGATATTGATGCCGAACAGATCATCATGACTGCCCGCTTGTGGAAGCGGCTAGGCCTTGAAGACGTATCGCTGGAAATCAACACCCTGGGTAGTTCCGAAGACCGCGCGCGCCACCGCTCCCGGCTGGTAAATTACCTGGAACAGCATCTCGAACTGCTGGACGAGGACTCCAAACGCCGCCTGCATACCAATCCGTTGCGCGTGCTGGACAGCAAGAACCCGGCGCTGCAAGCCTTGATCGAGGCCGCGCCCAAGCTGCTGGACGACCTGGACGAAGCCTCGCTCCAGCATTTCGATGCATTGCAGGGTATGCTGCGCGATGCCGGTATCGAATATCGCATCAACCCGCGTCTGGTGCGCGGGCTGGACTATTACAATTTCACCGTGTTCGAGTGGGTGACCACGCGCCTGGGCGCGCAGGGCACGGTATGCGCCGGCGGGCGCTACGATGGCCTGATCGCGCAGATCGGCGGCAAGCCGGCACCGGCATGCGGTTTCGCCATGGGGGTGGAGCGCCTGCTGGCATTGCTGGAGCAACAGCAGTTTCAGGCGCCGGAGCAATTCTCCGACGCCTATGTGGTACACCAGGGCGAAGCGGCGGATCGCTTCGCATTCCAGGTTGCGGAAGTATTGCGCGAGCAGGGACTGCACGCGATTTTGCATTGCGGCGGCGGCAGCTTCAAGTCGCAGATGAAGAAAGCGGATGCCAGCGGGGCCAGGTTTGCAGTCATTATCGGCGACGACGAGGCTGCCACAGGACAAGTCACCCTCAAGCCGCTGCGCGAAATGGGCGAGCAGGCGCGGATGGCGGTGGCGGAAGCCGCCGATGTAATGCAACGCGTTTAAAAAAACATAACGGTAAAGGTATTCAAATGGCTTACGATCTGGAAGAGCAGGAACAAATAGATGCCATCAAGGCGTGGTGGAATCAGTATGGCAATACGGTCTTGCTGGCGCTGGCCGTATTCGTGTCCGTCGTGGCCGGCATGCAGGGCTGGCGCTATTACCAGAACAAACAGACGGTGCAGGCAGCAGGGCTGTATGAGGTGCTGCAGGGTGCGTTCGAGAGCCGCGATACCAAGCAGGTGCGGGAGGTGGCAGGCCAGTTGATCGAGCAATACCCGGGCTCGGCCTATTCTTCCCGCGCGGCCCTGGCGGCGGCAAAACTTAATTATGACTCGGGCGATGCCAAGAGTGCGAAGGCACAGCTGCAATGGGTGTTGGATCACGCCAAGAGCGACGAGCTCAGGGATACGGCGCGCTTGCGTCTGGCGGGCATGTTGCTGGACGAAAAGAACCATGGCGAGGCCCTGAAGCTGCTCGAAGCCAAGCATGGTACGGCGTTTGACGGCCTCTACGCGGATCTCAAGGGCGATGTGCTGGCAGCATCAGGCAAGGGAACGGAGGCGCAGGCAGCATACAAGCTGGCCCTGGAAAAAATGGATCCGGCCAGCGCTTATCGCGGTCTGGTGCAGATGAAACTGGATGCATTGGGGGGATGATGAAAACGGCTGCCTACGCAATACCTGTTGCCGGACTGCTGGCCTTGTCGCTGGCCGGATGTGCCGGCATGGGCGAATCCCTTTCCACCGGCTTCGGCTTGTGGGGAGGCAAGGACAGTAAGGAAACTCCCGCGCCCTTGCCGCAACTCAAGCAATCCCTGGCGGTAAAAACTCAATGGCAGGCCGCTATCGGCGCCGCTGGAGATTATGTTTTTACTCCTGCGCTTGAAGGCGGCAGTATCTATGCCGCGGGTGCCGGCGTCATTGCCCGCTTCGATGCCGAGAGTGGGAAACAGCTGTGGCGCGTGGAAACCGGCAAGAAACTCTCCGCCGCGGTGGGCGTGGGCGACGGCCTGGTGCTGGCGGCAACTCCCAAGGGAGAGGTACTGGCCTACGATCTGGACGGCAAGGCTTTGTGGCAGGCCAAGGTTTCGTCGGAAGTGCTGAGTGCGCCCCAGGCGGCGGATGGCATCGTGGTGGTGCGTTCCGTGGATGGCCGGATTTCTGGTCTGAGCGCCAGCGATGGCAAGCACAGGTGGGTTTACCAAAAACCCATGCCGTCCCTGGCGATTCGTAGTTATGCCGGTGTGGTGGTCAAGCGCGGGGCGGTGTTTGCCGGTTATGCCGGCGGCAAGCTGGTGGCGCTTTCCCTCGCCAATGGCAATCTGGGTTGGGAGGCGAGCGTGGCGCAACCCAGAGGCGCAAGCGAGCTGGAGCGTATCGCGGATGTGACCAGCATGCCGGTGGTGGATGACAAGCGCATTTGCGCTGTCGCCTATCAGGGGCGGGTGGCGTGCTTCGAGGTTCTCAACGGTAACCTGCTGTGGGCGCGGGAAATGTCGAGCATTTCCGGTCTGGCCCTGGATCAATCCAGCGTGTACGTCAGCGATGTCAAAGGTGCGATGCATGCCCTGGACAAAAACAGCGGCGCCAGCATTTGGAAGCAGGACAAGCTGCTCAACCGCCGCCTCAGCGCGCCTGAAGTGAGAGGGAAATATATTGCCGTCGGCGACCTGGAAGGCCAGGTGCACTTCCTGTCGCGCGAGGATGGCAGCTTCGTTGCCCGCGTGGCCACCGACGGCAGCGCCATTGGTGCGCCGCCGCTCGCACTGGGGCAGGATCTGCTGGTGCAGACCCGCAACGGTGGCTTGTTCGCCCTTTCCTCGGCGGGATTTCACTAAACTCGCCCGCGTTCCGCCGTCTTATGAATTCAAGTGAAATATGTAGGGTGGATAGGTGCCACGCGCTTTATCCACCCTGCCTGTCTTCAACAATCTTTATGCGATCGACAGCCTTATGAGCCTCTCTACCCTCACCGCAATCTCCCCCCTCGACGGTCGTTATCACACCAAGCTTGATGCCCTGCGTCCCTGCTTCAGCGAATTCGCGCTGATACGCTACCGTGTGGTGGTGGAAATAGAATGGCTCAAGGCACTGGGGCGCGAGCCAGCCATCACCGAAGTGCCAGAATTTTCCGCTGCCACCGTGGCGGAGTTGGACCGGATCATGGTGGAATTCGCCGAGGCGGATGCGCAGGCGGTCAAGGATATCGAGAAGACCACCAACCATGATGTCAAGGCGGTGGAATACTGGCTCAAGCAGCGCCTCGCGGGCAACGCCGAGGTGATGAAGGTAAGCGAGTTCATCCACTTCGCCTGCACTTCCGAAGACATCAACAATCTTTCCCATGCGCTGATGCTGAAAACGGCCCGCGACAGCGTGATGCTGCCGGGGTTGGAGAAAGTTATATCCAGGTTGCGGGAACTGGCTCATGGACTTGCCGCCTATCCCATGCTGGCGCGCACCCACGGCCAGCCGGCATCTCCCACCACCGTCGGCAAGGAACTGGCCAATGTGGTTTACCGCCTGGAGCGTCAGCAGGCGCGCATTGCCGCAGTCGAAATCCTGGGCAAGATCAACGGCGCGGTGGGCAACTACAACGCCCATCTTTCCGCCTACCCCGATTTCGCCTGGGAAGGCTTCGCGCGCAAGTTCGTGGAGGGACTGGGCGTGGCGTTCAACCCCTACACCATCCAGATCGAGCCGCACGATTACATGGCCGAACTGTTCGACGCCTTTGGCCGCGTCAATACCATCCTGGTCGACCTGGACCGCGATGTGTGGGGCTATATTTCCCAGGGTTATTTCAAGCAGAAGGTGAAAGCCGGCGAAGTGGGTTCTTCTACCATGCCGCACAAGGTCAATCCCATCGATTTCGAAAACTCGGAAGGCAATCTCGGGCTCGCCAATGCCGTGTTGCGCCATCTGAGCGAGAAGCTGCCGATTTCCCGCTGGCAGCGCGACCTCACCGACTCCACTGTGTTGCGCAACATGGGCGTGGGGCTGGGATACACCTTGCTGGGCTACGACTCGACCCTGCGTGGACTCAACAAGCTGGAAGTGAACCCGCAGCGCCTGGAACAGGATCTCGACCTCAATTGGGAAGTGCTCGCCGAGCCGATCCAGACCGTGATGCGCCGCTATGGTGTGGAGAACCCCTACGAACAGCTCAAGGAACTCACCCGCGGCAAGAGCGGCATCAACCGCGAAAGCCTGCACGCCTTCATCAGCGGACTCGCCATTCCCGAGGGCGAAAAGCAGCGCCTGCTGAAAATGACGCCCGGCAATTACATCGGCCAAGCGGTCGAACTGGCCAAAAGGGTCTGAGCCACTGAAGCGCCGCAAGCGCTTCTGGTGTGAGTGGGTATCTGCCCGGTCAATATTTGCCTTCCCGAAAACCCGGACGGCAAATATTGCCGCATGCAGGCGTATCGGCCCCTCTGATTTTCCATGGCATCAAGCCCTGCCTCGGTCTCCTGATGTTGGCATGTTCTGTGCTTCCTTGATTGTCATAATGGGTTGGCACTCAACAATGATCAAGCACGGCAGTAGAGGAGAACGGAAATGACGGCGATAAACGGATCTATCGGTAACTACTCATCCAGCGCAACAAGCAAGCTTGCCTCTACGCGGTCAACCGCCAAGGAATCGGACGTGAGTTCCGCCGTCCCGTTCAATCAGATACTCCAGGCATCGATGGCGACCCAAAAGGCATCAGCGGTGATGTCGGATTTTGACATCAAGGCCCTGACGCAATCGGGAACATCTCCCCAGGAAGTGGCGGAAGCATTTAAGACGGCGAATGTGAACATCTACGACATCGCTCGCGCCACGGGTTCGAATGTCGATGAGCTTCGCCAGTTGGCATCCGATCTCGGCATGGATTACATCGACCCCTACAAGAATAATCCGGTGCTGTCCTCGGCAATGGACAAACTCAGCAACAACTCGGGCGGCTTTACGCGCATCGGTGTCGATGTGAACGGGGCATTGCGCTTGCAGACCGCAGGCAGCGGGGGAATATTCGGCTGGCAGAACATGGACCAGATCCGCATGAGCAACGGTTCTTTGCCTGGTCTGGTACAAGACACGGCGGGTGGACCGGGTTTGTTTAAAAATGCACTGCTGAGCGAGCAGGAAGTAAACGCGTTGAAGGTCTATATGCCGCAGGCAAACGATACCACGGTCAAATATTCCACAGGCGGTTATCCGACGGCATGGAGCCAGCGCGAGTGGAATGCCGGCCTGGTGCAGAACGCATATGCTTCAGGCCAGCCCGGATACGGCCTGCCGGGGTTTGTTCTGCAGGCATGAAATCTGAGAGCGCCTGCTGAATTTCAATTCAGGCAGATTCAAGGATGCCGTAGTCGGCCAGGATGGGCTCATGCAAGAAATGCTCGCTGGGGTAGCTGTGAAATAAAACGGCCCACATCGCTGTGAGCCGCTTTTGTACTGGTGCCGATGACCGGAATCGAACTGGTGACCTTCGCATTACGAATGCGCTG
>JASJPB010000053.1:0-26700 GCA_031426915.1 Sulfuricellaceae bacterium | reverse complement strand
ATCTACATCGTGATGTCCGGCGAGATGATGGCCATGTATGCGGCCAACAACATCTCCAAGGGCATTCTGAAGTACGCCAATGCCGGCGGCGTGCGCCTGGGCGGCCTGATCTGCAACGAACGTCAGACCGACAAGGAATACGAGCTGGCCGACGCGCTGGCGAAGCGGCTGAACACCACGCTGATTCACTTCGTCCCTCGTGACAACGTGGTTCAGCACGCCGAGCTGCGCCGCATGACGGTGCTGGAATATGCACCGGATTCCAAGCAGGCCGACGAATACCGTCAGCTCGCTGCAAAAATCCATGCCAATGCGGGCAACGGCACCATCCCGACCCCGATCACCATGGATGAGCTGGAAGACCTGCTGCTCGAGTTCGGCATCATGCAGGCGGTGGACGAGTCCATCGTCGGTAAGGCGGCTGCGGCAGCCTGATCTATGTAGGGTGGGTGGAGCGCACCCCACTCACCCTGCGAATATCACGATAAGGAGTTTCAAATGAGTACAGACGTCAAAACCCGGAACCAGGAGTTGATCCAGGAGGTGCTCGCTGCATATCCGGAAAAATCCGCCAAGAAACGCGCCAAGCACCTCAATGTGTACGAGGAAGGCAAGCCTGACTGCGGCGTGAAGTCCAACATCAAATCCCTGCCCGGCGTGATGACCGTGCGCGGCTGCGCCTACGCCGGTTCCAAGGGCGTGGTGTGGGGCCCGATCAAGGATATGGTGCACATCAGCCACGGCCCGGTGGGTTGCGGCCAGTATTCCTGGGCGTCGCGCCGTAACTACTTCATCGGTGTCACCGGCGTCAACGCCTTCGGCACCATGCAATTCACCTCCGATTTCCAGGAAAAGGACATCGTGTTCGGCGGCGACAAGAAGCTGGACAAGGTGATGGATGAAATCGAGGCGCTGTTCCCCCTCAACAACGGCATTTCGGTGCAATCCGAATGCCCGATCGGCCTGATCGGCGACGATATCGAAGCGGTGTCGAAGAAGAAAGCCAAGCAGATCGACAAGACCATCGTGCCGGTGCGCTGCGAAGGCTTCCGCGGCGTGTCGCAGTCCCTCGGCCACCACATCGCCAACGACGCGGTGCGCGACTGGGTGCTGGACAAGGTGGACAGCAAGGCCAGCACATTCGAGAGCACGCCTTACGACGTGGCCATCATCGGCGACTACAACATCGGCGGCGACGCCTGGTCTTCGCGCATCCTGCTGGAAGAGATGGGCCTGCGCGTGATCGCCCAGTGGTCCGGCGACGGCACGCTGAAGGAAATGGAAGCCACGCCCAAGGCCAAGCTCAACCTGATCCACTGCTACCGTTCCATGAACTACATCTGCCGCCATATGGAAGAGAAGTTCGGCATTCCCTGGCACGAGTACAACTTCTTCGGCCCGACCAAGATCGCCGAGTCGCTGCGCGCCATTGCCGCACTGTTCGACGACACCATCAAGGAAAACGCCGAGCGCGTGATCGCCAAGTACCAGCCGCTGGTGGACGAAGTGATCGCCAAGTTCAAGCCGCGCCTGGCAGGCAAGACCGTGATGCTCTACGTCGGCGGCCTGCGTCCGCGCCACGTGGTGGGTGCTTATGAAGACCTGGGCATGGAAATCGCCGGCACCGGCTACGAGTTCGGCCACGGCGACGACTACCAGCGCACCACCCATTACGTGAAAGACGGCACGCTGATTTACGACGACGTCACCGAGTTCGAACTGGAGAAATTCGTCGAAGCGGTCAAGCCCGACCTGGTGGGTTCCGGCATCAAGGAAAAGTACGTGTTCCAGAAAATGGGCCTGCCTTTCCGCCAGATGCACTCCTGGGACTACTCCGGTCCGTACCACGGCTACGACGGCTTCGCCATCTTCGCCCGCGACATGGACATGGCCATCAGCAGCCCGGTGTGGGGTTTGACCAAGGCACCCTGGAAGAAATAAGCAGCAAATGCAGGGTGGGTCAGGTGCTTGCGCCTAACCCACCACCCGACCGGTGGGCAGGCGCAAGAGCCTGAACCGCCCATGAAAGGAGATTCAAAATGAGCAGCCAGAGCACCGAAAAAGTTCTCGACCACTTCGACCTGTTCCGTCAGCCGGAATACGTGGAAATGCTGGACAACAAGAAAACCTGTTTCGAAGGCGGAAGGCCCGACGACGAAGTTTTCAAGATCGCCGACTGGACCAAGACCATGGAGTATCGCGAGAAGAACTTCGCCCGCGAAGCGCTGGTGGTCAACCCGGCCAAGGCCTGTCAGCCGCTGGGCGCGATTTTCGCCGCCCTGGGCTTTGAAAAGACCCTGCCCTTCGTGCACGGTTCGCAGGGTTGCGTGGCCTACTTCCGCAGCCACTTCAGCCGCCACTTCAAGGAACCGACTTCGGCCGTTTCCAGCTCCATGACGGAAGACGCGGCGGTGTTCGGCGGCCTCAACAACATGGTGGACGGCCTGGCCAACAGCTACAGCCTGTACCAGCCCAAGATGATCGCGGTTTCCACCACCTGCATGGCGGAAGTGATCGGCGACGACCTGGACAGCTTCATCCAGACCTCGAAGCAAAAAGGTTCGATTCCGGAAGAGTTTCATGTGCCTTTCGCCCACACTCCGTCATTCGTCGGCAGCCATGTCACCGGTTACGACAACATGATGAAGGGCATCCTGAGCCATTTCTGGGACAAGCAGGAGCGCAAGGCAAACGGCAAGATCAACTTCGTCGGCGGCTTCGACGGCTACACCGTGGGCAACATGCGCGAAATCCGCCGCATCTTCGACGTGATGGGCGTTGACGCGACCATCCTCGGTGACAACAGCGACGTGTGGGATACCCCGACCGCCGGCGAATTCACCATGTACGACGGCGGCACCAAGCTGGAAGACGCAGCGGCTGCGCTCAACGCCAAGGGTACCGTGTTCATGCAGGACTTCGGCACGGAAAAAACCCGCGACTACGTCAAGAGCAAGGGCCAGGAAGTCGTGTCCTTCAACCACCCGGTCGGCGTGGCCGGCACAGACGAATTCCTGATGGCGGTTTCCAAACTCAGCGGCAAGGCAATTCCCGACGCGCTGGAGAAGGAACGCGGCCGCCTGGTGGATGCCATCGCAGACTCGCAGGCGCACATCCACGGCAAGAAGTTCGCCATCTACGGCGATCCCAGCATGGTCATGGGGCTGGCTTCCTTCCTGATGGAACTGGGCGCTGAACCGGTGCACGTGCTCGCCACTAACGGCAGCAAGGAATGGCAGGCGCAGATGCAGGCCCTGCTCGACGCCTCGCCTTTCGGCAAGGGCTGCAAGGCCTGGGGCGGCAAGGATCTGTGGCACATGCGTTCGCTGCTGGCGACCGAGCCGGTGGATTTCCTCATCGGCAACACCTACGGCAAATTCCTCGAACGCGACGTCGGCACCCCGCTGATCCGCATCGGCTTCCCGATCATGGATCGCCACCACCACCATCGTTATCCGGTGTGGGGCTATCAGGGTTCGCTCAACGTGCTGGTGAAGATTCTCGACAAGATCTTCGACACCATGGACAGCACCACCAATATCCCGGGCAAGACCGACTACAGCTACGACATCATTCGCTAATGGATGATGGGCGATAAATTCGCCCCTACGTTTTATTTTTCGTAGGGGCGGTTTAAACCGCCCATTTGGCGAACCCTCGGCCAAACCACCCGAGGACAAGTAAATTCGCCCCTACTTCAAGGAACTTAAATGGCCAATATCACTTTCTCCTCACCGGCGCTGAAAAAAGACATTACCGTCTATGCCGTCGCCGGCGACCGCAAGACCCTGCTTTCAGTGGCGCAGGAACATACCATCCCCATCCACTACGAGTGCCAGGACGGCGAGTGCGGTTCCTGTGCCGTCCAGGTCACCCCGCTCGGCGCCAATGCGCCCAAGGCGGTACACCTGACGGAAAAGGAAAAAACTGTGCTGGTGCTCAACGGCAAGCTCACCAAGAGCGACCTCGAACAGATCAATATCACTGACGTGGCCCCGAAATGGCGCATGGCTTGCCAGTACATGATCCTGGACGAGGACATCCTGGTCGAGTTCTGAGCACGCAATTTTCGACTGCCAAACCCACTGCATGGTCAGTGGGGGTTTTTCATGTTCTGCGTCAACGGTCCATATTTACGGCGGAGTAGAGAACAGGCTCTCGCCTGCCCTCTCTCGCCTTTCCGATGCTCATTACACCGGGGCAACGCGACATATTCCCGCCCGTCATAGTTGCCCTGCCATCAGGTGTTATTCGCAGTCAGACACCAGAATTTTGCATTTTGAGTTGCCACACGCATCCAAAGCCATTGATTCGGCCTTGGCAAGCGACTTGCCATAACCAATTCCGTAATATTTCTTGGAAGCAGCATAGGCGCCACATTCATCAAACCGGACCACCACTTTGCATCCTTCGTTGCCTTCCTTGCGACAAAATTTCATGGCGTCACGCGCCGCATCTGCCCGTGTATCGGCCCCGGTGGCAATTCCGTAACCTGGTTCCATTTCACCCTGTTCATCATCTACAGCAATTGCTCCAGCAGCATGAACAAGGACGGGAAAAAGCAGGGAAAGTGACAAAAACAACAGTGAAACATTTTTCATTTGGATTTCCTGAATTGCACCCAGATTGGATGTACTTTCATTCTAATGGAATTCACGCCACCCCGAAATGATTGGTGTGGATCGCCCAGGTTCATGCAGGCACTTTCAATACGTTCGAAATGCTGTGATTCATGCATTCACAATGGGTCTGGAGCTGTTCTTGCTTATGATTCATAAACACCCTTTTCCGGACAAACAACAGGAGGAAGACATGCCGATTTACGACTACCGTTGCCAGGACTGCAACAAAACCTTCGAACTGCTGGTCAGGTCGTCCAGTGTCCCGGTTTGCCCGGCGTGCGGCAGCCAGCAACTGGAAAAACTGCTATCGCGCCCGGCAGCACCGGGCCAGACTGCCAGCATCATTGCACAAGCACGTTCCCAAGCGGCGCACGAGGGACATTTCAGCAACTACAAGGCGTCGGAGCGGCCGCGCAAGGGTCGGCACTGAATCGGCCCGACCTGTCGTCCCCAAGGCATCTGGCCAAGGGACTGAAGTATTTGAGCAGGCTTACTCCCGCTGCAAATGCGCATACGGTGGCAAGGTCTGCAGCCGCGTGTCGGTGAGCGCGCCGCCCACGGTGAAGTGATACAGGCTTTGCAGCCAGCGGCCCTTGATGCCCAGCAGGTCGTGCACGCCGTCGTCGAAGAAACAGCCGATGCCGGTGCCGCGTACGCCGGCGGCCTCCGCCTCCAGGTAGAGCACCTGGCCCAGCATGCCGGCTTCCCAGAAGAGTTGTCGATAAGCCCACGGCCCGTGGGCCAGTGCGCTTTCATATTCGGCCAGCATGCCCAGACTGAAGGCACTGTCGGCGGCGATGTCCTGGTGGCAGGACAAGGCCTTGGCGGCGTTGCGGGCGTCGGCCGCCACCACCCGCAACAAAAGCAGGTGCGCGGGGCAGCCCTCTACCCGCTCCCACTGGAATTCGTCGGAGAGTTCGGCGCGCATTTTGGCTTCAACCTGGTCGTTGCGCAGAAACAGGTAGACGCCCGGTTCCAGACCTTCAACGCGGTGGACGAACAGGGCCAGATGCAGGCGCGGCATCCAGGCGATGGCGTCCCACGGCGGCGCATGCTCGCGCGGCAGGGTCAGGTCGAGCATGCGGTAAAAGGCGGCGGCGGAAATGGAAGCGACGCCGTCGAACTCCTGCGCGCTGCGGCGCTGCTTGATGATCTCCACCGCGCCGGCCTGGCATGCGCTGGAGAGGGGCACGGGCAGGCTGGGCAATTGCCGGGCGGGCTCTTCCGTGCGGGGTTTGCGGCTGGCAGCGGCCACTTCCTCTACAACCGGCCAATCGTGGGCATGGTGCGGAGAAAGCGTGTTGGCCTGGCCGGCCCAGCGGCCCGTGGCGGCGGTGTGCAGGAGAAGCGCGGGGTCGATCTCGCCCGGCATGGGCCGGGTGGAAATCAGCAGCATCAGGTCCGGGTGTTCGCGTTCGGCGGCGCCAAAGTCGGCCGCACGCTCCAGACCCAGCAGGCCGGCGATGTCGGCATCGCCCCAGTTGCCCAGCAGTTGCGCCTGCCAGCCGAGCGCGGCGGCGGCATAGCGGGCGGCGGCGATGGCGTGGCCGGCATCGTGCTGGCAATAGCGGAAGGCGCGCTCGCCGTATTTCCAGACCTCGCGCCAGTGGATGGCCGAGAGTCCCAGAAGGAAGCTGCCCGCGGGCAACAAGGCATCGGCTGCGGCGAATCCGCAGCGTTGTTCCAGCACATGATCGCGGCTGAGGTAGTGGTGCACGCCGTCGGCAATGCCGGTGCAGCCTTGCGCCACGACATAGGCCTCGGTGGGGTGCAGGTTGCCGCTGGACGGGTTGCAGCGCAGCGCCCAGCGGGTGTCGCCGTATTGCTTCCAGGCGGAAAGACCGAAGGCCAGTTCCAGCAAGGCGGCGATGCCGCCGAGATCGAGCGGATGCGACGCGATGCGGCCGGCCGTGTAGAGATCGACATAGCGCGCCCGCCGAATGGCGCTGGCTTCGGCCAGCAGCGGTAACGGCAGGCGCGGGCTGCCGGCATAGGTGCGAAAGGGGTCCGGCTGCGTGGACCAGTCCAGGCCGCCGGGGCCGGCCGCGTAGTGCTGGAAGTGGTGCTTGGTCCGTTCGTGATAGTCGAGCACGCTGGCGAGGAGATCGGTCATGGATAAGACGGCCTTTATTGGGGAACCCGGCTCCGCTCTCTGCAACGTCACATCGGCGGGAGCCGGTGTCCAGTTTATTGAATCGCTGGATTGCGGCTATTGCCCAGCACTATTAAAAGGCTTACAAGTCCTGCTTGTCTAAAATATCACCGCCATTACGCCCAATTCGCCAATATAAGCGGCGCTTCGATCCGCTCATAATGGCGGCTGTTGTTGGTGACTAGTACAGCACCGGCAGACAACGAGTGTGCAGCGATCATCATATCCAGTTCGCCGATCGGTTGTCCTGTGCTGACGAGTTGATGGCGAATCTCGGCGTACCAGTCTGCTGCTTCGACATCCCACGGCAGGAAGCGGACAATTTTAAGGAACTGGCGTACCGCCAGGTGCAGGCGATGGTCCGCAGGTAAACGTTTCAGACCGTATTGCAATTCGGCGCGGGTCATCACCGAGATGCAAACCATTGAAGGAACGAGAGCCGCGAGTTTGGTTTCTATTGCGGGAGACTTCCTCTTGATGATGTAGCTTGCCGTGTCCGTATCCAGCATATGCAGCATTATCGGTTCGCCTTGCTATGAGGCAGCTCGTCATCAAAGACGCCGGATTCTTGCGGCAACACATTCATCGGACGCTCGGCCATGAAGTCTGCTGGAACATCAACCTCATGCAGCAACTCGAAAAATGCGTTCCAGGTCTTGGCACCAGGCCGATTCGACAGCACAACATCGCCCGTTGCATCGTCTCGAGTGACGTAGACCTCGTTACCTTCGAAGCGGAATTCCATCGGAAGGCGGACCGCTTGGCTTGCCCCGTTCTTGAATAGTTTTGCGATGCGTGTCTCTATCATCATGACGCTCCCAGCAGTTTTGAGTGGTATATGCAGTAATATATACTTTCTGTTGATGGGAGTCGAATTTCTCTCGGCGAAGATGAATTGCTCACATGGCCGACCTTCGCAGGGGGACAAGCAGGATGCGTCGCATCCGGTCGAAATTCCATGGTTTTTACTACTGGAGTATAGGCAGGGCTCCAGGGTTGTTAAGTCCAAATTCAAGCCATCCCGGCCTGGAAATGCCACGATTGTTTCCCACGTTTTTACCCCCGCAAATTTGCTGCCCACAAAAATGGGGTGTTTACCTTATGGCGGACTGCGTGTTGGACGCCTGATAATGAATGCGTTTGGCACGCTTGACAAGCCTGGTCAGGGCATTTTGTGACGCCTCAGCCATGACGGTTATTTCAAGCGTTGTTTTTCCTTTGGCCACAAATGCAAGGAGCAAACATGAAAACCCGGTCGTTGATATTCGCCATTGCTTCGAGTCTCGCATCATTGGCTGCCACAGCCGATATGGTGGTACCGATGCATGTTGTGAATGAAAAAGGCATCGGTTCCCCCGTTGGCCAGGTGACCGTCACCGAGTCAAAACATGGCCTGGTGTTTACGCCCGCGCTCAGCGGCCTTCCTCCCGGAATGCACGGTTTTCATGTGCATCAAAACCCCGATTGTCAGCCCAGGGAAAAGGATGGAAAGATGGTTCCTGCCCTTGCCGCAGGTGGGCATTACGATCCCGAAAAAACAAATCGCCACGGCACCCCATGGGGCGATGGGCATTTGGGCGACCTGCCGCCTCTTTATGTCGATGCGGATGGCAACGCAGCCGAACCGGTGCTTTCCCCTCGTTTGCACATGGCGGACATGAAGGGGCGTTCCGTGATGGTTCATGTTGGCGGCGATAACCATGCCGATCATCCGGCACCGCTTGGCGGTGGCGGCGCGCGCATGGTTTGCGGCGTGACGCCGTAACGCGCTGACGCCTGGATGTTTCGGCACGAGGTGAGGGCACCGCCGTAGGGGCGAATTCATTCGCCCATGCAGGTTAATGGACAATCCGGGATAGAAGTGCGGACCCACGGTTTCCAGGATAATTGTTGACGGTTGCCCCAACGCCGGGAGGGCAAGAAATTTTCTTACAATTTCCGGCATTTCCATCCAAGGAGAGGGTTATGAGCAAGATCACAGAAGAAGTGCTGGCTGCAAACGCGAGCTACGCGGCAAATTTCGGCGACAAGGGTAAATTGCCCATGCCCCCTGGCCGGCGCTTTGCCGTTCTGACCTGCATGGATGCCCGGCTGGACCCAGCCAAGTATGCCGGTCTTGCCGAAGGCGATGCCCACGTGATCCGCAATGCGGGGGGCCGCGCCAGCGATGACGCCATTCGCTCCCTGGTTATCTCCTACAAGCTCCTTGGTACGCGCGAGTGGTTCGTCATACACCACACTGACTGTGGGATGGAGACGTTTACCGATGAAGTGATGCGCAAGCTGCTACGCAGCAGTCTGAAGTGTGCCAGCGTGGATGCGACCGGCTGGCATGATGCCGGCGGTGGCGGCGGTTCCGCCGAGGGCGAACATGTCAGTTGGCTGACTATCCCCAATCAGGAGCAGAGCGTTCTGGAAGATGTGCAGCGCATCCGCAATCATCCCCTGGTGCCCAGGGATATTCCTGTTTACGGCTATATCTATGATGTACGCAGCGGAAAGTTGGTCGAGGTGCCGGAAGCCACTTCAGCAGGCCGTGCCAAATAAATAGCCAACCAGGGTCGGGCAAAAGAGCAGCGATGCCCACCCTGGTTGCGCTACCAGCTGCATCCTGGCTGCCGGCGAAACCCTCCGCCTGCCCATCCGGAACGAAATAATTTCCCGCAGCATAGTGGTGCCGCAAGGAGACCAAGATGATTCAGGATCGTGCCGCCGGGGCTGTCATGGGCGCCTTGATCGGCGATGCCCTCGGCCTGGGATGCCACTGGTACTACAACCTCGATGAACTGCAGCGCGACTACGATTCATGGATTACCGGCTATACCACGCCCAGGCCGGAGCGCTATCACGGCGGCATGCAAGCCGGGCAGTTGTCGCAGACCGGCCTCATCCTGGTCATGCTGCTGCGCTCCGTGGTGGCGCACAGGGAATACCAGGAGGACGATTTTACCCGGCGGCTGGATCAGGAATTGTTCCCTCTGCTCGACGGGACCCCGGTCCAAGGCCCCGGCGGTTACACCAACCAGTCGATACGCGAGGCCTTCCGGCGCCGCGTGGAGCAGCATATGTCCTGGCAGGAAACGGGCGGCCATGCGGATACCACGGAAGCGGCGGAACGTGCCATCGTACTGGCGGCACGTTATGCGAAACAGCCGCGCCTGGTTGCCGCAAGCGTTTCTTCCAATTGCCGCCTCACCCAGGGCGATGAAGCGATCATCGCCATGAGCACGGCTTACAACTGCGTGCTGTCGTTATTGGTCGGCGGAGAGCAACTGACGCCAGCCATCTCCGACAAACTGATGCAACTGGTGCAAAGCGGGGAACTGCCGTTCCATAGCGTGATGAAAAGCGACTTCACCGCGCCGCGCCGCGGCGACCCGGACCCGCCCCTTGCAGGACGTTTTTCTTCTCCCGATGCCTTGCTGACGCCGCATTATGCCGCCCTCGCCGCCATCGATCCGGGCATTCATATCGAACCGGCATGGAAGGTGTCCATCGTCTACGGCATGCCGTGCGCCATCTACCACCAGCTTCCCGCCGCCTATTACCTCGCGGCGCGCTTCGCGGACGATTTCGAATCCGCCGTGCTGCACGCCATCAACGGCGGCGGGCAAAACATGTCCCGCGCCATGCTCACCGGCGCGCTGGTTGGCGCACAGGTCGGTTTGAGCGGTATCCCCAGGCGTTTCATCGAGGGGCTGGAGAACGGGCTGGAATTGCAGGCATTGGCGGAGAAACTCGGCGCACTGGCACAGGGCTAGGGCGACCAACTGACAGGGTTACCCATCGCTTGTCTCGACGTATTCCGGGTCAACGCACATGAATGGTGCATCCCAATATTCCACCCGGTACACCGGTTGCATGGTGTTATCTTCGTGGTTCAGGCCATGCCAGCCGCGATAGTAGTGAAAGCGGAAATGAATGGGCGGACCCCAGTAGTGATAGCGGGGATAACGATAATTCGGGTAATCGTAATACCCGCGATGGTGGTCATAGACAACACATCCACCCAGAGTCAGAAAAAGAACAAAAAGAAAACATCCAGCAAGTCTGCGGAACATGGCGAACCTCCTTTGGAAACTCCTCACGCAACGCATAGACTACGCCTTTTTTGGATGACAGATGAGGGGCGCGTCAGACTGCGCGATTCGGGCTCACTTCACCTTCTCCAGCGCGTTGCGGTATTCCTCGAGCCTGGCCTCGTAGTCCTTGGCCTCCCCATAGTCGAGGAAACGGGCATAGCGTGAATGGGTGCCAAGGATCTTGCGTGCGTGCTTGATCGGGCAAAAATATTGCTCGGTTTTAGCCACGATTGCGTATGCATAAGCAATGAGTCCGCTTCCGTATGCGCAATAAGTGCAGTGGAACTTCTCGATGAAATTGAGGTATTCGAGCTGCTGCCGATCAAGCACGATATAGTCGGCACGACTGACCTTGGCAATCCTGTATATCGGGAAACAAGTCGCCTGATAAAAGCTGACGAACAGATCGAGAATGAGCAAGGGGATAATCATGCCGTAGATGATCGGTCCAGTGACCAGGTTTTGCGGGCGGTAGGTCACCAACCAACGGAAAAATCCCGTCTTGAGCCGGCGGTGTGCCTGCTTGATGGTCTGTTCGAACTCGACGCGCTTGCCCTCGATCTGGAACAGCACGCTGCTCTCCTGTTCATGGAGCGCGACGCGCAGATCCTCTTCGAGTGCAGCCATTTGATCCAGTAAATGCTGAATACGGTCGTTCATGAGGCACCCGTGCCGGCAGTCTTGCATTGAAAGATTTCCCGGCCGGTTTGCTGTTCAAGGCCGGCGGAATTTGCAGCGACGCAGCACCGCCATGTCTGACCGACATGGGTGCGTATTCCGCTATGCCCGCCAGAGCATACGCAACGGACCAGTTCGTGTCCATCGCGTGCAATAATGTTCGCGACTGCACGCCCCGTGCAGGCCATCGGCATAAAACCCTGCTCAAAATTGGGTGCTAATTGACAGGGATGGCGTAGATTTTCACACCCCAGCGATTATTTGCTTCTGTTTTGCATGTTTTCAGCCAACAGTTTTCTGAGAGCGCTTCCCCCTACAGGCTTGACCAGAAAATGATCGCAACCGGACGACAGCGCTCGAGCTTTGCTTTCCGCATCGCCATAACCTGTCAGGGCTACCAGATAGAGGTCCCGTCCCTCCGGAAGCGCCCGCAGCCGTTTCGCCGTTTCAAAGCCGTTCATACCCTTGAGGCCGATGTCCAACAGCACCACCTGGGGCCTGAATTCCGGAATCAGCGCCAGAGCTTCATGGCCGTCGTGGGCGATGCGTACCCCATAGCCTTCCAGATCCAGCAACACGGCCGTACTGTCGGCCACGGCATGGTCGTCATCCACCACCAGCACCCGCAGGCCCGCGGCTGGGCTGCCCGTGTCACGGGCCTCGTGGGCCGGTGGCTCGGAGGGCGCGGGTCCGACCGGTAACCAGACGGTGAAGGTCGAGCCCTGGCCCGGTCCCTTGCTGTGAGCCTCCACGCGTCCGCCGTGCATGCCCACCAGGCGTTGCACCAGGGTGAGCCCGATGCCCAGGCCGCCCTGGGCGCGGTCCAGCGTGCGCTGGTCCTGCTGGAACAGGTCGAACACCCGTGGCAGCAATCCGGGCGGGATGCCCGCGCCGTTATCCCGCACGCCGATCTCGATTTCCCGCCCGGCCATGCGGGCGTCCAGCTCGATTTGCCCGCCCTCCGGCGTGTACTTGATGGCGTTATCCAGCAGATTGAACAGCACCTGGGTCAGACGCACCGGATCGCCTTCCAGCCACACCGCCTGCCCGGGCACCCGGACTGTCAGCTGGTGCCCCTTGCTTTCCGCCAGCGGGCGGGCGGACTCCATGACTTGTTCGACCAGAGCGGCAAGCCCGACAGCTTCCTTCTGGAGCACGATCTTGCCGCGCGCGATGCGGGAGACATCCAGCAGGTCGTCCACCATGCGCGTGAGGTGGGTCACCTGGCGCTCGATAAGCTCCCGTGCCCACTTGATTTTTGGCTCTTCCAATTCCAGCAGGCCGAGGACATGAGCGGCATTGCGGATGGGTACCAGCGGGTTGCGCAGCTCATGGGCCAGCATGGACAGGAATTCATCCTTGCGCTGGTTGGCATCGTACATAGCCTGTTCTGCTTCCTTGCGCTCGGTGATGTCGTGCGAAATGCCGACAATGCCGATCACCTTGCCGCCGGCATCGCGGTAAGGCGTCTTGATCGACAGGAAGGTACGCGTTCCTTGCGATGAAATAACGGTTTCCTCGATGGCCTGACTGACGCCCGATTCCATGACGCGCCGGTCATTCTCCATCAAGGCTTGGCCCACGGCGGGATCGTCGAAGATTTCCGCATCGGTTTTGCCCAGCACCTCTTGTTCGGTTTTTCCGATGACCCGCAGGGTGGCGGGATTGACCATCAATGCGCGGGAATCGATGCCCATGACGTAGATCGGGTCGGGCGTGTTGTCGGTGATGATTCTCAGCAAGGCCTCTTTCTCGCGCAGATCCTCAAGCGCATTCCTGAGCGCCTGCTTCGAGCGCTTGCGCTCGGTGATGTCCACGAAGCTCACCACGGCGCCAATGATGGCATTCTCGTGGCGCATCGGAGAGGCGGAAAGCTCCACCGGAAACGAACTGCCGTCGGCGCGCCAGAACAGGTCCTCGCAGCGGTGCAGCGGTTTCCCCGAGCGCACGACCTGGTCCACGGGGCAGGCGTCAGCCGGATAATCGCGGCCATCCTGGTGGCGGTAATGCATCAGGCGGTGCATGTCGCGGCCGATCAACTCGCGGGGTGAGGCGTAGCCCAGAAAGCGGGCGCAGGCCGGGTTGGCGATGATGCAGCAACCGTTATCGTCGATGGCATAGATGCCCTCGGCGGTGGACTCCAGCAGCAACCCGATACGCTCGCTGATGTCGGTGATCGCGATGCGCACAAGCGGGGTATCCGCGTCGGATGCCCCGCGCAGGAAGTCGAGCCGGACATGGATGAAGGCGCCATCGTCGCGTCGCAGCTCCATTTCGCAATTTTGCTGCCGGTCGTGTTTGATCAAGCCCATGAACAGGCGATTCCAGCGCTCACGATCCTGTGGGACGACGAAATGCTCGAAACGGCGGTACAGCAATTTCCGGCGTTCCATTCCCAGCAGCTTGGCGCCGGTGAGGTTTGCCTCGGCGATCAGTCCCGCGTTGTTGAGCGTGAGGTAGCCGACCGGGGCGAATTCGTAGAGGTCGACATAACGGTCGCGGGATTCCTCCATGGCAATCTGGGCGCGGCGCAGTTCATCGTTCTGCATTTCCAGCTCGATCTGGTGCACCTGGAGTTCGTGCAGCAGTTCCTCGGCGGACCGGACTGGTTCTTCTGGCGGCCGGGCAAGGGCAAGTTGCGACTCTGCCTCCGTCCGCAGCAAATTTTGCCCATCGGGTTCATTTTCCATGCGTCGTCCCGTCCCTTCGTTTTTTTAGATACTATGACCTGGCATGCTCCGCTGCAATAAAAATCAAATAGATAGCGCTTCCAACATCATCTCCCCGGGCGCTGCCCGGGCCCCGCCTGAAGCTCCGGAAATCCGGCCGCGGCCTGCTGGACATCGGCGGGAAAATCCGCAAACTCCTGCACCTGGCGGATCTCGATAATTTCGTTGTCCGAGGCGGGACAGCGCGAAGCCCATTCGATGGCCTCCTGCTTCGAATCCACCTGAATCATCCAGTAGCCGCCGAGTACCTCACTGGCCTCGATCAAGGGCCCATCGGTCACTTTCGGCTTGCCCCCGGCGAACGTGACGCGAGCGCCCATCGAAGGGGGATGGAGGCCGTCAAGTGTGAGCAGCACGCCGGCCTTTTGCAGCGATTCGTTGTATTTCATCATGGCCGCAACGGCCTTGGCATCCGGCATGGTGCCTGGCGCGGCGGTCTCATACCCTTTCGGGATCATTAACAGCATGAATCGCATGGTGAACTCCTTGTCAACGTGAAACAGGCTAGGACAGCTTTATCCGCAGCATCAGGTCGGTACGCGAATCCGCGTTACGCAACGCCACTTCCTGGCTGATGCGCCGTTCCTTGTAGAGTTTGTACAGGCAATCGTCGAAAATCTGCATGCCGATTTCGCTGCCCTTTCTCATTGCATCCTTGAGCACGTCGATCTGCCCCTTTTGAATCAGATCGGCGCCATAGGCCGATTGCAGCAGGATTTCCGTTGCCAGGACCTGCTTCCCGTCCAGGCCGGGCAACAGGCGCTGCGCAACCACGCCCTTGAGGTTGAGCGACAGGTCGAGCAGCACCTGTTTGCGCATGTCTTCCTGGAAAAAATTGAGAATACGGTCGATGGCCTGGTTGGCATTGTTCGAATGCATGGTGGAAATGCACAATATGCCGGTTTCGGCATACATGATTGCGTGCTGGGCGGACTCCCGGTCGCGAATCTCGCCAATCATGATCACGTCCGGCGCCTCGCGCATCGCATTGCGCAAGGCATCTCCGAAGGTCAGGGTATCCAGCCCGACCTCGCGCTGCTCGACAATCGAGAGGTCGTGGGAAAACAGGAATTCGATCGGATCTTCGATGGTGAGGATATGCCCGTCCATCCGTTTCGCCCGGTAGCCGACCATCGCCGCCATGGTGGTGCTCTTGCCGGAACCGGCCGCGCCCACCATCAACACCAGCCCGCGCCGCAGCAGCGAAAGTTCCGCCGCCGCCGGCGGCACGCCGAGTTGTTCGAAAGTGGGAATATCCGCTTTGATCAATCGCACCACGGCGGACACTTCGCCGCGCTGGTAGTACACGTTGGCCCGGAAACGTCCGAGACCGTCGAGCGCCAGCGCCAGATTGCATTCCTTGCACTTCTCGAATTCCCGGCGCTGCTGGGCGGTCATGAAACCGTAAGCCAGCGTCTTCGACTCGCCCGGCTTGAGCGGCGGCCCATCAATCGGCCGCGTGACGCCGCCGATCTTGATGTGCGGCACGGCATCCGCCGTCAGAAACAGGTCGGACGCCCCCTGCTCCACCATCAGCCTCAGCAGTGCATTGACGTCGATCATGCCCCTCCCCTCTGGAAACCCTGTTCTTATCCGGCGCCCAGATGCCCCAGATGCCGGTATTGGTTCTTTGAGGGAATGGACAAGCCAATGGCCGCAGGCGTTCAAGCTCGGCGGCAAAAGTAGTATTTCGCTGTAGCCAGGGATTTCAAGCACGCGCCACAAGCGACGGGTTCATCGTCACGAAGCGACCTGACGCTGCCCGGACTGCGTCTGCAGTTATTGCGACAAATCCCGTAATTTCGATAACGCTGGCGCTTGGTTCGTTCAAGAAACCAGCGTAGTTCTGGCAGGCACGGCACACCGGGATAAGGCGCAGCATCCCTGCGGCAACGAGCAGGGCTGAGCTTCCGTCTCCGTTCAAAAGTAGGTATTCACCCCATGGCCTGCCCTGTGCCGTTTTGCTAGATTGATGCGCTAGGCTGTTCCCGCATCTATTCAAGCGAGCTCAAATAACGGGGGGGTTCCATGTTCTCTTTGATCGTCAACGGCAAGCCGCGCGAGGTGGACGTTGCGCCGGACACACCCCTGCTGTGGGTGTTGCGCGACACCCTCGGCCTCACCGGCGCCAAGTTCGGCTGCGGCGAGGCGCTGTGCGGCAGTTGCACGGTGCATTTGAACGGCGCGCCGGTGCGAGCCTGCAAGACGCCGCTTTCGGTAGCGGCCGGGCAGAAAGTGACCACCATCGAGGGCGTATCGGGCAAGGCCGCGCAGGCCCTGCTGCAAGCCTGGGTTGAGCTCGACGTGTCGCAGTGCGGCTACTGCCAGCCGGGACAGATCATGTCCGCTGCCGCGCTGCTGGCGCGCAACCCGCGGCCCAGCGATGCCGATATCGACGCGGCGCTGGACGGCAACCTGTGCCGCTGCGCCACCTACCAGCGCATACGTGCGGCGGTGCATCATGCTGCGGCAAAGATGAGGGGATGAGCCATGGACAAAACGCTCGATCATGGCCGGCGCGAATTCCTCAAGGCCGGTGCAGCGCTGGGAGCGGGGCTGAGCATCGGCTTCTACCTGCCCTCCGGCATGGCCGGGAAACAGGGTGCCGAAACAAGCTTCAAACCCAATGCCTTCATCCGCATCGCGCCCGACGGCAGCGTGACGGTGATCGTCAAGCACCTGGAAATGGGCCAGGGCGTCAATACCGGCCTGCCGACCCTGGTGGCGGAGGAACTGGACGTGCCCTGGGACAAGATCCGGGTGGAATCGGCTCCGGCCAACGCCAAGCTATATAACAACCTGCTCTGGGGCGCGATGCAGGGGACCGGCGGCAGCAGTTCGATGGCCAACTCCTTCATGCAACTGCGCCGCGCGGGCGCCACGGCGCGCGCCATGCTGATCGCTACGGCGGCGGACAACTGGAAGGTGAACGCCGATACCCTTACCACCCGGGACGGCATGGTGTTGCACCGCCCCAGCGGACGCAAGGCGGGCTACGGGCAACTGGCCGACAAGGCGGCTTCCATGCCCATGCCAACAGATGTTGCACTCAAGCCCTCCCGCGATTTCAAATACATCGGCAAGCACTTCAAGCGCACCGATACCAGGGCGAAAAGCGACGGCAGTGCCCAGTTCGCCGGCGACCTCAAGCTGCCCGGGCTGTTGACCGCCGTGCTGGCCCGCCCGCCCCTGTTCGGCGCCAAGGTCGGAAAAGTCCGGGCAGAAAAGGCGCTGGCCGTGCCCGGCGTGCGCGCCGTGGTCGAGGTGCCGCAAGGCGTGGCGGTGATCGCCAGGGATTTCTGGGCGGCGAAAAGGGGCCGCGACGCACTGCAAATCGAGTGGGACGAAAGCGCCGCCGAACGGGTTTCCAGCGCCGAGCTGCGCCAGCGCTACCTGGACCTGCTGGACCAGCCGGGCACGGTGGCGCGCAATGAAGGCGACGCGGCCAGGGCCTTCGCCGCCGCGCCGATAAAACTCGAAGCGCGCTTCGAATTCCCCTATCTGGCCCATGCGCCGATGGAGCCGCTCAATTGCGTGGTGCGCCTCAAGGACGACAGCTGCGAAATCTGGGCCGGTTCCCAGTCGCAGACCTCCGACCAGACCACTGCCGCCCGCATCGCCGGGCTCAAGCCGGAGCAGGTGCTCATCCATACCACCCTGGCGGGAGGCAGCTTCGGCCGGCGCGCCAACCCGGCTTCCGACTACATTGCCGAGGCGGTGGCGGTGGCCAGGGCGACGCGCCAGCTCGATGCGCCGATCCGGCTCATGTGGACGCGCGAGGACGACCTCAGGGGCGGCTATTACCGGCCCATGTTCGTCCACGCCCTGCGCGCCGGGCTGGATGCCCAGGGCCGTCCGCTGGCATGGAGCCAGCGCATCGTCGGCCAGTCCATCCTCGCCGGATCGCCTTTCGAGTCGGCCATGGTCAAGGACGGCATCGACATGACCTCGGTCGAGGGCGCTGCGAATCTCGCCTACACCATCCCCAACCTGCACGTGGATCTGCACTCGCCGAAGGTGGGTGTGCCCGTGCTGTGGTGGCGTAGCGTCGGCCATACCCATACCGCTTTCGCTACCGAGGTGTTCATCGACGAACTGGCGGTAGCCGCGGAGCGCGACCCCTACCTGTTTCGCCGCGATCTGCTGGCGCAACAGCCGCGCCTGAAGGCCGTGCTGGAACTGGTCGCAGCCAAGGCGGGCTGGGGCAAGCCCCTGGCGGAACAGCAGGGCATGCGCCGCGGGCGCGGCATCGCGGTGCACGAGTCCTTCCACACTTTCGTGGCGGAGGTGGCGGAAGTCAGCGTCCGCCCGGACGGATCGTTCCGCGTGGACCGCGTGGTGTGCGCGGTGGATTGCGGCCTGGCAGTCAATCCGGACCAGGTTCGGGCACAGATGGAAGGAGGCATCGGTTTCGCCCTCTCCGCCGCGCGACACAGCGCAATCACACTCAAGGAGGGGCGGGTCGAGCAGGCCAATTTCGACAGCTACCCGCTGCTGCGCATCGGCGAAATGCCCCGGGTGGAGGTGCACATCATGCCTTCCGAGGCCGCGCCCACGGGCGTGGGCGAACCGGGGGTGCCGCCCCTAGCCCCGGCAGTGGCCAATGCCTTGTTCGCCGCGACCGGCAAGCGCCTGCGCCGGCTCCCATTTGAAACCGCAGAGCTGAGGAGTGGATGATGCACAGCGCCGATGTGGAAGTTTTTCAGAAATGCCTGGAGTGGCGCCAAGCAGGCCATGAAGTCATGCTCGCCACGGTCATTGCGACCTGGGGCTCGTCGCCGCGCCCGGTCGGCTCCATGCTCGCGGTGCGCGATGACGGTCTGCCGGCGGGATCGGTTTCAGGCGGTTGCATCGAGGCCGACCTGATCGAGCGCGTGCGCCTGGCTCCCGTCATTCGGCCGGAAGGGGTCAGTTACGGCGGTTCCCCCGAGGCATCCCGGCGTTTCGGCCTGCCCTGCAACGGCAGGCTGCAACTGGTACTCGAGCCCGCGCCAGACCGGTTCATGCTGCGCGTGCTGCTCGATATGCTGAATCAGCGCAAGCTGGTCGGACGGCGCCTGGATCTCGCCACTGGGCGGGCGCGCCTGTATGCGCCCGGTCCCGATGAGACCACGCGCTACGATAGCGAGACCCTGTCCGTTGTCCATGGGCCGCGCTGGCGCCTGCTTTTGATCGGCGCCGGCCAGGTTTCCCAATACCTGGCACGCATGGCCCAGGCCCTGGATTACCAGGTGCTGGTATGCGATCCGCGCGAGGAATATCGTCTGGCATGGGATGTGCCGGGCACCGAGCTGTTGTCCGGGATGCCGGACGACGCGGTCAGGGTTCTGGATCCGGATATACGCAGTGTGGTAATCGCCCTCGCCCACGACCCCAGGCTCGACGACCTCGCGCTGCTGGAAGCGCTCAAGTCGCAGGCGTTCTATGTCGGCGCCATGGGCTCGCAAACCAACAACACCCAGCGCCGCGAGCGGCTGCGCCTGTTCGACCTGAGCGAAGGCGAAGTCCAGCGCCTGCACGGCCCGGTGGGCCTGCACATCGGCAGTCGCACCCCGGCGGAAATCGCCGTGGCCATCCTGGCGGAATTGACCGCTGAGCGTCACGGCATCGCCCTGCACGCGGCACCCTTGGCAGCACGTGAACGCAGTTCCGCACTCCAGCCGGTCATGACCGCATGATCGCGGGCATCCTGCTGGCAGCAGGCGCATCGACCCGCTTCGGTGGCGACAAGCTGCTGTCCCCGCTGGCGGACGGCACCTCCCTTGGGGCAAGAGCGGCACGCAACCTGCTGGGCGGGGTGGATTTATGTGTCGCCGTGGTGCGCCCCTCGGATCATGCACTGGCAAGCCAGCTCGAGAGGGAAGGCTGCCAGGTGGTGCGCTGTAGCAGTGCCATTAACGGCATGGGCGCCAGCCTGGCCTGTGGCGTGGAAGCCGTGCCGGATGCGGCCGGATGGCTGATCGCCTTGGCGGACATGCCCTTCATCCGCCCCGAAACCATTCGCGCCGTGGCCACCTTGCTGCGCGCCGGCGCTCCGCTCGCCGCCCCGCATTACCGGGGCCGACGCGGTCATCCGGTCGGTTTTACGCGATCTTTCTTCTCCCGCTTGACCGGACTCGAAGGCGATCGAGGCGCGTCCTCCCTGCTTTGTGCTTATTCCGCTCAACTGCAACACCTGAATTGCCTGGATCCAGGCATATTCGCCGATATCGACACCCGTTCCGACCTGGCCGGATACCAAACCAGCGACTGATCCGATATTTCGAGCTTGATTTGCTGTGTTAATGTCGTGGAAACCCCCTCGAAGCGGAGCAAGCATCATGGCGAAACAACCCTTTCCCCTGTCCGACGTCTACGGCTTGCTCGAACCGGGTCCGGTGGTGCTGCTCACCACCGCCAGCGCGGATCGGGCCAATATCATGACCCTGTCGTGGCACACCATGATCGAATTCGAGCCGCCACTGGTAGGGTGCGTGCTCAGCAACCGGGACTACAGTTTCGACATCCTGCGAGAGAGCGGGGAATGCGTGATCAACATCCCCACGGTAGAACTGGCGGAGAAAGTGGTGGGCTGCGGCAACACCTCCGGACGCGAAGTGGACAAATTCGCGACTTTCGGCCTCACCCCGGTGGCCGCCGCGCTGGTCAAGGCGCCGTTGATCGATGAGTGCTATGCCAGCCTCGAATGCAAAGTCGTCGATGACAGGATGGTGGACCAGTACGGTTTTTTTATCCTCGGAGTGCTCAAGGCGTGGATCGACCCGATGAATGAAGATCCGCGGACCATCCATCACCGCGGGAATGGCGCGTTCATGGTTGCCGGCGAAACCATCCGCCTGCCCTCCAAAATGAAATGACTTCCCGGCTTGTCGGTGTTTGTAGCAAACACGACAGACCGACCCGACAAATCCTTGGGCCATTTTCCAAAAAACCAGCATTGACGCGCTTTCCGCACTAATTTCACGGCGTGGCACGGGAATTGCAAAGATCACGGCAAGAGAAACTTTTGTCGGGATTTTCGCAATGAGCGCATTAACCAGCAAAGTCGAGGCGGTGTTCAACGAGCCCGGTTGCGACGTCAACCAGGGCAAATCCGACAAGGAACGCAAGAAAGGCTGCGCCAAGCAGCTCATGCCGGGCGCGGCAGCGGGCGGTTGCGCCTTCGACGGCGCCAAGATCGCGCTGCAGCCCATCGTCGACGTGGCGCACCTGGTGCATGGCCCGATCGCCTGCGAGGGCAATTCCTGGGACAACCGCCATGCCGCGTCCAGCGGTCCGAAACTCTACCGTACCGGCTTCACCACCGACATCGGCGACCTGGATGTGGTCTACGGCGGGGAAAAGCGCCTGTTCCGGGCGATCCGCGAAATCATCGAGAAATACGACCCACCCGCGGTGTTCGTCTACCAGACCTGCGTCACCGCCATGATCGGCGACGACATCGAGGCGGTGTGCAAGGCCGCGGCAGCCAAGTTCGGCAAGCCGGTGATCCCGGTCAACGCGCCGGGCTTCGCCGGCAGCAAGAACCTGGGCAACAAGCTGGGCGGCGAGGCGCTGCTGGACTACGTGGTCGGCACCGAAGAGCCGGAATTCACCACCCCCTACGACATCAACATCTACGGAGAATACAACCTGGCCGGCGAACTGTGGCAGGTGAAACCGCTCTTCGATGCGCTCGGCATCCGCGTGCTGGCCAATATTTCCGGCGACGCGCGCTACTCGGACGTGGCACGCTCCCATCGCGCCAAGGCTGCGATGATGGTGTGCTCCAAGGCCCTGATCAACATCGCCCGCAAGATGGAGGAACGCTATGGCATCCCTTATTTCGAAGGTTCTTTCTATGGTATTTCCGACACCTCGGAATCCCTCAGGAACATCGCCAAGCTGCTGGTCCAGCAGGGTGCACCGCAAGAGCTGCTGGCACGCACGGAAGCCCTGATCGCCACGGAAGAGGCCCGCGCCTGGGTGCGCATCGAGCCTTACCGGGCGCGGCTTTCCGGCAAGCGCGTGCTGCTCATCACCGGCGGGGTGAAATCCTGGTCGGTGGTGTCGGCGCTGCAGGAAATCGGCATCGAGGTGATGGGCACCAGCACCAAGAAGTCAACCAAGGAAGACAAGGCGCGCATTAAGGAAATCATGGGCGACGAGTCGCACATGTTCGACGACCTGCCGCCGCGCGAGATGTACCGCATCCTCAAGAACTCCGAGGCCGACATCATGCTCTCCGGCGGCCGCTCCCAGTTCGTCGCGCTCAAGGCCAAGACCCCGTGGATGGACATCAACCAGGAACGCCACCACGCCTATGCCGGCTACGAGGGCATGGTGGAGCTGATGAAACAGATCGACCTGCTGATTTACAACCCGATCTGGGAACAGGTGCGGCGTCCCGCTCCTTGGGAATATGAAAGCTTGTAGCTTGTGGCTGGTGGCTGGTGGCTGGTAGCAAATGTTGCACGCTTCGCGCGCTTGAAGCTACGAGCAACCCGCTACTGGCTACCAGCTCTGATAAGGAAAAAATATGGCAACAGTAACCCACAGCAAGAAAGCCTGCGCCGTCAACCCGCTCAAGATGAGCGCACCCATCGGCGCCGCGCTGGCCTTCCTCGGCCTGGACAAGTGCCTGCCGCTGATGCACGGCTCGCAGGGCTGCACCGCTTTCGGGCTGGTGCTGTTCGTGCGCCATTTCCGCGAGACCATTCCGCTGCAGACCACGGCCATGAACGAGGTCACCACCATCCTCGGCGGGCTGGACAACCTCGAACAGGCGATCCTCAACATCTACAACCGTGCGCACCCGGAAGTCATCGGCATCTGCTCCACCGGTCTGACGGAAACCAAGGGCGACGATGTGGACGGCTACCTCAAGCTGATCCGCAAGCGCCACCCGGAACTGGACGACACCGCGCTGGTTTACGTCTCCACCCCCGATTACCAGGGCGCTTTCCAGGACGGCTGGGGCAAGGCAGTGACCAGTATCGTGAAAACCCTGTGCGAACCCCGGCCGCGCACCGCATGGCAGGTCAACGTGCTGCCCGGCTGCCACATGACGGTGGCCGACATCGAGGAAATCCGCGAGATCATCGAGTCTTTCGGACTCTATCCCATCATCGCGCCGGACCTGTCCGGTTCACTGGACGGACACATCCCGGAAACCTTCCTGCCCACCACGCTGGGGGGCGCCAGCGTGGAAAAAATCCGCTCCATGGGCGGCTCCGCCATTACCATCGCCATCGGCGAGCAGATGCGCTGGGCGGCCGAGGCCTTGCAGGAGAAAACCGGCGTGCCGTTTCGCCTGTTCGACCGCCTCACCGGCCTGCAAGCCAACGACGAGTTCCTGCAATTGCTTTCCGAAATCGCCAAGGACGAGATTCCGCTCAAGTACCGCCGCCAGCGCAGCCAGCTGGTGGACGCCATGCTCGACGCCCATTTCTTCTGCGGCGGCAAGAAGGTCGCCATCGGCGCCGAACCTGACCTGCTGTGGCAGATCGGCTCCCTGCTGACGGACCTGGGCTGCGAGATCGAAGCCGCGGTGACCACCACCCACTCGGTGCTGCTGGAGCGACTGGCGACGGAAGAAGTCCTGATCGGCGACCTGGAGGACCTGGAGCAACGCGCCGCGGGCTGCGACCTGCTGGTCACCCACTCGCACGGCCGGCAGGCCGCCGAACGGCTCGGCATCCCCTTCCTGCGCATGGGCATCCCCATGTTCGACCGCCTCGGCGCGGCGCACAAGCTGTCCGTGGGCTATCGCGGCACGCGCGACCTGGTGTTCGAACTGGGCAACATTTTCATCGACAACTTGCACCATAACCAGCCCGATTCCTGGCCCTTGCCGCCGGAGAACGATCATGCGCAAGCTGAAACTCATCACTAACCACAAACCAGGAGCGCACCCCATGAAAGTCGCTTTCACCACCCAGGACATGAAATATGTCGATGCCCACTTCGGTTGGGCCAAGAACATCGCCGTGTACGAGATCTCGCCGGAAGGCTACCAGTTCGTGGAAGCCATCCAGTTCGACGGCGATCTCAAGGAAGACGGCAACGAGGACAAGCTCACCCCCAAGATCGACGCCGTGCGCGACTGCGCCATCCTCTACGTGGCCGCCATCGGCGGCTCGGCGGCGGCCAAGGTGGTCAATGCCAGGGTGCATCCGGTCAAGGTGCCCGAGCCCGAACTGATCAGCGTCATCCTCGACAAGTTGCAGAAAGTGCTGCAGGGCACCCCGCCCCCATGGCTGCGCAAGGTCATGATGAAGGGCAAGGAACGCCAGTTCGATTTCGAAGAGATGTAGGGGCGAATTCATTCGCCAAATGGAGATAAAAATGGAAACGACAGTAATGGAAAAATTTGACCTGAAATCCTCCGCCTTCCTGGTGGAACTGATCAACCAGTGGCGCGCCCAGGATTCCTACGGCGCGTGGGAAGGCAAGTCCGACGAGGAATTGCTCGAGGCCTACGTGATCGACAAGGAAAAGCGCAAGGAAATCCCCATCATCGGCGACCCCGATCCGGAAACACTGTGGCGCCTGGAACTGTTCTACAACGCCGTGGGCCTCGCCATCGAGCGCCAGACCAAGGTGATGGTCACGCCCATGATGAAAATGTCGCACGAGGGCTTCGGACGCATGGTGCTGCTGGCCGGGCGCCTGGTGGCGGTCAACAAGCAGTTGCGCGACGTGCACCGCTTCGGCTTCCTGTCGCTGGAAAAGCTGGCCGAGGAAGGCGACAAATTCGTCAGCGGCGGCGTGGAGATGGTGAACAAGTATTCCGAAGTGGCGAATTACGGTTGAGGTAAAAAATGGAAGACATGGAAATACTGAAAGCACAGGTCAAGAAGCTCAACGCCCAGGCAACCCAGCTCAAGATGGACCTGCACGACCTGTCCGAGGATCTGCCGACCGGCTGGGAAAAAATTCCCGAGGTTGCAAAGCGCACCTTCGAGGCCTACCAGGCGCTGACCGAGGCACGAACCAGACTATCCCGCTAGGGGATTCCGACTTTCTATGGCCTAAAGGCCATGAAAGATCGTATGAAAGGAGCTGAAAAATGAGTTTTGCAAGCGTTTCAATGCCCGACGGACGCAGCTGGATACCCAAATTCGTCAAGGCCATCAACAAGGATAAATGCATCGGTTGCGGCCGCTGCTTCAAGGTGTGCGGTCGCGACGTGTTGCAGCTGATGGGCGTGGACGATGAAGGCGAACTGATCGCGGTAGACGCGGACGAAGACGAGGACGACGAGTATGAAAAGAAGGTCATGACCGTCGCCAACGAACTGAATTGCATCGGTTGCGAGGCCTGCGCCAAGATCTGCCCCAAGAAGTGTTACACCCACGAGGGCATGCCGACCTGAACTGGAGGGAACGATGGAAATCCTGAGTTACGAATGGCTGATGGCTCACGCCCAAAATCCAGCCGACTGCCTCACCCAGACCTTTGCCGGCGTGATCCATAGCTCGCGCCGCAATCAGGGGCTGGAGGCCCCTGCCATGCTGGGTCTGGCGGAAGAAACCTTCGCCAGCCTGATGGAAAGCTACTTCCCCGGCGCCTTGCAGAATGCGGGCATGAGCTTGGCGCGTACCGCTGCGCCTCCGGGCTGCGAGGCATTGTGTGGCGAAGAATTCGGCGATTTGCTCGATCTGCTGCTGGAACACCGCACGCGCCCGAACCAGGAATCGGAATGGCTGGCGTTCGCCATCGCCACCGCCTGCATGGGCAACGACCACCTTTACCAGGATATGGGCCTGCCCAACCGGCAAATCCTGTCGGATTTGCTATCCGAGTATTTCACCAGTCTCTTTGTCAGAAACAGCGGCAACATGAAATGGAAGAAATTCTTTTACAAGCAACTGTGCGACCGCTCTGGGGTCAATGCCTGCCGTGCCCCGAGTTGCGCGGTATGCGTCGATTACCTGAAATGCTTCGGCCCCGAAGACGGTCCGGCCAACTGAAGGATATTCAACCCGGATTTTCCAGCCAGGCGCTTCGTATATGTGCCAGTAGGCTAGTTGGACCGCATTAGTGTCACTTTTTGTTGAGGGTTGACCTTCACAGGAATTGCAAGCCGCCGAGCACAGGCGCACACTTTCAAACGTGAAATCAGCATCTCTTGGCAGAAAACCCCGGCGCGTTAAGGCAGCCTTCATCTGGCCGTTCGCGATCGTGCTGACGTTTATCCTGGGAGCATTTGCGGCGACGGCGTATTTTGTAGAGATCCAGATTCGCGACCGGGATCTTGCAGAACGAGTGACTGCAGTGGCAAAGCTGGTCGACCAGAAACTCGACAAGGATACTAACCTGATGCAGGCCGTGCTACGCACCATGATGGACAATCGCTCCATCGAGGCGGCGTTCGCCGGCGGCGACCGCGACGCACTGAGACGCGAAGCCGGGCCACTGTTCGAGGCCTTGCGCGCCGACCATCGCATCACGCA
>JASJPB010000052.1:0-39616 GCA_031426915.1 Sulfuricellaceae bacterium | reverse complement strand
AGAGATTCCACTTAAAAAACTCAGGCCGCTGTTCAAACGGATGGGGCCACTTCTTTATGCCACTCTTGGGAAGGCTCTGAAAGTGCCGTTTAGCGTGCAACACTACACTCGCCGCCTCAACCGCTGGGCGAAATGGTTGGTCAGTCTGCCGCCCACGCTGTTCCTGCTGGTGTTCTTCCTCGCGCCCAGCATCATCATGGTGGCGGCCTCGTTCCGCTATCCTGGGGAATTCGGCGGGTTGGCGCCATTGCTCGCCATTCCCGGCCAGGACTCGGGCCTGACCCTGGAGGCCTACCGCTTCTTCTTCGGCGATTTCACCTACCTGGAGATTTTCCTGCGCTCCTTCGCGGTGGCCGGGCTCACTACCCTGACCTGTATCCTGATGGCTTACCCGCTGGCCTGGCTGATTGCCCGCAGCCCGAAAAGACACCGCGACCTGATGGTGCTGCTGGTGATCCTGCCTTTCGCCAGCAATTTCCTGATCCGCGTTTACGCCTGGATCATCATTCTCGGGCCGCTTAACTTGCTGTATTCCAGTTTCGCGGTGATTGTCGCCATGGTTTACGTGCACCTGCCGTTCATGGTGCTGCCGCTCTATACCAACCTGGAGAAACACGACCCGGCCCTGCTGGAAGCTGCACAGGACCTGGGTGCCAATGCCTGGACGCGCTTCTGGCGCATCACTTTTCCGCTATCGCTGCCCGGCATCTTCTCCGGCTCGGCGCTGGTGTTCATTCCGGTGCTGGGCATGTTCGCCGTTCCCGAGTTGCTGGGCGGCACCGGCGATATCCTGATCGGCAACCTGATCAAGGAGCAGTTCCTCGACAGTCGCGACTGGCCGCTGGGTTCGACGCTTTCCCTGATGCTCACCGTGGCGGTGCTGGGCTTGGCGGCGCTGGCGGCCTGGGCGGGGCGTGTCCGGCGGGGGCGGGCATGATGAGGATGGGACGGCGGTTCTGGCTATGGACGGTTTCCCTGGCCGTCTACACATTTCTCTATGTACCGCTGGCGGTGGTGGTACTGTTTTCCTTCAATGATTCCGACCTCAACGCCGAATGGGTCGGCTTCACTACTCGTTGGTACTTCAAGCTCATCCACGACCAGGACATGTTGCAGGCGGCGGGGAATTCCCTGCTGATCGCCGTGGTTTCGAGCTCCATCGCTACCGTGCTGGGCACCATGGCGGGCATCGCGATGCACCGCTACCGCCCGCGCTTCCTGCCTTTCCTGGCGGTGACGCCGGTGGCGATGCCGGAAATCCTGCTGGGCGTGTCGCTACTGCTGTTTTTCCGCCAGGTGCTGGACCTCACGCTGGGCTTTGTTTCCATCATCGCCGCCCACATCACCTTCTCCATCGGCTTCGTCGCCATCGTCATCCGCGCGCGCCTGGCCGGGATGGACGAAAGCATCTTCGAGGCGGCGCGGGATCTGGGCGGCACGCCGTGGGAGACGTTCCGCTTCGTCACCTTCCCCCTCATCCTGCCGGCCGTGATCGCCGGCTTCCTGATGGCCTTCACCCTCTCCATCGACGATTTCGTGATTACCTTCTTCACCGCCGGGGTGGGGGTGGCCACCCTGCCGCTGCAAATCTATTCCATGATCAAGGTGGCGGTAACACCGGAGGTGAACGCGGTCTCGACGCTGTTGATGACGCTCACCCTGAGCATGATTGTACTGGCCTCGCGCTTCGCACCGGATGTACTGAAGGGAAAGGGGTAAAAATGCTTAACCGCAAAGGCGCGAAGACGCCAAGGTTTAACGTGATTTTTGCCTTTCTCCGCGCCTTTGCGCCTTTGCGGTTCTTGCTTGTTGCCGCATTTTCCTCAGCCCATGCAGCCGACACCCTCTACCTCTACAACTGGAACAACTACATCTCCCCGGCGACGGTGGAGCGTTTGCGGGGTCAGGTCTTGCCTTTTGCCTTCTCGACTTCCCAAGCGCCCACAATACGACTCACCCTGGCCACCGATAGACCTATCTCTCTCGCTATCGCGCTCATGGTGTACCTGCCTTCGGTATGCGCAAAAGCAATAGCCTCGTTCCGGGAACGAGTGGCGAAGTAAGACGCCAACTCCTTGGGTTGCGGTCGCCGCTGGATACTTGGTACCTCGGATGCACCAGCCTGTTCCGGGGCCAACAGGGCCTGCATGCGCACGACGAACGCCTCATCGCCCAAGTACATTTGCGCCCTGAGCGCGTCGTCCCACAGGCGCACATCCTTGCCCCGCGCCACCAGCGTGGCATAACGTTTGGCGGCCAGCGCGCGGTCGCGGTCAGAAGAGGCATCCCGCCCTAGCAAATAAGCATGTAAAGCCGCCGTATCCAGCCAGGCAGGAGCATCCGTTTGTCCCACATGCGCGCAATAACTGCTCCATGGCCATTGCGCCGGAGCAGCCACCATGCCCGCTCGCACCGGGTTCAAATCCACATAGCGGCATACTTCGAGCAAATAAGCGTCCCGATCCACCAGAACCCCCTTGAATCGCCCCTGAAACAAGTGGCCCACCTTGTCGTGGCGGCGGTTGTAGGCTTGGGTATAAACCCCGTTGATCTGCCGCATCAGCTTCGACAAATTAGGCCGGCGCGTGTGCAGCACCAGATGGTAGTGATTGTCCATCAGGCAAAAGGCTAGTGCGCAGGCATCAAAACGCTCCAATGCCTGCGCAATGACATCGACAAATGCTATGCGATCGGTATCATCGTCAAAAATAGGCTCGCGCCGGTCACCGCGAGAAGTGACGTGGTAAACCGCTCCGGGGAATTCGATGCGCAAAGGTCTGGACATGGGGGTATGTTATCTAGGCTGGAGGCAAAAGGCAAGACCTGACCCCGTTGGTTGGCATCACCGGCAACCAGAAGAAGGACTACAACACCCAGTTCGGCATCGCGCTCAACCGGCGTACGGCGCAAGAGATTGTGCCATCCAGCGGGAATAAATTGCTGGCCGAGGAAGTAGCCGGAACATCCCCTCTACTACCGGGCAACAATACCGACCAGGCAGCATTGCAGGAATTAATAACGGACTTTGACGTTCAACCAGGAGAAATTGACATGCTGTTTATCGACGCCATTGATAATCTGCCGAACCAATCGCCGCCCGTTCTGGTCGCAGCTTCGACCATGGCAGCGCAGCCAGTTAATAAACTGTATGGGGCAATGGGCGTTTGCTATCCTGTTCCGAACATCAAAGGAGCAATTTCATCTTTTGATCCTTCTAATGCGGCCGAGTCGGTGTTCGCAATAAAGGAAAATTCCTTGTATGAAAGTGATTATGCGGCCTTTGTTGAGTTTCTCAAGACATCGATCATTGACGTGCTTCAACCACCACTGCATGGCGAACTAATCAGATATACAGAGAAAGATGATCCGCGTTATGGTGGCCGCAATAGCTACAAATACACTCCGAATGCCGGCTACAAAGGCACCGACAAGGCTGAATTCCTCGTTACGCTGGGCGAGCACAAAGTCAAGGTGATCTATTTCATCAAGGTCATCGACACCGAGATGACTACCTATAACCACGAAGCGATCTACCGCAAATACTGCCCCAAACCCACTGAATGGCTGATCTCTTCGGAGCAAGGCGGATCGCCGCTTTTGTCCCAATTCTTGGATTTTTCTGGCCTTTTCGGAAAGGTCGATCTGTCGTTCGCCGACCTCCCCGGCACCGCCCTAGCCCAAACCACCGGCCAATCCATCACCTTCGACAATACCGCCGCAGGCAATGGCTGGTTCCTAGACTCCACGCCGGACGACAATTCCGAATTCCTCCCCACCTCCAACCCCAACCAATGGATCGCCAAGGAAGGAACCGACGCCGCCAACAAGATGGACCTGTTAAGCGTCCTCCTCCACGAATACGGCCACGTCCTCGGCATCGAACACAGCCCCGACGGCAACGACTTCATGGCCGCCACCCTCCAACCCGGCGTGCGCCGCCTGCCCAGCAGCGAGGAACTCGCCCTCATGGCCCAGCTCGCCGGCCAGGCCAGGCTAGCCCTGGATGGAAGCGATTCACCCGACGCCCCCAACCCAGCCCTGCCGCTCGGCACCCTGGGCTTCGCCCTGCTCGGTCGCCTGCGCCGCACCGACTACGGCGGCTGGACGGTTCAAGCCGAAAGCGCCCAACTCCTGCCCCAATACCAGATCGCCATTAATCCCACCTTGCAAAACGGCGACCTCACCGACACCACCGGCTGGCAAACTAACGGCAACGTCGAATTCGACGGGGCAGGGCAGGCCAGCCTCGGCGAATCCGCCACCGCCCAATCCCACCTCGCCCAAGGCTTCACCATCAACCCCGGCGACCGTACCCTCAGCTTCACTGTTGAAAACGATCTCCAGACCAACGGCGGCAACCCTCTCCCCAACCCTCTCCCGCTTGCGGGAGAGGGGGCAAACGGCGCTGCCTCCGGCAGCGGATGGGGACCTTCTGACGCCTTCGAAGTCGCCCTGCTAAACGCCAACACCGGCGAAGCCCTGACCGGCACCGACGGCCTCACCCAAAGCGACGCCCTGCTCAACATCCAGACGGATGGAACGGAACACACCGCCACCAGCGTCCACAAAGTCAAAAACGCCGACGGCAGCACCACCTACCACATCGACCTCGAACAGGCATTGAACGCCGGCGACCTCATCACCGGCACCCCAGCCTTGCTCAGCTTCGACCTCATCGGCTTCGGCGGCCAGCAAAGCCAAGTCACCCTGCGCGACATCCGCCTCAGCCGCGACCCGCTCGCCCTGGACGACACCATCACCACCGACGAGGACACCCCCGTCACGCTGGCACCGCTCGCCAATGACCTGCTCCAAAGCGGCGAAACCCCAGCACTCGAACTCACCAATCAGCCCGCCCACGGCAGCCTCACGCAAAACCTGGACGGTACGCTCAGCTACCAGCCCGACGCCAACTGGAGCGGCACCGACAGCTTCAGCTACCGCTATAGCGTCACCGACCCGCAAAACGGCGAACTCCTCTCCAACCAAGCCATCGTCACCCTCACCGTAACCGCCGTCAACGACGCCCCCACCGCGCCCGACGGCGCCGCCACCATCATGGCCGGCAAACCGCTGGTGCTCGACCTCCTCGCCGGCGCGCAAGACATCGAAGGCGACCCGCTTGCAGCCAGCATCCTCACCATGCCCGCCCACGGCACCCTCGAACAAAATCCGGACGGCACCTGGACCTACATCGCCGATATCACCTACTTTGGCGACGACGCCTTCACCTACCAGATCAGCGACGGCCAAACCGCATCGTCCCCGGTCACCGTGAACCTCGCCGTCATCCCCGCCAACACTGCTCCAGTGGCAAACGACAGCGTGCTCCAGATGAACGAGGACGGCAGCCTGATCCTTCTCGCCGGAGCGAGCGGCTCTGCCGCCACTCCCGGCGGGGATGCCCTTTACGGGTACGACCTCGCCGCTTTCGGCCTCGACGCCGAGAACGACGCACTCACCGGCACCATCACCGCCCAACCGGCCCACGGCACCCTGGTCCAGAACCCAGATAACACCTGGACCTACACCCCCGACGCCAACTGGAACGGCACCGACGAAATCCGCTTCACCCTGAGCGACGGCAAGCTATTGTCCAATGATGCCGTGCTCACCCTCAGCGTCGCGGCGGTCAACGACGCGCCCACCGTCGGCGACCAGCAACTCGCCACAGACGAGGACACCCCGCTCAGCGGCAACCTGCTGGCCACCGCCGGCGATATCGACGGCACCACAACATTAGCCGCACCAGGCCTTGCCTTTTGCCGGCCTCGCGCTTTGCGCCGGATGTGCTGAAGGGGAGGCAAGGGATGAAAAGCAGGGCAAAAGGCAAAGGGCAAGAATTAAAAGGCAAGAATGGCGCGGGCGGAGGCCTTTTTGTACTTTGCCTTTCAATTTTTGCCTTTTGCTTTCCGGGCCTAGCCCGGCCCGCCGACACCCTCTACCTCTACAACTGGAACAACTACATCTCCCCGGCGACGGTGGAGCGTTTCGAGGCCCATTGCCAGTGCCGTCTGAAACAGGACTATTACTCCGACAACGAGGAGATGCTGGCCAAACTGGAGGCCGGGGCGGCCGGTTATGACATCCTGGTGCCAACCGGCAACGCGGTGGAGTCCTTGGTCAAGCGCGGCGCGCTGCGCCCCATCGACAAGTCCCTGCTGCCCAATCTGAAGAACCTCAAGCCGGACTACCTCGATACCTGGTTCGACCCCGGCAACCGCTACTCCGTGCCCTATGCCTACACCGTGACCCTGATCGGCTACAACGTGGAGAAGATGCGCGCGCTGGATCTGCCCAGCAACAGCTGGGCGCTGATTTTCGAGCCCAGGTACCTGGAAAAGATCAAGGGCAGGGTCACGGTGCTGAATAGCCAGCGCGAGCTGATGGCGGCGGCGATGAAGTACCTGGGTTACGGTATGCACGAGACCGATCCGGCCAAATGGATGCAGGCAAAAAATCTGATCCTGCGCGCCAAGCCCTACTGGGCGACTTTTTCCAACAGCACCTATATCAAGGATCTGGCCATCGGCAACATCTGGGTTGCCCACGGCTATTCCAGCGATATGTTCCGCGCCCAGCAGGACGCCCGTTCGGCGGGACGAGCTTTTTCCATCGGCTTCACCACGCCCAGGGAGGGCGCGGTGCTGGCGCTGGACAACTTCGTGCTGCACAAGTCCGGGCGGCGCCCGGATCTGGCGCACAAGTTCATCGATTTCATGCTGCACGGGGAAAACGCAGCCGAACTCGCCAACCTGATCGGTGCCGGCAGCCCCAATGCGGCCGCCATTCCCTACATCAAGGCGGAAATCGTTGCCAACCCGGCACTTTTTCCGCAGCCTGAGGATGTAAAGAAACTGGAGATGCTGCGCGATTTCGACCCGCACCAGCGCCGCATGCTGTCCCGTATGTGGACCGAGATCAAGTTGCGCTGATCAAGCCAAATAGCCCGCACTCCGCAGGGCATGAATGATCTGTTCCACCGCGTTGCCTGTGCCGGCGGCTTTGATTTCGAATGAGGTTTCTTGTTCCGTCCCGCCCGCCCGGCCCTGGGTATAAACCCCGTGGGGAGGGCGGATTTCTGGCGTTTCAGCGGCACAAGCAAGGTTAAATACGAACATGCCGCCCACGGGGGCAAGCGCTTTGCGCAATACTTTTTGTTGTGCGTGGTCTAGCGTCGTTGGGGGATGGCAGATGAGGATGCCGCCATGTTTGATGATTTCTGCGGCGAGACCGGCGCATTCCGCGTTGCGGCAAAATGAAATGGCGCGGCCTGTCAGTTCCATGATCCGGTTGCCCAGCAGCGTAGTGGTTCCCGACGTTGCCAGCGGGCCGGAGAGCAGCATGCAAATCCCCCGCTCCCGGCGCAGCGGTTGGTGCTTGCGCAGCTCTGTGACCACTTCCGGAAATGACGCCCAGGCGGGAATCTCGTCCCGGCCGTCGCGAATGCTTTGCCGCAGTTCCCTGGCGGACATGCTGAGGGTGGCCTGATCGGGCGGGAGGTATTCCTGTGGCATGTATTGGCCCAGTGCCTGGACGTAAACCAGGCGCGGGAAGGTGACTGGTTCCACGCCGATGGCGGCAAAATGCTCGGCCAGGGGCTGGATCCGTTCCGGGGTGAGCGCATCGGTGCCGCGCCGGATTTCCCCGGGGCCGGCATCACCACCTATGATGAGGTGCGAGCAGCCGTAATTCCTGGCAATGATTGCGCGCCACAGCACTTCCCGCACCCCCGCCGGGCGAAGGGCGAGGGGCAGCAGGGAAAGCTGCGCCAGGTTTGACGGGTAATGTGGCAGCAGGGCTTGGTAGCAGCGGATGCGAGTGAAATGTTCAGGGTTGGGGATTTCTCCGGCCATTGCCTGAATCAGCAGCCCGGCACCGTTTTCCTTTGCGGTGTGGAGTGTAAATTCAAACTGGGGACGGTGCATCACGTGGTGGGGCTGGAACGCCACTACCCGGCTTATCCTCCTGCGGACGAAATCATTACGCACAGCGGCAGGGGTCAGGCGCAGAGAGAGGAAATCCTCATGTCCGGGCAGGGTCAGTCCTTCCAGCCGGCCGCCCACGTAATGGCAGCCACCTTGCGCCAGACCGACCATGCCCGGGTGATCGGCATGGTCGGTGCCGTAAATCTGGCGCGCTTCCAGTGTTTTTTCCGCTTGCCAGATATCGCTCACCGTGAGGATGGCGAGAGGTCTCCCATTTTCATCGCGCAGTGCGAGGCGGCTGCCCAGGCTGAGTGTAGCGGCGAATGCCTGGCTTGTATCGAGGGTGATGGGCATGGGCCAGAAAGACCCATCCGCCAGGCGCATTTCCGACACCACGCGTGCGTAATCCGCATGGCCCATGAACCCGGTCAGTGGCGACAAGGCACCATTCAGCAGCAGTTCCAGGTCGCAAAGCTGGCGTTGGTTCAGGGCGAGAGAAGGGAGGGAGGTGGTTTCCTGCAGCAGCTTGTCGCGTTGCGGGCCTTCCGCCATCAGACTGGTGAGTTTGCCGCCATAAGGGGGAATCAAGTCTGTCACGTGTCGCTCCCGGGGTGGGCCGCGCGGGCCTAACGCCTGCTATGATACACATTTTTAACCGGGGGTCGGCCATGGAGCCGCGTTCTTTGGACACCTTGCGCGACACGCTGCGGACCTTTGCAGCAGCGCGCGACTGGGAGCAGTTTCACACCCCGAAAAACCTCGCCATGGCGCTGATCGTGGAGGCGGCGGAGCTGGTGGAGCAGTTCCAGTGGCTGACGCCCGAGCAGAGCCAGAATCTTGCGCCGGAGAAACTTGAAGCCGTGCGCCAGGAATGCGCTGACATCCTGATTTACCTCACCCGTTTCGCCGACATGCTGGACATCGACCTGCTCGACGCCGCGCGCGACAAGCTGGTGATCAATGCCGCCAAGTATCCGGCGCCAAAATAAAGGAAAGTCCATGAGCTACTTCGAAAAACACGTATTTTTCTGCACCAACCTGCGCGAGGATGGCCAGCCGTGCTGCGCCAACCACGATGCCCAGGCGATGCGCGATTACGCCAAGGGGCGGATCAAGAAACTCGATATGAACGGGCCGGGCAAGATCCGCATCAATAGCGCCGGCTGCCTCGACCGCTGCGGCGAAGGGCCGGTGCTGGTGGTCTATCCGGAAGCGGTGTGGTACACCTACGTCGACCAGGCCGACATAGACGAAATTGTCGAGCTGCACCTGGTTGGTGGCGAGGTGGTGGAACGGCTCAAGATTTGAGCCCGGTGCTGACGGCGTCAGGGCTGCGCAAGCGCTATGGCGCGAGCGAAGTGGTGGCCGGGCTGGACCTGGAACTCGCGGGTGGCGAATGCTTCGGCTTGCTGGGTCCCAACGGGGCTGGCAAGACCACCACGCTGCGGCTTTTGCTGGGCCTGACCCAGCCCGATGCTGGTACGGTTTCCTTGCTCGGCTTGCCGATACCCGGCCAGGCGCGGCGGGCGCGGCTCAAGGTCGGTGTGGTGCCGCAACTGGACAATCTCGATCCGGATTTCACGGTGGTGGAAAACCTGCTGGTATATGGGCGCTACTTCGGCCTGGCGGATGCCGAAATCAAGGCGCGCATCCCTGCCCTGCTGGAGTTCGCCGACCTGAGCGGTCGTGCTGACGCCAAGATCGAGGCGCTTTCCGGCGGGATGAAGCGGCGCCTGACCCTGGCGCGCGCGCTGATCAACGATCCCGACGTGATCTTTCTCGACGAGCCCACCACCGGCCTCGACCCCCAGGCGCGCCACATGATGTGGCAAAGGCTGCGGCGCCTGCTGGCGGAAGGCAAAACCATTCTGCTCACCACGCATTTCATGGAAGAAGCGGAGCGCCTGTGCGACCGGCTGCTGATCATGGATCGCGGCAAACCCATCGCCAGCGGCTCGCCGCGCGAGCTGATCGCGGCGCACATCGAACCCCATGTGGTGGAGATTTACGGCGGTGAAGAGAAGCCGGATTGCGCCGGCTTATGCCAGCGCCAGGAACAGGTGGGAGAAACCCTGTTTTGCTACGCCGCTGATCCCCATGCGCTGCTGGCGCAGTTGCAGCAGCAGAGCAAGCTGCGCTATCTGCACCGTCCGGCAAACCTGGAGGACGTGTTTTTGAAATTGACCGGCCGGGAGCTGCGGGATTGATGCGGTACTCCGACTTCGGCATGCCAGCCTTGAGCTGGCGCTTCATCCCCATCTGGCGGCGCAATTTCCTGGTGTGGCGCAAGCTTGCCATCCCCTCCATCCTGGGCAATCTGGCCGACCCGGCCTTTTACATGCTGGGTCTGGGTTACGGCCTGGGCAGCCTGTTGCCGCAGGTGGGCGGGGTTTCCTACATGACATTCCTGGCTGCGGGCACGCTGTGCTATAGCACCATGAACAGCGCCACTTTCGAAAGCCTGTATTCCGCCTTTTCCCGCATGCATGTGCAAAGAACCTGGGATGCCATGCTCAATGCACCCTTGGTTATTGACGATATCCTGCTCGGCGAGCTTGCCTGGGCGACGAGCAAGAGCGTGCTCTCCGGCGTGGCGATCCTGGTCATCATCCTGGCCCTGGGGTTGGCCCATTCATGGCTGCTGTTATGGACGCTGCCGCTGCTGGTGCTGATCGGTTTCTGCTTTACCGGCATGGCGCTGGTGATGAACGCGCTGTCCCCAAATTATGACTTTTTCATGTATTACTTCACGCTGGTGATTACGCCCATGGTGCTGCTGTGCGGTGTTTTTTTCCCCGTCGAGCAATTGCCGGATTTATTGCAAATGGCTGCACGCGGCTTGCCGCTGACCCATGCCATCGAACTGGCGCGCCCGCTGGTGCAGGGGGAGTGGCCGCGGCAAGTCGCAGTTCATGTTGCCGTCCTGCTCGCCTATGGCGCCGCCGGATATTATCTTGCGCTGGTGTTGGTGCGCCGAAGGTTGTTAAAATAACGTCCTGAAAAATAGAACAATTGCACTGTTCTTTAAACTTAAGGGGAAATCCGTGATCTTGGTAACAGGCGGTGCCGGTTTCATCGGCTCGAATTTCATTCTCGACTGGATCGCCAGCGAGCAATCTCCTGCGGTAAATCTCGACAAGCTGACCTATGCCGGCAACCTGAACAATCTGGCTGATTTACGGGGCGACGCGCGCCATGTTTTCGTCCAGGGCGATATTTGTGATGCCACCCTGGTGGGCCGCTTGCTGCGCGAGCACAAGCCGCGCGCAATCGTGCATTTCGCCGCGGAGAGCCACGTCGACCGCTCCATCCACGGCCCGGCGGATTTCATCCAGACCAACATCAACGGCACTTTCAGTTTGCTCGAGGAAACCCGCGCCTACTGGCGCGAACTGCCTGTGGCCGAGCGCGAAGCCTTCCGTTTCCTGCATGTCTCCACCGACGAGGTATATGGCTCTCTCGGCCCTGACGACGCCCCCTTCACCGAAACCACGCCGTACGCGCCCAACAGTCCCTATTCCGCTTCCAAAGCGGCGTCCGACCACCTGGTGCGGGCCTACCACCACACCTATGGCCTGCCGGTACTGACCACCAACTGCTCCAACAATTACGGCGCCTACCAGTTTCCCGAGAAACTGATTCCGCTCATCATCCTCAATGCCTTGAACGGCAAGCCGCTACCGATCTACGGCGACGGGCAGAACGTCCGCGACTGGCTGTACGTGGGCGACCACTGCACCGCAATCCGCGAAGTGCTGAAACGCGGCCGGCTGGGCGAAACCTACAACGTCGGCGGCTGGAACGAGATGACCAATCTGGATGTGGTGCATACCGTTTGTTCCATCCTCGACGAACTGCAACCGGCTACCAACGGCCAGCCCTATGCGTCCCTGATCACCTACGTCAAGGACCGCCCCGGCCACGACCGCCGCTACGCCATCGATGCCCGCAAGCTGGAGCGCGAACTGGGCTGGAAGCCGGCGGAAACTTTCGAAACCGGCATCCGCAAGACGGTGCGCTGGTACCTGGAACATGGCGAATGGATCAGCAACGTGACCAGTGGCGCGTACCGGGAATGGGTGGCTACCCAATATAAGGAAACGGCATGAGCAAGGGCATCATCCTCGCCGGGGGCTCCGGCACCCGGTTGCATCCGGTCACGCTGGCGGTTTCCAAGCAGTTGCTGCCGGTGTATGACAAGCCGATGATCTACTACCCGTTGTCCACGCTGATGCTGGCCGGAATACGTGACATCCTGATCATTTCCACCCCGCAGGACACGCCACGCTTCGAGCAGTTGCTGGGCGATGGCGCGAGCTGGGGGCTGAACATTTCCTACGCGGTACAGCCCGAACCGGAGGGCATTGCCCAGGCTTTCCTCATCGGCGCAGACTTCATCGGCAACGACCCTTGCGCGCTGGTGTTGGGCGACAATATTTTTTACGGTCATGAATTGTCCGAGGATTTGCAGGCGGCGGCACGAAAGTGCGATGGCGCCACGGTGTTCGCTTACCCGGTGCACGACCCTGAACGCTACGGTGTGGTGGAGTTCGACGCCCAGCGCCGCGCGGTCAGCATCGAGGAAAAGCCGCAGCAGCCAAAGTCGCGCTACGCCATTACCGGTTTGTATTTCTACGATAACAGCGTGGTCGATGTTGCGCGCGGCATGAAGCCCTCGGCGCGCGGCGAACTGGAAATTACCGATGTCAACAAGATCTATCTGGCGCAGGGAAATCTCGAGGTGGTGGTGATGGGCCGGGGCATGGCGTGGCTCGATACCGGTACCCACGAATCCCTGCTGGAAGCGTCGATGTTCATCGAAACCATCGAGAAGCGACAGGGCCTGAAAATCGCCTGCCCGGAAGAAATTGCTTACCGCATGGGTTACCTCTCGGCGCAACAACTGGAAGCACTCGCCGCTCCGCTGGCCAAGAACGGCTATGGTCAGTATTTGCTGGATGTGCTGCGCGAGCAGGTGTATTGATGGACGTTATTCAGAGCGCCATTCCAGAGGTGCTGATTCTGGAGCCGAAAGTGTTTGGCGACGAGCGCGGGTTTTTCTTCGAAAGTTTCAACCAGCGCGTGTTGGCGGATCAGGCCGGTATCACCGATCATTTCGTGCAGGACAACCATTCGCGCTCGGCGAAGAATGTGCTGCGCGGCTTGCATTACCAGATCCGGCAGCCGCAAGGCAAGCTGGTGCGGGTGGTGGTCGGCGAGGTGTTCGACGTGGCCGTCGATGTGCGCAAGAGCTCGCCCACTTTCGGCAAATGGGCCGGATTCAATCTCTCGGCCGAGAACAAGCGCATGGCCTGGATTCCACCCGGCTTCGCGCACGGTTTTGTGGTGCTCTCGGATTATGCCGAATTCCTGTATAAAACCACCGATTATTGGGCGCCGGAGTACGAACGTTGCATCCGCTGGGATGATCCGGAGGTGGGGATTGACTGGCCCCTCAAGGATGCACCGACGCTCTCGGCCAAGGACGGGGCCGGCTTGTTGCTGAAGGAAGCCGAGGTTTTTGCGTGAGGCAGGGTGTGCAGGGATGGGCTGCTTCCAGCCCAAGGTGCAAGATTTTGCTCACCGGCAAGAACGGCCAGGTCGGCTGGGAACTCGAGAGAACTCTGGCCACTTTGGGTGAAGTGGTTGCCGTGGACCGACAGGGAATGGACCTGGCCGATCCGGACTCGATTCGCCGTGCCGTGCGCGCCATACGACCGGATTTGATCGTCAATCCTGCCGCCTATACCGCCGTCGACAAGGCGGAGAGCGAGCCGGAACTGGCCATGGCCATCAACGGCATCGCTCCCGGCATCATGGCGGAAGAGGCGAAAAGGCTGGGGGCAGAAATGGTTCACTATTCCACCGACTACGTGTTTGACGGTGCCAAGGACAGCCCTTACCTTGAACAAGACCTTCCCAACCCGCTCGGTGTTTATGGCAAGACCAAGCTTGCCGGGGAAGAGGCGATTCGCGCCAGCGGCGTGCCGCACCTGATCCTGCGCACCAGCTGGGTGTATGGAATGCGCGGCAGAAATTTCCTGCTTACCATCCTGCGCCTGGCTAAAGAGCGCGACGAGCTGAAAATCGTGGCTGACCAGATCGGTGCGCCGACCTGGAGTCGCATGATCGCGGAGGCCAGCGCGCAGATTCTCGCCCGGCACGGGACAAGCTTGAGCGATGTGAGCGGACTCTACCATTTGACCGCAGGTGGCCGTACCTCGTGGCACGGCTTTACTCAAGCCATACTCGAACACACCCGAAGCGGGGAACAGGCGCTACCCCGGTTGATTCCCATCGCCACCCCGGAATACCCGTTGCCTGCACCGAGGCCGTTGTATTCACTTCTGGCCAACGACAAGCTGTTCAATACTTTCGGCATCGGCTTGCCCTCCTGGGACGCTTCCCTGGCGCTTTGCGTGACATGAAGCTACGCGGGCATATTCCGGGGAAACGGACCTGACTTACATTCATTGGGGTGATTTCTCCCCCTTGATTTCCTTCCTGGTGACCCTGGCGTGCTTGTGGTGGCTCCTGAACGGCCGCATGGCCGCTTTGGTGCTGGACAATCCCAATCATCGTTCGCTGCATGTCAAGCCCGTGCCACGGACGGGGGGGCTGGCGATCATGATGGGTGTTTTCGTGGCCTGGGTCATGAGTCCTGTTTCATGGCCGCTGTTCACGGCCTTGTTCGCACTGGTGGCTGTTTCGTTCTGGGACGATTTGCGCGCAGTGACAGTCGGGTGGCGGCTCGGAGTTCACCTGGTCGCCGCGGCCGGGGCAACGGCAAGCATGCTGCCCGCAGGGGCGGCATGGTGGTGGATCATCATGATTCCTGCCACGGTGTGGATGATCAATCTGTATAATTTCATGGATGGTGCGGATGGTATGGCGGGGGGGATGGCGCTGTTCGGCTTTAGCAGTTATGGCGTAGCGGCCGGAGTGGCTGGAGCGCCCTGGTCGCTATGGAGTTTTTGTATTGCCGCCGCGGCCGCGGCCTTCCTGTGCTTTAACTTCCCGCCGGCGAAAATATTCATGGGCGATGCCGGGTCCATTCCCCTCGGCTTTCTTGCAGCTGCGCTAGGGTGGATGGGGTGGCAGCAAAATATCTGGCCGCTGTGGTTCCCGGTGCTGGTATTTTCGCCCTTCATTGCCGATGCCAGCGTGACTCTGGTCAGGCGTCTGCTGTGGGGGAAAAGCGTATTGCAGGCGCACCGCGAGCATTATTATCAACGCCTGGTGCTGATGGGGCTGGGACATCGACCGGTGACCCTGGGAGCGTATGCGCTGATGGCGGGGGCGGGGGGCTCGGCTTTATGGGGACTTTCGCTGGGGGTGCCGGGGCAGCTTGGCTTGCTTGCCGCCTGGGCGGTATTGTATGGGATGCTGATGTTAGTCGTTGATCGAAACTGGGCGCGTTTTGCCGCGCACGAGGGACGATGCTGAAATTCCCGGGAAATTTTCGGACCCTTCTGGTGTTCTGCCATGACGTTGCCGCTTCTGCCCTGGCGTGGAGCCTGGCTTACTGGTGGCGCTTTTCCCTGGATGGCCAGCTTTATTATCAGGGCGACATGTGGCGCACGCTGGTGTGGGTGGTTCCGGTGCAGACGCTTATTTTCTGGCGTTTCGGCCTGTACCGCGGCATCTGGCGCTTTGCCAGCCTGCCGGACCTGAAGCGCATCCTGCTGGCAGTGGCCATTGCGGTTATGGTGGCGCCGCTGGTCCTTTACATGGTGCGGGTACAGGCCATCGTTCCGCGTTCCGTGCTGATTCTCGACCCCTTGTTGCTGATCATGATCATGGGCGGGAGCCGTTTTGCTTATCGGGTGTGGAAAGAGTATCGGACCTATGGGGCGTTGCATGTTCAGGGCAAGCCTATTTTTGTGCTCGGGGCCGGGGATGCCGCCACAGCTTTGCTCAAGGAGCTTGCCCGTAGCGAGGAATGGCGGGTGGCAGGGGTGCTTGATGACAACGTTGGCAAGCATGGCCGTTTGTTGCACGGAGTGAAGGTGCTGGGGAGACTGGATGAATTGTCCACTTGGGCGGCGCGGCTGGATGCCAAGCATGCCATTATCGCCATGCACGGTGTTTCGATGGAAACGCGGCGTCGCGCCATCGATCTTTGTGCGGCGGCGGGGGTGAGTCTGCTCACGGTGCCATCTTATGGCGACCTGGTCAGCGGCAAGATTGCCGTTTCTCAGGTGCACAAGGTGGAGCTGGACGATTTGCTTGGCCGCGATCCGGTCCAGCTCGATGACGCCGGCCTGCATGCCTTGCTGACCGGGAAAGTGGTGATGGTGACGGGCGCCGGGGGTTCCATCGGGGCGGAATTGTGCCGCCAGATTGCCGGTTTCGGCCCCAAGCTGCTGGTCATGCTGGAGCAGAGCGAGTATGCCCTGTACCAGGTGGAGCAGGAGTTCCAGCAGCGCCATCCGGAACTGAGCATGGTGTGCCTGATCGGAGATGTGAAGAATCGCCTGCGTCTCGACCAGATCTTGCAGCGCTACCGGCCAAGTGTGATTTTTCATGCGGCGGCCTACAAGCATGTGCCGCTCATGGAGGAAAACAATGCCTGGGAAGTGATGCAGAACAATGTGCTTGGCACTTATGTGCTGGCGCAGGCGGCGATTGCCAGCCATGTGGAAAAATTCGTGCTGATTTCCACCGATAAGGCGGTCAATCCCACCAACATGATGGGGGCCAGCAAACGGGTGGCGGAAATGGTTTGTCAGGGTTTGCAGGGCAGCAACGGCACGCGTTTCGTCATGGTGCGTTTCGGCAACGTGCTGGGCAGTACCGGCAGCGTGATTCCCAAGTTTCAGGAACAAATTGCCAAAGGCGGACCCATCACGGTAACCCACCCCGAGATCACCCGCTATTTCATGTCCATTCCGGAGTCTGCCCAATTGGTGCTCCAGGCCGGGCTAATGGGGCAGGGAGGGGAGATTTTCGTGATGGATATGGGCGAACCGGTAAGAATCGCTGACCTGGCAAAGGACATGATCAAGCTGTCGGGTTTTACCGAACAAGACATCAGGATTGTGTTCACCGGTTTGCGTCCTGGCGAGAAGCTTTATGAGGAACTGCTGGCACACGACGAGCACACGCTGGCCACGCCCCATCCGAAGCTGCGTATTGCGCAGGCGCGGCAGGTCGACGTGGTTTGCGTGCAAAAAATCGCTGCCTGGCTGGACCAGGAGCGGACGCTGGAGGATGTCGAGGTCAGGCGGGATGTGCATACGTGGGTTCCCGAATACAACGAAAGTCTTCCGACATGACGGGCGAAAAAGTGAAAAGCGGAGAAATCTACCTGCGCCTGTTGCGCTATGTGATGCCCTACTGGCGGGTGTTTCTCGTTTCCATTCTGACCATGGCGGTAACGGCCGCCACCGAGCCGGCTTTTCCCGCTTTGCTGAAACCCATGCTGGACGGGAGTTTCATCGACAAGGACCCGCAAACCATGCGCTGGGTGCCGCTGCTGATCGTGGTTATTTTCGTGGTGCGCGGCGTGGCTACCTATGCCAGCTCCTATACCATCAGCTGGGTGGCAAACAAGGTGGTGATGGATCTGCGCGAATTGATGTTTGCCCGCATCGTCAACCTGCCCGCGAGTTATTTTGCCAACAACACTTCCGGCGCACTCATTTCCAAGGTTTCCTATGACGTGAGCCAGGTTACCGATGCCGCGACCGGCGCCATTACCGTGATGGTTCGGGATACGCTGACCCTGATCGGACTGCTGAGCTGGATGCTGTATCTGAACTGGAAACTGACCATCATCGCGGTCATCGTCACGCCGGCCATTGCCCTCGTGGTCAAACTGTTCAGCGGCCGCCTGCGGACGATGAGTCGCGGCTCGCAGCGATCGATGGGGAATATTACCCATGTGCTGGAAGAAACCATCGAGTGTCACAAGGTGGTGAAGATTTTCGGCGGCCAGGAATATGAGGCGCGGCGTTTTCACGATGCGGTCAATGCCTTGCGCAGATTCAACCTGAAGCAGCAGATCGCGGCTTCAGCCAGCGTGCCCATCGTTCAGCTTTTCGCCGCGATCGCGGTGGCCGTAATCGTGTATATCGCCACTGCCCAGTCGGCGGCCAACCAGACCACGGTGGGCGGTTTTGTCTCCTTCATTACCGCCATGCTGATGCTGCTGGCGCCGCTGAAGCGCCTGACAGGTGTCAACGAGAGCTTGCAACGCGGCCTGGCGGCGGCCGAAAGCGTGTTCGCGCTGCTCGACGAACAGGCGGAGCCGGATCGAGGCACGCAGCGCCTGGGAAAGGCCGGGGGCGCGGTGGAGTTTCGCGATGTCAGCTTTTCCTATGGCGGCGACAAGCAGGCCCTGAACCATATTTCCCTCGCCATCCGTCCCGGCGAGACAGTGGCCCTGGTGGGGCAATCGGGTAGCGGCAAGACCACGCTGGTGAATCTGCTGCCCCGTTTTTACCATCCCACCGGCGGGCAGATACTGGTGGACGGTCACGATATCGAACAGCTCAGCCTAGCGGACCTGCGCGCCAACATCGCGCTGGTGAGCCAGGATGTAGTGCTGTTCAATGATACTCTGGCCGCCAATATCGCCTACGGGCGCCAAAGCGGGGCCAGCGAGGCGGAAATTCTCGCCGCCGCCGAGGGGGCGCATGCGCTGGAGTTCATCCGCGACATGCCGGACGGACTGCAAACCTTCATCGGCGAGAACGGCGTGCGCCTTTCCGGCGGCCAGCGCCAGCGTCTGGCGATTGCCCGGGCGATACTGAAAAATGCGCCTATCCTGATCCTCGATGAGGCGACCTCGGCCCTCGACACCGAATCGGAGCGCCATGTTCAGGCGGCGCTGGAGAACCTGATGCAGGGCCGCACCACCATCGTCATCGCGCACCGTCTTTCCACCATCGAACATGCCGACCGCATCGTAGTGATGCAGAAGGGGCAGGTGGCCGAAATCGGCACTCACCGCGAATTGCTGGATAAGAACGGCATTTACGCCAATCTGTACCGGATCCAGTTCACCTCGGGCGAGGCCCCATGAGCCAAACCTTGCACATCGTCCACACCGAAAGCTCCTGCGGCTGGGGCGGACAGGAAATTCGCATTCTCACCGAGGCCCATGGCATGATGGTGCGGGGGCATCGGGTCACGCTGTTGTGCCCCGCAGAGGCGCCGATTTTCGCTGCCGCATCGAAGCAGGGAATCCCGGTGCAGGCGCTGCCTATCGCGCGCAAGGGATGGCGCGGCATAGCGGCGATGCGGCGCTGGCTGCAAGCCCATCCCGGCGTCAGCCTGGTCAACACCCACAGTTCCACCGATAGTTGGCTGGTTGCGCTGGCATGTGCAAGCTTGCACCGGGCGCCCCCCATCGTGCGCACCCGCCATGTTTCCTCCACGGTCCCGGACAACCGACCCACGCGCTGGCTGTACCGCAAGGCGGCGCGACATGTAGTGACCACGGGCGAAGCCTTGCGGCAGCAACTGCATCGCGACAACGGACTGCCCCTGGCACATCTCACCTCGGTGCCGACCGGCATCGATCTTTCCCGCTTCACGCCGGGCGACAAGGGCGAGGCCAGATCCGCATTGGGACTGGCGCCGGACGGGCTTTATCTCGGCATTGTCAGCACCCTGCGCAGCTGGAAGGGGCACAACTACCTGCTGCAAGCGATGACGCGCCTGAGCGCCACGCATCCAGATCTCAGGCTGCTGATCGTGGGCGATGGACCGCAACGCCAGAATCTGGAGAACAAGATTGGCGAACTGGGTTTGAACGGCAGGGTGGTGCTGGTGGGTCAGCGCGATGACGTCCCGTTGTGGCTCAATACACTGGATGTTTTTACCCTGCCATCTTACGGTGAAGAAGGCGTGCCTCAGGCCATCATGCAGGCCATGGCTTGTGCCGTGCCGGTGGTTTCCACCACGGTGGGCGCCATCGGCGAGGCGGTGCTGGACGGCGAGAGCGGAATCCTGGTAGCGCCACGCGATGCCGACGCGCTGCATGACGCGCTCGCCAGCCTGATTTCCGATTCTGCAATGCGCAAAAACATGGGCGCTGCCGGGCTCGCCCGCGCCCGGCAGCGCTTCGGTACCGCCGCCATGCTGGATAAAATGGAAGCCGTATTTTTCCAAACCATCGATCGTGGCTAGCCGTTTAACTTCCCGCTTGCTGGTCCTTGCGCTGGCGCTGGGCGATATGTTGGCCACCGGGATACGCCGCCGCCCCTGTGACCCGCCACGGCGGATCCTGATTGCCCACCACCTGCTGTTGGGCGACACCCTGATGTTGACCCCGCTGCTGGCAAAACTGCGCCAGCGCTATCCCAATGCGGAAATCGTGATGACGGTCCCGAAGCCGATTGCGCCGCTTTACGCGGGACGGCCATATGGCGTCGAAGCTTTGGCCTACGATCCCCGGGACAGGCAAAGTTTGAACGCATTATGGCAACGACGCGGGTTCGACCTTGCGCTGGTGCCGGGGGACAATCGTTTCGGCTGGCTGGCCCGGGCGTTGCGCTCGCGCTGGGTGGTGGCTTTTGCCGGTGATAGGCCGGCCTGGAAGAGCTGGCCGATTGATCAATTGCTGCCTTACCCGGCTGTTCCCGCAGCATGGGGCGACATGGTCGCCGGATTGATCGAAGGGATGCAGCCAGCACCGTACCATGTTGCGGATTGGCCGGCGCCGGCTTGCAGGCCATTTGATCTTCCCGCTCAACCGTACTGCATGCTCCATGTCGGGGCCAGCGCATCCCTGAAATTGTGGCAGCGCGACAAGTGGCTGGCACTGGCCGATCAGCTAAGCATGCGCGGTTATCAGCCGGTGTGGAGCGGGGGGGCTGGTGAGGACAGGGTGGTGGCAAGCATAGACCCTGAAGGGATATTCCCTTCGTTCGCGGGCAAACTCGATTTGCCCCAGCTGTGGCAGCTCCTGGAGCATGCCAGCATTCTGATCTGTCCCGATACCGGGGTGGCACATCTGGGTCGCCTCACGGGGACGCCCACCGTCACGCTGTTCGGGCCCGGTTCGGCGGTGATTTGCGGCAAAGGGGAGTTCTGGCGCGCCAGCCCTTACCGCGCGGTAACAGCGGAGATCGCCTGCCGCGACCAGAACGTACTGTTTCGTCGCCGCATAGGCTGGGTCCGGCGCTGCGGCAGGAGTAACGAAGAATGCGCCGCAGCGCGCTGCATGGAGGCGATCGGCGTCGATACGGTGCTGGCAAGCGTGGACGAGGTATTGGTGGGGCGCGTCTGATGCAAAAAACCTGTTATCAGATCAATCTTCAAACCGGCTTTGGCGGCGGCGAGGTTTACACCCGTTTCTTCACCAGGGCGCTGCTCGAATTGGGCTGGAAAGTCATCCTGCTGGTACCTGCAGAGGCCGCCTGGTGGCGCGGGCTGGAGCAGGAGGGCGCGATCATCGTTCCGCTGGCAAGGGGGGATGACATTGCTGCACACCTGCCCCAAACCAGAAATTTTCTGGTGTTCCAGACGCCGGTGGGCGGGAGCGTGGCAGAGCGCTTGCGGCAGCGGCATTTCGTGACCTGTTTTGCGCATATGCCGCTCTATGGCCGTAACCCCGAAGCCTTGCGCCATTATGACCTGGTGTTCGCGGTGTCCGCCCATGTAATCGCCAGTCTGAAGGCGGCGGAAATCACCCATTTTTATCCTGAACCGTTGTACGGCGTGGCCGACCTGGAGCGACCCTCAAGCCGAGCCGGCACTCTACGCGCCAATTCGGTTTACGACGGGGATAAGCGCAAATTCCGTGACCGGATTTTGAGTTACATCTACCCGCTGTATTTTGCGCTCAAGCCCGCGCGCATATTTGAAAAGCGCGAAGGTCTGACGCTGGGTATCGTTTCCCGGCTGACACCGATCAAACAGTTTCCGCTCCTGTTCGAGATACTCGCTCCCATCCTGCAAAGCTTTCCGCAGGTCAAGCTGGAAATATTCGGCAGTGGCGGTTATGCTTCGGTGCGCGATTTGAAGCGCAGTCTGGCCCCGATCAGCGGGCAAGTGCGCTGGTGGGGACATCAGGATAACGTCAAGATGGTTTACCCCTTGCTGGATTTTCTCCTCACCGGCCTGCCCGAGAAGGAGGCGCTGGGGCTCAACATCATTGAGGCACAGGTTTGCGGTACGCCGGTACTAGCGGTGAATGCGCCCCCTTTTACCGAAACAGTAGCGGAGGGAGAGACGGGTTGTCTGTACACCGATCCACGGCAGGATAATGGCGCGGACTTTGCCCGTCTGATGCGGGCGTTGCTGATTGCCGAACGATATCCGGAGCCCCAGTTGGCGGTGGAGCATATGGCAAAATTTTCTTATCCGACATTCCTGTCGCGTGTTGGAACAGCCCTGACACATGCCGTTTCCGTCATGGGCCAGCCATGAAGCTCATTTTCAATTTCGCAAAGGGATTCGTTCCACTTCAGAAGGAGTTGAGTGACCACGGCGTGGAGCTGCTAAACAATATTTGGGAATTGCCGGCAACGGAAAAAGTGGATGCGGCCATAGTGGATTTTCATGAGGCAGCGCGCCATCCCTTGCGTAGCGCCCGCTTGAAACGGCAGCTTAATGCCATAGGTGCACCCCTGATCGGAATCGATCGCGATGCGCCCTGGCACAAGGGGTTGCGGCCATGGCGCCTGAGCCTGTTCAAGCTACTTGGCGGGTTGGATATTTACGCGGCCCATTCCCTGCAAAGCGCCGGGCGCTTTGCACCGATTGCCGTTTATTTTCCCAATGCCGCTTGGCTTGAGGCGTATAACCTGAATGGCGTGGAATTGGCTGCCATGCGGCAAATGGACTGGTATCACCATGATGTATCCTTCATTGGCAACCTGGATGGACAGCATTACCCCGAGCACGCTCAGCGCGTGGCATTTTTCGACGCGCTCGGGTCGAAGCTTTCGGCTCTGGGGATTTCATACAACTGGGCCGATTCGGCCCATCTTTCGACTGCCGGGCAGGTGGAGCTTATACAGAAAAGCCGCATTAATCTCAACTATGGCGCGGCCTGTGACGATGGACCGGAAAGAAGTTGGGGGCTCCCTGAGCGCTGTTATGGCATACCGGCTTGTGGCGGGTTTCTGTTGAGCGACAACAGAAAGCATGCAGGGGATGATTTTGAAGGGGGCGAATGGGCCGATTTCACCGACGTGGAAGATTGCGTCGAAAAAATACGTTATCATCTCGCCCATTTTGACCAAACCCGCGATCTTGCTGAATCAGCCCACCGACGCGTGCACAGGGACCACACCTATGCGCAGCGCGCAGTGCGCTTGCGCTCCCTGGTCTGGGACTGGCAGCAGCGGCGCGGTGCGCGTGAATAAACATTCGGGCCTTGATGAAATCAATATTTACTAATTCAGCCGCCGAAACCCTTGTCGGCAAGCGGTCGGGTCTGACCCGGGTATTTGCTTACCCGGTTGAGGGTTTCATGCTGCTCGGCCTGATTCTTTTTCTGCCTTTGTTCGAGGCGCCAAAAAATCTCTTCTGGGCCGCTTTTGTCGTGACCTGGCTGATGAACCGTTTCCGTGCCGGCCACTGGGGAGGACGCTGGGACGGCTGGGACAGCCTGATCGCATTATGGATCGCTTCGGGTTACATCGTGGCCGCCTTTGCGGGAATGCACCATAGCGAGTGGGGCGGCGCGAACGATATTCTTCGCTACGGTTCGGTGCTGTGGCTCGTCAGGCGAGGCGGCTACGGCAAGCGCGCGTTATTGTGGATGCTGGTTGCCATCCTGGTTTCCACGCTCATCGCATTGGGCTGGGGTTTGTGGGACCTGTTCGTGGTCCATGTCCAAAAAGATCTGGAACTGAACTCGGTCGGGCACGTCAATCACAGTGCAATTTACCTGGCTATCAGCTATAGCGTGATGCTTTCCGCCCTGCTGGCCTACTGGGGTCGCTTGCCGCTGCACTGGCGCGTATTGGGCTTCGTCCTGACCCTGCTGTTTGCTGGCGCAGTGCTGATTACCCTGAGCCGGGGGGCGGTCGGGGCCATCCTGCTGTTTACCCTGCTGGTGGGGGTGGCCTGGGCCAGACGATCGCTATATTTTGTCCTGGCGCTGAGTGTTCTTTCCTGTGCCGCGGTGGGTTTTGCTTACGTGAGCAAGGTTGAAATAGTGCAGAAACAGGAAAAATATATCGAGACCAACAACTTTCTCAGTTTCCGCGACCAGATATGGAACACAGCGCTGTTGGCCTGGCGTCAATTTCCACTGACGGGTGTCGGCATGGACAACTTCAATCAGGTCAGCGGCGAAAAAGTGCAAAAATGGGTAGAGGCTTCCGGTAAAACTTATGTCGCATCCGAATACAAGAGCACTTCCCACGCTCACAGCCTATACCTCAACACCTTGGTCGAACGGGGCGCATTTGGCCTGACGGTTCTGCTGGCCGTATTGTCGGGCTGGCTTTACGGTTTATTGCGTTACCTGCCCGGGCGGAGCAGCGAGAATCTCGCCTGGGCATTATGGGGCGGGAGTTTTGGCGCCTGGCTGGTGACCGCCGGTGTGGGGATGGTCAATACCACCTTGCACCACGAACATGGAATTCTTTCCGTTTTGCTGCTGGGTATGTGGCTTGCATATCTGCGCCTGGAACGGGGGCAGGGACAGAGTCCATCGGTCTGAAATGGATGCCAATCCAAAATTTCTGCTCATTCGCCGCGACAATATCGGCGATCTGGTGTGCATTACTCCCCTGTTCAGGGCCTTGCGCGAGCGCTTTCCCTCCGCACGCATTTGCGCCCTGGTCAACAGCTATAATCGTCCCGTACTGGAAAACAACCCGGATATAGACGAGATATTCTCCTATACCAAGGCCAAACACCGGGCGGCAGGACAAAGCCTGGTGGGTGTTTACTTCGATCGCATACGCCTGATTCTGAAGTTGCGGCGCGAGCGTTTCGATTATGCCATCCTGGCCGCTCCGGGCTACCAGGAACGCTCTTTGCGACTGGCGCGCCTGATTCGTCCCAAACGCATCCTGGGTTTTATCGAAACAGAGCATCAGGGCGGAGTCATCGAATTGCCCGTGCGCCATTTCCCCGTCAGCGCCTTGCACGAGGTGGAGGATGTATTTCGCTTGGCGGGAGCCATCGGCATTACGGGTACCCCGCCTGCAGCAACTGTTTATCCTGCCGCTCAGGAGGTGAGACGGGCGCGAGGGCGGATGGCTCAAGCAGACGAGTGTCCTCGACTGACCATAGGCATTCACATCAGTGCCCGCAAGCTAAGCCAGCGCTGGCCGGTGAAGTGTTTCACCGACCTGGTGGACCGCTTGAACCAACAATTCGAAGCCCGTTTCCTGCTGTTCTGGTCTCCCGGCGACGGTCTCAATCCTCTTCATCCGGGCGACGATGCCAAGGCGCGCGAGATTATGCAGGCCCTGCCGGAAATTCCCATCCTGGCCTATCCCACCCATCAGCTTGGAGAGCTGATCGCAGGGCTATCACTTTGTGATGTGGTAATTTGCAGTGATGGCGGGGCGATGCATCTCGCGGCGGGATTGGGTAAACCGATTTTATGTTTCTTCGGCCAGTCCGATGCCAGCCATTGGTACCCGTGGGGTGTGCCCTATGTGTTGTTGCAACCGGAAAGTCGGGATGTGAGGGATATCGGCGTGACCGAAGCCCTTCAGGGCTTCGGGGCGCTGGTGGCGAAGGCTAACTTGCCTGCTGTATTCCGGAAATAAACCAGCTGGCGTTGGGTGGGTTGAGGGCTTTCTGGATATGCCAGATTTCATTGAAGGACTCGGCAGCCGCGCCCTGTTCCTCGCGGATCAGGCCGGAGAAGCGCACGCTGGCGATGGTGTGATCGTTCTCGGTTACCACTTCGGCGATTTCCGCGTTTAGCATCACTACCTCGGTATGTTGCGGCTTGCCTCCCCGTTCCTGAATCTGCAGGCTGATTTCGGCGAACATCTCGGGCGTGGTGAATTCGCGGATGTCGTTTACATCACCCTTGTCGTTGGCATCCTGCAGGCGGATAAAATTGGACTTGGCTTGGCGCAGGAAGGGCTCATCCTCGAACCACGCCGGGCGCGAACTTGCAGTTGCCAGCGGCGCGCTCGAACCCATAGAGAGAGGGGTCGCGGCAGGTGCTTCATAAGAGGAATAGGGCATGTTCCCGGCCGGTGCCGGCATGCGCTGAGGTGCAGCATTTTTGCGCAGGGCGCGGAAGATAAAGAATACGGCTGCGGCTATGCCCAGCATCATCAGGATGTCCATCATCTTGATGCCGTCAAAGCCATGTCCCATGAACAGGGAAGCCAACAGTCCACCTGCGGCCAGGCCAGCGAGGGGGCCGAGCCATTTGTTGCCACCGGTTGGTGCTGGCGCGGCAGCGGGTGCCGATGGTGCTTTGGGTGCAGCTTGCTGGGATACGCTTTCCCGTTGCTTGCCGAAACTTTGTCCGCCGCCGAGGCGTTTGGCGCCAGCTTCGCCGATAACCAATCCAAAACTGAACAGCACAACCATGAACAGGGTAAATAGTTTTTTCATTTGATCCTCAGTGCGATGAAGGAGGGCTCCATTCTAGCCTGAAACCCTCGTAAAGCAAGGGGATCGGAGCTTGAATGAAGCGGGTTATCATGTTATTAAAGCCAGTCTATGGACTCTAATATTCATAAAAAAGTTCTCCAACGCTTGCTGTTCGGTTGGGTGGTGCTTTCCTTTCTCGTGGGCGGCATCGTTTTCTATTGGGAAATGGAAAAGGTGGATGATCAGGTCCTGAAGCTGGCTACCCGGGAAGCCAGTTCCTTCACCAGCGATACCCTGGACCATTTCAACCGCATCGATCAGGCCCATCCGGAAGCCCTCCGACTGATCCGGGACAAAGCGGCCGAATTTCTGAAACAGCATTTCACCGTAATCGAACTCTACAATTCCAACAAGGAAAAATTCCTTGAAGCCACCGATCCCGGTGCGGAATTCGTGGAAGCGGAGCTGAAAAAGTACATGCACCGTTTCCCACTGGAAAATTCTGTGGAGTACTACAAGTTTTACATCGGTTCCAGGATATACATGCAGGTATTGCTACCGCTCGAGGATAGCCGAGGTCATCTGGCAGGGTATTTCGAGGGGGTGTATCAGGTCGACGACGAAACCTTCAATAGTATCCGCGACGACGTGGTGCGCACGCTGTTGCTGGTGGTGGTGATCATTTTCGCCACCTCGGTCATGCTCTACCCCATCATCATTTCCCTCAATCGAGGTCTGGTTAAGCTTTCGGCAGACCTGCTCAAGGGCAACATCGAGCTCATGGAGGTGTTGGGGGGCGCGATTGCCCAGCGCGATTCCGACACCAATGTTCACAATTACCGCGTCACCATTTACGCCATCCGCCTGGCGGAAGCCTTGGGACGCAGCGAGACCGAGGTCCGTGGCCTGATTTCAGGCGCATTTCTCCATGATGTGGGGAAAATCGGCATCAGCGACAATATCCTGCTAAAGCCGGGTCGGCTGACCGAGGAGGAGTTCGCCACGATGCGCACCCACGTGAGGCTGGGCGTGGACATTATTGCCAAATCCAAGTGGCTGCTCAGCGCGCGCGAGGTGGTGGAGTTTCACCATGAAAAATATAACGGCAGCGGCTATCTGCGTGGACTCAGGGGTGATGAAATTCCTATCAATGCCCGTATATTTGCTGTAGTCGATGTGTTCGATGCGCTCACTTCCCGTCGCCCCTACAAGGAACCGTTCAGTTTCGAGGAGACCATGGATATTCTTCGTCGCGATAGCGGTAGCCACTTCGATCCGCAAATTCTGGATGTTTTCACTGGCATCGCTTATGAGATGCACCAAGCGGTCAGCCATGCTGCCGACCAGGAAGTCGAAGCGGAACTGAACCGCTTGTTACAGAGGCATTTCTTCAGCAGTTAAGCGCGGGATGATCCGCTTTTGGCATGTCGAGGTAATACCCCTGCACCATGTTGACGCCGAAACGTTGCAACATTTCCAGGGTTTCCCTGTTTTCCACGAATTCCGCCACGGTGATTTTGTTCATGCCACGCGCCACATCCACGATGGCTTTGACGAACACCTGGTTGTCGTGGTCGTTGGGTAGGTTGCGGATAAAGAGTCCATCGATCTTGAGAATATCGACGTTAAGGTGCTTGAGATAGGCGAAGGAAGAAAAGCCCGTGCCGAAATCGTCCAGGCATACCGGACAACCGGTCTGGCGTAGCGATTCGATGAAGCGCTGGGCGTCGTGCAGATCGGTGACGGCCGAGGTCTCCGTCAATTCTACCAACAGTCGCTGAGGCGCAACGCTGAAGTGTTGCAGTAGTTCCGAAATGTAATGAGGCAGGGTGGGGTCGTCGAAGGAACGTCCCGAGATGTTGACCGCGATGGGCGGTAGGTTTTCCGACCGGCTCAGCATCGAGATGCATTCCCGGATCACCCAGCGGTCGATATCGCGGATCTTGCCGCTTTTCTCCGCAAACGGAATGAAGTGGCCCGGCATGATGATGTGTCCCGGCTTTTCCTCATCCAGCATGCGCACCAGCGCTTCCAGGTGGACCAGTTTGTTTTCCCTCGCTTCGTATACGCCCTGGAAGTGAAGTTGCAGTTTGCCATGTTCCACGGCCTGGCTGATGCGGTCGTTCCAGGACAGGTGGGCGACCATTTTCTGGGAATCGTCCAGCTCCGGCCGATAAGTGCGCCAGGCGTTCTTGCCCGCATGCTTGGCCTGGTACATGGCGGCATCGGCGTGTGCAATCAGTTCTTCCGCGGTGGTCGCATGTTGGGGATAGAAAGCAATGCCCAGGCTGGTGGTCAGACGCAAATTGTGGCCATCGAAGCGCAACGGTATCTGGGCAATGGCGCGAACCACGCGGTCGGCCAGAATTTCGGCTTCCTTTTCGCTGACATCCGTGGCGAGGATGGCGAATTCATCCCCGCCCAGGCGGCTGAGCAACTCGTTGTTGCGTACGGCTGTTGCCACTTCTCCGGCAACGCGGATCAGCATGGCATCACCGGCACGATGACCGAAGGTGTCGTTGATGTATTTGAATTCATCCAGGTCGAAAAACAGCAGCGCGACCTGCGAGTTGCGGCGCTCCGCATCCGCCAGTGCGCGTGACAATTCTTCCTGGAAACGATGGCGGTTGAAGAGCCCCGTGAGGGAGTCGCGCTCGGCGAGATAGATCAGTTGTTCGGCGGTCTGGCGTTCGCGGGTGATGTCTTCATATACCCACAACCGGCCGATGAAGCGATTTTCCTGATCGTGCACCGGGTAGGACATCTGGGTGACGGTACGTCCATCGGCGAGGCCGAGTTCGAAGGTATCGCTCACCTCATGGGTGTTCGTCACGCGCAAGATGTGTTTGGAAAAATGATCGGGCCGTGCCAGTACGTTGGCTGAATGCCCCAATACCTCGGTAGCGGGCTTGCCGATCAGGTCGATGCTCTCGGGAATCATCCAGGTACGGATGAAGGCGGGGTTGTAATACACCACCGTTTCGTTCTGGTTGACGAACAGGATGCCGAAATTCATTGCCGAGAGCAGCGACACCAGTCGTGCGTGTTCTTCCTGGGCCTGGCTGAGGTAGCGGCGTTGCATTTCCTGGGCTTGTTCGAGTTCGCTGATTTTGTCGCGGATTCCAGCCTCGGCCCGCTTGCGTTTGGAAATGTCGCGCATGCTGCCGCGCATGCCGAGATGCTCGCCGTTCTTGCCGTAAATCGGTTGCCATGAAGCCGCGGCCCAGATGACGGCCCCGTCCTTGCGTTGCAGGTTGAATTCGAATTCGTTGCCCATGCTGCCACGAAGTCCGCCGGTAAACTGCTGGGCTGCCATGTCCTTGTCTTCTCCGGTGAGCAGGGGAAGAGGGAAGCCGGGCATGGCAAGACACTCCTCCGGAGTGTAGCCCGTGACGCGCGCCACCGAGGGATTGACCCAGACCAGTTTGCCATCAGGGGAGAACCAGCTTTCCCAGCCGTAGGTGTAGTCGGCGATAGCGTGAAAACGCGCCTCGCTGGCGCTCAAGTCTTCCATGCGCGCGCGCACTGCCGCGGCCATGGTGTTGAAAGCGAGGGCTAAATGTCCGATTTCATCATGGGAATTCACCGGCAGGGAGAAGGCGAAATTGCCCGCCGCGATTTCCTGGCTGGCTCGGCTCAGGCGGCTCAGGTGACGGGTGAGCCAGAAGCTGGCAGCCGCGAGCAGCAGCGAAGAGAGGATGATCACCCCGGCGGCGATGAGCAGGCTTTCGCGCAACAAACGGGATTGGGCGTCGTGCAGAAACTGGGTGTAAACACCGAAGCGGAGCGTGCCATAAGTTTGCCCTGCAATCCGGATCGGCAATTCAGTGTCGAAAACCCGGTCGGAATCGCGGGCGCTGGTAATAATGTCGCTGTCCAGCAATGGCGGCGGGTTGCCTTTATCCCAGCCGTCCGAGGCGGTGCTGCGACCGGTGGGGTCGGTGAGCACCAGATAGGCAATGCCGTTATGCTTGCGGCTCTCGTTCAGAATTTCCTGCAGCGCGGAATAATCTTTCTCCACCAGGGACGGGGCAAGGGCGGTGTTGAGCAGAAGCTTGTATTCGCTGATGCGCAGATCCGCCTGCTCCACCAGGCTGTCCCGCATGAGGCGGCCGCCGTTCCACACCAGGGCTGCGAGCATGGTCACCTCGATCAGAATGGAGATCAGGATCAGCTTGGCGCGCAGTGACAGGAAATTACGCTTCACTTTGCCAATTCCTGCATGCGCTTCACTTCCCTGGCATAAGGGTCGAGTTGCTTGAGATCGCTTGTGCTGACGGGCTGGAATCCCTTCAGCCCGGTTGCCTTGAAAAATTGCTGCCCGACCTCTGATTGCTCGAACGCCAGCAGGGAATCCCTTATTTTTTGCCTCAGAGCCGAATCCAGGCGACGATGGACGAGCAACACCTGGGAAGGGACGGCAGGCGTGACCGAGAGTATTTGTAGCTGACGGGATATGTTTTCCGGTAATTGTTTAAGGGGCAGGATGCCGAGGAGTCCCGCCTGGGCTTCCCCGCGTTGCACCGCCAGGGCTGCGTTGCCGTGAGTGGCTGTCCACTGGAACGTGTAATCCCTGTTCGATTCGAGGCCGTGATCGTGAAGCAATTTCATGCCCAACATCGTCACCAGGGCGAGACGGTCCGGGGCCGCGATTTTTGCCCCCCGCAGCTCGGAGATGCCGGTAATCGGGCTGTTTTTGGGTACAACGATCGCCGCGGAGAGTTTGTTCTGGTAAACAAACATGGGCTGATAGCCCGCATCGGCTTCGGCAAGCCGGGCGAAATGGGGCGCGGTGACGATCAGATCGTATTCGCCTTTTTGGGTGCGGTCGATAAAGCTGTTGAAATCATGCGCGGTGTAGAGGGTGACCGGGTGCGCCAGGCGTTGTTCCAGAAAATCTCGTAACGGCTGGTAGGTTTCCAGCAGCAGGCGGGTACTGAGGTTGGGAAAAAGCCCGATGCTCAGTGTTTGCTGCCCGGCGGCGGCAAAGGACGCGATTGTCAGCAGCAGTCCGAACAAAACAAGGCTAAGGCGTCTCATGTCAAAGTGTTTTCACGAACACTTTGGAGCGGCGCTGGTAGTTATATAAACCCTGTTTTGCCTTGGGCAGTGCCTCCACGCCAGCTTCGTTAAAGCCGCGCTCGACGAACCAGTGGGCGGTGCGTGTGGTGAGCACGAATAACTGGCGAAAACCTTTCTCCAGGGCCTGGATTTGCATGTATTCCAGCAACGCCTCGCCCCGCCCGGCGCCGCGATAATCCCGGTTCACCGCCATGCAGGCCAGTTCGGCGGCCTCTTCCTCCGGAAAGGGGTAGAGCGCGGCGCAGCCGATGATGAGGCCGTCGTATTCCAGTACGGTGAAACGCTCGATTTCCATTTCCAGCCGTTCGCGCGAGCGTCTGACCAGTGTACCTTCCGCTTCCAGCGGTTCGATCAGGGCCAGCAGGCCGCCCACGTCGTCGATGGTCGCCGGGCGCAGGGTTTCCAGCGTGTCCTCGGCCAACATGGTGCCGATGCCCTCATGAGTGAATAGTTCCTGCAGCAGCGCGCCGTCGACGTGGCGGCTGATGAGATGCACCCTTGCCACGCCGTTGCGGCAGGCGCGAATGGCGCAGGGCAGGAAATAGTCGACATCCTCGGCCAGCCCCTTGGGGTTTGCCAGTATAGTTTCGGCATCCTGTGTGGTGAGGCCGCGCAACAGCTCTCCTTCCTGGTCCGTAACCCCGGCGGTGTTCATGAGGAAAACCAGCTTGTCCGCGTCCAGGTCGATAGCGGCGCGCGTGGCCACGTCTTCCAGCGACAGGTTGAAGATTTCGCCGGTGGGGGAGTAACCCAGCGGCGAGAGCAGCACCATGTCTCCCTGATCGAGACGGCGCCGGATGCCCACCACATCTATCTTGCGCACTTCGCCGGTATGCTGCAGATCCACGCCGTTGCGCACCCCCATCGGTTTGGCGGTGACGAAATTGCCGCTGGCCACGCGGATGTCCGCCCCCGCCATGGGCGAGTTGGCGAGACCCAGGGACAGCAGCGCCTCGATTTCAACCCGCACCGTGCCGGTGGCTTCCTTGACGCATTTCAGCGCGTCGTCGTCGGTAACGCGCAAGCCGCTGACATAGTGGATCGAAGCGCCGCGCTCGGTCAGCTCCTCCTCGATCTGGGGGCGCGCACCGTGTACCAGCACCAGCCGCACGCCCAGACTGTTGAGCAGGTTGAGGTCGTGGGCCAGGGTGACGAACTGGTCTTCATTCACCACCTCGCCGCCAAAAGCGACCACGAAAGTCTTGCCGCGGAATTTGTGAATAAACGGCGTGGCGGTACGGAACCACTGCACGAATACATCCAGAAAAATCTCGGGCTTGATGAAATCCGCTTTCAGTTTGGAGGACATAATTAAGATCGATTTTGAGTTTTAAATTTTAAGTTTTGAATTGTAAGGGGAATTGCTTCCTCCGCAAGCTGAAAATTCAACATCCAAAATTGTTTTAAAAGTCTCCCCACAAGGCCTGCATTGTCGCCAATGCGGCCAGCGCGGCGGTTTCGGTGCGGAGTACGCGCGGCCCCAGTCGTACCGGAGTAAAACCCCGACTTGCCGCAGCCTTGATCTCGTCCGGCGCAAGCCCGCCTTCAGGGCCGATGAGCAGGATGACGGGTGTGGCGGGGAGCGGCAATTCCCTGAGAGCGGCTGGTGCGTCGGGGGCCAGGGTCAGGCGCAGGCCGTCGGGTACCCGCGATCCCAGCCAGTCGCTCAGTGACAGGATCGGACCCACTTCGGGTACGCGATTGCGGCCACATTGCTCGCACGCGGAAATGACCACCTGCTGCCAGTGACGCATGCGTTTTTCCGCGCGTTCCCCGCTGAGCTTGACCACGCTACGTGCGCTGGCGATGGGCTGGATGCCGGTAATGCCCAGTTCCACCGCCTTTTGCAGCGTGAAGTCCATTTTGTCGCCGCTGGAAATGGCCTGAGCCAGGGTGACGTTCAGGGGCGACTCGGATTCCCGGTCCTGCCAGGAGGCGATTTCGACCATCGTTCCCTGTTTCGTGATGCGGGAAATGGTGGCGGGGTGTTCTCCTCCTCTGCCGTCGAACACGACAACCGGGTCGCCCTCTTGCAGGCGCAGCACTTTCGTGGCGTGGTGCGCGGCATCGGGGGGAAGCTCCACCAGCTTGGCATGAGGGAGCAGGGCGGGGTGATAGAAACGTGGAATGGTCATGGAGCAAAACTATACCGCTTGCGCTGGCGTTGGCAAAGAAACGGGCGTTATACTTCAACAGGATTTTGATATTTTGTTGAGGAAGCTATGGTCAGTCTGCAAACCCCTGTCTGTGATTTTGGCTGGAAGGCCGTGGATTTCGATTTGCCCGGAGTGGACGGCAAGCGATATACCCTGTCGGACGTACGCGGCCCCAATGGCTTGCTGGTGATGTTTATTTGCAACCACTGCCCCTATGTCAAGGCGGTGCGCGACCGCCTGGTGCGCGATTGCGCCGAGCTGAGGCAACACGGTATCGGTTGTGTGGCGATCATGTCCAACGACCAGGCCGAGTATGTCGAGGACTCTTTCGAAAACATGCAGCAGGTCGCTGCGGAGTTTGCGTATCCATTTCCTTATTTGCTGGATGAAACACAGCAGTTGGCGAAAGACTACGGTGCGGTGTGTACCCCCGATTTTTTTGGCTTCAATGCCGGGCTGGAATTGCAATACCGTGGGCGGCTCGATGCTTCGCGCAAGGAAGCCGCGCCAGCCGATGTCCGCCGCGACCTGTTCGAAGCCATGGTGCAGGTCGCGAAGACCGGCCATGGGCCGCAGGAGCAGATTCCCAGCATGGGGTGTTCAATCAAGTGGAAGGGAGAAGGCGTGTAGCTTGTAGCCCGTAGCATGTAGCTTTTTCAAGGAGCGCGCGTAGCGCGCACATCTTGAGCTACCAGCTACGGGCTACAAGCAACAAGCTAAAAAATGCTCAACGCCGTTATCGAAGCCGTCAAAACCGTGGCCCGGCTAGAAGTCATGCCGCGTTATCTGAAAGTGGCGCGCCAGCGCAAGAGCGACGGCAGCATGTTTACCGAGGCGGATATTGCTTCCCAGAATGCGCTCACTTCAGCTTTAACAAAAATAGCCGACCTCCCGGTGCTGGGCGAGGAAATGCCATTCGAGTTGCAACAGGAGTTGTGGCGTGCGGGGGATGCGGGGCTGTGGTGTATCGATCCCATCGACGGCACTTCGAACTTCGCCAACGGTTTGCCCTATTTTGCCGTGTCGGTCGCCCTGCTGCGCCAGGGGCGGAGCGTGCTGGGTGTGGTGTACGATCCGGTGGCGGACGAGGTTTTTTATGCTGAAGCCGGGAAAGGCGCGTTCCTTAATGGTACGCCTTTGCCGATCAAGGAATATGTTCCGGATTTGCGTCACAGCATGGCCGGCGTGGATTTCAAACGTATTTCCGCGGGACTGGCGCAGCAGCTTGCGAGCGCGCCGCCCTACAGTTCGCAGCGTAATTTCGGCGCCAGCACGCTGGATTGGTGCTACACCGCCGCGGGTCGTTTTGATGTTTATCTTCATGGCGGTCAGAAGCTGTGGGATTACGCAGCCGGTTCGCTGATTCTGGAAGAATCCGGGGGTGTGGTGAGTACCCTGAACCAGGATGATTTCTGGATGGGGGACGTGTGGCAGCGATCCGTGGTCGCGGCACGCACCGAGGACCTGTTCCAGGCTTGGCGAACGTGGATTCGCGCGGCTTATAAATGATTGTTCGTTTCGCATAAAATTATTTAAGCACCCTTGATGGAGTACTCCTCATTCCCCCCGGCTTTGCAAATCGGCCTGAAACCCCTGTTTTCAAGCCATTTGAAGGGGAGAGACAGGCTTGTGTCCATACTTGCCCAAAAATAGCACGTGAGTAATAATCAAGACCTTTCACCAAATTTTTCGCGGTTAAGACCATTATTGCGTAATGGTCTTAACCCGTCGGGTCGTTTTAGGCCCGGTTAAGAGAAAATAAGAATTTAAACTTTTGAGGGATCAAACTTATGGCAACTCGTAAAGACCTCGCCAACGCTATCCGCGTTCTCTCCATGGACGCGGTGCAAAAGGCCAACTCCGGTCACCCTGGCGCGCCGATGGGCATGGCGGAAATCGCGGAAGTGGTGTGGAACCATTACCTTCGTCATAATCCGGCCAATCCGAAGTGGTTTGATCGCGATCGTTTCGTTCAGTCCAACGGCCACGGTTCGATGCTGATGTATTCCCTGCTGCACCTGACCGGCTACGATCTGCCGATGGACGAACTCAAAAAGTTCCGCCAGATGCACTCCAGGACCCCGGGTCATCCTGAGTATGGTTATACCCCCGGCGTCGAGACCACCACGGGTCCGCTTGGCCAGGGCATTACCAACGCAGTGGGCATGGCGATGGCCGAGAAGCTGCTGGCAGCCGAGTTCAACAAGCCCGGCCATGAAATCGTCAACCACCACACCTATGTGTTCCTTGGCGACGGTTGCATGATGGAAGGCATTTCCCACGAAGCCTGTGCGCTGGCCGGAACCTGGGGCCTGGGCAAACTGATTGCCTTCTGGGACGACAACGGTATCTCCATCGACGGCCATATCGAGGGTTGGTACACCGACGACACCGCCAAGCGTTTCGAGTCTTACGGCTGGCATGTGGTTCCGGGCGTGGACGGGCATGATCCGGTGGCCATCGAAGCCGCCGTTCAGGCCGCCAAGGCAGTTACCGACAAGCCCTCCATGATCTGCTGCAAGACCGTGATCGGCAAGGGCTCCCCCAACAAGGAAGGTACCCACGACGTGCACGGCGCCGCACTGGGCGATGCTGAAATCGCAGCTACCCGCGCCAATCTGGGCTGGACTCACGGGCCGTTTGAAATTCCCCAGGATATTTATGATGGCTGGGAGTGCCGTACCAAGGGCCAGGGACTCGAAACCCTGTGGAACAACAAATTTGCCGAGTACGCAGCGGCATTCCCCGCCGAGGCCGCCGAATTCAAGCGCCGCATGGTGGGTGACCTGTCCGCCGAATGGAAAAAACACGCCGCGGACTTCATCGCCAAGACCAACGAAAAAGCGGAGACCATCGCTACCCGCAAGGCATCGCAGAACTGTATCAACGGCCTGGCCCCGGCGTTGCCCGAATTCCTCGGCGGCTCCGCTGACCTGACCGGCTCCAACCTGACCAACTGGACCGGTTGTCACCACGTCAAGGGCAAGAGCACCGGTAACTACATCAGCTATGGCGTGCGCGAGTTCGGCATGTCCCACATCATGAACGGCATGGCGCTGCACGGTGGCTTGCTGCCGTTCGGCGGCACCTTCCTGATGTTCTCGGAATATGCCCGCAACGCACTGCGCATGTCGGCACTGATGAAGCAGCGCGTGATCTATGTCTTCACTCACGATTCCATCGGCCTGGGCGAAGACGGCCCGACCCACCAACCGGTGGAGCAGACCGCGACCCTGCGCATGATCCCCAACATGGACGTGTGGCGTCCGTGCGATACGGTGGAGTCCGCCGTATCCTGGGTGGCTGCCGTGGAAAAGAAAACCGGCCCGAGCTGCCTGATATTCAGCCGCCAGAACCTCAACTTCCAGCAGCGCAGCGATGCGCAGATCGCCGCAATTGCCAAGGGCGGCTATGTGCTGGCCGATGCCGCTTCTCCGAAGATGGTGTTGATTGCCACCGGCTCCGAAGTGCAGCTGGCAATGGATGCCAAGAAGGTACTGGACGAGCAGGGTATTGCAACCCGCGTGGTGTCGATGCCATCCACCAATGTGTTCGACAGGCAGGATCAGGCCTACAAGGACAGCGTGCTGCCCAAGGGCGTCAAGCGCGTGGCGGTGGAAGCCGGCATCACCGACGGCTGGTACAAGTATGTCGGCGACGGCGCCGTGGTCGGCATGCACAGCTTCGGCGAATCCGCTCCTGCTCCCGAATTGTTCAAACACTTCGGGTTCACGGTCGAAAACGTGGTCAACACGGTCAAAGGTATTCTGTAATCGGCTTGTAGCGGGTGGTGCGTAGCCGGTAGCTAAGAAATTCGCGCGCAAAGCGCGCGACTTGGCTGCCACCTACAAGCTACCCGCGACAAGCCAACCATTTCATTAATCAAAGGAGCTATAAACATGACAATCAAAGTCGGTATCAATGGATTTGGCCGTATCGGCCGCATGGTGTTCCGCGCTGTCTCCAAGGACTTCAAGGACATAGAAATCGTCGCCATCAACGACCTGCTCGAGCCCGACTACCTGGCCTACATGCTGAAGTACGACTCTGTGCATGGCCGTTTCAATGGCGATGTCTCCGTTGACGGCGGTAACATGGTCGTTAATGGCAAGACAATCCGCCTGACAGCCGAGCGCGATCCTGCCAACCTGAAGTGGAACGAAGTAGGCGCGGACATCGTGATCGACTGCACCGGTTTCTTCCTGACCACCGAATCCTGCCAGGCTCACATCAAGGCCGGCGCCAAGAAAGTGGTCCAGTCCGCTCCGGCCAAGGACGCTACCCCGATGTTCGTGTACGGCGTCAACCACGCCAAATACGCTGGTGAAGCCATCGTTTCCGCCGCTTCCTGCACCACCAACTGCCTGGCTCCTGTTGCCAAGGTGCTGAACGACAACTTCGGCATCAAGCGTGGCCTGATGACCACCGTGCATGCGGCAACGGCCACCCAGAAAACGGTTGACGGCCCGTCCATGAAGGATTGGCGCGGTGGTCGCGGCATTCTGGAAAACATCATTCCGTCGTCTACCGGTGCCGCCAAGGCCGTGGGCGTGGTGCTGCCAGAACTGAAGGGCTTGCTGACCGGCATGGCCTTCCGCGTTCCCACCTCCGACGTGTCCGTGGTCGACCTGACCGTGGAACTGAACAAGGCTGCCTCCTACGACGACATCTGCAAAGCCATGAAGGCAGCCTCTGAAGGTGCAATGAAGGGTGTGTTGGGTTACACCACCGAGAAAGTGGTTTCGACCGACTTCGTCGGCAACAGCGCCCCTTCCACCTTCGATGCGGAAGCCGGCATCGCGCTGGACCCCACTTTCGTGAAGGTCGTGGCCTGGTATGACAACGAGTATGGCTACACCTGCAACATGCTGCGTTTGGTTCAACACGTAGCCAAGTAATAAATGCAGGGTGGGTTCCGCTACGCTGACTCACCCTGCATCATTCCTCATGAGTTGTAAGGCATGGGAGCCGCCTATCCCTTACAACTTATTGTTTACTGGAGAGAAACCATGAACGTTATCAAAATGACCGACCTCGATTTGAAGGGTAAGCGCGTTTTCATCCGCGCCGACCTCAATGTGCCAGTGAAGGAAGGAAAAGTTACTTCCGATGCCCGCATTACCGCTTCCATTCCTACCATAGCCCACGCCATGAAAGCGGGCGCGAAAGTCATGGTCACTTCCCATCTGGGACGTCCGACCGAAGGCGAGTGGAGCGAAGAAAATTCCCTCAAGCCGGTAGCGGATGTGATGTCGGCCAAGCTGGGCAAGCCGGTGCGCGTGATTCGCGACTGGGTGGACGGCGGTTTTGAGGTGGCCGAGGGTGAAGTGGTGCTGCTGGAAAATTGCCGCATCAACAAGGGCGAGAAAAAGAACGTTGAGGAGACCGCGAAGAAATACGCAGCCCTGTGCGACGTGTTCGTGATGGACGCTTTCGGTACTGCCCACCGCGCTGAAGCATCCACCTACGGGGTGGCCCAGTTCGCTCCCGTGGCTTGTGCCGGCATGCTGTTGACCGAAGAGCTGGATGCGCTGACCAAGGCTCTGCTCAGCCCGGCCCGTCCTATGGTCGCCATTGTTGGCGGCTCCAAGGTTTCCACCAAGCTGACTGTGCTCGAGGCCCTGTCCGAGAAAGTGGACCAGATGGTGGTTGGCGGAGGTATCGCCAACACCTTCCTCAAGGCCACCGGCAAGAACGTCGGCAAGTCCCTGTGTGAAGACGACCTGGTGCCGACTGCGCAGGCGCTGATGAAGAAAATGACAGCCCGCAACGCCACCATCCCCATTGCGGTCGACGTGGTATGCGGCAAGAAATTCGACGCTAACGAGCCGGCTGTCCTCAAGGGTGCCGGCGACGTTGCCGACGATGACATGATCTTCGATATCGGTCCAAAATCCGCGCAGGAGCTGGTCGACATCATCATGAAGGCCGGCACCGTGGTCTGGAACGGCCCGGTCGGCGTGTTCGAGT
>JASJPB010000051.1:0-12278 GCA_031426915.1 Sulfuricellaceae bacterium | reverse complement strand
TTGCGCATAATTTCGGCATTATGTTACTTTGCCGCCCGACAAGACCATTGCCCAAGGGCGAGACGGCACGGGGCTTTCGGGCGAGCACCGCGTTAGCCGCCTGCGAACCGCAAGGGGCTGGCGGGGTTTATCGCTAGGCCCGCAGTGGTGAAGCGGCGGCGGAAACGGAGCGGAACCAACGTGGCTAGGGTGGGAAGCCAATGGCGGGGTTATGCCTTTGGCGCTTTGTCAGGTTGGCACGGGATAGCGAAGGCGGGGCGGTTGCAGGGTTTATTGCAAGCGCCGTGACTGAGCGGTCAGAAGGTCAAGCAACGGCCCATTCCGTCGATAATAATTCCGCCTGCTGCAATACCGTCTCAGCCGCTTTCTCCTGCTTGTCTGGTGGATAGCCGTACTTGCGCAGAATACGTTTGACCAGCACCCGCAGCTTGGCGCGCACGCCTTCTTTCACTGCCCAGTCTATGCTGACGTTGCGTTTAACATTTTCCACCAACTCGCGGGCGATTTTCTTCAAGGTTTCGTCACCAAGCTCCAGCACCGCGCTGTCACTGGTTTCCAGGGCATCGTAGAAAGCAACTTCGTCATCGGTGAGGCCCAGATTTTCACCCCGCGCTTGAGCGGCTTTCATATCTTTAGCGAGCTGGATCAGTTCCTCAATCACCTGCGCTGTTTCCACGGCGCGGTTCTGATAGGCGCGCACGGCCTTTTCCAGCATTTCGGCAAAGGAGCGTGACTGAACAACGTTTTTCTTCGAGCGCAGCTTGATTTCATCGGCCAGCAGCTTGCGCAACATCTCCACGGCCAGGTTTTTGTGCGGCATATCCCGCACCTCGGCCAGGAAGTCGTCGGAGAGAATGGATATATCTGGCTTCTTCAATCCGGCAGCGGCGAACAAATCAATCACGCCTTCGGGTGCGACGGCGTTGGATATAATTTGCCGAATCGCATGATCCAGTTCGTCGGCAGTCTTGCCAGGTTGTGTACTCTTGGCCAGCGCGGCTCGTATCGCCTGGAAAAAAGCCACGTCGTCGCGTATGGCAATGGCGGCATCATGGGGAACGGCCAGTGCGAAGGCTTTGGAAAGATCAGTAACGGCTTGCAGCAACCGGTTCTTGCCGTCGTCTTGGGCGAGAATGTGTTCTTGCGCTACTGGCAGCAACGATAGCTTGGCCGCTGGGCTACCCATTGTCCAAGCTGCCCAGTTTAAGCCATGGAACAGGCCACAGCAGATTTCGTGTTTTTCCTGCATAGCTGCCACAGCTTCCGCCTGGTCGATTGCGGTTTTTCCGGTGCCACCGCTCTCCGTGTAGTCAGCTAGAGCGCGCTTCAACTGGTCGGCCAGCCCAAGGTAATCCACCACCAGCCCACCCGGTTTGTCCTTGAACACCCGATTGACGCGGGCAATGGCCTGCATCAAGCCGTGGCCGCGCATGGGCTTGTCCACGTACATCGTATGCAAGCAGGGGGCGTCGAAGCCGGTAAGCCACATGTCACGCACGATTACCAGCTTGAAGCCGTCTTTGGGATTCTTGAAGCGCTTGGCCAGTTCCTCACGGCGCGGTTTGTTGCGGATGTGGCCCTGCCACTCTAGCGGATCGGAAGCCGATCCGGTCATCACAACTTTCACCGCCCCGGCGCTGTCGTCTTCTGAATGCCAATCCGGCCGCAGCTTCACAATGGCATCGTAAAGTGCCACGCAGATACGGCGCGACATGCAGACCACCATGGCCTTGCCGTCCATGACTGAGAGGCGCTGCTCGAAGTGTTCCACCAAGTCTTTTGCAATCAGGGCGACTCGCTTCTCGGTGCCCACTAAAGCTTCCAACTGTGCCCACCTGGACTTTAGCTTTTCCTTGCGCTCGATTTCTTCGCCCTCGGTTACATCCTCAAATTCGTTATCAAGCTTGGGCCTTTCGGCATCCACGAGTGCCAGCTTGGCGAGCCGGGATTCGTAATAGATGGGCACCGTCGCGCCATCCATCACTGCGCGTTGAATGTCGTAGATGCTGATGTAGTCGCCGAAAATAGCGCGGGTATTTTTGTCGCTGGCCTCGATGGGTGTGCCGGTAAAACCAATGAACGAGGCGTTGGGCAGCGCATCGCGCATATGACGGGCGTAGCCGTCGATGAAGTCGTATTGGCTGCGGTGCGCTTCGTCGGCTATCACCACGATATTGCGCCGGTCGGAAAGCTGCGGGTAACTATCCCCCTTCTCTTCAGGCAAGAATTTCTGAATGGTGGTGAACACCACGCCACCGGAAGCCACCTGCAGCAGCTTGCGAAGCTCGGCTCGCTCCTTGGCCTGCTGTGGTTTCTGGCGCAGCAGCTCATGGCAGCGGGAGAAAGTGCCGAAAAGCTGGTCGTCCAGGTCATTGCGGTCGGTGATGATTAGCAGCGTCGGATTCTCCATCGGCGGAGCCAGCACCACCCGCCCGGCGTAGAACGCCATGGTCAGGCTCTTACCGGAGCCTTGAGTGTGCCAGACCACACCGATACGTCTATCACCAGGGTTGCCCGCCGGGGTGCGTGCAGCTTCGTAATGACCCAAGGGTTGAGCGGTAATATCGCGGGCACAAGCGCGCAGCGTCTCGTCCAGAGCCGCATTCACCGCATGAAACTGATGGTAGCCTGCCAGTTTCTTGATCGCAGTTTTGCCGTCATCCTCAAACACGATGAAATGCCGCAACAGCAGCAATAGCCGCCGTTTGTCGAACACACCCTTGAGCATTACTTCCAGCTCGGGCATCGAGGACGGTGCCAGTGTTTCGCCCTCAATGGTGCGCCAAGGCATAAACCATTCCTTGTCCGCCGTCAGTGTGCCAATACGCGCTTCCAACCCGTCGGAAATGATCAGCAGGGCATTGGTCAGAAACAGCGAGGGAATTTGTTGCTTGTAGGTCTGGAGCTGATTAAATGCCGACCAGATTGTGGCGTTCTCGTCGGCGGCGTTTTTTAGTTCGATAACAGCTACCGGCAGGCCGTTGAGAAAAATCACCACGTCGGGGCGGCGGTTATGCTGCCCTCCCACCACGGTAAATTGATTGACGGCCCGCCAGTCGTTGGCGGCGGGATTGTCCCAATCAACCAGACGCACCCGGTCGCCCTTCAAGCGGCCATCGGCAGTGCGGTATTCCACCTCGATACCTTCCACCAGCATACGGTGAAAAACCCGATTATTGGCTACCAGAGAGGGAGATTCGTGGCGGGTCAGTTTGCGGAAAGCATCTTCTAGTGCCTCCGGGGGCAGGTCGGGGTTGAATTTATCGAGTACATCGCGCAGGCGGCCAACAAGGATTACGTCGGAGAAGGAATCACGCTCGGCGGCGGATTCATTTGGCGCAATGTTCGGGCCATTAACGATCTGATAGCCTAAGCCTTCAAGCCAAGTCAGTGCAGCCTGCTCGATGATGGATTCGTCGAAAGTGTTGTTACCCTGCATCCCGTTCCCCCTCCTCAACGCTTTCATCTAACTCAAGGCCAAGTGTTCGGTAAGCCACTGGATCAACGCTGTATAGAATTTCACTTGTGTAATAGCGGGTGCCAGCCACTGTGACAACACCATATGCTTCGTCAATGACCCGATCTATTTGATCCTCTTTGGGAGGCAGTGCTCGCGCTTGCTGTAATTCAACGAGCCGATCCTGCAACAGGCTTTCTACATCAACAACATCGAAGAGAACACTGAATATCCACAATGCTCCTTCGCGAACTCCCATCAATGCCCGCTGGTCAGGAATGCTTGGTGTGCCGCCGTGATACTGATCATTTCGTATCTGGTGGTACCAGATGAGGTGGCTTTTTTCAACTTTTACTGGGATTGCTCTCGATGTAGTATCGGCTTCAAAGAAATCGAGTTTTGTATGAAAATTTGTTAGCCATTGATCTACTTGCTGTCGTGGATATTGCCGCCCTTGTCGATGAATCGGATTCAGGGTCAAGTATGTAGTGATTGCAACCTCAACAGCATTATCGTAGCCAATCAGGGCAATTCGACGATCGAAGTCATTGCCTTCAAGCAAATGTAATTCAGCATGTAATATCAACTCAAAAGGACCGTAGGCCCAAGGGGCAAGCACGCTCATACGTTGACTGACTCCTCTGTGGCTGGAACCCGCAATTCTCCACTCATAAGTTTTGGCAGCAAATTATCGCGCACTTCAGCTAGTTGCCGGGATTGTGCATCGAGTTGCTGGCGCAAGATATTGAGTTCCTGCCAGCGCCGGGCGAAAGCTTCGGCGATGGGCTTGGGCGGCAGCACCACCGGGATCGAGGCGAAATCCTTGAACGACAAGCTCTGCCGTACCGAGCCGGAACAGAATTGGTTAATTCCCTCCTGTGTTTGCGGCAGGTTGAGCAAGAAACGCAAGAACCATTCATAACCCTGCGCCGGGCGGAGCACCACATACACCGGGCTGACCGCGCCGGTGATCGGTTCCTCCAATATGCCGATGGAGCCGATGTTGATCCGCGACGGGTTGTAAGCGTAATCCCACTGCTCGACGAGCTTGTATTTCGAGGTGTCCTGCGAATACACCTGCTTGGTGAAATGCTCGTCGGAATGTTTCAACTCGCCGCTGCTTACCGCCGACAGTACCACATGGCCGTTTGCCGCGCCGATCTTGGCGGTGCGCTCGGTGATGATGTCGGCCAGGGTCGTTGCCTGCCATCCGGATGGGATTTCTCCAAGATCAGAATCTTCGAAGCCGTTGGGGAACAGGGCGGCGGTTACTTCATCCATCCCGAACGGCTTTTTGCTTTCGGCCTTGGCACGCACGGGATCGAAATCGACGAACCAGGACTGGAATATTGCCTTTGCCATTGCTCCTAGTATTGCCCCCTGACGACTGCAAAGCTCGGCGTTGGCGTCCAGAGAGCTAAGAATTCTTACTATTGCTTGCTGTTGGTCTATAGAAAAAAGAGGGACAGGAAGTTTTTTAATTGTTGGGATGTTTGTATACCCTTGAGCCGATCCGGACTTTGATGCTCCATGTGCTTCCTTGAACTGAGGGCTCCTGACAACGTATTGCAGAAATTCCGACTTAACTAAATCTTGATTTGGCCGAATTACTGCAACTGAGCTTGATATACCAAAGTAATCACTATCTTTGTATAAGTACGAGTTCCCAAATGTCCCAATGATGCCTACCAAAACATCGCCCGACTGAGGTCGGCGGGTTGCTCTTGATATCTTTGGGAAAAGGCGCTCGTAGTCACTTACCGAGATATGATCCACCTCGGAAAGTTTGAGCTGGCCATTGCCGATATTCTTTGACGTAAGGTAGAGAACGCTCTCATCATTCTTGTCGCAGCGCGCAACTTTTGCATGCGCACCATCACCGACGTCACAGACAGTCCCCAGCTCAACAATTTCAAAGTCTTCTTGTGGTCCCAACATCACTTCTTCTCCAACCGCTTCACCTCTTTCACCACTTTCTCGAAATCCTGCTCTACCCGACTCGGCTTGCCAGCTTCCAGCGCGCGGAATTTCTCATATTCCGCTTCGGCTTTGGCCAGCGCCGCGTCGTGGCTGACGCTGCCCGCGTGGGTGAGGATGTCGCGCTCGGAAAGGCGCAGGAAGTCGTCCAGCTTGGTGATCCAGTCGCGCATGTACATGGCGCGGCGGTTGAGTGCCTGGAGTTCGGCGAATTCCAGGTAGAAGTTGACGATGCGGTTGAGGATGTCCAGCTCTTCCGGGTTGAGGTAGTTCTTGGCGATGCCCACATCGTTTTTGGTGGGGCGCGCCCCGCTCCAATTGCTGAGGCCCATGTGGGGCTGTGCGGCATCAGCCCGCTGGTTGATAATTTCGGCTGCTGTGTGTCCGTGGGCGGCCCAGTGCATCTTGTTCTGAACGACGGAGAAAAACTGGCGGGAGAGGTCGGTGTTGGCGTCGTAGTCGATGCTGGTGGCGTAGATGTCCAGCACCTTGCGCCAGAACACCTTTTCCGACGAACGGATGTTGCGGATGCGGGCCAGCAGCTCGTCGAAGTAGGTGCCGCCGCCAATCTGCATCAATCGCTCGTCGTCGAGGGTGAAGCCCTTAATGATGTATTCGCGCAGCCGCTGGGTGGCCCATTGCCGGAACTGAACGCCACGGTGGGACTTGACCCGGTAGCCGATGGAGATCACGACGTCGAGGTTAAAGTATTCAACCTGATAGGTTTTGCCATCAGCGGCAGTTGTTGCAAATTTTGCAACAACTGAATCCGGGCTCAGCTCACCCTCCTCGAAGAGATTGCGAATGTGCCGCGAAATCACCGACTTGTCGCGCTGGAACAGCTCGGTAAGCTGGGCAAGGGAGAGCCAGACGGTTTCGCCGGATAGCCGCACTTGCAGGCGAGTTTGGCCGTCTTCGGTCTGGTAAAAGAGAAATTCAGAGTTCTGCGGAGCGACGGCTTGGGTTGTCGGGGCAGGCGGTTTTTTTGACATGGCGCTTACCCTTCCAGAAAGCCAAGGGCAGTCAAATTGTTGCGAATGGCGGTTTCCAGTTTTGTGTTTTCTTCAAATTGCCGTGTCAGTTCTGTGGCGAGGCGGCGCATTTTGTCTTCAAACGGCTCGCCGTCGCCCTCCAGGGTTTCCGAGCCCACGTAGCGGCCTGGGGTCAGGGTGTAATCGGCGGCGCGCACTTCATCCTGCGTCGCTGCTTTGCAGAAGCCGGGAATGTCTTCGTATTGGACCTCGCTGTCGCCGCGCCAAGAGTGGTAGGTGCCAGCGATTTGCGCTATGTCATCTTCCGCCAGCTCACGGTGAGTGCGGTCGGCCATGCGGCCCAATTTTCGCGCGTCGATGAACAGCACTTCTTTGGAACGGTCGCGCAGCGGCTTGCCCTCCTGACCCTTGCCGTTCTTCTTGTTGCGGGCGAGAAACCAGAGGCAGACGGGAATCTGGGTGGAGTAGAACAACTGCCCCGGCAGGGCCACCATGCAATCCACCAGATTTGCCTCGATGATGGCCTTGCGTATATCGCCTTCGCCGCTGCTGTTGGAAGACATTGAGCCATTGGCCAGCACGAAGCCCGCCACGCCGTTGGGAGCAAGGTGGTGGATAAAGTGCTGCACCCAGGCATAGTTGGCATTGCTGGAGGATGGAATGCCATACTGCCAGCGCTTGTCCTCGCGTAGTCGGTCACCGCCCCAGTCACTCATGTTGAAGGGCGGGTTGGCAATAACGTAATCGGCTTTCAGATCGGGGTGCAGGTCGCGGTGGAAGCTGTCTCCCGATTCTTTGCCCAGGTTGGCTTCGATGCCGCGAATGGCAAGATTCATCATCGCCAGCCGCCACGTGGTGGGGTTGGATTCCTGGCCATAGACCGATACGTCGCCAATATTGCCGCCATGAGCTTCGACAAATTTTTCGGATTGCACGAACATACCGCCCGATCCACAACAAGGGTCATAAACGCGGCCCTTGTAAGGGGCGAGCATTTCGGCCAGCAATTTGACTACGCTTTGCGGGGTATAGAACTGGCCGCCTTTCTTGCCCTCGGCGCTAGCGAATTGAGAGAGGAAGTATTCATACACCCGGCCCAGGATGTCCTTGGAGCGGCTTTGTGCGTCACCCAACCCGAGGGTGGCAATGAGGTTGATTAGTTCACCGAGCCGCTGTTTATCCAGCGCAGGGCGAGCATAATCCTTGGGCAAAACGCCTTTCAGTCGCGGGTTGTCACGTTCGATTGCAACCATGGCATCGTCGATAACTTTGCCGATAGTGGGCTGCACAGCATGGGCTTGCAGAAATGACCAGCGTGCTTCCTTGGGCACCCAGAAAATATTTTCGGCGAGGTATTCGTCCTGATCTTCAGGGTCAGCCCCCTGATCCATCTGAGCGGTCAGCTCGGCGAATTTCTCGTCAAAGGCATCGGAAATATATTTCAGAAAAATCAGGCCAAGAACAACGTGCTTGTATTCAGCGGCATCCATGTGGCCACGTAACTTGTCTGCCATAGCCCAAAGGGTTTGCTCGAAGCCAAGCTTCACGCCATTTTTTGATTCATTTGCCATTTCTTGTGTGTGCTCCCTTGATGTTGCTTAGAGTGACGCAAGTGACGCGATGCGCCACATCTTCCAGCTATTTGTTTTTCTAAAATGCCTTGTCCAGCCATTTCTGTACATTACAGAAATGATTCGTGAGCGGTGATCCCGGAACTTGCGTCACTTGTGTCACTTTTCAATTGCACGCCGGGGTTGCTGCGTCGCGTTGATGCTTTTTCCCGTCAGCAATTTGTTTCAATGCAGATTCCGTCCGCCGTTTACGGTCTTCCCTGAGCTTGACCTGATCCATGAAGGCATAAAGCTCGTTGAACCATCCGGGCAGGATCACCAAGTAAGACAAGCCAATTCCGACCAGTAGGCCGATAGCAATCGGTGCCACTGGTGAGGACGTAATGGCAGGCGACGAACCAATTAACCAGACCAGGCAGCCTGCAATAAGTCCGACGCCACCCATCCACCAGATTCTCCTGCGAATGTCGGCAAGCAGCCACACCACCCGTTCTTGTTCGCGGCCGTTCAAACCTTGCAAGCCGGAAAGTTCAGCACTTTTTCGGAAAAAGTGAAGCGTCAAACCCCATACCGCCACAAAAACGCCAGCGAGGTAGCGCATGTTGGCAGGGCTAATCAATTCTGGCGAGCCTACCCAGCCCAACCACAGTAGTGCTGGGCAAAAAACAATGATGAGTAGTCGAACAGTCTGGATCATGCCATCAGTCCGCAATCACACCATCACGGATAAGCGTTTCAAGCCATTCGCGCATGTTGGTATAAAGGTCGCTCTCATCCAGAAGACCTGCACTCATTTTTACGTCAATGCGCCCGGTAATCTTAAGCTGGTTACCTGTAACTACAGTCCCGTCAGCTAGTTCAAGTCGTGCCTGATCCTCATCCATATCGCGTAGCGCTATGGCCAGATCATCAAGCAGACGAACGGAGTCCTCGGGACGGGTGCGCAGTCGCTTTGGATAGCGAATCTCGATCCAGACTTCCAGGTTGCCATCGAACACGCCTTCCTCCAGCCCCAATCGCTCAAATTGCGTTGGGTCAATCCACTCCTTTATCATCGTTACCAGTGGCCCTGACGGCTTGAACTTGGTCTGAGTCGTGCCGTGTGCTTGCTCTGTAGAGGCAAGTACGGTTTCGTCCATGAAGGGGCGACCCAATTTGACGCTCTTGACGTGGGATTTCTTGATGCGGTCGCGCGTCGCCTGCTGCGGTTCGTCACTCAAGGCCACACCCTGTTCAGGGGCCAAGACCGATGTTTTGGCCCGAAGCAGCCAAGCCAAGTGCTGTTCGAATGCGCCCGCTTTCAGAGCTGTGCTCTGAATGACAGCGATGTGATTCTGAAAGATGCAGAAATACAGAATGCCGGTTGCAAACTGATGCGGCACTCCGTCCTGATTTGGCGGTTCGATGGCAGAGAGGGGTAGGGACTTGGCATCGGGATCATCGGCGATGACCAACTGGAAGCCGCCACGTTCGAAAGTCGTTAAGCGCCCGCATAGGAAGCTCCCTTCCTGCTTACAAGCGCTGATGACGCGAAACTCTGTTGCAGCCGAGTCCATGGTTTCCAGGCGGTCGCGGATGTGATCCTGCATGGTCACGGCTTCCGAGAGCATCTGTTGCAGCGAACGAGACATGCTCTCTGTAAACCGGGCTCTACGGTAATAGACGCTTTTCTGGGTGGCTGTGGACACAATTCCCCTAATTTATTCAATATAAGTTCCGCATTCTGACATTTCATTCCCATACATTCCATATCTTTCCGATTGCTCAACCTCGGATAACGGCATAGCCGTTATGGCCAGCGGCAAATTCAGGCGCTTGGCGCGGCCTGATGCCAGCGATCATCCGCGTCCCGCCTGTCCCCCTGTCTGGCTCATATCCCAGCCGTTTTAGCCGCCCGGTGAAATTGTTTCGGTTGAGTTGCCGCCGCACTCCGGCATCCATCGCCCAGCTTTGATAGCGGGTGTATAGCTCGACGGAGGTGGCGCGGCAGTCGGTGCCGGTTTCGCAGACGTCATCCACGAATTGGGCCACTTGGTCGGCTTCCTGCCGCCATAGACGGGATATTTCCTCAGCGCTGGCGCAGGGGGTGAACTGGTGGCCCTGAGTCAGCCGTTTTAGCCCTTCCAAGGCGAGGTTGAGGATGCCTGGTAGCTCCTGCAACAGCTTGTCCGCCAGGCGCACGTCCCGGCGCTTGCCGTCGAATTTGTTGTTGAAGGCCAGCACGATGGCTCGGCGGAACAGGGCATCGGAAAAGTCGCGGGTGTGCGGCAGGTGGTTGGTGCCGAACCAGTGCTTGGCGTAGGGCGTGAAGTCGAACGGGTCGCGGTGCTTGTGTTCCGCCGTGGTGGTTTCGCCGGACACCAGGGATTTGAGTTGGGCATCTGCGATTTCCGCGCCTTCGGCAATTTCGGTGATGATGTTGGCCAGCTTGCCGTGCAGGTGGGCGCGCTGGAAGCGGTTTTCAAACTGGCTGGGCTGCACGGCAGTCACGTGCTCACGGCCTACCAGCGCTGCCAGCACGCGCAGCAGCACGGACTTGCCGTTGGCGCCAGCGCCGATCAGCATGAAGAACTTTTCCAGGAAGCAATCCGGGATGAGCGTATAGCCCATCGCCTCCAGCACGATTTGCCCTTTGTCCGCGCTGTCCGGGTCGCCTTTGAAAATTTCTTCCAGGAACATGCCGAATCGCGGCGCAGTCGCGGCGGGGTCGTAGGCAACCGGCAGCATGGCGGTGTGGTAATGCTCCCGGTCGTGGGGCAGCAGGCACCATTGGCCGTTTTCATCCAATTCCAATTCCCCGTTGGCGCAGTTGATGGTGCGCGCCGCCATGTCGAATTTGTGGCTGGCGCGATTCGCCTCGGTTTTTGTCAGGTCAAGAATCGACCCCACCACGGTTGCTGTCAGTTCCGCATTGGCGCTGACGGCGTGGATTTTCTGTTTGGTTTCCCGGTCGTCTTGCTTTCGCCACACGCCGGAACCGTCCCAGCGCCACAGGAAGCTTTGGGCGTGGATCAGGTTGCCATCGCCGAAAGCGGCGATTACTTGCCGCGCAGCCGAAAGGTGGTCGCGGTCTCGGGTGGCGCTGACGTGCTGGCAGGATTTTGCATCCACTTTGAGGCTGGCCACAGACACGTTGGCCTTTTTGGCAATAGCTTTGCGCAAGGCGTCTCGTTCGGTTTCTCGCAAATCGCCCTGGCTTGCCAGCCCGGCAATGCGCCCGGTCAGCTCGTCAAAATCTTCGGTCGCCTCGATCATCGCCGCTAGTTCCTTGCGTGAATATGTTGGCTGGCTCGCGGCTTCATCCGGCGCATAGCGGCTGACCGATTGGGCGATGTCGCGCACGTCGCTTTCCGGCAGTGGCGGGGCGCAGCGCGCTGTGTTCTCCTGCAACAGCGCGGCATGGATGGACTCAAAGCTCATGCCCTTGCGCCTCATGCTGCCAGCCAGGCTGGCCAGCGTGCCGTTGCGCGCCCCTGCTGGAATCGGCCCATCTGCGGAAATCTGCTTGGCAGTGGTGGGGGCGGCGGCTGGCGGAAGATCGAGCTGCAGCGCGCTGACGATTTTCTCTACGGCATAAGGCGCGACAGGGCTTTGACTGATTATGCGGGTCTGGAACGGTTCGCCTTTCTGGTGCCAGAAGCCGGGTAGGCGCATGACGCGGGGCAAATCCTTGACCACGCGGTCGCCGTCGAATTTGGCAGCGATGGCGGCTTGTAGCGGGGTGAAACGGTCAAGCTGGCAGTCGTCCGCCAGCCAGTAGGCGTGATAGCGCGCTGGGCTGGATTCGATGACGATATGGGGATCAAGGCCGCAGGCCAGCACCGGCTCCAGCGGTGCGCCGTCCAGATCGACGAATAGCGCCCGAACTCCGGTGACGTTTCCCGCCTTGCGCCCCAGCCCATCGCCACGGTTTACCATGACGAATATACCGGCTCCCTGCGCGTTGAGGCTGGCAAGGGTCGCGCCGTGTTCTTCCAGTGTGCCGTGCAGGATGCGCGCAAGCCGGGGATTCTTGGTTGCGCCATCATCAAAGGTTTGAAAAGTGATGGATTCATCCTCGGCCAGCAAAGCCAGGAAGGCTTGCGCCTGTTGAAGGTTTGGTTCCAGCGTCATGCGCGGCGGCGCTCTTATGCCGCGCTTTGTTGTGCTTGCGCCGTGCTGGTGCAGCGACCTCCTGCATTGAGCCAGGTGTCCACATCCTCTCTGAAATAAAAAATCCGGCCCCGCTTGACGAACTTCGGCCCGTTGCCGTTGCAGCGCATCATGGCCAGCGTTTTTTCG
>JASJPB010000050.1:966-3991 GCA_031426915.1 Sulfuricellaceae bacterium | reverse complement strand
CGGCCGATGGTCTGGATCAGAGAGCGCTCGGAACGCAGGAAGCCTTCCTTGTCGGCATCGAGAATGGCCACCAGCGACACTTCCGGAATATCCAGCCCCTCGCGCAGCAGGTTGATGCCCACCAGCACGTCGAACACACCCAGGCGCAGATCGCGAATGATCTCCACGCGTTCCACGGTATCTATGTCGGAATGCAGGTAGCGCACCTTGATCCCGTGGTCCGACAGGTAATCGGTCAGATCCTCGGACATGCGCTTGGTCAGCGTGGTGACCAGGACTCGTTCCCCGATTTTCACCCGCACGTTGATTTCGGACAACACATCATCCACCTGGTTGGTGGCCGGACGCACTTCAATCACCGGGTCTACCAGGCCGGTGGGACGCACCACCTGCTCCACCACCTTACCCGTATGGTTGGCCTCGTATTCCGATGGCGTGGCGGAAACGAAAATGGTCTGGCGCATCACCTTTTCGAACTCGTCGAAGCGTAGCGGCCGGTTGTCCAGCGCCGAAGGCAGGCGGAAACCATAGCCCACCAGGTTTTCCTTGCGCGAGCGGTCGCCCTTGTACATGGCGCCGACCTGCGGGATGGTAACGTGACTTTCATCCACGAACATCAGCGCGTTAGGCGGCAGGTAGTCGATTAACGTCGGCGGCGGATCGCCCGGGTTGCGCCCGGACAGGTGGCGCGAATAGTTTTCAATGCCCTTGCAGAAGCCGATCTCGTTGAGCATTTCCAGGTCGTAGCGGGTGCGTTGTTCGATGCGCTGCGCCTCGAGCAGCTTGTGTTCCTTGTGGAAAAACTCGATACGCTCCCGCAACTCGACCTTGATGTTCTCGATCGCCCGCAGCACCGTGGCACGCGGCGTGACGTAGTGGCTGGAGGGATACACCGTGTAGCGCGGCACCTTGTTATGGATATGTCCGGTCAGCGGATCGAACAGCGACAGGCTTTCCACCTCGTCGTCGAACATGGAAACGCGGATTGCGGTCTCGGCACTTTCCGCCGGGTAGATATCCAGCACATCGCCGCGCACCCGGAAAGTGCCGCGGCTGAATTCGATGTCGTTGCGATCGTACTGCATCTCGGTGAGGCGTTTGATGGCCTCGCGCTGGCCGATTTTCTCGCCCTGACGCAGGTGCAGGATCATGCCGTGATAATCGACCGGATCGCCGATACCGTAAATGCACGACACGGTGGCGACGATGATGCTGTCCTCCCGCTCCAGCAGGGACTTGGTCGCGGACAGGCGCATCTGCTCGATGTGCTCGTTGATGCTGGAATCTTTTTCGATGAACATGTCGCGTGAAGGCACATAGGCTTCGGGCTGGTAATAGTCATAATAGGAAACGAAATACTCCACCGCGCTTTCCGGGAAAAACTCGCGCATTTCGGAGTACAACTGTGCCGCCAGCGTCTTGTTGTGCGCCAGAATAATGGCCGGGCGCCCGAGCTGGGCGATCACGTTGGCCATGGTGAACGTCTTGCCGGAACCGGTCACCCCGAGCAGGGTCTGGAACGACAGGCCGTCATGCAGCCCCTCCACCAGTTGGGCAATGGCGGCCGGCTGGTCGCCGGACGGCTCGAAAGGCTGATGAAGTTTGTACGGACTATTGGGAAAAGTGACGATCACGGGTAATATTGCGCGCTTGTGACAATTCAAGATTTTATCATGCGCGAGTCCCTCGCGCGGTCGAAGCCTAAGGATACGAAGTTGGAACTCTCTCATCGCGTTCAAGCCATCAAGGAATCCCCTACCCTCGCCGTCACCGCGCGTGCCGCCAAACTGAAAGCCGAGGGCAAGGACATCATCGGCCTCGGCGCCGGCGAACCGGACTTCGACACCCCGCAACATATCAAGGATGCTGCCAAGAAGGCCATCGACGACGGCTTCACCAAATACACCCCGGTGGGTGGCATTCCCGGTCTGAAAAATGCCGTCATCGCCAAGTTCAAGCGCGACAATGGCTTCGACTACAGCGTCAAGGAAGTCATCGTCGGCGTGGGCGGCAAGCAGACCATCTTCAACCTGGTGCTGGCCGTCATCAACCCCGGCGATGAAGTCATCATCCCCGCCCCCTACTGGGTCTCCTACGCCGACATCACGCTGGTTGCCGAAGGCACGCCGGTAATCGTCGATTGCGGCATCGAGCAGGGCTTCAAGATCACCCCGGCACAACTGGAAGCGGCGATCACCCCGAAAACCAAGCTGTTCATGATCAACAGCCCCTCCAACCCGACCGGCGCGGTGTACACCCTGGCCGAACTGCAAGCCCTGGGCAACGTGCTGAAAAAGCACCCCCACGTGCTGGTGGCCACGGACGACATGTACGAACACGTCAACCTCTCCGGCGAGAAATTCGTCAACATCCTCAATGCCACGCCGGAACTGAAGCCGCGCTGCATCGTGTTGAACGGCGTCTCCAAGGCCTACTCCATGACCGGCTGGCGCATCGGCTACGCCGCCGGCCCGGAAAAAATCATCAAGGCCATGGAAATCCTCCAGTCCCAGTCCACCTCGAACCCCACCTCCATCTCCCAGGTTGCAGCCCAGCAAGCGCTGGATGGTGACCAAGGCTGCATCACCCCGATGGTGGACGCATTCCGTGAGCGTCACGAATTCGTCGTGCGCCGCTTCAATGAAATGAAAGGCCTCAAGTGCATCAAGGCCGGCGGCGCCTTCTATGCATTCCCCGACGCCCGCGCCGCCATCGCCGACCTGCACCAACGCGGCCTGCTCAAGGAAGCCACCGACATGGCCCTGTCCGAATACCTGCTGGAAAAAGGCGTCGCAGTCGTTCCCGGCTCCGCCTTCGGCGCCGAAGGCTACTTCCGTATCTCCTTCGCCACCTCGATGGAAAACCTGCAAAAAGCCCTGGACCGCATCGACGCCGCATTGCAATAACAGAGGTTTTTATCGCCGCAGAGGTTGACCGCGGCGGGACAAATAACTAGAATAGCGCCTTCTTCATTCCCTGATAGCTCAGTCGGTAGAGCGACGGACTGTTAATCCGCAGGTCCCTG
>JASJPB010000050.1:0-948 GCA_031426915.1 Sulfuricellaceae bacterium | reverse complement strand
AAGTTTCCAAACTTTCCGAGCCTTTTGCTTTTGTGTAATTCCTGTGTAATTGCGCCAGCAGTTACGCGGAACTCTTTCTGTAGCGTTCCGCCAGCTTATCCATTGCGCTTTCAATGTGTGTGCCGTTCTGGTGGCTGTAACGTTCCACCATGCTCAGGTTCTTGTGGCCTGAAATCCGTTTCACCGTTGGTAAATCCACCCCAGCCTGCACCAGATGCGTGATCGCGGTATGGCGTAGCGTATGCCGCACAACCTGCTTGGCATCCAGCCCGGCATTCGTCACCACGCGCCGAAAAGGCTTGTCCAGGTTGACCGTGTGCCCATCCTTCGCGCCGGGTGATGGAAACAGCCATGGCGTTCCCGGTTGCAATACTTTCACGTATTCGGCCAGGAAATCGGCAAGGTGCGCGGTGATCGGCTGTTCCCGCGCGCCTGCCTTGGCTTTCGGAATGAAGATCGTGCGCCGTTCCAGGTCAATGTGCTCGCGGCTAATGCCGAAAATCTCGCTGCGGCGCATAGAGGTTTCCAGACCGATGAGGATGAACGGGTAAATCTGGATATTCTGGTCTGCCTGTGCGGTTTTCAGCATCCGCTCGATCTGATCCACCGTCAAATAGGTAATCCGCCCGCTGCTCTCCTTCAAACGCTTGATGGCTGCGGGTCGGTGATCCAGCCAAGTCCATTCCACGGCCTTGGTGAACAAGTGCGATAGTGCCGCCAGCTCGCGGTTGATGGTGCCCGGCTTGGTCTTGCCTTCCTTGTATAGCGGCGTGCCGTCCTTGGTGACGTTGTGCTGGGCATCCTCTTCCAGGCGCTGCTTCTTGTAGCGCTCTACGTCGAAGGTGCTGATTTTCGATAGCGGCAAAGCGCCAAAGAACGGCACGAGGTGCATAGTCAGGCGGTAACGCTTCATCTTGAGGTCTTTGCCGCCCTCCTGCTCCAGCTTGA
>JASJPB010000049.1:0-21921 GCA_031426915.1 Sulfuricellaceae bacterium | reverse complement strand
AAGGCACCATGCCGCCGATGAACAGGCCAATGATGACCATGTGGTTGGACAGGTCAAAAGTCAGTACGCGGCCACCCGTGGAAAGCGCATGGGTGTAATCGGCGAACAGTACCAGCGCGGCCAGACCGGCGGAACCGATGGCGTAGCCCTTGGTCACGGCTTTGGTGGTATTGCCCACCGCATCGAGCGGGTCGGTGATGTTACGGATTTCATCCGGCAAGCCAGCCATTTCCGCGATACCGCCAGCGTTGTCGGTAATCGGGCCATATGCGTCGAGCGCCACGATGATACCGGCCATGGATAGCATGGAAGTCGCAGCGATCGCGATACCGTAAAGGCCACCCAGGGAATAAGCACCGCCAATCGCAGCACAGACAGCCAGCACCGGAGCAGCTGTGGACTTCATGGAAACGCCCAGACCGGCGATCACGTTGGTGCCGTGACCGGTGGTGGAGGCTTCGGCGATATGACGCACCGGGCTGAACTCGGTCGCGGTGTAGTATTCGGTAATCCATACCAGCGCGGCGGTCAATGCCAGGCCGATCAGGGAAGCCAGATACAGGTTCATCGACGTCACCAGCTTGTCGCCGATCATCACGCCTTCGCCCAGCACCCAGGTGGTCACGGGGTAAAACGCGACCACGGCCAGCACAGCGGAGACAATCAGACCCCTGTACAGCGCGTTCATGATCTTGGCGCCAGGCTGTGTCTTGACGAAGAAAGTGCCCACAATGGAAGCAATGATGGAAACCCCGCCCAGCACCAGCGGATAGATTACTGCTTCCGGGGAACCGGTAATCATCAGGCCGCCCAGCACCATGGTGGCAATGATGGTCACGGCGTAGGTTTCGAACAGGTCGGCCGCCATACCTGCGCAGTCGCCCACGTTATCGCCCACGTTGTCGGCAATCACAGCAGGGTTGCGTGGATCGTCCTCGGGAATATTGGCTTCGACCTTGCCTACCAGATCGGCGCCAACGTCAGCGCCCTTGGTGAAGATGCCGCCACCAAGACGAGCGAAGATGGAGATCAGCGAACTACCGAAGGCAAGACCCACCAGAGCGTGGGTGGCATCCTGTGCACTGGCACCCATGGCGAGCGTCAGGAAGGCGTAGTAGCCCGCCACGCCCAGCAGACCCAGGCCAACCACCAGCAAACCGGTAATGGCGCCGCCCTTGAAAGCCACGTTCAGTGCGGCATTGATGCCGTCCTTGGCCGCTTCCGCGGTACGCACGTTGGCGCGCACCGAGACGTTCATGCCGATATAACCAGTCAGACCAGAAAGAAGCGCACCGATCGCAAAACCAACGGCGGTTTGCCAGCCCAGCGCCACAAAAATGGCTATCAGCAGGATCACGCCGACGATACCAATAGTCGTGTATTGCCGGTTCAGATAGGCCTGTGCGCCTTCCTGCACCGCAGCCTGAATTTCCCGCATGCGATCGTTGCCGGTTGGCAACCCCAGAATCCACTTGGTTGACACTGCACCGTACAATATTGCGATGACGGCGCAGACTAATGCAAATAACAAGCCTGCTGACATGATGACACCATCCCTTCTAATTTGGTTACTAGGCCAATCCGGGCTGGCCACATGCCCCCCGCCGATAAATCCGCAACCAGATTCAGCTGCGCTTAAATCCAAGTCTTATTTCGTTATTATTTTGCAAGTTGATGCGTTCAACACTACTGCCATTTCAGCCCTTCACCACCACACCGCCTTCGAAGCAAGTGCCGGGTGCGAAGCCAAAAACTTTTTCCAGATCGAATTCACGGATCAATTGATCCACCACTTCCTGCCCGTAATCCTTTTGCATCTCGGACAGGATGAGCTTGGCGGAATTGGCATTGTAGCCGCCGCCAAAGTTCACCTGAATCGCCAGGAAGTAGCGCGCCCGGTCCAGGGTCACAGAGTAAATTCGTCCAGCTTTTTCGGTACCGCTACATTTTTCAGCATCACGTACTGCGGCAAACCATCCTTATAGGGAGGGTAATCCTCGCCCTTCATCAGCGGCGCCAGGTATTCGCGGCACTTCTCGGTGACACCGAAGCCATCCTTGGTGATGAAGTTTTTCGGCATCATTTTCTCGACGTTGGCGACCTTCGACAGATCCGCCATGCCGACTTTCCACTTGTAAGTCTTGCCCGGCACGCGCTCGATGGTCGGCATGACCGAATTGTGGCCCTTGAGCGCGAATTCCACCGCCGCCTTGCCCATGGCGTAGGCCTGATCGACGTCGGACTTGGAAGCAATGTGGCGCGCCGCGCGTTGCAGGTAGTCCGCGACACCCCAGTGGTACTTGAGGCCAAGGCCTTCACGGACGATGTTCGCCACCACCGGTGCCACGCCACCCAACTGGGCATGACCGAAGGCGTCCTTGAGACCCTGGTCGGCGAGGAACTTGCCGTCGGCGCTCATCACGCCCTCGGACACCACCACGGTGCAGTAGCCGAATTTCTTCACCAGTTCATCCACCTTGGCGAGGAATTTTTCCTTGTTGAAGGCGACTTCAGGGAACAAAACCACGATCGGCAGTTCCTGGTCCTTGGTGGAAGCCATGGCGCCCGCCGCGGCAATCCAGCCGGCGTGGCGGCCCATGACTTCAAGCACGAATACCTTGGTCGAGGTCTTGCACATGGAGCGCACGTCGAAGGTCGCTTCCAGGGTGGACACCGCGATGTACTTGGCCACCGAGCCGAAGCCGGGACAGTTGTCGGTAATGGGCAGGTCGTTGTCCACGGTCTTGGGCACGTGGATGGCCTGGATCGGGTAACCTGTGGTCTTGGCCAACTGGGAGACCTTGAGGCAGGTGTCGGCGGAATCGCCACCACCGTTGTAGAAGAAGTAGCCGATGTTGTGGGCCTTGAACACCTCGATCAGACGGTCGTATTCGCGCTTGTTCTGTTCCAGGCTTTTCATCTTGTAGCGGCAGGAACCGAAGGCGCCGGAGGGGGTGTGGCGCAGGGCCGCGATGGCCTTGGCATTGTCCTTGCTGGTGTCGATCAGATCCTCGGTCAAGGCGCCGATGATGCCGTTGCGGCCGGCGTAGACCTTGCCGATCTTGTCCTTGTTGGCCCGGGCGGTTTCGATCACGCCACAAGCAGAAGCATTGATGACGGCGGTGACACCGCCGGACTGAGCATAAAAGGCATTTTTCTTCGCCATTACATCCTCCAAATTAATTCGATTCTGGTTATATTTGTTCTTTGGCGACCAAGGTACTGCGGTGATCCGCCTCCATTTTCAACAACAGGGACACGCACTCTCCCAGGGAATCGTAATCCCTGCGGCCGGTGCCGAACTGTTCTCTTTTGGAATAGAAAAACTGGCTGCGAAAAAGACTGTCGCCCACCTTGAAAATCACGAAATGCGCCGTGCCATCGGTCCAGTACAGGGTTGGACAGGAAGTCATTTCACGGTCGGCGGGGTCGAGACGGATGTCGGAATCCGCCACCTGCACCTCGATCGCTCCCGCGCCATAGCGCTCCTTGATCGCGGTTTCCACCACCCACAGCTCGGTACTGGTGATATCTGTAACGGACGGTTTCTTCATCGCAGCCGGGTTCTTATTTCAAAGCGGCAAAAATTGCATCGCGGATTTCTTCCACTTTGCCGGTGCCCGAGACCTTCACGCACTTGGGGGAACCAGCGGCACCGGAAGCTGCCCAGTCGGAATAGTATTTCACCAGCGGTTCGGTCTGAGCGTGGTAAATATCGAGGCGTTTCTTGACTGTTTCTTCCGTGTCATCGTCGCGCTGGATCAGATCCTCGCCTGTCACGTCGTCCTTGCCGGCCACTTTGGGAGCATTGAATATCACGTGGTAAGTACGGCCCGAAGCCACATGCACGCGGCGGCCGGACATGCGCTTGATGATTTCATCGTCAGCCACGTCAATTTCCACCACGTAGTCAATCGGCACACCGGCGGCCTTCATGGCATCAGCCTGGGGAATGGTGCGGGGGAAGCCGTCGAACAGGAAACCCGCTTTGCAATCATCTGCCTGGATGCGATCTTTTACCAGACCGATAATGATTTCGTCGGAAACCAGACCACCGGCATCCATGATTTTCTTGGCGGCGATACCCAGTTCTGTGCCGGCTTTTACTGCTGCGCGCAGCATGTCGCCCGTTGATATCTGGGGAATACCGAATTTTTCCTTGATGTAGTTGGCCTGTGTTCCTTTACCGGCCCCTGGGCCTCCCAGCAGAATCAAACGCATTAATTTTCTCCGTTCATTTTGGTTGAGTTTATGAAACTGGTGCAACATTTCCCCGCGACAACGCCGACGGACAAGAACCGGACTTTACATGGAAGCATGGACTAATTCCAGAACGCCCGCGCGATGGAGACATGTCGAAGTGATAATGAAGCGTGCCTTTCCTTATCGTGGATAAGAACATCTTGATTTGCTAAACAGGGTATTGCAATTACTCCGCCGTGCACATTTAATTTTTTTTATAAAGTTATAAGCCGATTCTTTTGATATGAATCAACCTTTGAACAACTCCCGCACTCTTTGCAAATCTTCCGGCGTATCCACGCCGGCACTTGGAATTGCATCCACAATGGCGACGCTGATCTTGTAGCCATGCCACAGGGCGCGCAACTGCTCCAGCGCCTCGTACTGTTCGATTGCCGCCGGCGCAAGCTTGCCGTAAGTATTGAGGAAGCTGACACGGTAGGCATAGACGCCGATGTGGCGATAAGCCGGCAAGGCTGAGGGAAAGCCTCCTGCGGCGAAGGCATCCCGTGCGTAAGGGATGGCGCCGCGACTGAAATACAGGGCATGGCTTTCCCGGTCCAGCACCACTTTCACCACGTTCGGGTTGAACATTTCGGCGCGTTCGTGCAAGGCATGGCAGGCGGTGGATATCGACGCCAGAGGGTGGTCGCGCAAATGCTGCGCCACGGCACCAATCAGTTCGGTCCCGATCAGCGGTTCGTCTCCCTGCACGTTGACGACGATTTCCTCGTCTCCCCAGCCACGCTGGGCGGCCACCTCGGCGATGCGGTCGGTCCCGGAGGCATGGTCGGGCGAGGTCAGACACACATTCATGCCGTGCGCCCGCACCGCCTGCGCCACCTCCTCGTGGTCGGTGGCGACCCACACTTCCGCAGCCCCGCTTTGCAACGCCCGTTCCGCTACCCGCACTACCATGGGCTTGCCGGCAATATCTGCAAGCGGCTTGCCGGGCAGACGGGTGGAGGCATAACGGGCGGGGATGACGACCTTGAAGTTCATGGTGATGTGTGATGTGTGATGGGTGATGCGATGGGATTTCCCATTCCTCATCACCCATTACCCATCACACTTCTTCCTCGGGCGGCAGCTTGCGCGCTTCTTCTTCCAGCATCACCGGAATGTCATCCTTGACCGGGTAGCCAAGGCGGCAAGGCTTGCAGATGAGTTCCTGTTCCGCCTTTTTGTATACCAGCGGCCCCTTGCACAGGGGACACACCAAAATTTCGAGTAACTTCGCATCCATTATTTCGCTCCCTTGAACTTGTCGAGTATGAGTACGCCCAGGCCAGGATCCAGCTCGGCGTCAACAGCCAGCACCCAGTGCCGGTCGGTGGCAATTGCAGCACATTTCACAGCGTCTTTCTCCGTCATCAACACCGCATCGGCACCCGGCCAATCCAGGTCTCCCGGGCGATAAGCGTAATGATCGGGGAAGGAGTGCGCTTCGAATTCCAGCCCCAGACCGTGCAGATGGTCGAAAAAACGTGGTGGGTGACCGATCCCTGCCAAGGCGTGAATACTTTTCCCCTTGAATCCTTCAACGCCGGCCGTTACACCGGAACGCAGATTGCTCAGTGCGACGCCGCGCAAGCGCATGTGGAATTGTGGCACGGAACTTGTCACTTCCTCGTTGCCATTCACCACCACCGCATCCACGCTACACAGCCGCCCCACCCCTTCGCGCAGGGGTCCGGCAGGTAACAGGTAGCCATTACCGAAGCGACGTTGCCCATCCACCACCGCAATTTCCATGTCCCGTCGCAGGCGGTAATGCTGCAGGCCGTCATCACTGATGATCACGTCACATTCAGGATGAGCGGCAAGCAGGGCGCGGCCTGCCGCCACCCGGTCACGCCCCACCCATACCGGGCAATGACTTCTGCGTGCCAAGAGCAAGGGTTCGTCCCCAACCTGCGCCGCATCCCCGTCCGGTTCGGCCTGTTGCGGAAGCACTGCGCTGCCGCCATAACCCCGGCTCACGATACCGGGGCGAAAACCCTGTTGTCGCAGAAACTGCGCCAGCCACAGCACCAGGGGTGTTTTGCCGCTACCGCCGACGGTGATATTGCCCACCACGATTACCATTGCTGGCAGGCATTCCGAACTCAGCCAGCCCTGGCGATAGCTCCAGCGGCGCAATGAGGAAAGCAGCCAGAACATTGCGCTGAACGGAAACAACAGCGCCAGCCAGGGGCCGCGCCGGTTCCATTGCCTTTCAAGCCAATGCACTGCTCGCCGTATTCGTTACACGCCTCACTTGCCGTTCTTCGCCTGAGTGGCAAAGCTGATGCGGCTGTAGCCTGCCAGGCGCGAGGCTTCCATCACGTTGATCACGGACTGGTGACTGGCCTGGGCATCGGCATTGATCACGATCACCGGGTCGGGACGATCGCCGGCCGCGCGGCGTAGCGCCACGCTTAGAGCATCCACGCTGGGGTCTGCCAACGGGGCGCGGTTGATCAGGTAATGACCGGAAGCATCGACCACGACGTTGATCTCGCTCGTCTTCTCCGACTGCTTCTCAGCATCGGCGGAAGGCAAATTGATCTGCAACTCGGCAATCTGCGAAAAGGTGGTGGTCACCATGAGGAAGATCAGGATCACCAACAGCACGTCGATCATCGGGATGAGATTGATCTCCAGTTCTTCCTTTGCCCTGCCGCGCTGGAAATTCATGCTAAGAGCCTATTCCAGCGGATTTCGTCCACGCGCCGGCGGCGATTTGGCCGCAGGGCGCGACGCGGGACGAGCCGCTGTGTGATTCACAGCAAACGGCACGCAACAAAGCCATGCGGCCAAATCGCCACCGGCCCGCAGGGTTGCTACCAGAATGGCGCGTGCGCGGCGTCGTTCGTCGCTTATTTGGGATCACCAAACCGCTCTCCTCTTTCCTTGCTCACGCGCCATTCTGGTAGCAACGCGTGGGCGAAATCCGCTGGAATAGGCTCTCACTTCCGGTCGCCATGAACAGTGTCCACCAGCTTGATGGATTGCTGTTCCATCTCCATGACCAGGGTATCCACCTTGGTGCGGAAATAGCGGTAGAAAATCATGCTGGGGATTGCCACGATCAGGCCCATGGCCGTGTTGTAGAGCGCAACCGAGATGCCGTGGGCAAGCTGGGCGGGACTGCCGCCGCTAGGGGTAAGCGCACCAAAGATTTCCACCATGCCGATCACGGTGCCGAGCAGACCCAGCAGCGGGCTGACCGAGGCAATGGTGCCGAGGGTGGTAAGAAAACGTTCCAGTTCGTGAATCATCGCGCGCCCGGCATCCTCGATGGCTTCCTTCATCATCTCGCGGGAGCTGTTGACGTTGCGCAAACCCGCCGCGAACACCCGACCCAGCGGGGAGTGACGCTCCAGGTTGGCGAGAATTTCCTCGTTCACGCCACCTTGTTTCAGCCACTCCTGGACCTTGGGCAACAAGCCCTTCGGCGCCACCAGGCTGCTGTTCAATGACCACAGGCGCTCGCCGATAATCGCCAACGCCACCACCGAAGCGATAATCAGCGGCCAAATTGGCCAGCCAGCAGCTTGAATTATGGATAGCACGCCCGTCCTCCCGTTATTTTTTGACCGCGTAACTTTAGCCTGCTGCACCATTTTCAGCAAGGGCGACCACCTTGCCAATCGTAAGTTCCTGTCATTTAAAGAACTTTTTAGCCTTGTCCACAGAACCTGTGGATAACTTTGTGGATGGCTTGCCAGGAATGGCCCTAACTCCCTTCCACATAACATATTTCCCGTTTTGCCCAAAAAATGATCTTATTTTTATAATGTTATTTATCATGCAGTTAACTTGTATTCAATAAACAATTGACAATCCAGCATCTCACATGAAAATTTTTTTACTACTGTGGATTAGTTTAGAATCCTTCCATGTCCTTATCCATTTCAATGAGCCCGCCGGTACTTAGCGTCAGCGAACTTAACCGCCACGCCAAAGCCGTGCTGGAGCAGACGTTTCCCCTCTTGTGGGTCGGCGGCGAGATTTCCAACTTCACCCACGCCGCCTCCGGCCATTGGTACTTCAGCCTCAAGGACGGACAGGCCCAGGTGCGCTGCGTCATGTTTCGCCACAAAAGCCAATATCTGGATTTCAAGCCTGAAAATGGCTTGCAGGTGGAGGTGCGCGCGCTGGTCACCCTGTACGAAGCGCGCGGGGAATACCAGCTCGGCGTGGAATCCATGCGCCGCGCCGGTCTGGGCGCACTGTTCGAGGCCTTCGAGAAGCTCAAGTCCAGGCTGGCCGCGGAAGGTTTGTTCGATGAAACGCGCAAGCAAGCCTTGCCCCCCTTCCCGCAACGGATCGGCATCATCACCTCCCCTGCGGCGGCGGCACTGCGCGACGTATTCACCACCCTGGCCCGGCGCATGCCTTCCATCCCCATCGTGCTCTACCCCACGCCGGTGCAGGGTGAAGGGGCCGGACAGAAGATCGCGCAAGCCATTCAGATGGCCGACCAGCGCAGTGAGTGCGATGTCCTGATCCTGTGCCGCGGCGGCGGCAGCATCGAGGATCTGTGGGCATTCAACGAGGAAGTCGTGGCGCGCGCCATTGCCGCCTGCACCATCCCTATCGTCAGCGGCATCGGCCACGAAACCGACGTCACCATCGCCGATTTCGTGGCCGACCGGCGCGCGCCGACTCCGACCGCGGCAGCCGAACTGGTCACGCCCCAGCGCGCCGAACTGCTGCACCGCCTCAGCGCACTTCATACCCGCCTGACGCGACAGACAGCGCGCGGCCTGGAACAGCGCATGCAGCATGTGGATTACCTGGCGCGCCGCCTGGTTCACCCCGGCGCCCGCATTCAGGCCCAACTCCAGCACCTTGGCCATCTGCGCCAACGGCAGCGGCAAGCGGTAAATCGTTTTCTGGAGCAACAGGGGTGGCGCCTTCAGCAACTGGCTGATCGTCTTGCCAATTCGGCACCCGCACCGCTACTGCTGTTCACCCGGCAACAGCAGCTCAAACAGCGCATGGAACGCGCCATGGGACAATTGCTGCAACGCCGGCAAGCCACGCTGCAACGGCTCGCCGCCAATCTGCAACATCTCAATCCAGAGGCCGTACTGGAGCGTGGCTTCAGCATGGTGCGCACGGCCAGCGGTAAACTTGTGCGCAACAGTGCCGATATAGCACTGCACGAAGAAATTTCCATCACCTTCGCCCATGGAAGCGCAAGTGCCCGTGTGACCCGCAAGGAGGAAACAGCATGAATCTGATGTTCTGGAAAAAGAAACCCAAAACCGGAGACGATGCGGAAGATTCACAAACACCCCCGGACGACAGGACCATGGCACTGGACTCAGCTGAACCTGACGCCCCGGCAAGTCCTGGTCTGGTCACGCGCATAAAATCCCGACTCGCCGGCCTGGCCCAGCGCTTCAGGAAAGCCCCGCCAGCGGGCGCGGAGGAGAACCAGGTTCAGGAAACCCATGGCCGTTCACAAGCTGCTGCGGAGGATGTCCCGAGCTTCAGACCAATGCGCACCAAGAAACGCCTGATCATTGGCGGTGCGATTGGCCTGCTGGTTCTGTTGCTGGCAGGAATCGGCTTCGCCACCTGGAAGATTTTTCTGTCTCCTCCGCAACAGGAATCCGCCACAGCTGAAACCTCACACGCCAGCCAGCCGGCTGCGCATGCCGAAACACCCCAGGCTGAAATCGAAGCGCTCAAGAAGAAGAATGCCGAGTTGCAGGCACAAATTGAAGCGACAAAAAAGAGTCAGCCGCAACAACAGCCTGCAGCAGCGCCGCAAGGTGGGGATAATGCCGCCGTCTCATCCTCCGGCAGCGGTGAAATGACAATTTCCAACAAGGACCCCAAAGCCGCCGCGCAAGCCTTGAAAGCGGCCATCGAGGAAATGAATGCCGCCTCCGGCGCTCCCAAGCCTACTAAATAAGCACTTCGTTCACAAGCGCGTCCCGAGCAAAGCCAGAACTCTCGTGGACAACTCCCGCTCCAGGCAGTCGAATTCGGTCACCCCTTCCATGCCCCTCAACCAGGTCAACTGACGCTTGGCCAATTGACGGGTAGCGAAAATCCCCTTGTCGCGCAGCGTGGGAAAGTCCATCTCTCCCTCCAGATGCTGCCATGCCTGACGATAGCCCACGCAGCGCATGGCGGGCAAATCCGGCGTCAGCGCATAACGCGAGCGCAATGAAACGAGTTCATCCACCAGGCCCTGTTCCAGCATGGCGTCGAAACGTTGGGCAATGCGCTGGTGCAGCACGGCACGCTCGCCAGGCACCAGAGCCAGTTGAATCAGCCGGTAAGGCAGGTCGCAGGGGTTCTCGTGCGCCAGCAAGGCGGACATGGGCTGCCCCGTAAGCAGGCACACTTCCAGTGCGCGCTGGATACGCTGCGCATCGGCGGGGTCAAGCCGCGCCGCCGTGGCTGGATCAAGACCGGCCAGTTCCCGATGCAAGGCGGGCCAGCCCTCCTGCCGCGCCCGCGCTTCCAGCTGCGCACGCAAGGCCGGGTCTGCCTGCGGCAGATCGTTCAGACCCTCCCGCAGCGCCTTGAAATACAGCATGGTGCCCCCCACCAGCAACGGAATGTTGCCGCGCGCGGTAATCTCTGCCATCAGGCGCAGCGCGTCGCTGCGGAATTGCGCCGCCGAATAGCTCCGGGTGGGATCGATGAGGTCGATGAGATGATGCGGGGCCAACGCCAGGGTCACCGCATCCGGCTTGGCGGTACCGATATCCATGTCGCGATAAACCAGCGCCGAATCCACGCTGATGATTTCCACCGGCAAACGCTGCGCCAGCTCCACCGCCACGCCGGTCTTGCCACTGGCGGTGGGCCCCATGAGAAAGATCGCCTGGGGCCGGTCCTCGGGTGTTGCAGCTTGAGACAAGCTGTTCACTTGCCGCGCATGAAAAGTTGATCCAGTTCCTGCAGCGAAATCTCGCGCCAGGTGGGGCGTCCGTGGTTGCACTGGTCGGCGCGCTCGGTGGCTTCCATTTCGCGCAGCAATGCATTCATTTCGGGCACGCTCAGCCTGCGGTTGGCGCGCACAGAGGCGTGGCAGGCCATGGTGGCGAGCAGCTGGTTGCGCCGTTCCGTTACCGCCCGGCTGGCGCCGTATTCCCGGATTTCCCTGAGCACGTCCCGCGCCAGCAGCACCGGATCGGAGTCCAGCAGCAGCGCCGGTAGCGCGCGAACCGCCAGCGTGGTGGGCGAGAGCACCGCGAGCTCGAAACCCAGTTCGCCCAGGGCGTCACTGTTCTCCCCGGCAGCCTCCACCTCCAGCTGCGTGGCGTGGAAAGACACCGGAATCAGCAACGGTTGCGTGCTCACGGTGCGGTGTTCCAGCGCTGTTTTAAGCCTTTCGTAAGTGACCCGTTCGTGTGCGGCGTGCATGTCCACAACCACCAGGCCGCACGCATTCTGGGCCAGGATATAGATGCCGTGGAGCTGGGCCAGGGCATAGCCCAGCGGTGGAACTTCCGGCTCCGCTTCCGGCGCCGGAGCGTTGAAAACCGATTCGGGCCTGGCAATCTGACCGAAAAGGGTCTGGTACAGATTGGCCCGCTCGGATACGCCGAGCGGCATGCTGGTCTGGGTGGAATACACCGGCTGCGGCGACGCGGGCATCATCCCGGGCTGGCTGCCCGTTGCCCCTTGCCGCTGCGAAATCGGCGCCGCCAGCGCCTTGTTCAGCGCATGGTAAATCATCTGGTGCACCGCGCGGGATTCCCTGAAGCGCACCTCGATCTTGGTCGGATGGACATTGACATCCACCCCTTCCGGGTCCAGCTCGATAAACAGCACGAAAGCCGGATGGCGGTCATGGTGCAGGATATCCTTGTAGGCTTCGCGAATGGCATGGGCAATCAACTTGTCGCGCACAAAACGTCCATTGACGTAGACATATTGCGCATCGCGGCTGCCGCGCGAAAAACCCGGCAATCCCGCCAGGCCGTACAGGCGCAACGCCCCTCCACCCTCATCCAGCTGTACCGCCGCTGCCGAGAAATCCTCGCCCAGCAGGGCTGCGGCCCGCTGCGCCAGACTGGCCGGCGCCAATTGCCAGATGCGACGCCCGTTGTGCTGCAAGCCGAAGCCCACGTCGGCTCGACTCAGTGCCATGCGCCGGAAAGTTTCTTCGCAATGCGCATATTCCGTGGCCTCGGTTTTGAGGAACTTGCGCCGCACCGGGGTATTGAAATAGATGTCCTGCATTTCCACCACCGTACCGGCATCGAGCGCCGCCGGTTGCAAGCCCGACAGCTCGCCCCCCGCCGCTTCCATGCGCCAGGCATGGCGTTCGCCCTGCCTGCGGCTGGTCAGGGCCAGACGCGATACGGCTGCGATGCTGGCCAGCGCCTCGCCGCGAAAACCCAGGCTTTTCACCCGCTCCAGGTCGTCCAGGGTGGCGATTTTACTGGTGGCGTGACGCGACAGCGCCAGTTGCAGCTCATCCCGGGTGATGCCGGAACCGTTGTCAGCCACTCGCAACGATTTCATCCCGCCCTGCAACAATTGCACCGAAATATCACCGCCACCGGCATCGAGACTGTTTTCCAACAGCTCCTTCAGCGCCGAGGCCGGGCGCTCCACCACTTCGCCAGCGGCGATCTGGTTGATGAGGAGATCAGGGAGGAGATGAATCTGGGACATAGGCGCTCATTTTGCCACGTATGGCGCGGATTGCCGAGCAACTCACCGTTTGCTGAACAGCTCCTGCCGCGCCGCGCGGCTGATGGCAACCACGGCCGGATGAGTGAGTTTGCGCTCCACCGAGATGGCATAGAACTGCTCGGTCACCTCTTCGGTTGAGCCGATAGTCACCACATCGTGCTGTCGCATGACCTGCCCGGCAATCGCCGAGGGTGCGCTGAAGATGCCTACGCCCGCTCGCCCGAAGGCCTTCATCAGCGCACCATCATCGAATTCTCCGGTAATCCGCGGACGAATCCGGTTATCGCTGAACCAGCGCGTCAGCCTGGGCCGCACCGCGACATCCTCGCCCGGCAACAGCAGCGGCGCGCCATCCAGGCACTGAGGAAAAACGCCTGAGTGGCGTTGCGCCAGTTCCGCCGTGGCAAAGAAGCTGAGCCCGCTCTCGCCAAGCAAATGGCTGAATCCCCGCACATCGAGCGCGGTCGGCATGGGGCTGTCGGCGATCACGATATCGAGCCGGTGCACCGCCAAATCGGCCAGCAGGCTGACAACCTTCCCTTCGCGGCAAATGATGCGCGGCGGTTCCGGGATTTGCACCGCCGGCTCCAGCAAGCGGTAGGCGAGCGACTTCGGCACCGCATCGGTAACCCCCACCCTGAATTGCGGCGGCCGTCCGGTGGGCCGGTGATGCAAGGCCTCCTCCAGCTCCTGGCCCAGCGAGAAAATCTCGTCGGCGTAGCCCAGCACCATCCGGCCGGCCTCGGTGAGTTCGAAATGACGCCCGGCACGGCTGAACAACTTTTCCCCCAGCACCTCCTCGAACAGGCTCAACTGTCCGCTGACGGTTTGCGGCGTCAGGTGCAGCCGCTCGCTGGCTCGGGTCACGCCGCCTGCCTTGGCCACCGCCCAGAAATAGTGAAGATGCTTGTAATTAAGCGCGCCCATTACTTTTGAGTTTCGTATAAACCGAATGAAACGTCAATTATATTCGACTTTATAGAAACATGAATGATCGCTACACTGCATTCCTGTTTGTTTTCAGGAGACTGAATCATGAAGCGCATTATCCTGTTCCTCGCCACCAACCTGGCCATCGTGCTGGTGCTCTCGCTCACCATGAAGATCCTCGGGGTGGAGCCTTATCTTAACGAGGCTGGCCTGAACCTCGGCAGCCTGCTGATCTTCGCCGCCGTGATGGGCATGGGCGGCTCCTTCATCTCGCTCGCCATCTCCAAGTGGAGCGCCAAGCGCATGGTCGGCGCCCGGGTCATCGAAACGCCGGAAACCCCCGGCGAGGCATGGCTGGTGGAAACCGTGCGGCGTCAGGCGCAGATCGCCGGCATCGGCATGCCGGAAGTGGCGATTTTCGACTCGCCCGACGTCAACGCCTTCGCCACCGGCATGAGCAAGAACAATGCGCTGGTGGCGGTGTCAACCGGTCTGCTGCAAGCCATGACCAAGGCCGAAACGGAAGCGGTACTGGGGCACGAAATTTCCCACGTTGCCAACGGCGACATGGTGACCTTGGCGCTGATCCAGGGCGTGGTCAACACCTTCGTGATGTTCCTGTCCCGCGTCATCGGCTACCTGGTGGACAAGGTGGTGTTCAAGACAGAGCGCGGCACCGGCCCGGCTTATTTCATCACCATGATCATCGCCGAGATGGTGCTGGGCATCCTTGCCTCGATCATTGTCATGTGGTTCTCGCGCCGGCGCGAATTCATCGCCGACTCGGGCGGCGCGGCACTGGCTGGAAAAGGTGCCATGATCGCCGCGCTGGAGCGCCTCAAAGCCCAGCACGAGCCGGCGCCGCTGCCGGAAAAGATGGCCGCATTCGGCATTTCAGGCGGAGTGGCATCGGGCCTGAAACGCCTGTTCATGACCCATCCGCCGCTGGACGAGCGCATTGCGGCGCTAAAACTGTAAACCTGGCTGCCTGGCAGCTGGCCCCGATTGTTATCCGGGGCGGCGCGTGAGACGCCAGCATGGATAGTGCAGGCCGACCTTTATGATTCGGCCAGCCTCATATTTTTCTCTGAAATCATTGGACCAATTCTTGCTGCAAGTTCGTTGCAGGGATTGCCATTCATTTCCGTGTTTCCGCATGGAATTTATATAATTATTTGATATGGCGGAATATTTTTCATGTTTTTTGTCTCCACTGCTACATCTGGTCTTTTCAATGCTGCAATTCATGCGCTGCCATGGCTCACGACCGCACCAGCCTGGACTGGCCGTGCTTACTCCATGAACAAATTGGTGCCGGTTGCAAGGCTGTATTGCTCTTAACCTGAGTTATCTGAACATGACATCACACTCTCCATACCTGCCTTTTCCAGCAAGCCACTCCTGGTTTCTGCTGTTTGCGATGATTGCCGCGCCCATGGCCGAGGCGGCACCGCTCACCCTGAACGAAGCCTTGCGCCTCGCTTCTGCGCACAGCCCGGCACTGGCCGCTGCGGAAGCCCGCGAGCAAGGCGCGCAGGCGGCCTTGAACACGGCGCTTGCCTATCCCAACCCCGAGATGGAGCTTGCCTCCGGCATCTCGCGTCCGCGCCAGAATGGTGGGGCGAGTGGGCGCAATGAATTGCTGGGATTGTCCCAGCAATTCGAACTGTCTTCCCTGCGCGCCGCACGACGGCAAGGTGCTGAAGCCGGCATCGTTTCCGGCATGGCGGCGCTGGGGGATGCGCAACTCAACCAGCACAGCGCTGTGAAGCAGGCTTTTTTCGACGTACTGCGGCGACAGGAAGAGGCCGGCCTTGCCGCGGAAAACCACGCCCTGCTGCTGCTGATCCGCAACCGGGTCAAAATCAAGGTGGAAGTCGGCGAATCCCCGCGCTACGAACTGGTGAAGTCAGCAGCCGAAGCGCTGGCAGCGGAAAGCGCCGCCAAGAGCGCCGAGCTGCGCGTGACTCAGGCTCGCGACCGCCTGCGGGCACTGATAGGCGCACCGCTTGCGGCACTGGCGGATGGTTTTGAAGTGGCCAGCGAACCGCAATTGGCGACCGATCTGCCGGAGCTGGATGAGCTGCGTCGGGATTTGCTGGCGCGTCAGCCTCTGCTCAAGGTTGCCGAGGCCGAGACGCATCGCGCCCAGGCGCAAGTGGAACTGGAACGTGCCTCGCGCATGCCGCAGCCCATGCTCAAGTTAAGCGCCGAGCGCGATCCGGACATGAACCAGTGGCGCGTTGGTGTGGCTCTGCCGCTGCCATTGTGGAACCGCCGCGAGGGACCTATCGGCGAGGCCGTGGCCAGACTGCACCGGGCTGAGGCTGAAGCACGACAGGTCCATCTTGGCCTGCTGGCTGAACTGGATCAGGCTTACAGCCGCTACCAGATCGCCAAGCACCAGGTGCGGACATTCGAATCCGGCCTGATCAAGGAGGCGGAAAATGCCATGAAGGTGGCCGAGGCAGCCTACCGCTTCGGCGAACGCGGCATTCTCGATTACCTCGATGCCCAGCGCGTGCTGCGTACCACGCGTGTGGACTTCCTCAACGCCCGTTATGAACTGCAAGCTGCGCTGATCGAGATCGAGCGGCTGCGTGCCACCACCATTGCCGGAGAAAAACCATGAAGCGCCCGCTGTTCCCCATTCTTTTTGCCATGTTGTTTGCCGCTGCCTTGAGCGGATGCAAGGGCAAGGAAGCTCCCGCCGCCGCTGCGGTTCCCACCGACCCTACACTGGTGACGGTGCAGCCTGACTTTATCCAGCGCCTGAAAATCACTCCTGCCGGCGAGGGCGAGACAATCGAAACCCTGCGCGTGCCTGCCCGGATCGAAGTCGACGAGCAACGGGTGGCGCGCATCGGCGCCGCCGTGACCGGACGCGTGACCCAGATTCATGCCACCCTCGGCCAGCGCGTGGAGCGCGGCGAGGCACTCGCCACGCTCCATAGTACCGAGCTGTCCGCCGCCCAACTGGCCTACCTAAAGGCGCTGTCCCAGGCGGAATTGCAGCGCCGCGCGGTGGATCGCGCCATGCTGCTGTTCGCTGCCGATGTGATCGGCGCCGCCGAGTTGCAGAAACGCGAAAGTGAACTGGCCCAGGCCCAGGCTGAATTGCAGGCATCACACGGCCAACTCGGCGTGCTGGGCATGACCGAGAGCGCCATGGCCAAGCTGGCGACGACCCGCACCGTGCATTCCCTGTCTTCGATCACAGCAACGCTGGATGGGATAGTCATCGAACGCAAGGTGACACCAGGTCAGGTGGTGCAACCGGCGGATGCACTCTTTACCGTAGCCGACCTGTCGCATGTGTGGCTGGTGGCCGAAGTGCCTGAACAGCAGGCTGCACTGGTGAAGAAGGGCGAAGCAGCTCAGGCAGAGATTCCGGCCTTGAACGGAAAACGTATTGAGGGCCGGCTGATATACGTTGCCGACACCGTCAATCCGGACCGGCGCACGGTAACGGTACGCATGGATGTGGAAAATCCCGAGCGCACGCTCAAGCCGGAAATGCTCGCCTCCATGCTGATTCAGGGCGCGCCGCAGCGCCGCCTGCTGGTTCCGGCCACAGCCGTGGTGCGCGAGGACAACAAGGATCATGTCTTTGTCCAGCTGGATGGCACACGCTTCCAGTTACGTCCCGTGACCCTGGGCCAGGAAAGCAATGGCTATGTCCCGGTTCAAGCGGGATTGAAAGGCGGCGAACGCATCGTCACCGAGGGTGCATTCCACCTCAATAACGAGCGCAAGCGCAAGGAGCTGGAGGGGTAACCCTAGTTTGATTCAATTCAAAAGATTTACCGCAGAGGCGCAAAGGCGCTGAGAAAAACCAAAGCGTCAAAACCGGATGGGCTTTGCTCTACCGGACTTCCCTTTGCGCCTCTGCGGTGAGGAATTTAGGTTAATCGCTTTTCAGATGAAAATGGAAACAACATGCTGGAATCATTGATACGCGCGGCACTCAAGCAGCGCCTGGTGCTGGCGGTAGTGGCGGTATGCCTGGTGGCGTTCGGACTGGACGCAACACGCAAGTTGTCGGTGGACGCCTTCCCGGATGTCACCAATGTCCAGGTGCAAATCGCCACCGAGGCCCGCGGCCGCTCGCCCGAGGAAGTCGAACGCTTCGTCACCGTGCCGCTGGAAATGGCCATGACCGGCCTGCCGGGGCTGGAGGAGATGCGCTCGCTCAACAAGCCGGGCCTGTCGCTGATCACGCTGGTGTTCACCGACGCCACCGATGTCTATTTTGCGCGCCAGCTGGTGATGGAAAGGCTGATCGAGGTGGCCGGGCGCATGCCGCAGGGGGTGGTGCCGACGCTGGGTCCGCTTTCCACCGGGCTGGGAGAGGTGTACCAGTACACACTGGAACGGCCGGACGATGGCGCACGCGTGCTTAGCCAGGAAGAGCTGACCCAGCGCCGCATCGCCCAGGACTGGGTAGTGCGCCCGCTGCTGCGCGGCATCCCCGGCGTGGCCGAGATCAACTCCCAGGGCGGCTACGTCAAACAGTACCAGGCGCTGGTCAACCCCGACCGGATGCGCCACTACAAGGTCACGCTGCAGGACGTCTACCAGGCGCTGGCCCGCAACAACGCCAACTCCGGCGGCGGCGTGCTGCCGCACTATGCCGAGCAATACCTGATCCGAGGCATCGGCCTGGTCAAGGATCTCGACGACATCCGCAGCATTGTGCTCAAGGAGCAGGACGGGGTGCCGGTGCTGATACGCGACGTGGCCGAAGTCACCATCGGCCACGAGGTGCGCTATGGCGCGTTGCTGAAGAATGGGGTCACCGAATCGGTGGGCGGCATCGTGATGATGATCCGCGCCGGCAACGCCAAGGAGGTGGTGTCGCGCATCAAGGAACGGGTGGCGGAGATCAACGACAAGGGCATGCTGCCCGACGGCCTCAAGATCGCCCCCTACTATGACCGCAGCGAGCTGGTGGATGCCGCGCTCGAAACCGTGGTGAAGGTGTTGATCGAGGGCGTGGTGCTGGTGATCATCGTGCTGTTCCTGTTCCTCGGCGACGTGCGCTCGTCCCTGGTCGTGGTCGCGTCTCTGGTGCTGACGCCGCTCATCACCTTCATGGTGATGAACCATTACGGTCTGTCCGCCAACCTGATGTCGCTGGGAGGCTTGGCCATCGCCACCGGCCTGATCGTGGACGGCTCGGTGGTGGTGGTGGAGAACACCTTCCAGCGCCTGGCCGAGAACAAGGGCAGGGGGATGAGCCGGGTGCGGGTGGTGCTGGATGCCGCAGCTGAAGTGGGCACGCCGGTGATCTTCGGCGTTTCCATCATCATCCTGGTGTTCCTGCCGCTGATGACCCTGCAAGGCATGGAGGGCAAGATGTTCGCCCCGCTCGCCTTCACCATCGCCATCGCGCTGTTCGTCTCGCTGGTCCTGGCGCTCACCCTCACCCCGGTGCTGTGCTCCTACCTGCTGGTGGGCAAGGACGAGCACGACACCCGCCTGGTCGCCTTGGCCAAGAAGCCCTACCTGCGGCTGCTAGCCTGGACCCTGGCCAATGGCAGGAAGACCATCCTCGCCGCAGCCGCGGTGTTCGTCGGCGCCATCCTGCTGCTGCCCTTCCTCGGTACGGCCTTCATTCCCGAGATGAAGGAAGGCTCGATCGTGCCCGGCATCAACCGCGTGCCCAACATCTCGCTGGAGGAATCGATCAAGCTGGAAATGGAGGCGATGCGCCTGGTGATGCAGGTGCCCGGGGTGAAGTCCGCCATCTCCGGCGTCGGGCGCGGCGAAAGCCCCGCCGATGCGCAGGGGCAGAACGAGTCCACCCCCATCGTCAGCCTCAAGCCGCGTAGCGAATGGCCCAAGGGCTGGACCCAGGACGACATCGCCGCAGGCATCAGGGAAAAACTGATGACCTTGCCGGGGGTGCAGATCGTCATGGCGCAGCCGATCTCTGACCGGGTCGACGAGATGGTCACAGGGGTGCGCTCGGACGTGGCGATCAAGCTGTTCGGCGACGACATGGATTTGCTCAAGCAGAAGGCCGACGCCATCGCCAAGGTGGCCGCTGGCGTCAAGGGCGCGCAGGACCTGAAGGTGGAACGGGTTACCGGGCAGCAGTACCTGTCCATCGACATCGACCGCCAGGCCATCGCCCGCCACGGCCTCAACGTGTCGGACATCCACGACGTGATCGAGGCCGCCATCGGTGGACGGACCGCCACCGAGATCTACGAGGGCGAGCGCCGCTTCGGCGCGGTGGTGCGCCTGCCGGAGAAATTCCGCGGCGACGTGGAAACCATACGCAGCCTGCTGGTCAGCTCGCCCAACGGCGCCTTGGTGGCGCTGGAAAATCTGGCGCACATCCGCGTCGTGGACGGGCCGGCCCAGATCAGCCGCGAGAAAGCCAAGCGCCGTATCGTGGTGGGGGTGAATGTGAAGGACCGCGACCTCGGCAGCTTCGTCACCGAGTTGCAACTGGCGGTGGACAGCAAGATCAAGCTGCCGGAGGGCTACTATCTGGAGTGGGGCGGCCAGTTCCAGAATATGGAACGGGCGATGGGCCACCTGAAGATCATCGTACCGGTGACTGTCGCGGCGATTTTCTTTTTGCTGTTCTTGCTATTCGGCTCGCTGCGCTACGCCGCGCTGATCATCCTGGTGCTGCCCTTCGCTTCGATCGGCGGCGTGGTGGCCCTGTTCATCACCGGCGAATATTTATCGGTGCCGGCCTCGGTGGGCTTCATCGCCCTGTGGGGGATTGCGGTGCTAAACGGCGTGGTGCTGGTATCCTATATCCGCAGCCTGCGCAATGAAGGCTTGAGTCAGGCCGACGCGGTGGTACAGGGCTGCAAGCAGCGCTTCCGCCCGGTGCTGATGACCGCCACCGTGGCGATGCTGGGCCTGATCCCCATGCTGTTTGCCAGCGGGCCGGGGTCGGAGGTGCAGCGGCCATTGGCGATCGTGGTGATCGGCGGGCTGATTACCTCCACCCTGCTCACGCTGGTGGTGCTGCCGACGCTGTATAAATGGTTCGAGGAAAAGCCCGTCGAGGCATAGGAGAAACCCCATGAAAGAAATCAAAGCCGTCATACGGCCGACCCGGCTGCATAAAATCCGCGACGCTTTTCGTATCCTGCCCGGTTTTCCCGGCATGAGCATATCCCATGTGGAAGGATGCAGCGCCCATGCGGGAGCAGAACAGCACGACACGCTAAAAGAGGAGTTGACCGATTTCACCAAAAAGCTGCGCATCGAAATCGTCGCGCCCGACGAGATGGTTCCCGACATCTTGCGCATCATCCACCACAACGCCCATACCGGCCAGACGGGGGACGGCGTGTTGTGGGTCACGGATGTGGGCGAGTTCCTGCGCCTGTGCCAGGCTGAGACATAAGCCTGATGAATAACGCGATCTCCATCGGCGAACCCTGGATGTGGGCCGCTTTCATCGTTTTCGTGCTGTTCATGCTGGCGCTGGATCTGTTTGTGTTCGGCGGCAGGCAGGCGCATAAGGTGAGCGTCAAAGAGGCGGCCATCTGGTCGCTGGTCTGGGTGAGCCTGGCTCTGTTGTTCAACGCCGGCCTGTGGTGGTACCTGAGTGGCACGCTCGGCCAGGAGATCGCCGACCAGAAGTCGCTGGAATTCCTCACCGGCTATCTGATCGAAAAATCGCTGTCGGTGGACAACGTGTTCATCTTCCTGCTGATTTTCTCGTCCTTCCACGTCGCCACCGAATACCAGCGCCGGGTGCTGGTCTATGGCGTGCTGGGAGCCATCGTCCTGCGCGCCATCATGATCCTGGCAGGCGCCTGGGTAGTAAGGGAATTCAGCTGGGTGCTGTATATCTTCGGCTTCTTCCTGGTCGTCACCGGCATGCGCATGCTGGTCATGGCCGAAAAGGAGCCCGATCTGACCAAGAACCCGGTGCTGAAATTCGCGCGCCGCCACCTGCGCATTTCCGATGAGCACCATGGCGAGAAATTCAGCGTGATGAAGGACGGCGTGCGCTACTTCACGCCGCTGTTCCTGGTCCTGATCCTGATCGAGGCGTCCGACCTGGTGTTCGCGGTGGATTCCATCCCGGCCATCTTCGCCATCACCACC
>JASJPB010000048.1:0-2593 GCA_031426915.1 Sulfuricellaceae bacterium | reverse complement strand
CTGCCACCAAGCCACAGGCACCCGCCAAGGACAACAAGGACGAGGATGAGTGGCAAGAGTTTTAACCCGCCCCCGAATAAACCACTCATCTCAATCGGAGGTGGGCGCTTTATTCAATTGCCGGTTTCTTCTTTGCCTGGTTTTTTGATCACGCGCGTAGTCATGCCGGACGAATACAGCCAGTTCGGTCATCGTGCTGCACTGTAATGCCTTAGGAAAAGTTGCCCACATGAGAACCAATTTGCCCGTAACCCAGCAGGAAAGGGAAGTGGCTGACGATGTCACCATCGTCACCAAGACCAATCTGAAGGGTGTCATTACCTATGTCAACCAGGAGTTCGTCGACATCAGCGGCTTCAGCGAGCAGGAATTGCTCGGGCAGCCGCACAACATGGTGCGGCACCCTGACATGCCGGCCCAGGCTTTCGAGGACTTGTGGAATACGGTTAAAAGTGGCTACGGCTGGGAAGGTATCGTCAAGAACCGTTGCAAGAACGGCGACCATTATTGGGTACATGCCCATGTCACGCCGATTCACGAAGGCAAGGAAGTCACCGGTTACACTTCGGTAAGACGCCGCGCCAGCCGCCACGAAATCGAGCGCGCCGAAAAACTGTATCAGGCCATGAACCGCGGCAAGCACGTCGACATGCACCAGGGCGAACATTCGCTACTGTCGCGCGTGCCGATGCGCTGGCGCCTGCTCATGTTGCTGATGTTCCCAATTCTCGGACTGCTGTATTTCTCGACCATCAATGTTCTGGAAAAATCGCATGGGCTACAGGAAATCAAGGCCATGCAAACCCTTGCCACCCTCGCGGTGAAATCCAGCGCAGTGATTCACGAAGCCCAGAAGGAACGCGGCATGTCTGCCGGCTACCTGTCATCGAAGGGCGCAAAGTTTGTCGCAGAACTGCCCAAGCAGCGAGAGGATACCGACAAGCGCGTGGCAGAGCTCAGACAACTGGCCGACAGTCTCGACCAGAGCCGTCTTGACCCGGGTTTCCGCGTCACACTGGAAAGCGCTCTGGACAAACTCAAGCCTCTCGGCGACACCCGTGGCGGTATCACAGAACAGAAACTGTTGCCCAAGGATTCATTCAATTTCTACACGGACCTGATTGGCGCCTGGCTGGAGGTCATTTCCTATAGTGCCAAGGTGGGATCCAATGAAAAACTGGCTCGTTCCATCAACGCATATTTGATGTTCCTCAACGGCAAGGAAATGGCCGGGCGGGAACGTGCCACGGTCAATGCGGCATTTTCTGCGGACAAGTTCGAGTGGGAAGCCTTTCAGCGATTCATCGCCCTGATCGCCAACCAGAAAACCTATTTCGACCTGTTCCGTACTTATGCCAGTCAGGAAGCGGTATCCGTTCAGCAGGACAAGATATCCCGCGAGGTGGTCGACAGTGTGGAGAAAATGCGTCAGATAGCGCTGGAAAAGGCGATGAGCGGCGGGTTTGGCGTCGATCCCGCAGTCTGGTTCAAGACTATCACGCAAAAAATCGATGCCATGAAGGATGTGGAAAACTTTTTATCCGACGAATTGCAAGCTCAGGCAGGCAAACTGGAAAGGGACGCCAACCGCCTGTGGTGGACGTATGTATTGCTTTCCGCCGGCGCGCTACTCGCCACCCTGCTCTTCGGCACCTGGATTATTCGTGTACTGCTGCGCGAACTGGGCGGCGAACCGAACTATGCACGGGAGGTCGCGCGCGAGATCGCATCCGGCAATCTCGACATGGAAATTCAGGCGCGCGAGGGAGACAACATCAGCCTCATGGTGGCCATGAAAAACATGCGCGACACCCTGGTTTACATGATCCGCGAAAGCCAGCGAATTTCGGAGGAGGCGTTGAGGGTTCGCGCTGCACTGGACGAATCCACCGCTAACATGACCATCGCCGACACCGAGGGCAGGATCATCTATCTCAACAAATCGGTGCAGCGCATGTTCCGCGAAAACGCGGACGCCATACGCTCAGAGCTGCCCCATTTCGATTGCGACAAGGTTCTGGGCTCAAATTTCGACAGCTTCCACAAAAATCCGGCGCACCAGCGGGGAGTTCTGAGTTCGATCACTTCCCTGCACCAGGCCATTGTCCGAATCGGCGGCCGCACCTTCAATCTCACCGCCATTCCAGTCAACAACCAGAAGGGGCAACGCATCGGCACCGCAGTGGAATGGGTCGACGCCACTTTGGAATTGAAGATTCAGGGCGAAGTGCAGGAAATAGTGGGTGCTGCGCTTAAAGGTGACTTCACCAAACGCCTTAATCTTTCCGACAAGCAAGGTTTCATGCGCGAGCTTTCATTCGGCATCAACCAGTTGGTGGAAACCAGCGAGGTGGGACTGGGAGAAGTGCTGCGCGTGCTGGAAGCGCTGGCCAAGGGCGACCTCACCGAAACCATCAGCAATGAGTACCAAGGCACTTTCGGCAAACTCAAGGATTACTCCAACACCACCGTGGAAAGCCTCAAGCAACTGGTGGAAGAGATCAAGGAATCGGTAGATGCCATCAATACGGCCTCCGGGGAAATTGCCGCCGGCAACAGCGACCTTTCGCAGCGCACCGAGGAACAGGCTTCT
>JASJPB010000047.1:0-2526 GCA_031426915.1 Sulfuricellaceae bacterium | reverse complement strand
AGTACATCTCAACCGTGGGCACCGGCGGCTTTTCCTATTCGGACCCAGCCGGAACCGACGGGACACTGATGGTAGGGGCACCGCGTCAGATCTTCCTGAACGTTACCGGAAAGTTCTAAACCAAACCGGGTGGCGTTTTCACGCCGCCTTTTTTTTCATTATTACTTGGCATTTCAATCATGAGTTATGAAATATTGCACCAAACCATCATGTGGGCCATGGTCAGCGTGACCTTGCTCATGCTTTACGTCGCCATCGAGCGCGGCATCTTTTTCGGCGCTGCACTGCGCGAAGGCAAAGCCCTCGACCAGTACATCCGCTCCCATCTTGCCGACCGTGATCTGCGCGAAGAAATCCTGACCGAATTCGCCAGCGCCCAAAGCCCGCAGGCCATCGCGTTGCGCGAGATCATCAAGGCGGGGCACCTGCCCAAGGACGACATGGAATACCTGGTCCAGGCCCAATACGCCGATGCCGCGCCGACCATCAAGAAGCGTCTGTGGATACTGGAAACCATTGCCACCATGGCGCCGCTGATGGGGCTGCTGGGCACCATTTTCGGCATTGTCGACGCCTTCCACGCCCTGTCTCAGGTCGGGGGCAGTTCCGATCCTACCATCGTTTCCCGCGGCATCGGCACAGCGCTGTTCGCTACCGCCTTCGGCATCGCCATCGCGCTGTTCGCTTTCATGTTCCACAACTTTTACAACGCCAAGGCCGATCAGGTGAGCTCACAGATCAAGCGGGCTTCGCTGCGCTATCTGGCCCACCGTTGAGTGGCCTTTCTCCGTCCCCGACTGGAGACTAGATTGAACCACAATATCGCCGCTAATATGGTTTTCCGGATCAGCACCGCCGCATTCGTACTCCTGCCATCCCTGGCACATGCTGCGACGCAGGCGACAACACCGATTGAGCATGTGATCGTCGTCGTCGGCGAGAATCGCACCTTCGACAATCTTTTCGCCACCTACAAGCCGAAGAACGGCAAGGAAATCTGGAACCTGCTCTCCAGAAAAATCGTCCTGGCAGATGGTTCTCCCGGCCCCAACTTCCATCTTGCCGCCCAGCAAAAGGCTGAAAGCAATGGCATCTACTCAGCCACACCAAAGCTGGCAGGCGCCTATAAAACGCTGCCGCAACCCTATGCAACAGGCGCTTTCGGGCAGCGGCGCGATGTACCCGACGCCCGCTTCCCTGCCGATTTGCCCAACGGGCCTTTCCAGATTACCCAGCACGTCAGTTATGGCGCCCACACCGGTGATCCGGTGCACCGCTTCTTCCAGATGTGGCAACAGGTAAACGGCGGCAGGAACGATCTTTACGTCTGGACGGCGCAGACTGTCGGCGTCGGCCCAAGCAACGGCCCCGCTCCCCTTGGCCCCGGAGATACTTTCCAGGGCGGCATTGCGATGGGTTTTTACAACATGGAGGCCGGCGACGCGGCCTACTTCAAGCAACTGGCTGACCGTTACGCCATATCGGACAACTACCACCAGCCGATCATGGGTGGCACCACGGCCAATTATTTCGCCCTTGCCACCGCAGATGTGGGCTTCTATACCCGCAACGGCAAACCCGCCGAGCCCCCCGCGAAGCAGATCGAAAATCCGGATGCGCAACCGGGAACCAACAACTGGTATACCGAGGATGGCTATGCTGGTGGCACCTACGTGCACTGTGCCAACAAGGCCGCACCGGGCGTGGCGGGCATACGCGACGTGCTGGCAAAGCTTCCGTACCGCGCTTTCAACGACGGCAACTGCGCACCCGACACTTTTTACATGGTGAACAACCTGGACCCGTCATTCACGGCACATGGCGAAATGCTACCGCTTGGCCCGGACAAGTTCCTGCTGCCGCCGCAGATCATACCCAATATCGGCGACGCGCTGACTACCGCCGGCGTGCCCTGGAAGTGGTACAGTGGCGGGCGCAACGACGGCAAGAAAGTGGACAAGGAATACTGCGGCATGTGCGATACCCTTACTTTCTTTTCGTCCACGATGAACGGGCCGGACAAGGCAAAACTCCAGGATCTCCAGCAGTTTTATGTGGACGTGAAAGAGGCAAATAATTTCCCAGCCGTCTCCGTGATCGCCCCCTACGACAGCATTTCCGGCCACCCGGGATACGCCATGCAAACCGGTTTCGACGAACTGGTGCGGGATATTGTCGAGCGCGTGCAGGCCAATCCGGCTTTGTGGAAAAAAACCGCCATCCTGGTTACTTTCGACGAAGGAGGCGGTTATTACGATTCAGGCTATATACAGCTCATCGACTTCTTCGGCGACGGAACGCGCATCCCCCTGATCGCCATTTCGCCACATGCCAAGCGCGGACATGTCGACCATACCTACTACGATCATGCTTCCATTCTCAAATTCATCGAGCGCAACTGGAGCTTGCCGCCGCTCTCGAAACGCAGTCGCGACAACCTGCCCAACCCTGTGCATCAGGCCAGAAACCCTTATGTGCCCCTCAACAGGCCGGCTATCGGCGACCTGATGAATCTTTTCGATTTTA
>JASJPB010000046.1:0-22716 GCA_031426915.1 Sulfuricellaceae bacterium | reverse complement strand
CGAATCCGGCGCGGCGCTGGCGACGGTGGTGGGCGTGCTGATCGAGGTGCCGGTGATGCTGGTGGTGGTGCGCATCGTGAACGGTTCGAAAGCATGGTACGAGAAAGGGATGGCGGCATGATTCTCCAGTCGGTTTTGACCTGTCCCCAATGCGGTTTCAGCATAGAAGAAACCATGCCCACGGATGCCTGCCAGTGGTTCTACGCATGCAAGGGCTGTGGTGCGTTGTTGAAACCCAAGCCCGGCGATTGCTGCGTGTTCTGCTCCTATGGCAGCGTGCCTTGCCCGCTCGTGCAGCAGGAGGGCAGCGGCTGTTGCGGAGCAGGCAAGCATGTTTGACGCTCTCGCTTCTTGGCTGATTTACGATATCGCCGGGCTGCAAGGCACGCCCTTCGGCGCTGCCGCCCATTTCTTCGTGATGGACGTCACCAAGATACTGGTGCTGCTGACTATCGTGATCTACCTCATGGGCCTGCTACGCGCGTTGCTCAAGCCCGAAACCGTGCGCGAATTCATCCGCAACCGCGGCAACCTGCAAAGCCGTTTCCTGGCCGTGGGGCTGGGGGCGGTCACGCCGTTCTGCTCCTGCTCCTCGATTCCGCTCTTCATCGGCTTCGTCGAGGCTGGCATTCCGCTCGGCGTCACGCTCTCGTTCCTGATCGCCAGCCCGATGATCAATGAGGTGGCGGTGGTGGTGCTGGCTTCCGTGATCGGATGGAAATTTACCGTGCTGTACGTGCTGACCGGGTTGAGCGTAGCCCTCATCGGCGGCTTCGTGCTGGAACGCTTCAGGCCGGAGCGCTGGGTCGAGGACTACGTGTGGAAAATCCACATGGGGCAGGTTGCGCAGGTGGAAGAAGACAAGTCCCTGCGCGCCCGCCACGAATACGCAATGGGGCAGGTAAAGGGCATCGTCGGACGCATCTGGAAATTCATCCTCATCGGCGTCGGGGTGGGTTCCTTCATCCACGGCTACGTGCCCGCCGAACTGGTCGCCGGCGTGGCGGGAGACGGCGGCCTGCTGTCGGTGATGGGCGCGGTGCTGATCGGCGTGCCGCTGTATTCCGACGCGGTTGGCATCATCCCCATCGCCGAAGTGCTGCTCGGCAAGGGCGTGCCGCTGGGTACGGTGCTGGCCTTCATGATGGCGGTCACCGCGCTGTCGCTGCCGGAAATGATCATCCTCAGAAAAGTGGTGAAGGTGCCGCTGCTGGCGCTGTTTGCCGGTTATTTGTCGGTGGCTTTCGTCATCGTCGGCATGTTGTTCAACCAATTGAGAGGTTTTTTATGAGTTCGGATTTGCACCCCTCCATCGTGGCGCTGGTGTCGCTGGCGGCGAATATCGCGGCCAATCATCCCAAACAGGGGCTGTGCCAGGTGGACAAACTGAAACAATACGGCGTGGCAGAGGCGCAGATCGACGCCGTGGTCGAAATTGCGCGCCACATCCGCGACGAGGCGGCGCAAAGCCTGGACGCCAGCTTCGACGAGGCGTGCCGCAAGGAAAACGCCAAGGTCAGTCTGTCCGCCATCGGCATCGCGCAAGCGGCGTGCTGCACGCCGACGCCGAGCGGGAAATCCTGTTGTTAAGCATGGATCAATCCATGATGCCAATGACTGATTTCTGGCGAGAGCATCGTTCCCGCTTGCATGGCTATATCGCCAAAAGGGTGCATGATCGCAATGCCGTGGATGACATTCTCCAGGAGGTATTCCTCAAGGTGAGCGCCAGCCTGCATAGCGTTAAATCTCAAGGCAGCATCTCAGCCTGGCTGTACCGTATTGCGGCCAACACCATTGCCGACCATTACCGGGCGCAAAAACCCTGGGAAGAGCTGCCTGATGAAGTGGCGGAACCCGAGCCGGAACGGGACTATATCGCCGAACTGGCAACATGCCTTCAGCCGCTCATCGCTGACTTGCCCGAGACCTACCGTACAGCCCTGGTACTGTCGGAGATCGAAGGTTTGCCGCAGAGAGAGGTGGCCGAGCGGTTGAATATTTCCCTCTCCGGGGCAAAGTCCAGAGTACAGCGCGGCAGGGAAAAGTTACGCCAGCGCTTACTCGATTGTTGTGACATAGAAACCGGGCGCGGCGGCATCATCGGCTATGAGCCTCGTGACAGGAAATGTGGCGTAAGTTGCGGCTGACGAAATAATTTGCGTCTTTTTTGAAGAATTACCGTCTATATGGGTACGACGCAGCAAGCGTTGCAACCTTCAACGACAGGAGAGTATCCATGAATACCTTGAAAAACGACGAAATCCGCCAGGCAGTGCGCGAAACCTATGGCGCGGTTGCCCGTGCCGATGGCGCTTGCGGCTGCGGCCCGGCGTGCTGCACACCGGCCGAATTGCCGGCCGCCGACATCCTGTCGCGCGGCATCGGCTACAGTGAAAGTGAAGTGAGCGCGGTACCGGAAGGCGCCAACCTGGGCCTGGGCTGCGGCAATCCCCAGGCCATCGCCGCACTGAAGCCCGGCGAGACGGTGCTGGACCTGGGCAGCGGCGCAGGCTTCGACTGCTTCCTCGCGGCACGCCAGGTGGGCGACAGCGGCCGGGTCATCGGCGTGGACATGACGCCTGACATGGTGTCCAAGGCTCGCGCCAACGCGGCCAAGGGCGGCTACGCCAACACCGAATTCCGCCTCGGCGAGATCGAGCATCTGCCGCTGGCCGATGCCACGGTGGACGCGATCATTTCCAACTGCGTGATCAACCTCTCGCCGGACAAGGCGCAGGTGTTCCGCGATGCCTTCCGGGTACTGAAAAGTGGCGGCCGTCTGGCGATTTCAGATATAGTCGCGACGGCGGAGTTGCCCGAGGAGGCAAGGAAAGATTTGGCGCTGTATACCGGTTGCATGGCGGGCGCGTCGCTGATCGCGGAGCTTGAGTCCATGTTGCAAGCGGCGGGATTCGAGCGGGTGAGCATCACCCCCAAGGATGCAAGCCGCGCTTTCATCCGCGACTGGGCGCCGGGAAGCAAAATCGAGGAATTCGTGGTTTCCGCCAATATCGAGGCGGTCAAGCCTGATTTATAACCTTTTTAACCGCAAAGGACGCAAGGTAACGCAAAGGAAAACATGGAGCATGATGTTTTCTTCTTTCGCGCCCTTTGCGGTTCAATTTTTTTATTTAACAAGGAACTGAAAAATGCTGAACATCAAGGTGTTGGGAACAGGCTGCGCCAACTGCAACGCGACCATGAAACTGATCGAGGAAACCGCCCAGGCCAAGGGCGTGACGATTCAACTGGAAAAGGTGGAAGACATGGCCGCGATTCTCGGCTTCGGCGTGATGTCCACGCCCGGCGTGGTGATCGACGGCAAGGTGGTGCATGCGGGCGGTGTGCCGGGCAAAAGCGTGGTGGAAGGCTGGCTGGCTCAACCAGTGGCATGCTGCGGTTGTTGCGGCAAGGAATAAGCCCATGACGAAAACCGTTTTGATCCTGTGCACCGGCAACTCCTGCCGCAGCCAGATGGCCGAAGCCCTGGTCAACCACGATCTCGGCCCTGGCGTGCGCGCGCTGTCCGCCGGTACCCGGCCCCAGCCCAAGGTGGCGGACGGCGCCATCGAGGCGCTGAAGCTGGGCGGCTTTGCCACCGACGGGCTTTATCCCAAGGATGTGGACGCGCTGATGAACGAGGCCATCGACCTGGTGGTGACGGTATGCGACAACGCCAGGGAAGCCTGCCCCATCTTTCCCAAGGCTATCCCCGCCATCCATATGCCATTCCACGATCCCCACGGCGAACCGCTGGAAAGCTTCGTCAAAGTGCGCGACGAGATTCGGGCCAGGCTGATTCCGGAGCTCCAGCGGCGGCTTTTTTAGTTGTCGCTAACTGACCCGGACAAGCTTCGACTGGCCGCGCGCCCCATGGAGATGGAAAAGGGCCAGGCGATTTTCCGCCCCCCGGCTTATGCTGCTCAGGCCATCGCTGTTGGTGGTGCCGCATTACTGGAGAAAACATGAAAACTGCCGTGCTTGCCTTTGCCCTGTCCGCCATTCTGCTTGCCATCCCTGTTGCCCAGTGCGCCGAGGAGGATGGCCGGGAGGCGGTGGCGCTGCCCGACAATATGAAGGCTCACATGCTGGGGAACATGCGCGACCACCTGCTTACCCTTCAGGAAATCCAGTCACTTCTGGCCCGGGGAAATTACGACGAAGCCGGAAAAATTGCCGAGAAACGCCTCGGCATGGATTCGCTGGATGCCCATGGCGCACACCATATGGCACCTTTCATGCCCGCCGGCATGCGGCAGGCGGGGTCGGGGATGCACCGCGCCGCGAGCCGTTTTGCGCTGGTCGTGCAGGAAGCCTCGGTGGATAATAATCTTCCCCGCGCCCTCGGCGCGCTGAGCGAAGTGACCCAGCAATGCGTTGCCTGCCACACGGGTTACCGGCTCAAGTAAAAAAGGAAAACGACATGAACCTTCGCTGGCTGGCAGCGGTGTGCTGCCTGTTTTACCTGGGGACGGCCCAGGCCCTGACCCTCAAGCCCCGGGAGGTCGCGCCCGGCGTGTATGCCTTCATCGGCGACACCGGAATGCGCAGCTTCGAGAACGAGGGCATGAACGCCAACAGCGGCTTCGTCGTCACCGATGAGGGCGTGATGGTGATCGACAGCGGCCCCACCTGGCGGGTGGCGAAGGAAATCCATCGCGTCATCAAGACGGTGACCCGGCAGCCGGTGAAAATCGTGGTCAACACCGGCGGCCAGGACCACCGCTGGCTGGGCAACGGCTATTTCAAATCCATCGGCGCCGAGATCATTGCCGCCCGGCCCGCCCTGGCCGACATGCAGGCGCGCGGCGGGATGCAACTGGACGGCCTGCGCCAGACCCTGCGCAAGAAAGTGGCGGGGACGCAACCGGTGTATCCCGACCGCTTGTTCGACCAGTCCGAAACCCTGCGCCTGGGCGGGCAGGAAATCCAGTTACTGTATTTCCACGGCGGCCACACGCCGGGCGACAGCGTGGTGTGGTTGCCGAAACAGAACGTGCTGTTTTCCGGCGATCTGGTTTATGTCGACCGCCTGCTCGGGGTGTTGCCTGTCAGCAGCGCAAGCAACTGGCTGGTTTCCTTCGAGGCAATGGAGAAACTCCAGCCGAGGACGATTGTTCCCGGCCACGGGCAGGTATGCGATCTGGCCAGGGCGCGCAGCGATAGCGGGGATTACTTGCGCCTGCTCGTCGCCCACATGAAGCAGGCGGTGGATAAAGGGGTCGCTTTACAGGAAGCCATCGACAGCCTGGATCAGAGCCCATTCAGCCGCTTGGCCAACTTCGACCTGCTCAAGGGCGGCAACGCCAGCAACGTTTACCTGGAGATGGAGAGCCGGTGAGTGGCTTGTACTGGTACTTTTCCTACAGCCCCTGGTGGCATTCGTGCTGTCTTTTTTCTGTTCCATGGTCGGCCCGCAGCAGGTGCTGAAAGGCGCGCTGGGTGTGCTTCTCGCCAGTTTGGGCGGATTTTATCTGTTATGAACCGCTTGGGCTGAGGTCATAAAATCCCCTTTCCCCGTCACGCCGGGCATCGTATTCCGCGGCGTCCATCAGACGCTGGATGAACTCCACGCACCGGCAAGCGCGCGGGCCGCGCGCGCGATGTTGGGGGCGGAGGTGTAAGCGCCGAGGGATAGTCGCACCGCGCCAGCAGCACGTCCGGCATCGAGTCCCATCGCGCCCAGCACCCCGCTTGCGGGCTGGCTGCCGGAATGACAGGCAGATCCCGTGGAAGCGGCCACATCCTCCGCAACGGTTTCAAGAAGGTCATGGCCGCTCACGCCGGGAAACGATACATTCAGCGTGTTGGGTAAGCGCGCTTCCGGCGGACCGTTCAACAAAAGGCCGGGAATTTTCGCCAGCAATTGCAGATGCAACTGGTCGCGTAGCGCCCTCATGCGAGTCATGGCCTTGGGTAACCGTTCACGTACCAGTTGCGCCGCTGCCCCGAGGCCGGCAATGAGCGCCACATTTTCTGTTCCCGGCCGCAAGCCTTGCTCGTGGCCGGCGCCCGCAAGCAAGGGCAACAATGGCGTGCCTTTACGGACAAACAGGGCGCCCACGCCCTTGGGCGCATAAAACTTGTGCCCCGCCAGGGTCAGCAGGTCAACGCCCAGTTCATCCACCAGGACGGGAATCTTGCCCGCCGACTGGGCGGCATCGCTATGCAGGACTATCCCCCGCGCCCGTGTGATGCGAGCGATTTCGGCAATGGGCTGTATGGCGCCCGTTTCGTTGTTGGCGTGCATGACGGAAACCAGCGCCGTGTCGGGGCGCAGGGCAAGGGCCACCTGGTCCGGGTGCACAAGTCCCTCGCTATTCACCGGCAGGATCGTTAGCGCCCAGCCTTCATCCCGCAGGCGGAGAAAGGCCTGGAGCACGGAAGGGTGTTCCACTGCGCTGGTAATGAGGTGGCGCTTCCTGCCCGCCAGGGTGCGGGCTGTGCCGAGGATGGCGAGATTGTTGGCTTCGGTGGCGCAAGCGGTGAAAACGATTTCGTCCGGGTAGGCGCAAATCAGCGCGGCCACCTCTCCTCTTGCCTGCTCCACGGCCGCTTTGGCTTTTTGCCCATAAGCGTGGGATGAGGATGGATTGCCAAAATGCTCCCTCAAGTAAGGCAGCATTGCATCCAGTACCTGCGGATCAATGGGTGTGGTGGCGTTGTAGTCGAGATAAACCGGTTCGCTCATCCTAGAAACCTTAGTTGGACGTGGTGGAGTGTGCGGTTTTTGTGGTGCAGGGCAAGGCGCAATGACGCGGAATGGTCATTCCATTCCAAGGAGTTGCAACGCAGCCATGCGCCACAAAAACCGTGCAATCCACCACGTAGCGGCGTCACCAAACGGGTGAGCCCATGATACAAGAAAAAATTTATTAAATTCATTGCGCTACGCACTCAGTGGAGCGGTCAACTGGGGTTTCTAGGTTCATGCGTTCGCTTGCTCCGGGATGGGTGTGCGAGGTGCCTGGGTCTGCTTTACCAGCCTGCCGGCGTGGTAAATGCGCAACTCTCCCGCGGCGAAGGGTACCCAGCCTTCGCCCGCATTCAAGGGGTCGGTGGCGATCATGACGCTGGCGGTCGCGGCAGCGCATCGTTCGAGATAGTGCAGCCGGTCGTGGCCGTAGGCAATCAGGTAATCCCCGTCCGACATCAGGAAATTGAACTTGCCGTGGGATGCGATCATTTCGCTTGCCGTGGCCAGTATGGGAAACGAGGCGGTAATGTCGTTGTGGCTGGTGTCATGAAACTGGTGCGAAATATGGCTCAAGAGATGGCAAAAAGCATATTCTGAATCGGTTTCCCCGCCCGGACGGCATACCTGGCAAGTGTTGCTGTCCTCCAGCGGGATAATATCCGGCACCAGTCCATTGTGGGCGAACACCCAGCCTTTCCCGCAGCATGTCCGCTGGAAGGGATGGGTATTGTTCAGGGTGTTGACGGGAGGGAAGTTTGCCTTGCGCACGTGCGCAATGACCAGGCTGGAGTTCAGCGTTACGCCAAGCTCCTCGAACAGGGTACTGCGAAATGCGGGCCGGGGCTCCTTGACGAGCTCAAAATCGCCTTTCTCCCTCCAGGCCAGCCCCCAGCCATCGGGATTGTCCGCCACCAGTCCGCCGCGCAGGCGGAATTCGGACAATTCCCGCCGGATGGAAATGGGTCGGCTGGCCGACATGCCAAAAAGTTCACACATGACCGTAGGCGCTCAGCTCAGTGCCTGTTCCAAATCGGCAATCAGGTCGGCCGCATCTTCCAGGCCGATGGAGAGCCGGATCATGGTGTCGGAGATGCCGCGCCGTGCCCGTTCCGCCGGGGCCAGGCCGTGGTGGGTGGTGGTCACGGGCATGGTGGCCAGGCTTTCCACCCCGCCCAGACTGGGGGCGATGGCGAACAGCTTGAGCCGGTCCACGGCGCGCACCGCGTCCGCGTAGCCGCCCTTGATTTCGAGCGTCAGCATCCCGCCGTAGCCCTTCATCTGTTCCTTCGCCACGCCGTGGCCGGGGAAGCCGGGCAGGCCGGGATAAAGCACGCGCGATACTTTGGCATGCCTTGCCATCGCTTCGGCCACCGTTTGCGCCGTGGCATTCTGGCGCTCCACCCGCACCGTCAGGGTGCGAATGCTGCGCATCAGCTGCGATGCGATTTCCGGGGCGATGGTGGTGCCCAGGTTCTTGCGCCAGGGCCATACCGTAGCCAGCAAATGGGTCGAGCCCATCAGGGCGCCGGCGGTGAGGTCGCTGTGGCCGCCGAGATACTTGGTGGCGCTGTGGATCACGAAGTCCGCGCCGAGTTCGAGCGGGTTCTGGTTTACCGGCGAGGCGAAGGTGTTGTCCACCGCCACCAGCGCGCCGTATTCGTGCGCCGTGGCGCTGATGGCGGCGACATCCAGTACCTCCAGGGTGGGATTGGTGGGCGTCTCGAAGAACACCAGCCCCGCGCCCTGTTCCAGGAACGTTTTCAATCCACCCAGTTCGCTGCCGAGCAGGAACCAGGTGGGGATGCCCAGTTCGGGCAACTGGCTGGCCAGCAGTTCCATGGTGCCGCCGTAGGCATCGCCGATGCAGACGATACCCTTGCGGCCATGGGTCAGGAACAGCGCGACTTCGGCCGCCATGCCGGAACTGAAAGCCCAGGCCGCCTCCGCGCCTTCAAGGCTGGCCAGCTTCTCTTCCAGGGCGTGGATGGTGGGGTTGAGCCCGTAGCGGGTGTACAGGCTGCCCGCCTTGCGTCCCTCCACCACGTCCAGCAAATCGGCGGTGGAGTCGAATTTGAAAGTCGTGGTGGTGTAGAGCGGCGTATGCGGCGAGCCGTGGGCATCATGGATTTCACCGGCGTGGATGCAGCGGGTGGCAAGGCCTGCATGTTTCTTGTTCATTCAACCCCCTCGAGAAAATGTTCCTGTATGGCTTCCAGTCTGGCCTCCAGGTCAGGCACGGCACTCCAGTCCAGCCCCGCGCCCGTCAATCCTGCGCAGATATCCTGCGGCGACAGGATCACGCCATCGGAGGGTTGCAGCGCCACGCCCATCACCAGCAGCGCGGGAAAACCCTCGCCATGCGCATCGCGGCAATCGGTATGAACGATGCGTCTGGCCAGTCCAAGACTGGATGATAGTTCTTCGGCATAAAGCGCGTAAAGCGTGCAGCGCCCGCCGGGTTGGTGTTGCGACAAGACCTTGATCGGTTGCGGCATGGTTTTCCTTATTTGGATTGTCCATTAGCCCAAATCTGTCCAAAACGATATGCTGTAGGGGCGAATTCATTCGCCGATGGCGGTTAAAACCGCCCCTACAGCTCCTAATGGATAGTCCGGGTTAAAAGCACGACTAGAGTACGCTTTTGAGCAGCATGTAGCTCGCCACGAAAACCAGGAACATGCCGAAGCTGCGCTTCAGCGTCTCCTGCGAGAAGCGGTGCGCGATGCGCGTGCCGACGAAACTGCCGGCCACCGTGACCGAGGTGAACAGGGCCATGGTGGTCCAGTCCACCGGCACCGCCCCGACATAACCGGCAAAACCGGAGTAGGACTTGGCGGCGACGATGACCAGCGAGGTGCCGATGGCGAGCTTCATCGGGATGCCCGACAGCAGCACCAGCGCCGGCACGATCAGGAAGCCGCCGCCGACGCCGACCAGGCCGGTCAGTACGCCGACGCCGACGCCGTGCGCGGCGATATGACCCATGTGCGCCGAAATTTCCTCGTCTTCCGACAGCGGGGGACCGCCCGCCGTGGCCAGTTGAGCGACGGGCTGCTTTTTGGGTTGCAGCATCTTCCAGGCAGCGGCATACATCACCAGCGCAAACAAGGTGAGCTGCACCTGCACCGGCGTGTATACCCCGAGGCGGGCGCCGCCATAGGTGCCGATCACGCCGAACAGACCGAACCACATCGCCACCTTGAGATCGACATTGCCGCGCCGCCAGTTGTCCCAACCCGAAATGGTGGCGGTGACCGCGACAATGCCCATGCTCATGGCGATCGCCGACTTGGCTTCCACGTTGAGGAGGTACATCAGCGCCGGCATGGCGATGATGGAGCCGCCGCTGCCGAACAAACCGAGGACGATGCCGGTGATCGCGCCGGAAATAATAGCCAAGAAAATCATGATGCCTCCTGTGTTCTAAAGTTTGTATGATTCATAATATATCATTCAAACGAACATTAGAATATAGAAAACATGAAATATTTCTACCCGTATATCCGGATATGAATTCAAAGCAGAGTTTTGTCAGGGTTTCTTGCCGGGGCGAGAGATGAAGCATACATTCCCGGCGGAAAGTCAGATCTACGGGATCAGGCGCCGCAGGAACCACCATTCAAAAAGGCGTTTCAGCCAGTGCATCCAGGACAGCGACGGCAACATCACGCTCATTCCGGGCGTGCGCCAGATGAAGATTCCAGAGTCGAGCGTGTCCAGAATGCACATCAATTCGACCTTGAAGGTATGTGATGGCACCCGTCCGTCCAGTTCGGCCAGCAGGTTGGCCGCCGCCGCGGCAGCCTGTAGCTCGGCCATGTGTGCCTGCTTCGGCATCCAGTCGGGGCCGGGAAAACTGCCGGAATCTCCCGCCACGTAGATTTTGTCCCGCCCTTCGATGCGGCAGAATTGGTCAGCCTTGAGCAATCCGCCCGGCGAGCGCGGCAAATCTGTGTTGTCGAACCAGGCATTTCCGGTCATGCCGGGCATGAACAGAATCAGGTTGGCCGGGATGTCGCCACCCTCGGTCATGACATTGTCCGTTGTGAAGCCGGTGATCTTGTGGCCCAGGTGGGTTTCGATGCCGCGCGACGCCATGGCGGCAAACAGCCCCTTCACCGCCTTGTCGCCGAGGCGCTTGCCGGGCTCCTTCATCGGGTTGAAGAACACCAGCTTGAAACGGTCGCGTCGGCCCTCGCGCAGCAATTGGGTGTGCAAGCCGAACAGGAACTCGAACACCGGCCCGCCGCGCATGGCAGAAGGCTCATTGGGATTGCCGCCGAAACCGACGGCGATGGTGCCGCCCTGCATTTCCCGCAAGCGGTCGCGAATTTTAAGCCCCGCAACCACACCCTCGCATGGCGTGACGGCGTGTTCAATGCCGGGCAGCTTCTTGATGAAGCGTCCGCCGCTGGCGACGATCAGGCCGTCGTTTTCCACTTCGCCGGCATCGGTGACCACCACCCGTCCGTCGTCCTGGAGGCCGATCGCCTCGCCGGGGTGGAACTTCACCCGCATGCGCCGGAAGAAGCCGTCCAGCGGCACCACCAGTTCTTCCGGTTGGCGCAATCCGGAAGGAATCCAGATCAGGCTGGGCAGGTAAACGAATTCAGCCTTCCTTCCGATGACGGTGATTTCAGCCTCGGGGTCGCCAGCGCGCAGCTTGCGCACTGCGGCCAGCGCGGCAAAGCCGGTGCCGATGATGGTGATTCGTTTCATGGAATATCCGGGCCAGGTTTCGGCATCAGAAAGAGAGCACCTTCTCTGCCCACATGGTCCATTCGGCCAGATGCTCCAGAGTGCTGTGCTGACAGCCGGGAATGAGTTCCTCGTCCTTCACCCCCCGCGCTTCCAGGCACACGCCGCACACGCCAATTTCGGCGCCGCGTTTCAGGATGCTCTGGGCGAAAAACTCGATGTTGTAATAGCCTTGCGGCACTTTCTGCCCCGCCTTGGCGCACAGTGCGGCATCGCCCAGCAGGAATACGCGGATTTCGTTGTCATCGTGCTTCGCCAGCGCCCGCGCCAGGCGGAAGCCGTTGTAGCTGCGCTCGGTACCGTAGGGCGGATCGTTGAGGATAAACAGGGTTTTCATGTTGCTCTCCTTATTTTAACGAAGTTAAATAGGCTACCAGGTCTTCCACTTCCCCGCCGCGCCATTCCATGTCGGGCATCAGGGAAACGCCGTTGGCGCCATAGCTCTTGCCCGGCACGACGAAGGATGAAGTTTGCAGGATGGAGCGTCGCAAATAACCCGGCCAGTGGACGCCACCTGCGTTGAGCAGGGCGGGGCCGGTATCGAAGGCCGGCCCGTCGGGCAGGCGGTGGCAGGCGCTACAGCCGCGCTCCGCCGCCAGTTTCTCTCCGCGCATGGCGTTGCCCACCGTGAACGCTTCGGCGGCGTAGGCGCGCAGCCGCGCCCGGTCGTCCCGCGTGCCGGGCAGGCGCAGCAACTGCCAGGATGACAGCCATTTGCGCCCGTCGCGCCCCTGGGCGGCGCCATCCCATACCGCGAAGGCAACCGGCAGCGGGCTGCCCGCGCCGGCCGCAAGCGGTGCGCGCAAAACCATTGTCCACTCTCCCGCGCCATGCACCGCATCGGCTTCCGGACCCGCGCCCGGTAGCGCGGTCAAGGAGCCGAACCCATGCGCCTCGGCCCGTTCGGGCGCCGTTCCCGCGCGCCAGAACCACAGCGCAACCGGGTTGTTCGGCTCGCCCATGCCGACGTAGGGCAGCAGGCGTCCGGGCTTGGCGGGAAACTGCACCGCCGCCGCATCGGCGAAGCGGTCGGTACTTTTGGGGTCAAGCCGGTCCTCGGTTTTGTCCGCCCACGCCAGCCGCAACGCGAGATGGCCTTTCCCCGCCAGCGCCTGCACCTTGAGCGTGGCCGGAGCGGCCTCCTCGAAGCCGGGCGCCGTGCTGCGCTGGGGATAGATCTTGAGCAACATCACGGGCGCCGCGCCCCAGGCCGGGTCGCCCGGCGCCAGCGGTGGCATGTCCGCCACCGCGCCCGCCTCCATGACCCGCCCCGTCTGCCGCAGCAGGTCGAGTTCCTGCGGCGCGGCAAGCGCGCCACCCGCCACCAGCAGCAAGAGCGGGAGCCAGCGTGCGGGCCTCATGTTTCCTCCTTGGGCGGGTTCAGCCTGAACATGTCGCCGTGGCGGAAGGCAATCAGCAGATCCATCAGCGCCGAGGGTTCGCCCTTTTCCTTCCTGGCGATTTCCTGTTTCAGGATGGCCAACGCGGGATGAACCGCCGGCCCGAACAATTCCTCCAGATATTCGTCCGGAATGCGTGGTTGGCCAGTGGGCTTGCCGTTGGCGTCGAAGGTGGAAGGCGACAGCGGCGGCACGTAATAGACGTTGGGCTGGGTGCCGTGCTCGGGGTGGAGCGGCAGCGCCACCTTCCATTCGTTGACCAGCCGGTGCACCGCGCCGCCGGTGTCGTCCAGGTAGGCAACGTGGCGCGCCCGCCCGACGCACTGGTAGGCGCAGGCCTGGGGCAGGCCGCTCTCCACGCGCGGATAGCAGAAAATGCACTTTTCGGATCGGCCCGCCAGCGGGTTGAAATAGATCTTCTTGTAGGGGCACGCGGCGACACAGTAACGGTAGCCGCGGCAGCGCTCCTGGTCGATCAGCACGATGCCGTCCTGCTCGCGCTTGTAGATCGCCTGGCGCGGGCAGGCGGCGAGGCAGGCCGGCTTGGTGCAGTGGTTGCACAGGCGCGGCAGGTAAAAGAAATGGCTGTTGGGAAATTCGCCCGCGCCCTGGTCTTCCTGCCAGTTCGGCCCCCACTGCATCGCCTCCTGCGGTCGCAGCGGAGCTTCGCCCGGCTCGAACAGTGCTTCGTGGTTGAACTCCGCCGGCACGCCGTAATCCTCAGCCAGGCGCGGCAGCCGCCCCGGCTTGAGCTTGTCGTTGTCCCAGCCGCCGCCGGCCTTTTCCCAATCGCGCGGGTAGCCCAGGCCGGGCCTGGTTTCGACGTGGTTCCAGTACATGAACTCGCGCCCGCCCCGGTCGGTCCACTGGGTCTTGCAGGCCAGGGTGCAGGTCTGGCAGCCGATGCATTTGTTGAGGTCAATGACCATGCCGAGCTGTCTCATCCTGGAAACCTCTGTTCAAGCCACAGATGGCACAGAGAACACAGAGATAACAATGGGTTAAGGTGAGTTTCCGCCGTGCCACTGGCGACAATCCGCCAAACTCTTGCTTTTTCTCTGTGAACTCTGTGTTCTCTGTGGCTAACTAAGTTTTTTAGGCTCATGCCGTTTTCTCCACGTCCACCGCCGATTCGAATGCGATCATGTTGCCGTCCCAGTTGGGGTTGAAGGTGAGGTGGCCCCAGCCGTCCACCAGTTCCAGCGGCGAGAGCAGCCCGGCCACTGCGTTGTTGAGGCCGAGGCGTTGCTTGAACTGGTAGGGCTCCCAGGCATGGTCCATCACCACCGAATCCGGCGGCACGCCCGGCATCAGCTTGGCGCGTGCCTGGAATGCTCCGACATCGTTGAACACCCGCACCGGGTCGCCCTCGGCGATGCCTTTGCCCGCCGCAGTCCGGGGGTTGAGCCAGATATAAGGCTCGCCGCGTTGCAGGCGCAGCAGCAGGGTGTTGCTGCGCCACTGCGAGTGGATGCCATAACGGGTGTGGGGCGTGTAGAAGGCGAAGGGGAAGGTGGCCGGCCGCAGCGGTTTCATCGCGGTCGGCGTGGGGCAGCCCAGCTTCTTGAACAGCGGGTGGTCGACGTAGAACTGCTGCCGCCCGGACAGGGTCTTGTAGGGCTGGCGCAGGTAGACGTTGTACTCGAAGGAATGGAACGGACGGTTGGCATAGAGCGGCGAGTTGAAGCCCGCCTCGCGGTTGAGGGTGACGAAGCCGCGCTTCATCGCGTCCTCCGGCGTCCAAGGCTTGATCGCCGGGACATTGTTCATCACCCAGCGCACTACGTCCTCGTCGTTCATCAGCTTGCCGCCGTCGCTGAAATCCTCCGGCAGGCGCTGAAGGTCGCGCATCACCGGCGCGGCCTTGTCGCCCTTGGTTTCCAGATAGTCCGGGTCGGGGATGGCCGCGATGCCGCGTTTTTGCGCCTCTTTCGAGATTGCCTGGGCCAGCAGCAGGCAGATTTCCCATTCCGATTTGGTCTCGCCCACCGCTTTCAGCCCCTTGGGCGGCACGGTGATGTTGCAGAAACGGTGGTAGCCCAGCTCGCCGCGCAGGTCCCAGCTTTCGTACTGGCTCTTGGCCGGCAACACGTAGTCCGCCCACAGCGCGGTGGAATCCATGCGGTGGTTGACATTGACGAACAGCTCCAGGCTTTCGATGAAATTGCGCCGGTAGTTCGATTCCGATTTGTTGCGCTGCAACATGTTGTCGGCGAACAGCAGCACTGCCTTGGGCTTGCCGAAATAGGCGTTGCTGGTCTGGCGGAACTTCTCGGCGAGGTGGGCGGTTTCGGCGTGGTCGAAACCGGCCGTGCTTTTCAGGTGGGCGTCGGAGTAATGGCGTCGCATGGTTTCCTCCATGCCGCCGTTCATCCATTCGCTGAAGAAGCCGGAGGCGAAGCGCGCCGGCTTGGGGCTGGAGAGCGGCCCGATGCCGCCCAGGCTCCAGTTGTTCTCGGTGTCCAGCCCGCCGCGCTCTCCCGCGTGGCCGGTGAGGGCGCAAGCCAGCGCCGCGCCCCAGCAGGTCATGGTGCCGGAAACGTACTTGTGCAGCGAGAAGCCGATGTTGACGATGGCCTTGTCGGCGCGGGCGAGATCTTTCGCCATGCGCTCCACCAGCTCGGGATGTACGCCGGTTTGCTCGTGTGTCACCGCAGGCGGGAATTTCAGCGCCTCGACGCGTGCCTGCTCGAACACCGTGGTGACGGGGATGGGCTTGCCATCCTTGCCCTTGACTTCCCAGGTGCCGGTCAGCGCGGGCTTGAGCTTGCCGAGGCGCAACGATTTCTTGAAATGCCCCGTGGTGCCGGGCATGGTTTGAGCGCTCTTGGTTGCCTCGTCCCAGCAATAAAACACGTCGTCCTTGCCCTTGTCGCGCAGGTCGCGGTGGCGCAGCAGATCGCCGCTATCGAGCCGCACCAGGAAAGGCAGGTCGGTCTGCTCGCGCACGAAATCGGTGTCCACGAGATTGTCGCGGAACAGCACGTGCAGCAGCGACATCGCCAGGAAGCTGTCCGTTCCCGCTTTGACCGGCACCCAGTCGGTGGAAAGCTTGGCGGTGGCGTTGTATTCGGGCGTGATGCAGTAAATCCTGGCGCCGTTGTAGCGTGCCTCGCTCAGGTAATGCGCGTCGGGGATGCGCGTCACCGCCGCGTTGATGCCCCACAGGACGATGGTTTTCGCCTCGAACCAGGCGTCCAGCGAATGGCCCACGGTGGCGATGCCGTAGGCGAGCGAGGCGCCGGTGAACATGTCGCCCACCGCGCTGGCGGGGTATAGCCGTTGCGCGCCCAGCAGCGAGCCCAGGCGCAACGGCCCGGCGCGCCGCCCCTGGGAGAGGATGCCGGTGCCGCAGTGCAGCATGAGCGCGCCGAGGCCGTCCCGGGTCAGGGTGTCCACCACGCGGGCGGCGATGTCGGCGCTGGCATCTTCCCAGGTAACCCGCTCCCACTGGCCCTCGCCGCGCTTGCCCACGCGCTTCATGGGATGGAGCAGGCGGTCGGCCTGGTACATCTGCTTGGAGTGGATGATTCCCTTGTTGCAGCCGCGCGGATTGGCGTCCGGGATGCCGGGGTTGATCTGCGGATAGGCGGCCGACTGCTCCTCGCGCGTCACCTTGCCGTCCTTGGCATACACCTTCCAGGCGCAGTTGCCCTGGCAGTTGGAACAGTGAAAGGCAAAGCCCTGGGCGTCGCCGCGGGTGCCGAGGAACTCCTGGCGATAAACGTTCTCCCAGGCGCGGAGCGGGCCGGGCGCGGCGGCATGGGCGCGCAGGCTGGTGAGCGGCCCGCCGAAGGCCAGCGCCAGGCCGCAGTAGGCGGTACTTTTGAGGAATTCTCTGCGTTCCATGGTTTCAGCCCTTAGCGTTCGATCGGCCGTGACGGGTCGGAAGCCCACTCGATCCACGAGCCGGGATAGACCCTGACCTTGTCGTAGCCAAGCTGGGTGAGCGCGGCGAACAGGAAGGTGGAACGTCCCAGGCCGCCGTTGCAGTAGGTGACGATTTCCTTGTCCGGGGTGATGCCGGCATCGAGCAGGGCTTTCTTCATCGCCTCGGCCTGCTTGAAGGTGGCCAGGTCGCCGCTCAACTGGCTCCAGGGAAAGCTGCGCGCGTTCGGAATGTGGCCGCCCTGGCGCGCGCCTCCGTTATCCTTGCCGGAAAACTCGGCCAGCCCGCGCGCGTCCAGCAGCAGCGCGCCGGATTTGGCCAGCGCGTCGGTCCTGACCGCCCAGTCCTTGCGCGGCTTGGCCGCGTAAATCGCCTTGGCGGGCTTGGCCGTTTCCTGCGTCACGGCGCGGCCTTCCCCGAGCCACTTGCGGAAGCCGCCGTCGAGAATGCGCACCTTGTCGTGGCCGAGATAGCGCAGGATGTACCATGCCGCCGAGGCGCCGCGCCCGTCGCCGCTGTCGTACACCACGAGGTCGGCCTCGCGCGTTAGCCCCAGCGCGCCGAACTTGGAGGCGGCCAGTTGCGGAAAGATCGGCTGGCCGTTCTTGGCGTTTTCCTCGGCGTCCTCAAGATCCATGAAGTAGAGGTTGACTGCGCCGGGAAGGTGGGCGCGGCTGAAATTCTCGCCATTCTCCGCGTCGAGCACGCGGACCTTGCCAGCTTTCAGCTCGGCCGCCAGCTGGTCGGAGGAAACCAGCATCGGCACATCGGCCGAAACAAGCGTTGGCGCCAGCGATGCAGCGAGAATCGCCCACGCCGCGAAGCGATGCGCCCAGCTCGATCCGCTCTTCCGGCCCATGCTACAACCCCACCTTGAAGGCAGCCACGCCATGGTCGCTCACATGTTGCAGCAGCACCCCGGAACTGGTTGCGTCGGGGTTGTAGGCGATATTAAGAAGATGAGGGTGGTCGTGACTGAAATGGGCCGAAATCACGCCCTCCCGGTCGCCAATTTCGGATTCGAGCGCGGCGCGCGCCGTGGTGGAAAGTTCGTCGTGAATGTGGATGACAAAGTCTGCGATTTCCATGGCCATTCTCCTTCAGGGTTCAGCGGGTTAATCGGATCGAATCACCTGTTTTATCAACTGCTGCATTTCCTGACTGTCCCAGCTCTGCGGCCCGGTCTTGCCCGCCAGTATCCGCCCCTCGCGGTCAAGCAGGTAGGTCACCGGCACCCCCATGGCGCGGTAATCCCGCGCGGTTTTCCCCTCGGTATCGAGCAACACATCGAAGGGCGGCGTGCGGTCGCCGAGGAAACGGGCGATGCCGCTTTCGCTGTCCCGTACACTCACCGCCAGCACGGTGAAATCCTTGCCGCCCAAAGCCTGCTGCAAGCGCTCCAGCGAGGGAAACTCTTCGCGGCAGGGCGGACACCAGCTGGCCCAGAAATTAAGCAGCACCACCTTGCCCCGGTAATGCGCCTTGGCGCGCGCCTCGCCCGTCAGCGCGGGCAGTTCGAAGCTTGGCCCCTTGAGCGGCACCGGGTAGGCCTCCATGCCCGCCGCCTTGTTCAGCATCAGGTCCGGCGCGCCCGCTCCGGCGGGCAATGCCAGCATTGCTGCCAGCAGCATGGCAAGGATGCGTGCCATCACAGGCAGCCCTTGAAGAACTTGCGTTCACCGCTCACCTCCAGCAGGTCGAGCTTGACCGGATGCAGCATGCCTTCCTTGATCTCGCCGCTGAGGCGCACCTTCTTGGCATAGGCCTTGTCCACCTCCTCGGCGGAAATGGCTTTTCCCTCGCCCGACAGGAATGCCATTTTTTGCCCGTTCTCCAGCAGTAGAACCGGCCGGTCCACATGGCTCAAGGGGCAATCCGCCACCTGAAGCCGTTCGGCGCACGGCCCACCGACGATCCAGCCGACCCACTCCTCCTGGGCGGAAACCGGCGCTGCGGCTAGCAGCAAAAGCGCGGCCAGCAGGCGGGTCACCTAGTTTCCTCCCGCCTTGATCGCCGCCTTGAGCGTGTCGAAATCCTTTCTGACTTCCATCAGGCGGCCCTGCTGCTCCAGCTTCGGCACGCTTTCGATTTCCAGGATGTCGGCGATTTCGGCGTAGCTCACCATGCCGTTCAGTTCGCCCTCGTCCACCGCGATCAGCTGGTCGCCGTAGTACACCGCCGGAGCCTTGGCGCCGGGACCGGCGAACGCCACCGGGATGATCTGAACCGGCACCTTGTAAATATTGGAAAGCTCGGCGGCGATCTGCATGTTGTTGTTGCAGCGCACGCCGGGCGGGTCGCGGCTGATCAGGGTGAGCACCTTCTGCCCGTTGAACATTGCCTGGCCGGGCGGTCCGCCGGCGTATGAGGGATTGGGAAATGCCGCAAACGCAAGCAGCAGAACAAGGGGAAATCTCAAATTATTGAATAACATATCGAGCTCCTTCGTAGGTGTCGGGTTGATACGCCTGCCTTTGTTTCCTTTGTCTTTACTTCTTGCCGGGGCTCCGCGTCGCACGCTTGTTGGCGTCGAAACCTCCCTTGGTCTTCCATTCGCTGAATCCGCCCTGCAAGATGCGTACGTTGTCCATGCCTGCTACGCGGAGCGCCAGCCCGGCCTGGGCGGAGAGCGTGCCGGCATTGCAGTACACCAGCACCATCCTGTCGCCCGGCAATTCGGCGCGGCGTCCGAGCACCTGGCGCCAGTCGATGTTCACGGCGCCGGGGATATGGGCCTTGTTGAACTGATCGGCATCGCGCGTGTCGATGACGTAAATTTTCTTCCAGTCCTCCGCCGGGATCTGCTCCGGCAGGATGGTTGCGCCGCCATATTCCGAGAATTCGAAATAGTCCTCCAACGCCTTCACCGCCGGACTGTCCGCCGCAATGGCGGGCAGGGGGATGATGGCGCACAGGGCGGCGAGGAAGACGTTGCGCAGGATGGACATGTGGTTCCTTTTCAGATTGCGGGGTTGAGACGCGGGTGGGTTTCCTGCCCCCAGACCTGAACGATCAGGCCGGAGAGGAACATGGCGATGGCGACGAACCAGAAGGCTTCCTCGATGGCGCCGCTCCAGTGGGCGACCAGGCCCAGCGCCAGCGCGCCGATGCCGTAGCCCAGGTCGCGCCAGAAGCGGTAGATGCCGATAGCCGAGCCGCGCCAGTTGGGGTGGGCGATGTCGGATACGGCGGCGGACAGGTTGGGGTAGAGCAGGGCCATGCCGAAGCCGGTCACCGCCGCCGAGAACGACCACCAGGCCACGCTCTCGCCCAGCAGCATCAATCCCACGCCGGCACCGCAAATCCACATGCCCGCCACGATCGGCTTCTGCCGCCCGACATGGTCGGAGAGCTTGCCGGTAAAGAACTGCGAGCCGCCCCAGACGAAGCCGTATACGCCGATGACCCAGCCGATGTTGGCCAGGGACAGGCCGTGGCGGTAAAGAAACACTGGGTAGAACACCCAGATCAGCGCATCGACGAACTTCTCCACCAGTCCTGCCTGGCTGATGGCGGCCATGCGGCGGTCGCGCCAGGACATGAGGGTGAACACTTCCCAGGTGGTGGGCTTGTCCGAAATATTTTGCGGGTAGCGCGGTTTCGGGCCGGTTGTCATTCCCGCCGCATGCCTGGCGCCCTCGGCTTTGGCCCACGGCAGGGTGTCCTTCACCCAGAGTATGGTCAGCAGCGCGGCAGTCAGGATCACCGCCAGGCCGAATATCAGCAGTCCCTGGCGCGGGCCGAAGGCGCCCGCCAGGTAGCCGGTGACGATGCCCGCCACCGCCAGCCCGACATAGCCCGCGAACTCGTTGAGACCGATGACCAGGCCGCGCTGGTCGGGGCGGGTGAGGTCGAGCTTGGAAGTCTGGGTCATGGACCAGGTGAAGCCCTGGTTCACGCCCAGCAGCACCGTGGCGAACACGATCCAGTTCCAGCTCGGGGCAAGGAGGATGATGAAGGGGATCGGCAATGCCGACGCCCATCCCCACAGCAGCACTTTTTTCCGCCCCAGCCGTTCGGACAGGCGTCCGGCGACGAAGTTGAGCGTGCCCTTGACGAAGCCGAAAGCCACCACGAAGGTGGTGAGCAGCAGGAAGGAGCCCTTGGGCACGCCAAACTCGGTCTCGCCCAGGGCAGGCACCACGGTGCGCATCATGCCGATGGTCATGCCCACCAGAAAGACCTGAACCAGCTGGTGGCCGAACTGGGCAAAATTATCGCGGATGCCGTGGCGGTATTCCCGTACTTCCTCGGTTAGAACATGGGCCATCCGATCAGACTCCCAGGTTTGCGGCAACGATGCGCTCCATCTCCGCCGGGCGGGGCGGGATGTCGGACAGGATGTAGCTCACGAATTCCGCCTTGTCGGTGATTTTTAGCCCGATGTTGAAGCGCTTTTCGAACCCCACCGTGGAGGAAGGCTTGCCGGAAATGCCCGCGCCGCACACGCTGCCGGAGGTATGACCGGGGAACAGTTCCACCGCGTCGGGCAGGCTCATGAGCTTGGCATGCAGGCTGTCGAACAGCTGCTCCGCCCACTCCTTGCCCTTGCCCGCCAGGTCGGGGCGGCCGATGCTGCCCACGAACAGGGTGTCGCCGGTGAGGGCGAACCACGGCTCGGCGGCGCGGCGCTTGTCGGTCACCGCCAGGCAGATGGAATCCGGCGTGTGGCCGGGGGTATGGATGACCTGCACCGCCACGTTGCCGACCTCGATGGTTTCCCCGTCGACCAGGGTATGGAAGGGAAACTTTACCCGCTCCTGGTTGGACTCGTGCAGGCAGTAGCGCGCACCGGTCCGCTCGGCCAGGGCGCGTCCGCCGGAGTAGTGGTCGGCGTGCACGTGGGTGTCGATGACGTGGGTGATCCTGACGTTCTGCCGCGCCGCCTCCTCGATGAACCAGTCCTCGTCGCCCGCGACCGGATCGACCGCGATGGCCACGGCGCAGGAGCCGCAGCCGAGCAGGTACGACAGGGTGGCTTCGGGGGCAAAACGTTGTCTGAGAAACATGCGGCATCCTCCTTGTTATGGTTAATAATATACTCAAACGAATATTTGAATGCATTATTCAACAATAAACACAAAGCCGTCAAGCACGTTTTTTTGTGGCTTAACGACCTGAAGACGGATGTGTCTTAGGGGATGTTTTTGAGGGAACTACTGATCGACAGGAAGCTGATCGACCTTCCATTCAGGGAAGCCGTCTTCCAGGCGGCGGGCACGGTAGCCCTGCTGGCGCAACTGTTCAACCGCATCGAAGGCCAGCATGCAATAAGGACCGCGGCAGTAGGCTACGATCTCCTGATCGTGAGGCAGTTTGCTTAGGCGTTCCGGAAGGAATTCGAGCGGTATATTGACCGCGCCTTCGATATGTCCGGCATCATATTCAGCGCGGGGGCGAACATCGATCACCATCGCTTCCCCGGATTTTACCAAACCCAGAAGCTCGTCACGACGGACGGGGGTAAGGTTGTCGCGGCTGTCAAAATTCTCGCGCACGATGCGCTCCACTTCAGCCAGGTGTCGTTCAGCCACATAACGGATGCCTGCCAACAGGGAAGGCACCTCCTCATCTGTCAAACTGTAGATAACCTTGGTGCCCTCCTTGCGCGATTGAACCAGTCCACCTTCACGCAGGATTTGAAGATGGTGGGAGGTATTGGCTACTGACATGCCGCTGGCTTGTGCCAGGCCGTCCACGCCGCGTTCACCTTGCGCAAGCGCTTCCAGCAATTCAAGCCGGTTGGCGCTCGCCAGTGCTTTCGCGACGAGGGCGAATTTTTCGTAGAGTCTTTTCTTGGGGGCAATAACGGCCATTGAAACAACTTAGTAATTCAAATATAGACTTGATTATAGTCCAGAATTGAGGGATAAGAATTGCTGCTTACTGCTTGAATCAAAGCTTGGAAGATGGTTAAGAAGTGGCCCCATCCGTTTGAACAGCGGCCTGAGTTTTTTAAGTGGAATCTC
>JASJPB010000045.1:0-12484 GCA_031426915.1 Sulfuricellaceae bacterium | reverse complement strand
CCAACGTGCGCTTCGTCGCCCATCTCGACCTGCCCAAGAGCATGGAAGGCTACTATCAGGAAACCGGCCGCGCCGGGCGCGACGGTCTGCCCTCCAACGCCTGGATGACCTACGGCCTGGGCGACGTGGTCTCGATGCGCCAGATGCTCAGCTCGGGCGACGCGCCCGAGGAGCGCAAGCGCGTCGAGCTGCGCAAGCTCGACGCGCTGCTCGGCTTCTGCGAATCCACCGCCTGCCGCCATCAGGCGATCCTGCGCTATTTCGGCGAGGAACATGGTGGGAACTGCGGCCAGTGCGACAACTGCCTCGAACCGGTGGACAGCTGGAACGCCACCGAGGACGTCCGCATGGCGCTATCCTGCGTCTACCGCACCGGCCAGCGCTTCGGCGTGGTGCATCTGATCGACGTGCTGCTCGGCAAGGCCAGCCCAAAAGTCGAACAATTCAACCACCAGCAACTCAGCACCTTCGGCATCGGCCAATCCCTCACCCAGGCCCAGTGGAGCAGCGTCTACCGCCAGTTGGTGGCGGGCGGCCTGCTCGAAGCCGACCTGGAAGCCTACGGCGGCCTGCGCCTGACCGCCGAGGCGCGCCCGGTGCTGCGCGGCGAACAGGAAGTGTGGCTGCGGCGCGACGCCGAACCCGCCAAGCGCAAGGTCAGCAAGGCCGAACGCGGCGCCCGCGCCCGCGAAGCCTACGCCGGCGCCAGCGAAGACCCGCTGTGGCAAGCCCTCAAGGCCAAGCGCACCGAACTCGCCCGCGAACAGGGCGTCCCGCCCTACGTCATCTTCCACGACAGCACCCTGCTGGAAATCCTCAACCGCCGGCCGGGCAGCCTCACCGAAATGGGCCAGATCAGCGGGGTCGGTCAGGCCAAGCTGGCAAGATATGGAGACGAGTTTTTGAAGGTGCTGGAGGATGCGGCGCATGGGGTGGGGTAGTTGGGGTGACGCAGGCATCCCAACAGTCCCCTGCCGCTTTTCGCCATCAATGCGTGTTTGTTATGCTGGCATTTTTACCTGAGATTTTTTCCATGAACACGGCCGGAGGGAGTCCGCCGGAAAACCGCTTCACCGGCCTGCCATGGCGACCCAGGACAATCACGGTTGGCGTTGCGAAGACCCCGAGTTCAGCGGCGAAGGCGCTTTCGGTGGTCTTCTCGCCATTTGGCCCCATGATTGGAAGGGTGCCGAGCAGATCAAGGCGAATCAGCTCGTAGCGTTCCTGCAGGAAGGACCGAACCGATTTGTTCTGCAGGGTCGTTTCTTCCAGCGCGCGGCACCCGGTGCAGCCTTCCATGCTGAATACCAGTACCAGAGCCTTGCCCGACTTGCCCGCATCGGCCAGGTCGTCGCGCAAATCCCCGAATGAGTCCTTGAACGGCGCACCTGCAGCGGCAAGCGACGATGTCAGGAACAGCCACAAGCCAAAGCCGGCTTTTACCATTTTTCCTCCTCAATCTGCTGAAATGGGTTCTTGCTCATGCGTTTCAATTTCCGACTATGGAAATGTCAGGCGCCGGCATTGCGGAACCCTGTGTTGCTGCCATCATTGCAGCGTCATCGCCAGCTCGGCGTAATCCTGCAGCTTGGCTGCCTCGAAGCCCGGGAAGCTGGAATACCTGAAATATTCCTGCGCACCCTTGTCCTGGTTGGCCTTGAGCAGGGCCTGGGTGACGGTTTCCTTGAAACTTTCCGGCAGGTCGCCACGTACCGCGAAGGTGAGATGAGGCATCCCCTTGCCCTGCGCGATGAGGTTGATGTCATAACCCTTGTTGGCCCAGGCATTGAGCAGCCCGCTGTTGGCCACGCCGACGTCGATCAGATTGAACTTCAAGGCTGCCAGCACACCATCCACGTCGTTGTAGTAGTGGATGCTTTTGAAATGTCTGGCAGGATCGATGCCCATGCCGCGTAAATGGGCAAAGCCCAGTTGCGTGATCATCGAGTCCTTGTCGGTGAAGCCGATGCGCTTGCCCTTCATGTCTTCGGGAAAAGCGATGCCGCTCGAGGACAGGCTCATGAAGGCGGCCGACAGCAGGCCCGGAACCTTGGCCACGGGTTGGTAGCCGGCAAGCCGGTTCGCGCTCAGGATCATGCTGGGTGGGCTGTACATGAAGGTGAAACGCCGGGCCTGCGCCTTTTTCAGGTATTCATCGTGGGTTTTGACCGATTCGAGCCGCACCGTCTGCTTCAGCGTTCGTGACAGGTAGTGGGTGAGGCCGTTGTACTCCGACACCATGAGGATGGGACTCTTGTTGTAATCCTGGATACCCAGGATCAGGATTTCTTCCGCCCATGCGCCGGCGCTCAGCATAACCATCAGAAGCGCGGCAATCAGTTGTAGCTTTCTCATTTCATCATCCTTGGTATGCGTGTCTCTGTAGCGGGAAACATCGGTCAGGGAATGGGCTTGAGTGTCAGCTCCGCCGCCGTGGCGCTGACGAAACCATATCGGGCATAGGCGTCCTGTCCCGCCGGGGTGGCGAGATAGGCGAGATAGGCCGTGGCGGCCTTGCGGTGAAGGCTGGAGGAGATGAGGCCGATGGCGTAGCTCACCTCGTCGCGCAAGCTGTCCTGCGGGGGCAGGACCACGCCATCGATCGCCGCGCCACCTTTCAGCGCTTCCTGTACCTCGGTTTTCCACACCACGCCTACATCGGAGAGGCCGGAGCGGATGCGCTCCGGGGTTTCGCGATGATGCACCGCCGTGAACCAGTTGTTGGGTGTGGTCTGGCAGGCCGCACACTCCTTGCCAGCCGCGATTTGATCCCACAACTTGTAGCGCTCCAGCACCTTGCGCAGATAGAACTGCATGATGCCCTCGTTGACCGGATTCGGCAGCGAGGTGCGCACATCCGGGCGCGCGAGATCGGCGATGGCGCGAATATTCTTGGGGTTGCCCTGCGCGGTGATGAGCTGGAGCTCGTTGTGCATATACACCGCGTAACTGTCCATCAGGCCCGATTTCTTCAGGGTTTGGAGATGGCCGAGGTTGACCGAGGCGTAAATGTCCGGCAAGCCGGGGTAGTCCTTGCCGCCATAATGCCAGCCACCTGCCTGGATGGCCTTGAGAATCAGGCCGGGCGGCAGGGTGACGAGGCCGATGGCAACGCCTGGATGCTGCTTCTGGAAGGAATGGATCACCTCGTCCATGGCAAAGAACTGGTTGCCCGCCAGCCATAGCACCAGCCCTGCTTCCTGCTGTATCCGCCCGAGCGCTTCCGCGCCCGTCACCAGGCGTCCATCGCCCAGATAAAGCTTGAGGTCGTGGTCCTTGTTGTCGGGGATAAGAACATAAGCGGATTTGGCGGGCCGACTTGCCTGATCGGCGGCCTTTTCCTCGGCGCATGCGGGTTGCACGGCAAGCCCAGTAATGAACAATAAACTTGCAATCATGAATCTTGAAATCATGCTGTTCTCCTCCAACTGATCAAAAAGCCGGGCGCGAAAAAGGCGCCCGGAGATTTATTGAAACGGGAAATCAGAAAATCCAGGTCAGCTGCGCGCTGATCCTGTTGCCGATGGTTGCGCCGATGACCTCGGCCGCCGTGCCCTGGATTCTTTGCGCGTTGGTGAGCTGCGCTTCGGGGTGGACGACCTCGATGTCGCGGATTTCATAGTTCAAGGCGAAGCGCAGTTTGGGGGTGTGGAAATACTGGGCGCCCAGCGTCCAGGTGGAGGTCTTGCGCTCGTCGTAGGCCGAATTGGTCATTTTGCTCAGCTCGTCGTAGCGCAGGTCGAGTTCCCACTTGGGCGCGAATTTCCACCCCAGGTCCAGGTAATAGCCATCGGCCTTGTTGCTGGAGTCCAGCGCGACATAATCCACCGGCTCGAAGGCGGGTGCGCCGATGTCGTTGAACTGCGGCGTGGGCGCGACATAGATCATGCCCTTGGCGCGAATGTATTCCCCGCTCACGCGCAGGCCGCCGCGCAGGTACTTGGCGCCGATGCCCTCGCGCACGCGGGTGTAGTCGCTCGTGCCATAGGCGCGCTTGCCTTCCTGGTGCCAGGCGTAGGCCGTGACGTCTTCCCGTTTGGGTCCGCTACCCTGGAAAACGTAAGAGGTCTGGAAACGCGCGGTCCAGTCGTAATTCCCGCGATTGAGATCGTCGCTGAAACCGATACCGTTGGCCTGGCTGGCCATCACGGCATAGGCATGCTGCCATCTGCCATAGTTGAACCAGTCGTATACCTCGACCCCGATGTCGCGGAAGCCGCCAAAGGCGCCGACCGTCCGTGACATGGCCAGCGGGGCTCCTACCGCCGGCGCATGGGTGCGCGCGGCGTTGGCGTAGGGTTGCACGAAGCGCTCGTTGAGCAGCTGGTCGCTGACCGAGGTGAAGTTGACGTAATCCATGATCTGCACGCCCTGCATCGCTTCCTCGCCCAGCGGCAGGCGACCCAGGCCGATGCGGATGCGCGCGCCGGGAATGTAGTTGAAGGTGGCTGTGGCGTCGGTCAGCACGGCCTGCCTTTCCCGCGTGAGGCCGTTGTTGCCGAGTTCAGCCAGGACGAAATAATTGATTTTCTCGTCCGTGCCGGGAATCACGCCGCGCACGCCGGGACGCGCGCGAAACAGTTGTAGCTGGTCGCTGTGTTCGAGATCCGGGCCTACCAGGTTGAACAGCGCGGTCTGGCCGTTGTAGGCGCGCAGTCCGGCCGGCACCGGCACATTGGCGCCGTTCACCGGCGATACCACGGTCGCGGGAATGCCGTTAACCGTGCGGCTTTCGATATGGGTATAGGTCGGCTGGATGAAACCCCAAAAAGTATAGGGCGCGGCACCCGGTTGCTCGTTGTTCTGCAGCTGGAACCAGTTGGTGGCAAAAGTTGCGGGCGCATGCCCGAACGTGGCTGCCATTGCGGCAGCCAGAATGGTTTTCTTCATGTTCCTCTCCTGAGGGCGGGGGTTGTGATTGACTGGATTGATCTACGCGCTTGCCGTTCTTAAGGACGGATGTAGGCGTAGCCTTCCTTCTGCTTTTTCATCAATTCGACCACGCCGGCCGGCACGAAGCCGGCGGAAGCGAGCATGTCGGCCTTGGTGAGTTTTTGCGCTTTCATGGTGTTTTCGCAGGCAACGATATTGACGCCCGCGCCGACGGCCTCGTCGATCCGGTTTGTCACCTCCGAGTCGAATTTGAGCATGCCGATTCCGGGGCCATAGGCGACGATTTCGACATCCACATTCCTGGCGCCCAGTTCCTGTTGTACATTCTTGACATTGTTGAGTACCAGATTCCAGGATTTCGGGTCGCCCACGCTCACCTGGAATATCACCTTTTCCTTGGCGGCGTCTTTCGCAGCGGGCACGTCGGAGGCCAGAACGGTGCTCGACGCGAGTGACAGCGCCAGGGCGAGTCCGGCGGCGAGCGCCCCGAATCTATAAGTGTTTTTCATGATGTGCTGTCTCCAGATATAGTTATTGGATGGTGGTGGCATGGATTGCCTCCACCTCGTGAAGACGTCTGGAAACGAATTTCTATTCCATTTCTCAGCACAAAAAATATCTTTCCGGAAATGGAATATTTTTCCGGCCTGTTGCGTCGTATATTCATTAGCTCATTTCAGGTCGAGGTTTCGATACGATGAAAATTCTTTCCCTGCTCTGCCGTTCCCGTGATTTTCGCAAGCAGCTGGAGCAAAGCCGGACCAGGCTTTACCGGGTGGCCTATTCCTGGTGTCACAATGCTGCGCTGGCTGACGACCTGGTGCAGGACACCTTGTCCAAGGCGTTGAAGAACGCCGGCCAGTTGCGTGATCAAGAGATGCTGAACAGCTGGTTGTTCCGCATCCTGCATAACTGCTGGTGCGACCATTTCCGCCACAACCGGGAGATGGTGGATATCGACGAGATCGAGGATTTTCAATACGTTTACGCCAGTACGCCGGAAGACGCGCATGCCCAGAAACAGATCGTCGGCCGGGTGAGGGATGCAGTCGCCAAACTGCCGCTGGGACAACGCCAGGTGCTGACGCTGGTGGACCTGGAGGAATTCTCCTATGCCGAGGTCGCGAGCATACTTGATTTGCCGGCCGGCACGGTGATGAGCCGTTTGTGCCGGGCGAGGCGGATGTTGAAGGAATTGTTGCAGGAACTCGCGCCCTCAGGGCAAGCTCAGCAAATTACCCCGCTAAGGAGGGTCAAATGATGCAGGATCAAACTATTTCGGATGAATTCCTGAATGCTTTTGTGGACGATCAGCTCGATCCGGCCGAAAAAAGTCGGGCCTTTGAACTGATCGAGCAGGATGAAACCCTGAAGGCAAGGGTATGCGAATTGCGCGGACTGAAGGAAATGGTGCAGCATGCCTACCTGAACCCGCCCCTGTCTGCGCGCTCATCGACAAAAAGCTGGATGAGTGGGACGCCGTATCGTCAGGCTCTCGTCGCCAGCCTGATGCTGGTAATCGGCAGTTTTTCCGGCTGGTTTGCCCACAATTGGACCGGCCACGTTTCCGACCGTGAAATCATGACCCTGCTGCAAGCCGTGCAGCGCAACGATATCGGGGCGGATCCGCACAAACTCATGATCCACGTGGGAACGTCTAACCCAGTCAGGCTGGCCTCCGCACTGGACGAGGCGGAGAATTTACTGGCCAGCTCCCAACGCGCGAAGCGGCCGATCCAGGTGGAAATCATTGCCAATGGCGGTGGCCTGGAGCTGCTGCGTGCGGATGTCTCGCCCTATGCGCTCCGCATCGGGCTGATGCGGGAGAAATACCCCACGCTAGATCTAATGGCATGCGGTCAGACGCTCAGGAATTTGCGCGCCAAGGGGGTGGACGTGCGCCTCTTGCCCAACACGGGCATTGCACCTTCAGCCCTGGACGAGATTACCTTGCGCCTGAAACAGGGCTGGGGCTATATCAAGGTTTAGCAGCGCGGGTGCCGGGCAGCAGCGCCCCAGCTGTTTTCCATCTTCGGCATTGGCAACAGGCCGACAACCAGGACTAATGGCGCACAGGCCAGGCTGGCAAGATATGGGGACGAGCTTTTGAGGGTGCTGGTGGATGCGGCGCATGGGCTTGGCTAGATTCAGGCAACGCGTTACTGCTGACACCAAAATCGATAAATCACGTACACTCCTCCTACTAAACGCCAGATAAAAAATCTTTAATATCATAACATTGGGATGTGCGTGTCCTGATTATGCTCGAACCGAGCAGTGATAAATTCAGTGGCCCCCATGAGCTTCAGCATACTTTTCCATTTGCTCAGCGTACTCGCCTTGGTGTGGAGTACGTTGGCTGCCGCTGCGCCCATTTCCGGGGCTCTGGAGCATGAGAATGCCATCGGCTTGTCTACCGGCTATTTGAAAGAACAGGATGCCCGTCTGGAGTTGTCCGATGCCTTGGCAAGCTACAAGGCGGGTAAATTTACGCCGGGGGAGCGTCCGGTCCTGAATTTCGGTATCGGCGCAAAGCCGGTGTGGATTCATTTTGTCGTGGACAACCCGGCAGGGGCGCCCTTGGACAGAAGGTTGTCAATTGAAACCTCATGGCTCGACAGTGTTGAGGTGGCTGTCCAGCATCAGGGCAGGACCGTCGCCAATTACACCCTCGGCGATGGCCAACCCTTCGCGCTACGCCCGGTCAACAGCCGCTTCTTTGCATTCGACCATGCGTTCAACACGGGCCTGAGCGATGTTTATCTGCGCATAGCAACGCCCGACCCCATGCTTGTTCCAATCTTCCTGATGAGTCCCGATACCGCGCGGAGCAGGGAAGTGCGGCAAGTTTACAGCTATGGTTTCGTATATGGTTTCCTGCTTGCCTTGATGGCGTATAACGCCATGCTTTTCGCCAGTTTGCGCAGTTCGCGCTACCTTTATTACGCCCTGTACCTGGGGGCGTTCGTGGCCATGAACATCGCCTATACCGGCCACGGTTACGCATGGTTTTGGCCATCCTCGGTGAAGTGGCAGCAATGGTCCAATCCCGTTCTCATGTGTATTTTCGCGCTCAGCGGCCTGCTGTTTGCAACCCGCTTTCTCGATACGCGGGAAAACTTCCCCAGGATCCACCGGGCTGTTTTTGGATTCAGCGCCGGATGCGCGCTCCTGCTGGCTGCGGCCGTGTTTCTTGGCAGCCAACTGCTTGCGCTGCTCATCGCGTTCAATGTCGCGCTGCTGTTTTCCTTCATCATGCTGTTTCTCGGCGCGATAGCGGTCTATTCGGGTCAGAAGCCGGCGCGCTATTTCCTGCTGGCAGCCTTCATTACCATGCTGGGCGCCGTGCTGACCACGCTCTCCGTCTGGGGTTTCATCCCCAATAATAATTGGACATTCCGCGCCGTTGAAATCGGCATGCTGGCGGATGCCACGCTCCTCGCCCTGGCGCTGGCCCGCCAATTCCGCATCGTGCAGGAAGAAAAGATTCAAGCCGAAGCGCTTGCCCAACTGGACCCGCTAACAGGCTTGAACAATCGGCGCGCCTTTTACGAAAAAACCGCAGCGCTCTGGAGTACGGCCCTGCGCAACAAGCGCAATGCCTGTGTGATGTTGCTGGATATCGACCTGTTCAAGCAGATCAATGACACCCATGGCCATACTCACGGCGACCAGGTGTTGGTTGCAATCGCGGAGAAGCTGAAAAAATCGGTCAGACAAGGCGACGTGGCGGCCAGATGGGGAGGTGAGGAATTTATCGTCTATCTGCCTGAAACCAATCCGCAGGAGGCGACGATGCTGGCGGAAAGATTGCGCAGCGCTATCGCCAATACCCGGATTGCGCATGCAAAGGGAGAAAGTGCGGTTACTGCCAGTTTTGGCGTGGCGCAAAAAGATAGTCAGCATGCCACGCTGGATTCCCTGATCGCATGCGCCGATAATCTCATGTACCAATCCAAGCAACAAGGGCGGAATCGGGTGGCCTCCGATTTTGTTGCGGGTCAATTTCAAGAAGTTTAGGCGCCATAGCTCATGGTACGGCACATCTCAATTCCTCATCCTTGGTCAAAAGAGTCTTTGATTTTCTTGCTCAATTCTTCATTGCTGGTGCTGGAGGGTGCGGCGCATGGAGCAGGTTAAATCAGGCGCCTTTGGCGTGGCGGAGATGCCTGCCGGAGACGATGCCTGTTGTTCCGGGAATACGGTTGGAGCCGAAAACCCTGACCGGGAAAAAACCGGAGGCGAGTTGCCCATGGTGCGCCTGCATGATTCGCCGCTCGTGCGCGGCCTGTATTTGGGCCTGGGTATTTTCGCCCTGATCCTGGGGGCGCTGGGCGTGGTGCTGCCGCTGCTACCCACTACGCCATTTGTGCTGTTGGCCGCCGCCTGCTTCGCCCGTAGTTCGGAATCTTTCCATGAGCGCTTGCTGGCCCACCGCGTGGTCGGCCCGATGATCATCGAATGGCACCAACACCGGGCCATGTCGCGCCAGGTCAAGCGCTGGGCTTACCTGCTGATGATCCTGTCTTTCGGCAGCTCCATCCTGCTGATGGACGCCACCTGGCACCGGGTGATGCTGGCCGTGCTGGGCGCGGTGCTGGGATTTTTCTTGTGGCGTGTGCCGGTGCGCGAGCTAGGCAGGGTGGGCTAGTTGTAGGATGGGTTGAGCGCAGCGATACCCATTATCTCTTCCCCGTCCGTCAACTCCGGTCAGGCCCACCCAAGCGGTGATGTAAAGGTTATTGATGGGTATCGCTGCGCTCAACCCATCCTACCCGACTGTGTTTTTATCTGACGTAAAAAAGGCACAGGATGCATCCATCCTGTGCCTTTGCATGCCGTCATGCTTTGCGGCCTAGCTCATTACTTGCTCGGGCAGGAATTCATACCCAGCAGCGGGTAGAACGGGCACCAGCCCATCAGCCCGGTGGCCAGCGGCACGATGCCGATCAGGCCCCACAGCCACAGGCCGCTTTCGTTGCCGAGCACGAAGGTCAGCGCCAGCAATACCGCGCCGGCCACGATACGCAACAGTTTGTCGATCCCACCTACGTTTGCTTTCATCTTCAAGTCTCCCGGTAAAAAAGTTTACGACGAAGTGATATTAGGCGCGGCGCTGTCTGATGTATGTGACTTAGGTTACATTCACGGCGCAGCGATGCTGCGCAGCGCTACGGGATCGAGGATTATGATCTGCTCGCGGCCCAGTTCGATCGTGCCCTGGTCCTGGAAACTCTTCAACAGCCGGCTGACGATTTCGCGCACGCTGCCGAGTTCATCCGCCAGGCTCTGATGCGTGGCATGGATGGTACCGCCCCGGGACAGCAGCAAGGATGCCAGGCGTTGATCCAGCTTGTGGAATGCGACTTCCTCCACCAACTGCATCAGCAGCGCCAGGCGCTCGCCGAACAGGTTGAAAATATAGGCGCGAAAGGGCGGGTGTTGCTCGATCAACCTGGAAAACAGCGCGCGCGGCAGCACCACCGCGCTCAGGCTGCCCTCCGCTATACCGCGCGCCGGGTAGGCGTTCTGGCCCAGCAGGCAGCTGCTGGTGATGATGCAGCTTTCTCCGGGAGCTACGCGGTACAGTTGCAACTCGCGTCCGTTCGCCCCGGCCCGGGTGACGCGCACCGAGCCTGTCAGCGGCATGGGGAACGCCTGGCAGGGGCTGCTGGATTCGAACAGCACGGTTCCGGCGGGCTCCTCGATATAGGAGGATTCCTGGTCGAGGCGCCGCATCAGATCGGCAGGCAGGTCCCGCAGTGATGGGAAAAGTGCGAGCAGCTGTGCCTTGATTGCATCATTCATTGCCTGGCCTGCGTGAGGAGGGATAATGTGCATATTATTACCCGTGGAGTTTCGACTTGAAACAGTTAAACGATTCAATGCTGGATGCGCTTGCAATGCAGGCGCAACAATCGCCACGCCGCCGCGCCAACCACAACCTGCACCCGGAACTGAACGACCCGATCCAGCGCCTGGCCATCGCCATGGAGCCCGACACCCTGGTACGTCCGCACCGCCATCCGCACACTTGGGAAATGCTGTTTCCGCTACGCGGCCGCTTCCTGGTGCTGCATTTCGACGAAACGGGCAGGGTCACGGAACGTACCGTGCTGGGTGAGGACTGCAAGCTGCTGGAAAACCCGGCCGGCGTCTGGCATGCGGTGCTGTCGCTGGATAGCGGGGGCGTCATTTTCGAGGTGAAGCAGGGGCCGTATCAGCCCGTGGGCGAGGCCGACCAGGCGCCATGGGCCGCTGGCCGCTCGGCGCAGGAAATGAATGCCTGGTATGCCGGCGCCCGCGTCGGGGATGTTTTCGCCTAAAAACTCTTGGCGTTTTTTATCATGGCGTCCAGACCCTCCGGGGAAAAGCCGACCATTTTCTGCTTGCCTACCAGGATGACGGGAACGCCCCTGGCACCCAGTTCGTTCATTTTGGCGCGCGCATAATCGGATTGGTCGATATCCCATTCCTCGAAAGCGATGTTGCGGCTCTTCATGTAGTCCTTCGCACGGGTGCACACGCCACACCATTGCGCGGACAGGATGGTCACTTTCTTGAACGTGCTATTGAGCGGGGAAACGGATGGCGTGCCGCTGTAGGTCTGCACCCTCAGCTTTTCGGTTTTTGCTCCAGGTGCCTGCGGCTCCTTGTCGGTGTAGGACACCTTCCCGTCCGCGCCGATGACCTTGTAGACTTCGGCCCGCGCCTCCACGCCGATGAGCGCAAGAATCAGAAACAGGAATGCTGGCCATTGGTTCATGATCGATCCGGGGAATAGACTGCCGATCCTCATTCTGAGGTTCCGGGTGGGGCTTGGCAAGTCTGAAAAAATGCATTGCATGGGTTAAACTTGCGTTCATCTCTTCAACGCTGAATACATACCATGGCCCAATACGTAATGTCGATGCTCCGCGTGAGCAAGGTCGTTCCCCCCAAGCGGCAGATCATCAAGGATATTTCCCTCAGTTTCTTCCCCGGCGCCAAGATCGGCCTGCTCGGCCTGAACGGCTCGGGCAAGTCGACCGTGCTGCGCATCATGGCGGGCGAGGACAAGGAATACGACGGCGAGGTGCAGCACCTGCCAAACATTTCCATCGGCTACCTGCCCCAGGAGCCGCAACTCGACCCGGACAAGACCGTGCGCGAGGCGGTGCAGCAAGGGCTGGGCGAGGTGTTCGAAGCGCAGGCCAAGCTGGATGCGGTATACGCCGCCTATGCCGAGCCGGATGCCGACTTCGACGCCTTGGCCGCCGAACAGGGCCGGCTGGAGGCGATCCTCGCCGCCAGCGACGGCGGCAGCCCGGAACAGCAACTGGAAGTGGCCGCCGACGCGCTACGCCTGCCGCCCTGGGACGCGGCGATCAAGAACCTTTCCGGCGGTGAAAAACGCAGGGTGGCGCTGTGCAAGTTGCTGCTCTCCAAGCCCGACATGCTGTTGCTGGACGAGCCGACCAACCACCTCGACGCCGAATCGGTGGAATGGCTGGAACATTTCCTCACCCGCTTCCCCGGCACCGTGGTGGCGGTGACGCACGACCGCTACTTCCTCGACAACGCCGCCGAGTGGATACTCGAACTCGACCGC
>JASJPB010000044.1:0-6787 GCA_031426915.1 Sulfuricellaceae bacterium | reverse complement strand
GATCGGCGGGCAGATAGGGCGCGAACACCTGGCGCACGAAAATCCACCCCAGCAAGGCCATGGAAAAAGGCTTGACCGCCCAGTTGATGAACAGCGTGACGCCTATGCCCTTGGCGTGGGCGCGCACCTGGTGCAGGGCGCCGAAATCGATCTTGAGCAGCATGGGGATGATCATCACCCAGATCAGCAGGCCCACCGGGAGATTCACGCTGGCCACTTGCAAGCCGCCCAGGAAATGAAACGGCGCAGGAAAGAGCTGGCCGAGAATAATGCCCACCGCGATGCAGAGAAATACCCACACCGTCAGCCAGCGCTCGAAGAAGCCCATTTCCGCGCCAGCGGCAGCTTTGGCGGTGGCTTCACATTGCGCGCTCACCGCTTACTCTCCTTTCTCGCGCAGCCGCCCAATGTCGTCGAGCCGGCGTTTCAGCGACATCTTGTCCAGCTTTTCCACCGGCAGGCTGATGAACAGCGAAATGCGGCGGTTGAGCTGGGTGAAAGCCGTGACAAAGGCCTTGCGTTTGTCCGCGTCGCTGCCGGTTGCCGCGGCGGGATCGTCGATACCCCAGTGCGCAGTCATCGGCTGGCCGGGCCAGACGGGGCAAACTTCGCCGGCGGCGTTATCGCACACGGTAAACACGAAATCGAATTGCGGCGCACCCGACACGGAGAATTCGTCCCAGGATTTGCTGCGCAGATCCTCGACCGGCAATTTGCTCTTCTTCAACAATTCGATGGCGATAGGATTGACCGCCCCAGCCGGATGGCTGCCCGCGCTGTAGGCATGGAACTGACCCTTGCCGAGATGGTTGAGCAGCGCCTCGCCCAGAATGGAGCGCGCCGAATTGCCGGTGCAAAGGAACAGCACGTTGAATGTTTTTTTGCTCATCACTGCACACCCTCAAAATAACTAAATCGTTATGCTGCCAAGGCCTTGTTGTAATTGCATGACAGCCTGCGCTTCGCCCTGTTACAGCGCGAACGCTTCATCGTAAGGCTGCCCGCCTTCCGATACCGGCAGCGTCAGGTTGTTGCCCCAATCGCCCCAGCCGCCGTTGTAAATGCGCACGTCCTGGTAGCCCAGGGTCTTGAGTTGCAGCCAGGCCAGGCTGGAACGGAAGCCGTCATGGCAATAGGTGTAAACGGTTTTATCCTTGGGGATGGATTTATATAGTGCCGCGATCTCGTCCAGCGATTTCCAGGTCTGGCTCTGGCCGTCCGCGCCGTCCAGGCTGACGATGCCGATGGCGCCTGGAATATGGCCGCCGCGAACGGAATGCTGGATCACCTTGCCGCTGTACATGTCGGCGGGACGGGCGTCGAGCAGCACGATTCCGGCATCGCGGCGCGCTACCACGTCGCTGTAGACATCGGTCCATTCCACCACCACGCCGGGCTTGGCGGGTTTGAGCTTGACGCTGCCGGGCTTGCGCTTGCTCTCTTCCTTCACCATGTCGTTGAAGGCACTCCACTCCACGGTGCCGCCGTTGAGGATTTTCACCCGCTCCATGTTGTAACCGTAGAGATCGAGCAGGAAGTAAACCCGCGAGGTCAGCGCGGTGACGGAATCGTCGTAAAGCACGATGGTGGAGTCGTTGTTCACGCCCCAGCCGCGCAAGGTGCGCTCGAAGGCTACACGTGAAGGGAAGCGCATGGAGGGGATGGCGTGGTTGTCGCCGAGATCCTTGAAGCGCTGCACCTGTATCGCGCCGGGAATATGGCCCACGGTGAAATAGCGGTGTGGGTGGTAGCGCACTTCCAGCACCACCAGTTTGGGGTCATTCAGGTTCTTGGCGAGCCAGTCGGCATCCACCATGAAATCGGGCTTCTCGCCTGCGGTTGCGGCAAAGGCCCAAAGTGCAAGCAGCGCGGTCAAACAGAAGCGGCGCATCCAGTTATGAATCTTATTATTCGCCATCTCGTATATTCCCCGTTTCGGATATAAAAAGTCAAAAAAATCAGGCCGCGCAGCGTACCGGACGAATCGCCGCATTCGCCAGGCGTTCAGCGTCATCGCGATATGAAACACCATTGCTCACCCCTTCCACCATCAGCCCCAGCATGCGATAAGCCCAGGCGGGAAGTTGCGGATCGAGGCGATAAAACACCCAGGTACCCTCACGCCGCTGCGCCAGCACGCCGGCATCGCGTAGTACCGCCAGATGGCGCGACACCTTGGGCTGGGGCACGTCAAGTGCCTGAAACAGCTCGCACACGCACAATTCCTCGTGCTTCAGGATCAGCACCAGGATGCGGCGGCGGGTTTCGTCGGAGAGGGATTCGAAATAGGATTGCTCGTTCATATGAAGAACACAATATTCGACAAAACGAATATTGTCAACAAATGCATCACTGGTGACTTGGCGTCCGGGATGCCGACAGCTCGTGCTTCCATGCCACTTGCACCACCGCAGCATCCACCGAGAGCCCCTCCTCCACTCCATCCATGATCAAGCGCTGCATGATGGCACCCAGCATTTCCACGTTGGCCTTGCCATGTTCCCGCAGGGCGCGCAGGAACATTACGGTATCGCTGTCCTGAAACTGCCCCTCGAATTCGTCGTAGTCCTTGCCAGTGGCAAGCCAGTAGCAGAGATCGTATGCCAGACGGAAAACCGGCTCCAGTTGTTCCTGACTTAGGCCCGGTATGTTCAGCGCCACTTCCTGCATCAGGTCATGCCGGAACTCGTCCAGACCATAATTCGCTTCGCCCTTCACCACTTGCTGTGGCGTGAATTCCCATTCCATGATTGTTTCCCTTGTAGATATCCTATCCAAACAGGGATGCAAAATCCACGTCATCCCCCTCGCAGATCGGGCAGATTTCAGCCGGCGCGGGCGAGATGAAGAAGCGGTCGCAGCGGGCGCAGCGCTGTTTGCCCAGTGCATGCAGGGTCGCCGGTTCGGGCGCCTTGGCGAGGTTTTCCATCTCATCCCGAAAATGCAGGACATGGGGCTGGCACACCTCGACACACACACCGCAGCCGACACAGCGCGTGAAATCGAAGCCCAGACTCCAGGCCGTGCCGCTTTCCCTGATTTGCATCGCGCCGGTGGGGCAGGCGCGGGCGCAGGCCTCGCAGGCGGTGCACCCTGGCCGGATGGCGACCTGCGCCGCGAGCAGCGCGGCATGGCCGGGCAAGGGCGGGGGAATTTCCCGTGGCGCGTTGAATAGAATTTGCAGCAGTTCCCGCCCGGCGGTGGAAAACGGCGCGGCGAAGCGGATCGCCTTGAGCGGGACGGGCTGCGTCTCGCTTGCAGAAACCGGGCGCGTCAACTGCTCGGCGCCGCGCCCGACGAAGCGGCGGAACAGGTGGCGGCGGGAGGGATTGTGCCCGGCCTTGCCCGGTTCGGCTTCGCTTTCGTCAGGCACGAAAATATCGGCCCACTTGTCGTTGCCGGCAACGCGCCGCAACGTCTCGACCGCCTCCAGATGGAGGCCCAGCCTGCCCTCCCCCTGTGCGCCATGGAGGCATTCGGCGCAATGTTGCGTGCCGGCCAGCGTGACGGCAATGCCGCGGCTGGCGAGATAAGACAGCATCGCCGCGTCCAGACCGCCCAGGCAGGGCACGATTTCGTCCCCCTGGAGTTCGGACGGCGCGCAGGCGAAGCGCACCTCGGGCCGTTTGACGGCGCGCTTCAACACCTCGATGCGGGGCAGATTATCCGCCAGCAACGCTTCGGTGGGACAGGCGGCGGCGCACAGCGCGCAGTTCCGGCACGCCGACGCGCTGATTTTGATGCCCTCGTCGTTCAGTTCCAGCGCTTCATGAGGACAGGCATCGGCGCAACGGCTGCATGCGCTGTAACGGTAGCGGTAACGGGTGCAGCGGCTGGCGCGGTATTCGGGCTGGGTCAGCATGGGTTACTTGTACTCATGCAGCGCCTGCCCCTGCTCGCAGGTATTGCTGGGGATGGTGAAGTTCTGCGGCATGATGGTTTCAGCGGATTTATTTCCGCCCTCCTTCGCCTGCCGCCACGCGGCGTAACCGCCCTTTACCGCGTACACATCCTGCCCGCTTTTTCTGGAGACGCTCTGGGCGGTTTCCAGCGCCTGCTGGTCGTTATCCCCCACCACCAGCGCAAACCCGCCCGGCTTGGGTTTGACGCCTTCCTTGTAGATTACGGCGAAGGGAATGGGTTGCTGTTTGCGCGGACCTTCGCCGCGCGCATCGATGACGCAGCAGGGCTGGTTCTTTTTCAGCATTTCCACGAGCTGGGCGCTGTCCAGCAGCGCGGCGGTGGCGGCCCATGCCGGAGCCGACAATGCACACATCAATGCCAGCAACCATTTCATGCCGCCACCTCGATGCCAGTCTCCACATCAGCTTCCAGCGACTGACGCAAGGCCAGCATCGCCGCTTCGTCGCAACTGTCCGGAACGACGAGCTGCCTCGCCTGGCCGTAAATTACCCAAGGAAGCAGGTCTGCCGCCGGCGCCGCCAGGGGGGTCAGCCACAGGCGGTTACCGAACTGCTCCACCAGCTCGGCACACAGGTTGAGGTCGGTGTCGTCGGCGATGTCCACCCCGAGCAGCGCCATCGCGGCGCCGCGCTCCAGCATTTGCCCCAGCCACCAACCGGCGTAGGTGCCGCTACGCGCGCCGTCGCTGGTCAGCACTTCCCAGGAAGGTTTGACATGGGAGGGCGTGACGCATTTGAAGTCGGCATTGGAATACAAATCCAGCGACCAGCTGACCTCCAGCCGCCGCGCGGGAACCCACACCCCGACTTTCCCGGGCCCGAACTCCCCGGCCAGGGTTTCGATCAGGCTGCCGTCCAGCAAGGCGGCCTCGCCCACCAGCACGCGCTGCGCGCCCCGCGCCAGCAACTCGCGAACACGCTCCATGCCGGCGCTGCGCAGCACCACCGAGACCTGGCTCAGGTCCTCGGGCAGGGTAGCGCAGTCAAAAAGAAAAACAGGCTCGGAAAAGGGGCCGTTTTCTGGACTGGCCCAGCGGCAAAGCGTAATTTCCGGTATGGATTCGTTCATCAATTGATTACCTGGTATTCGAGTTTGTTGAAAACGAAAGGCTGCATGGGGCAGTCGTCCCCGTGTTCCAGCCCTTCCAGCAGCGGCAGCAAGGTGTTCAGGGTTCCCAGCACCGGCGCCACTTCCAGCCCCCGGTAGATGGGCATGAATTGTGCCAGCCGCGCCGCCCCATCTTCGGCGAGCAGCGCTGCCCCGTCCTGATTGTGGTTCTGGGTAAAAAAGAACGCCAGCGCCGCGAACGCAAGACCTTGCAGGAACTGCGCATCCGGGTCGTCGTGTCCGCCTGGCTTGGTCTGGATCAGGTAGTTCCAGCGCTCGCCCAGCCAGTCGTGGACGGCGCCGAAGTTATTGGCGTTCCACAGCAGTTCCAGTTCGTCCCAGGCGAATTCGTGATTCATGCGATAGCCCTATCTGTCTTGCCGTGCTCGCAGCCGCCGCATACCGGTTCGTCGGGATTGAACAGGACATCGATCTCGCTTTTCGGCACCACCTCGCGCCCCCCGTCCACATCGTCCACCCGCACTTTCAGCAGGGCCAGTTCCTCCTCGGCGAATCCATGCAGCAGGCGCGCGATTTCGCGGTAGAAGGAATGCTCCGTCACCCGCGTCAGCAGCGTGGCATAGCCGCGAACCCAGCGCCCCAGGTGAGTGGCCCAAAAGCGTTTGATTTCCTTTTCCAGCCGCCCGGCGGCGCTTGCATCGCCGCGCTCCAGCGCCACCGCCTGCTGCTCCAGCAGCGCCGCGACGAAGGACAGCTCGACCCCGAGCTGGTCCTCGAACACGGCGAAGCGGCCCGGTTGCAGTTCGAAGCCGCAACGCCGGTAAACCGCCTTGACCTCGTGATAAGGCTCCTGCTGAAAACGCCCGGTAAGGCGCGACGACTCCACCGGCGGGCATCCGCCGGCGGTGGTGAAGAGGGTGGCGTATTCGCACGCCAGATTTTCCTGGAGCAGTTCCAGCGGAGCATCGCTAAAGTCCGCGTCGAAGTGCAAGCCCAGTGCGGCCAGCTCGGCCAGCGCCTGCGGCGTGCGCAGGGCGGCCAGGTAAGCGCCCCCAGGCTCCTCGACGAAGGCGCCGGCCAGCAACTGGTAATAGCCGGCACGGGCGCGCAGCTCCAGGGGAGACAGTCTGTCCTCCATGGATTCGACAAACAGTGAACTGTGCATGGGCAACCTCTCAAAAAAACCCGGCCATGAAGAAGGGAATAACGTCATGGCCGGGGCACTCCGCTTGCTCAGTGGCCGCCGCCTTCCTTGTGCTTGACGCTTTCCGGCCCGCCCCAGGCGGCCATTTCCGGATGCATCTTGCGGTGCAGGTCGCCGGTGTAGGCGTAGCGCATGGTTTCCTTGAAGGCTTCCACGTGCTTGTCCCACGAGGCCTGGACGTCGCCGTACTTGTCGTTGGGCCCGGCCTTGGTGACCTTGACCACGGTGTCGAACCAGCCCTGGGAGCCGCCGATGGGGTCGACCACTACCGGGATGATCTGGTTGGGGTGGACGCCCTTGTCCTCCCACCACACGTTGTTCAGGTCCGGGTCGTCCTGCGCGCCCCAGGCGCCCGCCTTCTCGCTCTTCAGCTTGAGCTGGGCCAGCCTGCCGTAGGCCCAGTGCCCGAATGCCGTCGGTATGGCCACCACCTTGGGATGGATGCCCTCGAACACATAAGCCTTGGTGACCATGTGGCCGACCTTGCTTTCCACCCGCACCAGGTCGCCGGTTTTTATGCCCAGTTTCATGCCGGTCTCGGTGTTCATCCACACCGGGTTGCTGTGCATGATCTCCGCCAGCCACTTCACC